>NZ_JBIVYI010000009.1:0-381688 GCF_044769665.1 Rhizobium sp. NPDC090279 | reverse complement strand
TCGCTCATGAACGGCTCATCGGCACCCCCGCCGAGCTGAGCCTTTAACCCCGGAAAATTCCAGCTCCCGCTGGCCCAAATTCGGGGGGCACTTCAAAACCCCGGAAAATTCCAGCTCCCGCTGGCCCAAATTCGGGGGGCACTTCACGACCGAAATATCATCGCTCTATAAAGCTTAGCTTGGGATACTTAGAGCGCTTACTGTGGGCTTTATATAGAGGATTCGAAAAGCGCGATACCCGGTCGGAAGGGTTGCCGGCCCGCCCGGTCGCTTCTTACGGCAAGAACTCGGCCAAATATTGATTGGTTCTTTTCTAATTGGCCACTTCTAGCTCAGGCGAGCAATCGTATCATCGAGGTTGTCGATCGCGAGCTGTTCGCGGGCGATCATGCCGTCGAGATCGATAACCTCGTTCACGGATTTTGTGCCGCCGCCCTGAACCTTCATCGCCAGCAATTCGTTGCGATGGGCGATCTTTTCGCCTCTGATTTTGATAAGCTTCAAGCGAAAATCATCATTCATCTCAAATCCCTCCATTTGGAATGAGTTATCCGCCGTTTCCGGACCGCCACTCGTCTTCCAGGCTCGCTCGCGTCATTCTCAGTCGTGCCCACGTCCGCGATACGCAGTTGGAACGCCGACCTTCTCATGGCATTGCGCGAGAGTTTCCAGCCATGCCGCCAATCCGTCCGGCACTGCGACATTCCCAGCCTCTAATGCCTCCACCCATGACAGGTCGCATTGCAGGGCACTCGCCAGATTGATCGGTGTCCAGCGGATGTGCAAAAGGCATTCGGAAAAGCGTTCTCGGGTCATGCATCCTCCCATCTCAGAAGAAACTTCACGGTGCCAGAGGGCCGCGCGAAGTCAAGTGATCATGGAGACCGGACGGCTCTTGCAGACCAAGACGGGAGAACAGCGGCCAAGCCTAGCCGCCACGGAGCATGAAAACGGTCCTCCGCGAAAAACCAGCTCAGCGTTCTCTAGCGGGTCCGCTTGCGGCCCCTAGGCACACCTCTGCCGCCGACCCTTCATTATGGTGGAAAGGTCTATCAAGGAAAGTCAGGTTAAAAAGGGCATGATATCCACGCCGTCGCCGGGAAAGACGGTCACGTGGGGGTGGTCCTCGAAAAGCCTTGCGGCGGCATCTGCGGTTTCAGCCTCAACCACCAGGTAGCCGCAGAATGGATTGACCGCGTCGGCGACGCCGTTCCTGGTGATGCGCGTCGTCTTTCCCACCATGCCGCCACGATCAAGGATAGATGCAGCGTTTCTTTCCTCCCACGCCGTCCACTGTGCGATGCCGATCGCATCGACAGCATCCTGCTCGGCTTTGGGTCGGCTTCGAAAAGACGCGAGATCTTCGGGCTTCATGGTGTAAACGGCAAGGAAACGGGGCATGAGCCACCTCCATGGTTTTCAATGATTGCCAGCTTACACGTCGCGCGCCTGAAAGCACTCGATGGAATTCCATCGGGGCGCAAACCTTTGCGGATTCGCCAGTTTAAAAACAAAAAACCCAGCCGAAGCTGGGTTCTTTTGGTGCGGTCGAGAAGACTCGAACTTCCACGGGTTGCCCCACAGCGACCTCAACGCTGCGCGTCTACCAATTCCGCCACGACCGCATCGTGGTAGGCGCCGAATTGCTCCGGCGCGGCTGCATGTAGCAAAAGCATTCCGGGGGCACAAGAGCGATATGTCAGTTTTTTTAAATTCCTTCACAGGCCCTTCGATTGCACCCCTGGAATGCGTTGAAACGCCGTAGATGTTTGAATTCGCGCCCGAATAGCGCCATATGTGGACAACCCGTCGGCGCGCAGGATTTCCACACCTGCGGCCAACGGCGCGCAAAGGACTGCCATATGCTTCGCACCGAACTTTCTCATCAAATGTTTGCCGTTCAAGGCACGCCGCCCGTCCGCTGGCGGATCAGGGATGGCCTCGTGCCTTACGAGGAGGCCGTTGCCACCATGGAAGCGGAAGCGGCGGCGATCGCCGAAGGGCAGGCGTCGGAGCTGGTCTGGCTTGTCGAACATCCCCCGCTTTATACCGCGGGCACGAGCGCCAATGCCGCCGATCTCATCGAGCCGGATCGCTTCCCTGTCTTTGCGACCGGACGCGGCGGTGAATATACCTATCACGGGCCGGGCCAGCGCGTTGCCTATGTGATGCTGGACCTGAAGTGTCGGCGGCAGGATATCCGCGCCTTCGTCGGCGCGCTCGAAGAAGTCATCATCCGCACGCTCGAATCGATGAATGTGCGCGGCGAGCGGCGCGAAGATCGTGTCGGCGTCTGGGTCAGGCGCCCCGAAAAGCCTATCCTGCCGGATGGAACCGTGGCCGAGGACAAGATTGCTGCCCTCGGCATTCGTGTGCGCAAATGGGTGACGTTTCACGGTCTCTCGCTGAATGTCGATCCCGATCTTGGGCACTTCACCGGCATCATTCCCTGCGGAATTTCGGCCCACGGCGTCACCAGTCTCGTCGATCTTGGCCTGCCGGTCATGATGACGGATGTCGATATTCGCCTTCGTGAAGCGTTCGAGCAGGTCTTCGGTGAAACGGTCAACGAGGCGTGAGGCCGATCTGTGATCGCCTTCAGATGGTTCTCGTCATCATGCTGAATTTCCACGCTAAACAGGATGGGTCAGGCGACCTGTCCAGTTGACGGCGAGAAACCGCCATCGCTCACGCGGAAGCCTCTTCGGCATCCTCTGCCTCACGCGGTTCCGACCCATCCAGGGCGCAACGCTTGGATTTCTCCAAAAAATCTATTCTGTCTTCTGCCTTGAGAAGATCATGCAGCTTCTGATCGCTGAGTATATTGTCGCGACTATCATGCGAGGTCATGCGGGTAACTCCTTGACCTTCGCAAGCGAAAGCGCATCGGTCGCTCTCAGCCGCCGGCGCCTACGGGTTCGGTGGCCAACGGTAAAGATACGGTACGCCCATTTGGGAGCGGTGGCCAATCATTTAGCGCGATGGTCGATCTTGCCGCGCGCCTCGCTCGCCAAGAGAAATACCCTGGAAGAAGAAATTCCCAAAAGAAAAATGCCCTGGAAGGGAGAGCATCCAGGGCACAGAGAGGGGAACTGCTAGGGGGAAACTAGGGCGATGCGACCGCACTTCAAGGTCTGAAGTTCACGATAGGTTGTATCTCATGCGAATCCGCTCTCATTCCTCGCGAAACAGTGATCGCCGGCGGCCCCTTGATCGCGTCTCGGCGGCTTTTTCCCTCGGCGCGGTGTGATATCGTCACGCTGGAGATGGACTGGAATCCCGATGGTTCCCAGCCATCATGCCGAGGCAAGGCGCCCGCGACATTCCGTTCATCTCACGCCTGGAAATTGCGGAATAGAAACGTTTCGCAACAGATAGAGAAACGGAAGACGCATTCCGAAACTAGAATTCATTCCCAAACAAAAGCTGCCGGATGGAGTAAGGACATGAGAGTCGTTGTTGGCGCAACCCATTATTGGAAGACAGGCTACAAGGCGTTCTTCTTTCTTGCCGTGTCCGCCCTGCCGGTCATGGCACAGACCGCTGATAACAACCAGAATACCCAGAACCCGGCCTCGAGCTTCAGCTACCGGCGCGCGGATCTTGGCAGCGGTTATTCCACCTCGAGCATTCTGAAGATGCCGAACAACTCTTCCTATTTCGTAACATGCAATTGCGACGACCGGACATTGCAGGACATGACGTGCCCGACACAATCTTACGCATGCACCTGCGTTCCGCACGCCTATCTGATGTGCCAATAGGAGCGGCGGGCGGGTGAAATGGTCAAATCGGCTGCACGAATACTGATCGCGATTTGCGCGACGCTGTGCCTGCCATTCGCAGCGTCGGCACAGCAGAACAGCTCGCCGCCCCAGAATGCCGGTTCGAGCTATTCCTTCAGTGTGGGCTCTCGCCCGGCCGATGTCGGCACCGGCTTTTCCATTTATAGCGCGACATCGGCGACCGCCGATCAGCAGTTTCACGTCCAATGCAACTGTCAGGATTTCAGCCTTGCATTGGCAACCTGTCCAGCTCCCCGTTACGAGTGCTACTGCAGCCCGAGCGCATCGCTGACCTGCGAGTAACAGAATCGGCGCGGCCAATGTGCCGGATCGACACCGCGACCGCTTCTACCTCTGGCTGAGTTCATCGCGCCGACGAAGTGCCATCGGAAATTGCCAACCAGGCCAAGCCACTCTTTTTGATGGCTATTTTTGTACAGTTTCCGTTCATGTTCGTCCGCATATGGTGTCTTCTGTCGCCCCCAGATCGCGCGTCGATTGACAATCGATATGGACGATACGATTAATAGTTTCGACATTCGTCATAGAGCGGAGGAAATGCCAATGACAAGTCGTGCCATTCTGTTGATGTCTTTTGCGTCTCTCACAGTTGTAGGCTCGATGGGCCTCGCTTCTTCAGCTTCTGCGCTAACCATGAAAGAGTGCAGCGCCAAATATCAGGCCGCCAAAACCGCTGGTACCTTGAACGGCCAGAAGTGGAACGACTTCCGCACAACGCAGTGCGCCGCTGATGCCAGCGCCACCACGACCACCGCTCCGGCAGCCACTGCGCCGGCTGCTACGACGCCTGCCAAGCCGGCGAAGACGACTGCGGCTGCCAAGGTCGACGCCAGCGAGCCCGACGCCACCAAGCCGCCGGCAGCTGAACCGGCAAAGCCGACGGCCGCTGCCCCGGCCGGCGTAATCTTCCCGGCAAAGGTCGATGCCAAGTATGCCAGCGAGACGCCCGGCAAGGGCCGTTTCCACACTTGCGTCGATGCCTACAATGCCGCCAAGGCCAAGAATGGGCTCGGCGGCCTGAAGTGGATACAGAAGGGCGGCGGCTACTACAGCCTCTGCAATTCCAAGCTCAAGGGCTAATTGCCGAGCTAAGCGAATACAGAGCGGGCGCCTTCGGGCGCCCGTTTTCTTTGCAGACATCAGCCCCGCATTTTCTCCCACTTCTTCACAAGCCGGTCGCGCTTGAGCTTGGAAAGCCGCTGCAGCCAGAAAATGCCGTCCAGTTGGTCGATCTCGTGCTGGATGCAAATGGCCAGAAAGTCATGCGCCTCCATTTCATGCTTCTCGCCTGCAACATCCTGATAGCGAAAGCGGATAGATTTCGGCCTGGCGATCTCCTCCGTCGCTCCCGGCATGGAGACGCTGCCTTCCGTATGCCGCATGGTCTCGACCGACGACCACAGGATCTCCGGATTGATATAGATGCGCACGCCATCCTCGCGGCTAAGTTCGATCACGACGACCCGCTTGAGGATGCCGATATGCGGGCCGGTAATGCCGACACCGGGCGCGGCCCGCATCGTCTCCAGCAGGTCGTTGACGAGCGTTCGAAGCTCATCGTCGAAGATCGTCACCGTGGTACAGGCGGTTCGCAGCAGCGGATCGGGAAAGCGGATGATGGGGCGGGAGGGCACGGCACTCTCTATCGGATGGAAGGACATACGCAAGGGTCAGGATAGGGTCAGAATGGCGGTAATGCCAGGGTCCAGACAGCTGCATGCTGTTTGAGAGCTTTCTCTATTATCAAATTGTTTTATATCGGCTTTAACAAACCTCAAGAGAGGCGGGGATAAGCGTTGGACCTTCAAGCGGGAGCCGCTGCGGCGTTAAGGACGCAATCATTGTATCGAGGCATTTCGTGCTTCCGCCATATCGATTCGGAGCCAAGCCTGGCAGCAGCCACCTAATTTTGCGACCGCATCCGTCGATTTTGGCGGGTATTTCACGCACCCAGACCTTGCGAGCTGATGGTTTGTGCCGCACTGGCGGGCGGGGGACATGCTGCAGACCAGTAAAAATTGACTATTACGTAAAAGTCAATATTATGGTGGCTAGCAGATAGGGGCGGATTCTTGGTCGACGGATACTATAGCATAACGGAGCTCACTCGGGAATTCGGGGTTTCGACCCGGACGCTGAGGTTCTATGAGGACGAAGGCCTCATACATCCCGAGCGCAAGGGGCGTACGCGCCTGTTCCGACCCGCCGACCGGCGCCTCATTGGCGAAATCCTCCGCGGTCGCCGCATCGGCTTCACCATCGCTGAAATCCGCGAGATTATCCAGGTCTACAAGGAGCCGCCTGGCGAGATCGGCCAGCTCAAGCTGCTGATGAAGCGCGTGGACGAGAAACGCGACGAACTGCGCCAGAAGCGCAAGGATATCGAGGATACGCTGAGCGAACTCGACAATGTCGAAGAGGCCTGTCTCGGCCGTCTCGCCGAAATCGGCGTGGGGACGTGATCGCCAACAAGGCCCAGCTCGTCAAAGCCAGCGCCGCGTGCGCCTGCAGTAAAACTCAAATTCGCAGCCGAATCGCGAGAGGAGATGCATCTCCTCGCAGCGGATGACGAGCAATGTCGTCAAGGCGGCTGCGACGGCTGCCATCGCAACGAACCAGAGATTGCCGATCAGCAAGCCGAGCCCTGCCGTCAGCAAGGTGTAGCCGAGATAGGTCGGGTTGCGGGTGAAGCGAAAGGGGCCGGTCGTCACCAGATGGGCGGTGCAACGCTGGGTCAGGACGGTCGTGCGGCGCTCCAGCAGCGTTTTGACCGCCCAGACGTTCAGCGTCACCGAAAAAGCGGTCAGAAGCGCGCCGATGACCCAGGCAACGAGCGCCCAGATGAAGGTCAGGGGCAATGGATACCATCGCTGCAGATAGAGTGCCGCAATGACGGCAAGACTATAGAGCAGCGGCGGCCACGGAAAACTCAGCGACTTCGAACGATAGGCATTCATCGAATAACCCTGTCATTGCGCTTCATCCGTGCATTGTATCGCGATTCGGCTTACGCGTTCATCGCTATCTGCTTTGATCGCCCCGGATTGCAGCGGCTTGAAGAGATTTTGGGCCTGCAACTTATCGAGCGTGCATTGGCAGAAGCTGCGGCACATCGCTTCGCTGCCCGACTGCGTACAGGCGGCCGCGCATTGCCTGATGTAGCCGACCGCCGGGTCCTGCGGCGGTGCCGGAGCGACCAGCGACAGAAGATAGACGAGGCCGAACAGCACCGGCTGGTGAACAAGATAGAAGATCAGGCTGTGGCGACCGGCGCTGGCGATGAGATTGCGGCCGGGGCCGAATTTTGCCAGGCGCTCCAGCCAGCCGAACGATGTCGCCAATTGTGCGACGCCAAGACCGAACAGAAATGGCGTCAGCCATGGGAAGAGCGGCACGTAGTCGTTCGATCGCTGGATGTTTTCCGAAAGCCCGACCCACCAGAGCCACGGCGCGTCGAAAAACGTCGAATGCAGCGACAGAGGCGCAACCACGTTGTCGATGACAATGCCGACGGCGAGCAATGCCGCGATAAGAAGCGTGGCGAATGCGGGCAAACGCAGGAAGACAAGCCCGATGAGGCTCGCCGCGGCGATGCTGTGCAGGATGCCAAAGAATATCCATTCGTCGCGCATGCCGATGAAGGTGACGAGCGAGATGGCCGCGGCCGCGGCGACGATCATGCCCAGTCGTCGCCAATAGGATTTCCAGCGGATCTCGGGCGTGCTTGCAAGTACGAGGCTGAAGCCCGCCAGGAACAGGAAGGTGCTGGCGATGGCGCGGGCATAGAGCTTCAGCCAGCCCGTTTCCGCCGTGCCGGAATCGAGATAGCCGAAGAATTCGAAATCCCAGGTGCAGTGATAGCTCGCCATGGCCAGCAGAGCGACGCCGCGCGCCGTATCCAGAATGCCGATGCGAGACGTCTTTCGTGGGGCATCGACGCTCTCGGCGATCACGGCCATTGCGGGGTCCTTCCAGGCATGAATTCAGATATGCGCGCCGGCTCGAACCGGCGCGGCGTTGTCATGGCACATCGATATCCATGATGGCCAGACGGGCATCGGAAAAAAACTGCCGGCGGATTAGGACGACAATGATGAAGATCGTCGTCGCCATGAAGACATAGGGGCTCAGGAACCAGCCGAGATAGCCGATGGACAGGAAGATCGCCCTGAGGCCGGCGTTGAAATTACGGGCAGCGATGATGTTCATGCGGATGACACGCTCGGCGGCGCGTTCGGCGCGCGCGGGATCGAGAATGGCATCCTCCACCATCGGCAGGGAACCGAAAAGAATGGTGCAGTAGTTGAACAGGCGGTAGGCCCAGCCGAATTTGAAGAAGGCATAGCCAAACAGGCAGGCCAGCCCTGCCACCTTGAGCTCGAAGGCCGCGCGGCCGCCGTTGAGGATGAAGGGCAGGTCGGAGAAAAACGCATTGATCTTGTCGGTGGCGCCAAGCAGCGCAAAGCAGCTGCCGATGGCGAAGATCGACGTCGAGGCGAAGAAGCCCGTGCCGTTCTGCAGGCCGGAGAGAATCTGTGTGTCGATCATCTTCAGGTCGCGGCGCAGCGAATTGTAGATCCATTCGCGGCGGCGTTCGTTCATTGCCAGTGTCAGGCTGGTGCGATTGAAGAAGTGGGCGCTGCTGGTGATCCAGTTCAACGCAACCCAGAGAAAGATGAAGAGGGCGAGGGCGACATAGTCGGCAGTCGTCATAAGGGGAGATTCTCCAGATCAATCCGATGTGGACTGTAGCTCAGCGCGTGCCGCGCGCAATGGCCTTCTGTTTGCTTCCCCGAATGCCTATATGTAATGTCGCTGCCATGAAATCCGATGTCGGCCAATCGCCGTGCAAGCTTGCCCCGATAGCGTAGCCTTGCCAGAAATCGATTTGCCTGGGAGGCACCAAAAGTCCATGTTTCTTTCAGTTTTCGATGTGTTCAAGATCGGTGTGGGACCATCCAGCTCACACACGATGGGGCCGATGTCGGCCGCGAATCGCTTCCTCGACCTCGTGCTTTCGAACGAATGGCCGCGGCCGTCGTCGAATGTTCATGTCGAGTCGATCAAGGTCAGCCTGCATGGCTCGCTTGCTCATACGGGCATCGGCCACGGCACGGGCAGGGCCGTCATTCTCGGTCTGATGGGCCAAAGGCCCGACAGCGTCGACCCCGACCATATGGATAGCATCATCGACGAGGTCGAGCGCAGCGGGCGCATCACGCCACCGGGTCATCCGGCCTATCGGTTCCAGCCCAAGACCGATCTCATCTTTGATAAGAAGGTGCCTTTGCCGGGCCATGCCAACGGCATGAGCTTCTCCGCCTTCGACAAGGACGATCGCCTGCTCGTCAAGCGCATCTATTATTCCGTCGGCGGCGGCTTCGTCGTCACCGACACGGAGCTGGAGCAGATGAAGGCAGACCGCAAGAAGCCGGCTGCGGTTGGCGAGCGCGTTCCGTTCCCCTTCGCCAGCGCCAAGCAGATGCTGGAAATGTCCGAACGTTCCGGCCTCTCGATCGCGCAGATGAAGCGCGCCAATGAAGAAACGCATATGAGCGCCGAGGAGCTGGATGCCGGCCTCGACCGCATCTGGGCCGCGATGAGCAGCTGCATCGATCGCGGCCTCAAGGTCGACGGCATCATGCCGGGCGGGCTGAAGGTGCGCCGGCGCGCGCGCACCATCCATGACAAGCTGCAGGAGGAGTGGCGCAGCAACCGTATCAATCCGCTGCTCGCCAACGACTGGCTGAGCGTCTATGCGATGGCTGTCAACGAGGAGAACGCTGCCGGCGGACGTGTTGTAACGGCGCCGACCAATGGCGCGGCCGGCGTCATCCCGGCGACGATCCGCTACTATCAGCATTTCCACGAGGATTGGGATCAGGACGGCATTCGCAACTATCTGCTGACGGCGGCTGCCGTCGGCGGCATCATCAAGCACAATGCCTCGATTTCCGGCGCAGAAGTCGGCTGTCAGGGCGAGGTGGGTTCGGCGGCCGCAATGGCGGCTGCGGGGCTTGCCGCCGTCATGGGTGCGACGCCCGAGCAGATCGAGAACGCCGCGGAAATCGCGCTGGAGCATCACCTCGGCATGACTTGCGATCCCATCGCCGGTCTTGTCCAGGTGCCGTGCATCGAGCGCAATGCCCTCGGCGCCGTCAAGGCGGTCACCGCAGCCTCGCTTGCGATCAAGGGCGACGGCCAGCATTTCGTGCCACTCGACGCTTGCATCGAAACCATGCGCCAAACGGGCAACGATATGAGCGAGAAATACAAGGAAACCTCGATGGGTGGCCTCGCTGTGAATGTCGTGGAGTGCTGAAGCGGACAGAGCGCGGAGCGCGAGTTCGCGCGAAGATCATTTGCTTATTGGGGTAGTGACGGGGATGCCGGCCACGCGGCTTCCCAGGAGCATGGTTTGCAGTTGCTCAATTTGCGCACTGCTCGGTCCATTATTGGCGTCGCTGACCCTGTGGACCAAAACCATCCCTATGTCCGGAAACACCATGAGATATTGGTTTCCCATGCCGGATGCCCAGTAAAATGGCTTGTCCTTGACGATTTCACCGGCGGCGGCTGTCG
Organism: Rhizobium sp. NPDC090279; assembly: GCF_044769665.1. Lineage (NCBI taxonomy): Bacteria > Pseudomonadati > Pseudomonadota > Alphaproteobacteria > Hyphomicrobiales > Rhizobiaceae > Rhizobium > Rhizobium sp. NPDC090279. The sequence continues at coordinate 371,300 of NZ_JBIVYI010000009.1, read as the reverse complement.
GCGGTTGCAATGCATATCGTCCGATCCACCAGCTATAGCCGAAACCCGCGCCGCGCCCGAGATCGGTGTAGGGCACGATGCTTCTGCTGATCCATTCCGCCGGAATGATCTGCCCATCATGCCATCGACCCCCATTCACGAGGAGCACGCCTAAGCGTGCAAGGTCACGCGCGGACATTCGGATCTTGTAGGCGGGGTGAACCGATTGGGAAATCGTCTTGAAATAGAAGTGTTCCGGCCGGAAATCCTGCATCTGGAGCGGAATTGCGATGCGGCGGGAAAAATCCTCGGCGATCGGAACCCCGGTCAATTGCTGGAGAATGACCCCCAGAACATTGAAGCTCCAATTGTTGTAGAACCATTGCTCTCCGGCGGCATGGACGCCCCTGGGCGGAAGGATGGCCGGGTCCTGATCGGCAGCGGCGTGATAGATGCCTGATCTTGACATCAGAAGATCGCCGACTGTCGCCTGCCTTTCCTTCGATGTCAGCGCTGGTTCGCAATCATCGATGCCCAGTTCGGCCAGGGTTGCCGCTAGGTCGATCGTACCGTCGGCTTCATGAATGCCGAACAATGCGCTGAGCAGGCTTTTGCGCATCGAGGCGATACCGGTCACATCGGTAATTCGACCCCAGGAGCTCACAATCGCACCATCCTGCACGATCATGATCGCGGATGATCCAATGGAGTGCGCGTATTGGTAAGCTTTCGCCAAAGCGGTGCCCGACCAGCCGAACTGGTCGGGATCATCTGCTGCCGTCCAATCGTTGGATGGGTAATGCGAAGCTCCGCTCATGATCGCCTCCGGAAGAATCACCTCTTGCTCCGCCGGAGGATATTACCCACTCTGTGGATGTCGTCAGCGAAAAGCTTGACGCTACCAGCCAAAAGGACTTCAACGTCACTATGGCTTTGCATCTCATAAAATTGTGCGTCGGCGCGGATTCGATCGAGGATCTGCGCGAGTGGGTTTCCGAACGGGCGATGAATGCCATTGCCGCCGGGCTGGAGCCGCATACGACCCATACGACGCGGATGGTGCCGAAACGCGTGGAAGAGCTGCTGGATGGCGGCTCGCTCTATTGGGTCATAAAGGGGCAGGTGCAGGCGAGGCAAAAGCTTCTTGGTATCGAGACTTTCACCGATGCGGACGGCATTCAGCGTTGCCGCCTCATCCTCGATCCGAGCGTCGTCGAGACGACGGGGCAGCCGAAGCGGCCGTTTCAGGGCTGGCGCTATTATCCGCAAGACGATGTGCCGCGCGATCTCGACAGCTTGGGTGCTGCCGCCGAATTGCCTGCTGATCTGAGGCGAGAACTTTCCGAACTCGGCTTGCTATAGAGCAGCTTGGAGCGGTTCAACTCCACACGAAGGCCCTGAACCGCTCATTTTCGTTGTCTTTCACAATTGCAGCCGGAAAATCGCTTGGTTCGATTTCCCGAATTGCTTCAGCGCAGACGCATCATGATCGGCGCGCGGCCAGTCGGGGCGGTGATATGCAGATGAATATGAGCTTCAGGCTGCGAGTAGCGCCAGGCACGCGCACCGTGGCAAAGCAGGATGCCGATCAGGTCTTTCGTCTTATTGCGCGAGCGCGAACGGCTGAGACCGAGGTCCGCCAACCGCATCGCCGCCTCATGCAGCGGATGAAGAGCAAAGCCCTTCGGTTTCATCTTGCCCCCGCCGTCGAGCGAGAAACCGGGAAAGTTCTCGTTCATTGCCATTTCAAAACCCCGTACACGTTACAAACTCAGGGCCGGCCCGCTTGACACTCGGAGCCGGAAGATCGGGCTTGATAAAAGGCCCGAGCAATCTTCACATCATGCGGCGCGAAAACATCGGCCGCATTATTCTTATTCCATGCTCGCCCAGCATTTCACGCCGGCTCGCTTGAGCGCCTTGCAGGCATTGAGTGCCTCGCTCTGATCCTCAAAACCGCCGAAACGGGCGCGAAAACCGCCATCGAAGGCGACTGCATAGGGCTTGGCCGAACGCAAAGCCTTGCCGCCTTTGGTTTTCGCCGTGTCGAGCAGGTCGGTTGCGCCATCCTTGCTGGAGGAAATGCCGATCTGGACGACCCAGCCGGTCGGCCCACGCTCAGCCTTTTCGGCCTTTGCAACCTTCTCGGATCTCTCGGCCCGCTGCAGCTTGACGAGTTTCGTATCGCTCTTGGAGGTCGATGCGGTCGTTACGGTATCGACTTCGTCCTCATCGGCGTCATCCGACGCAGCCGCGGACGCGGTTTCATCGTAAGCGGGTCGCTCGGCGGGCTTAGCCGCGAGTAGCGGATTGCCCGACTGCGGCGTTACAGCTGCGAAAGCCGCCGCGCTCGACGGGCGAGAATCGGCGATCTCCGCCGTCTCGTCATTCTTGATCTTCGCGCGGCTAATATCAGCCATGCGCGCGCTGGCCGCCTGAATATTGGGCGCCGCAGACGGCGCTTCGGCGATGACATTCGAAGCAATATGCTTCGTCGATGCCTCGGGCAGATAGGCAGCGATCAGCTTGCGCATCTGATTGTCGCGAGCCGGGGTCGAAGCGCCACCGAGAACGACGCCGACGATGGAGCGGCCGTCGACCTTGACCGATGTTGCGAGATTGTAGCCCGCAGCGCGGGTATAGCCTGTCTTGATGCCGTCGACGCCGCGAACCGCGCCGACCAGATGGTTGTGGCCGGGTATGACGCGATTGCCGAGCCGGAAGCTCGTTTCGGAGAAGAAACCATAATATTGCGGAAAATGTTCGCGCAGGGCGATGCCGAGGCGCGCCTGATCCCGCGCCGTGGTCATCTGCGCGGTATTCGGCAAGCCGTTCGGATTGCGGTAGGTCGTGCGCGTCATGCCAAGCGCGCGCGCCTTGTCGTTCATCATACGGGCAAAGCCCTCTTCCGAACCGCCAAGCATTTCGCCAAGCGCCATTGCGGCATCATTGGCGGATTTGGTGACGATGCCGAGGATAGCCTCGCGAACAGTCACGGAGCGGCCCGTGCCAATCCCCAGCTTCGTCGGCGCTTGGCCCGCGGCATTCTTCGAAAACACGACGGGAGTATCAAGAGTGATGCGTCCGGCCTCAAGCGCCTCGAAGGTCAGGTAGACCGTCATCATCTTGGTCAGCGAGGCGGGATAGTGCAGCGTGTCGGCATTTTCGCTGTAGAGAACATTGCCGGTATTGGCGTCGATGACGATGCCCGCATATTTCGGACCGGCGGCGCTAGCATCGATAACGGTCACGGTGATCGTCGCCGTCGCGATCGAAAGACCAAGAAGCGCTCTCGCCAGAATCCTACCGGTTTGAGACGACGAAACGGGAAGAATGGATCTGGACACTAAATCACTCTCTGCTTGCATTTACATTCTCGATTATTCGGCCGCCGCCTCCATGAACGGCCGTTCCGCTCGACAGTAGAGGCTTAGCGTTACCAATCGGTTTATGATGAACAGTTGGTTTCAGGTTTCTGCGCCATTTTAGCGGCCGCCCACAGCTGTTGCTACGGGTCCGGCCTTATCCACAAGGCGCGTGTTGACGAAGTTCTGGACGGCGGCATCCATCGTGCGCCAATCCCCAAGCTGATTGCTGGAGAAGCGGTAGAGAACGCTCAAATCTCTGCCGATCTTGACGTCCCTCTGACAGTCGCCGCTGGTCGCCAGCGCCGGCGAAGAGGGAAGGAGGCAGCGCACGACATATTCGGTCTCTCCGGACCGTGGCGCCGTCAGGAGGATCTCGCCGTTATAGCCTGCATCCGCGCGCAGTCGATGCGCGGTCAGGCCGAAGGGGCCGGCATAGGCAGCCCCGTCCATCAGCTGCGAATAGATCGGCTCGAGCCGGCCGGACATGTCGCGGGACATCGTGCTCTGGCTGATCTGCAGGAAGAGAAGCGAGGACGATTGCGAGATATCGTCAAAGCGCATCCGATCGGCTTCGCTGTAACCCTGCATCTGCGGCCAGGTCAGATAGAGATCGACGCGCTCGGCCGTGCCGTCCGCACGCTCGCTCGGAAAGCGAATGGTGTTTGCGGCCAGACGCATCGTGTCGTCGCCGATCGTGACGGAGATGGGCTTGGTATCAGTCGTGTGGCCCGCCAGCGAAATCTTCTCGCCAAGCCAATGACCACCGACGGATATGGCGACGGTAAGGGCAGCCAGAAAGGCAACACCGGCTGTGAGCCGATAGACAAAGCCGCCCGATATCAGCGGCCTTTCTTCGATCATTGCGGCGGGTGAGAGGGGAGAAGCCATGTTCTTGCCTTCATTTCCTTCCGTTCGGCCGCCATCGTCGATGGCAGAACCTCGTGGCGCCCGATTTTTTTGAGTCTCGTTGGAAATGATGATTGGCGCCACGATAGTTAACCGACGGTTAAATATACGTCGCAAGCCATGCTAACGGCACACTTAATTCCCGAGAAATTTTCAGCACTTGCCTTGAGGGCCGCACTACAACCAAAAAGAGCCGTTCCCAGGGACAGTGGGAACGGCTCGGAGGCACCGGCCTGGACAGAAATCAGGGGACGAGACCGGGCCTCTGACCTTGATCATCGACGCTAGATCGCCGACGATCCTGTGTGAAGAACGCTTACTTCAGGCTGCCGACCGCAACGGCGCGACCGTCCTGGATCTTGACCCAGCGGGCCGGATCGGCGGCGGACTGACGCTTGAGGAAGGTATATTCGGTCTCGGACCAGAGCTTCACCTTGTTGCGCATGTTATCGAGGATGAAATCGCCGCGGTCCGTGCGGACCGTCAGCACGGCATGGCCTTCGCCGTTCGGCTGCAGCACGACGGTCATGAGCAGATCGGAGGGCGAAAAGCCGGCATCGATCAGCTGCTTGCGCTTCAAGAGCGCGAAATCCTCGCAGTCGCCGGCAGTGGTCGGGATCGCCCACTTTTCCTCGACGCCGTAGAGTTCCATATCGGTCATCGGCTTGATCGTCGTGTTGACCGTATAGTTGATCTTCAGAATAGTCTTCCAGCTGTCTTGATTGAGGATGACCGGGCCGGCGTCGCCGCCGGCAAAGGCGCATTCCCGCGGGTTTTCCTTGCAGAACTCATAGTGACCGATCGGAGGGGCGGCGTCGCCGGTGATCGTCATGGTGGCGGGCGCGGCCTGAGCCAGGCCGAAGAAGCCGAGAGTAGAAAGTGCGAGGGCGGCGCAGCCGCGAAGTACGAATTGAAAGTTCATGTCCCTGTCCCTGTTTTTATTGGGATCAGAATGACACGCATGATTTTATCTGACGCAAAATTACATAGTCAAATTAATGGCTTAGTTGATTCAAATCTGGATCAAACTTTCATAAAACACGCAGAAAACTTGATTCAAGTTCGCGGCAAATTTGATTAAATTTTGAGTGAGTTCGGTATCGGATGCCGGCAGACAAAATCCCGGATCGCGCTGGCTTGAAAGGATTTCTCGAAATCGATGTCTTAACGCCGGAGTGCCGTTTTCGGCGGAAGGCGTATCATGCTGGAACATGGCAGATGCGCAGACGCCGTGTCGAGGCGACGAAAATGGCTGTTTCCACCCGGATCTGTCCCATTTTGGGAAAGCCGGCTCAAAAATATTTTCGATTTTATCGCTTGATATCGCGGCGAAGCCCGTCGGTTGCGCGGATGATCGCAGCGGCCATTTCCGCAACCGCGGGCGAGTGGGCCGCATTGGCAACGATCACCAGTTCCGCCTCCGGCCATGCCTGCGATAGTTCCCAGGCGGTCACGAGCGGTGCCTCAAGATCCATACGGCCCTGTATCATCGTGCAGGGGATACCGGCGAGCCGATGGATATCGCGCAGGATCTGCCGTTCCTCAAGCCATGCCAGATGGTGGAAGTAATGGGCGATGATCCGGGCGCGTGCCGTCAGATAGCGCGGGTCTGACCAGCGCGGCGACAGCGTCTCGCGCGGATCGACCAGGATCGAGGCGGCCTCCCATTGGTGCCAATCCGTGGCGGCCTTCACATGGATTGCCGGATCGGGATCGCGCAGAAGGTGATAATAGGCGGCGACCAGATTACTACTGCGATCCACCTCTGGCACTGCGGCCCGAAAGTGCGCCCATTCCTCCGGAAAGAAGCGGCCGAGGCCCTGATAGAGCCAGTCGATCTCCGATTGTCGCGTCATGGTAACACCGACGAGGAGCAAACCTTCGACCTGCCGCGGATGGGTCTCGGCATAGGCGAGCGCAAGCGTGCAGCCCCAGGAATTGCCGAAGACGATCCAGCGTTCCACGCCGAGGCGCAACCGCAATCGCTCGATATCGGCAATCGTGTGCCATGTCGTGTTGGCTGCGAGATCGACCACCGGTTCCGATGCATGCGGAAGACTGCCGCCGCAGCCGCGCTGGTCGAACTGAATCAGCCGGTAGTATTGCGGGTCGAAATAGCGCCGCGTTCCAGCGGAGCTGCCCGATCCCGGACCGCCATGCAGGATGAGGACGGGCACGCCCCGCGGATTACCGGATTGCATCCAGTAAATCCGCTGGCCGTCGCCGACCTCAAGCAGGCCCTCGTCAAAGGGAGTTATGTCCGGGTAGAGCATGTTGCCGTCACGCATCAATGAGAAGGACAGGCGTCGCTATTTCGCGGCGCGGCGTGACAGGAGGATGACAGGATCAGAGAAATTCGCGCAAGGTCTCGCGCGACTGCAGCGAAAGGAATTCGATTGCCACGCCTTCCATGAAATGGCGCACGACACGGCCGCGCATATTGCCAAGGCGCACCGGCGTTCCGAGCGTTGGGCGCGCATCGATGTCGACCGCCGCGCCCGACAGCGACAAGTCCATGATACGGCAGACATATTGCGTGCCATCCTCGAGAGTGAGCTCGCAGCGGGTATTGCGCGGCGTCAGACGATCATGGCGGCGATCTTCCGGCAGGCCGAGCTCATGCTTGTTGGCAAGCCAGGTCAATTGCGCGGCAAGCTTTTCGCGCTTTCGCTCCGTCGCGTTGATCGACATTGTGAAGCCGCGGCCGTCGACGGCAACGACATTGCCCTCGACGCGGCCAAGGTGATCGATATAGGCGATGACACGTTCGCCGGCGCGGGGACGTCCCAAGCAGGTGACATAAAGGTCACCGGGGGACATCTCGGTCACGAGGCACTCGAATTCTTCGTAACTGGCCAGCATTAGGCGGCCCTGCATGTTGATCGGAACCCGCTGAAAGGTCCGCTGATCGGTGCGAGCGGCGTTGCCTGCCGTTTGATTGGGCCGCGTCGCATGGGCCGGCTGGAATGAGTGCATGGAAACGTCTCGAACCCTATTGCGTCTACTCCAACTATTAGCCGCAACTCCTTAAAGTAAGGTTGTCTTCCCTGAGGCATAGCTCAGAGATGATCGCTGATCTTGTTTCGAGCTGGATCAATTCCGGCCCTGTCTCGCCCATTTCTTGCTTGAATCAACTTTCGACGCATCCATTCGCCAAGGCTAATGCTTCCCGGAAGCGGCAGAAGATCCGTCGGATCGGGATGAGGCGGCGTCTCCACGAGCCGGGTAGGGCGCTCACGTAGCAGGCGGCTGCGGTCCAGCGCCAGAAATTCCAGACGTTCATTGCCGAGCCATGTCGTGTGAACGGCAGGCGTCAGGCAGCCGAGCAGCCTGTCGCAAGCGGCGCTGGAGGTGCGAACCGGCAGCAATATCATCTCGAAGGTCAAGCTGCGGCCGCTGATGCAATAGCCCGTCGCATGGATCGATGCCGGAACCACATGCGTCATCACGCCGGCGGCGATGCGAGCCGGATCGTCCTGCTGGCTACCGGCCCAAAGCGCCCCGAAATTCTCGCCGCGGATCTCGCGCCCCATGAGGTTGCAGATCGCCGTGCCGGCCAGCCGGAAGCGCGGATTGTCGTCCGGTGTGTTTTCCAGGATGAACAACTCGGGAAGAATGCTACCGATGGCCGATGGCTGTATCAAATTGCGCAGGGGCGCATCCGCGTTGCCGCGTATGTGCTCCCAATAGGTAAATATATCTATGCTCGTCTTCTGGCGCATAGTGCGTCCGTGTCCCATTTCATTTCAAGTGTGGAGGCATTCATTGCCTTCGGCTCCTACATAGCGAATTCCATGCCAGAACCGGGACGTTAGGGTTAATGAAGGGTTTCGGTTGCCCTGCGGAGTGGCGGATGTAAGTATTCGTTCATCACTTCACGAAGTGACCTTCAGCACGAATTTCCGGGTGCCGGGCCGGCCATCGAGGTCAAGTCCGGAGAGGAGCGCCCGGCATGCCGCCCGATACGACGGGCGGCTTTTTTTTTGAATTTCGCTGCGCTATGTGTCGATGACTCCGATCGATAAGCCGAGCAACACATGGATGATGAACAACTGCCGCGCCCAGAGCCGGAAAATCCGCAGCCGCAGCAGCGCGTCCCGGCCTTTAACCTGCCTCCCGCCATTCTGGCGAGCCTTGCCGTTCTGATCGTCGTTTTCGCGGTCATGAACCTGCCGTCGTGGTCGGACGATACGCTGAACTGGATCTATTTCACTTTCAGCTTCATTCCGGCCCGTTATGCCTTTCCCTTGTCGCAGCAGGGATTGGAATGGCTTTGGACGCCTGTCACTTACTCGCTGCTGCACGGCGGGATCGAGCATATCGTCTTCAACGGCCTTTGGCTGATGGTCTTTGCTGCGCCCGTGGCGCGACGCATCGGCGCCCTGCGCTATGTGATTTTCTGGATTTTCTCGTCAGCCGCCTCCGCCTTCATGCACGCGGCGCTCTATTGGGGAGATCAGACGCTGCTGATCGGCGCGTCCGGGGTGGTCTCGGCGCTGATGGGCGCGGCATGCCGCTTTGCCTTCCCGGCCATGGACGGTCGCAGGATCGCCATGCGGGAGGCGCATCTCAACCCGCGCCTCAGCATTTTGGGATCGCTTCGAAGCCGCACCGTCGTCGCCTACATCGTCATGTGGGTTGCCGGCAACGCGCTCGTTGCTTTTGGCATCAACCTTGCCGGCGACAGCTCGCAACCGGTGGCGTGGGATGCCCATATCGGCGGTTTCCTGTTCGGATTCCTGCTTTTTGCGCCCTTCGACCGGCAGCCGCCTGTGGAGGCCCAGGAAGCTTTACCACTGGATGAATGAGCTGTTGCTTTCTCGCTGACACGGGCGCACCATTGCTATCCGTCGGTCGCGGGATGAGGAGATCGACCAACCGACGGACAAGGCGCCGGTTTGAGCTCCGGGGGTAGTTTCGGAACATATCGGACGCTTCAAGTGTTCATCATGCTTTCGAGATGGGAGGATCGAATGTCAGTTTCCGTAAAGGCCATACTTGAAGCCAAGGGCCGCGACGTCATCACGACGGGCGGCAACACGACCGTTGGCGAGGCCGCGAAGATTCTCAACGAGAATCGGATCGGCGCCATCGTGGTCGTCGGACCGGGCGGCAAGATTTCCGGCATCTTCACCGAGCGGGATGTCGTGAATGCGGTTGCCAAGCATGGCCAAGAATGCCTTGAAAAGCCGATCGCGTCGCTGATGACGGCCAAGGTGCATCGCTGCAAGGAGGATACGACGACCGACGAATTGATGGAGCTAATGACGATGCGCCGCTTCCGTCACGTTCCCGTCGAGGAGAAGGGTAAGCTTTCCGGCATCATCTCCATCGGCGATGTCGTCAAATGGCGCATCCGCGAGATCGAACTCGAGGCCGAGCAGATCAAGGCCTATATCGCCGGGTGAAGGCTAGGAGCGGTTCGGCGCGGCCGAAGCAATCGACCCATCGGGTCGATTGCAGCGACGAATGCTCTAAGTTCGAGGCGAAGGCCTGGATTTCAGGACATCGACGGAGCCTCTCCCGTTCTCGGCGGAGAGGCTCAAACTGACCTGCCAGTTTTCGGATTCACGCCTTAACGCGCGTAAGCTTCCTGCATGCGCCGGATTTCGGTCAATCTCGCCGATGCTTCCTCATAGCCGCGCTCTATCGCTTCACCGGCACGATGAAATTCCGAAAGGCCGATATCGCTCAGGCGCGGATGAAGCGCCAAATCTGGCGGGTCGCCGGCAAGGCGGGCGCGGGCAATTCTATCCTGTATGATGTTGAAAGCCTGAACCATGACGCCGGTCATGCCGAGCTTCATGGCGGCCGGCGCTTCTTCTCGCCGCAGCAGATCGCCATTCGGCGGACCGACATTGTGTTTGATCACAGCGGAGCGGCCATAGAGATCGTAGTGCAGGTTTACCGCAACCACCAACGGCTGCTCGTATGTGCGGCAGACAGAAACCGGCACGGGATTGACCAGCGCGCCATCGACGAGGGTCCGGCCGTTGGAGCGCACCGGCTCGAAAATGCCGGGCAGGGCATAGGACGCCCGTAGCGCTGTGATGAGGGAGCCGTTGGCAATCCAGACTTCGTGTCCCGTATTCAGTTCCGACGCGACAGCAACGAAGGGACGGTCGAGGTCTTCGATCGAAAATCCTTCCAGATGTTCCTGCATGCGCTTGGTGAGCCGCATACCGCCGAACAGCCCGCTGCCGCCGATGGTGAGATCGAGAAGACTGGCGATGCGGCGCATGGTCAGCGAACGGGCAAAGGCCTCGAGTTCGTCGAGCTTGCCGGCAAGATAGCAACCACCAACCAGGGCGCCGATCGACGTGCCGGCAATCATGCCGACAGCGATGCCAGCTTCGTCGAGCGCGCGCAAGACGCCGATATGCGCCCAGCCGCGTGCGGCACCGCCGCCGAGCGCCAGGGCAATCTTCACTTTTTTGGGTGGGGCAGGAGGCAGAAGCGGAGTGGACGTATCCTGCGAAAGGCTTGAACCGGTCGAGCTCTGTGCGCCGATGTGACGATTCAATCCCCAATTCAGCATTTAACGCCTCCTCCGAGGCTCCGTGTGCCTCGGCTAAAATACTGTCCCTTTTTCGTTTCCAAATCGTATACTGGTTGTGGCTTGTTGAAACACCATCACCGATAGTTCTAGTGTTTGTAGACGTCTTCCGGATTGAAATGCAGGTGATCGTCGACCACGCTCAGCACCGGCTTGCCATCTTCAAGCTCGACCGTACGATAGAAGCAAGAACGGCGGCCAGTATGACATGTCGCGTCGTGTCCGGCGACCTGGACTTTCAGCCAGATTGCATCCTGATCACAATCCGTGCGGATTTCCTTCACCGACTGCAGGTTTCCGGAGGTCTCGCCCTTCTTCCAGATTTTTCCGCGAGAACGGCTGAAATAATGTGCCGTGCCGGTCTTGATCGTCAGGGCGAGCGCCTCGGCGTTCATATGCGCGACCATCAGCAGCTCGCCATCATGCGCGTCGGTCACGATCGCGGTGATCAGGCCGCGATCGTCGAAGCGGGGCGTAAAATCCCCGGCATCCTCGAGCTCTGATTTGTCTTCGGACGGCGCATTGAAAATCAGGTTCATCTCCGGCTCTTTCGTTGAAGCCCGGTCAGCGGCCCCGGACCAAAGACATGAAACGGGCCTGCTCGGCCGGATCGGCCTTGAAGGCACCCGTGAAAGTCATCGTCAGCGTCGAGGAGCCTTGCTTCTGCACGCCGCGCATGGACATGCACATATGCTCTGCGTCTATCATGACGGCAACACCGCGCGGGCGCAGGGTCTTGTCGATTGCGTTGGCAATCTGCGCCGTCATGGCTTCTTGCGTCTGCAGGCGGCGACCGAAGATATCGACGACGCGGGCGACCTTGGAAAGACCGAGAACGCGGCCATTCGGCAGATAGGCGACATGCGCCTTGCCGATGATCGGCACCATGTGGTGTTCGCAGTGCGAGAAAAACGGAATATCGCGCACGAGGACGACGTCATCGTAGCCAGACACTTCTTCGAAGGTGCGTCCGAGTACATCCTCGGGGTTCAAGTCGTAGCCGCTGAAAAGCTCACGATAGGCCTTTGCGACGCGCGCAGGCGTATCAAGCAGGCCTTCGCGCTGCGGATCGTCGCCTGCCCAGCGAAGCAGAACGCGAACGGCGTCCTCGGCCTCCTTCTGTGAAGGACGTTCGGATTCAACGGCTTGCGGAAAATTCTTTACAATGGCGTCCATTACCTGTGGTTCTCCTGATCCGCTATGCGGATATCATCTTGTCGGACTCGCCACTGGCATTCCCCGAGGTACGGAGAGTGTGTACCTTTGGCGGGCTCCGGGGCGTTCTGGCTGGCGGACAAGCCTGCCGTCCTGCACGGTTTCCCATCAAACTTACAGAAGACCATTGCATTTCGATGGTCTTCGAACGACATACATATAGTATGGCATTGTCCCTGTGAAAGTGTCCTAAACGGACACGCTGTGTTTTTTGTTACGAAACACTGAACGGGTGCATCGGAGCAAAATCTGTGATGGACGACATCTACAACAGCAAAATTCTGGAGTTTGCCGGTAATATCGGCCGTATCGGCAGTCTTCCCGACGCCGATGCCAGTGCCCAGGCCCATTCCAGACTATGCGGTTCTCGCGTAAAAATCTGGCTGAAAATGGACGGCGATGTCGTGACCGATTTTGCCCAAGACGTCAAGGCCTGCGCGCTCGGCCAGGCATCGTCCTCGATCATGGCGCTCCACGTGGTCGGCGCTTCGGCGGATGAACTGCGCAAAGCCCGCGAAGACATGCTCGATATGCTCAAGGCTGACGGCGAGGGGCCGGATGGCCGCTTCGAGGACATGCGCTACCTGAAGCCCGTCAAGGACTACAAAGCCCGCCATGCCTCGACCATGCTGACATTCGATGCCGTGGTGGATGCGATCGGGCAGATCGAGGCAGCGCGCCAGGGCTCGAACGCCAAAATGGCAGCAACTGTCTGAACGGGCTGTGGACCATGTGCCAATTCTGTCTGATGCAGGACGACGATGAAGACGAGGGTGGCGCGGCTCCTCCAAAGCAAGCGCGACACCATATATCACCGCCAGGAGACAGGGCCGTAAAGTCGCGCAACTATTCCGGCCCTTTCCGCAAGACGCCGGACCGGCTTTTCGGCATGGGTCTCATTCGCCTCTATCAACTGACGCTTTCAGGCTTCATCGGCAATTCCTGCCGCCATATCCCGACGTGCTCGGAATATGGCTATGAGGCTGTTGCCCGCCACGGGCTTTGGGCCGGCGGCTGGATGACGCTGTTTCGCGTCGCACGCTGCGGCCCGGGAGGGACGAGCGGGCTCGATCCTGTGCCCGGCGAATTGGAGCGCCGCTATCATTGGTGGACGCCCTGGCGCTATTTCCGCCTTGGGCAGAAGACGGCCTGACCCGCATGGCTCTCTATGTGGCGCTGCTCTACAGCATCGGGCTCGGCCCAGGCCGCAGGGTGGTCATGGGCGATCTCAAGGCGATGGCGGAGAGTTTAGGCTTTCGCAATCCGCGCACACTGGTCGCAACCGGCAATCTCGTTTTCGAAGCGAAGGCCCAGCCGATCGCATCGATCGAGACACAGCTCGAAGCTGGCTTTGCCGCGGCTTTCGGCAAGCATGTCGATATCATCGCCCGCGATGCCGAGACATGGTTGCGGCTTGCGGAGGGCAATCCCTTCATCGACGGGATCGGCAGTGAAGTCATCGTTCGGGTGATGCGGCAGCCTCTTGGTCCCGAAGTCCTGGATACGCTTGCGAAGTACCGCCAGGCTGAACGCATGGCCGTTGTCGACGGCGATCTCTGGATCGATTTCGGCCTCAAGGCCAGCGAGACGAAAATGCTGCCGGCCTTGACGACAAGGCGGCTTGGCGTCGGAACGATGCGGAATTGGAACACGGTGCGCCGTTTGGCCGAGATGGTCGGCCGCTAACGCCGCTTTTTCTTTACTGGCTTATGAAATCCGGCTATCAGGCGCACGGACCAACTTGGTCCATATCTATCGAAACCACCCGCATTCGTTGGCGGGACTGGATAAGGAGAATATTGATGTCCCAAACCGTTTCCCTGACATTTCCCGATGATTCCGTGCGCAGTTTCGCTGCCGGCACGACCGGTCGCGATGTCGCTGAATCCATTTCCAAGTCGCTGGCCAAGAAGGCCGTCGCCATTGCCATTGACGGCACCGTGCGCGATCTTTCCGATCCGGTAAGCGACGGCAAGATCGAGATCATTACCCGTTCCGACGACCGGGCGCTGGAGTTGATCCGTCACGACACCGCGCACGTTCTCGCCGAAGCCGTACAGGAGCTTTGGCCGGGAACGCAGGTGACGATCGGCCCGGTCATCGAAAACGGCTTCTATTACGACTTTGCCAAGAACGAGCCGTTCACGCCCGACGACCTGCCTGTGATCGAGAAGCGGATGCGCGAGATCATTCAGCGCAACAAGCCGTTCACCAAGGAAGTCTGGTCGCGCGAGAAGGCCAGGGAAGTCTTCGCCGCCAAGGGCGAGCGCTATAAGGTCGAGCTGGTCGATGCGATCCCGGAAGGTCAGGATCTGAAGATCTACCATCAGGGTGACTGGTTCGACCTCTGCCGCGGTCCGCACATGGCCTCGACCGGCCAGATCGGCAATGCCTTCAAGCTCATGAAGGTTGCCGGCGCGTACTGGCGTGGCGACAGCAACAATCCGATGCTGACCCGCATCTACGGCACGGCTTTCGCCGAACAGGCGGATCTGGACAACTACCTGCATATCCTTGCAGAAGCCGAAAAGCGCGACCATCGCCGTCTCGGCCGCGAAATGGACCTGTTCCATTTCCAGGAAGAAGGCCCAGGCGTCGTCTTCTGGCACGGCAAGGGCTGGCGGATGTTCCAGACGCTGGTGTCCTATATGCGCCGGCGACTGCAGGGCGACTATCAGGAGGTCAATGCACCGCAGGTGCTCGACAAGTCGCTCTGGGAGACGTCCGGTCACTGGGGCTGGTATCGGGACAACATGTTCAAGGTCACCGTCGCCGGCGACGACACGGATGACGATCGCGTCTTTGCGCTGAAGCCCATGAACTGCCCGGGCCATATCCAGATCTTCAAGCATGGCTTGAAGTCTTACCGCGAACTGCCGATCCGACTTGCGGAATTTGGCGCCGTGCATCGCTACGAGCCTTCGGGCGCGCTGCATGGTCTGATGCGCGTGCGCGGCTTCACGCAGGACGACGCTCATATCTTCTGCACCGACGAGCAGATGGCCGCCGAGTGCCTGAAGATCAACGATCTCATCCTGTCGGTCTATGAAGACTTCGGCTTCAAGGAGATCGTCGTCAAGCTCTCAACCCGCCCGGACAAGCGCGTCGGTTCCGACGCGCTTTGGGATCGCGCCGAAAGCGTGATGATGGACGTGCTGAAGACCATCGAGGCGCAGTCCGAAGGCCGCATCAAGACCGGCATCCTGCCGGGCGAGGGCGCGTTCTACGGACCGAAGTTCGAATATACGCTGAAGGATGCCATCGGCCGTGAATGGCAGTGCGGCACGACGCAGGTCGACTTCAACCTGCCGGAACGCTTCGGTGCCTTCTACATCGACCAGCACTCGGAAAAGACGCAGCCGGTCATGATCCATCGCGCCATCTGCGGCTCGATGGAGCGTTTCCTCGGTATCCTGATCGAGAACTTCGCCGGCCACATGCCGCTCTGGGTCTCGCCGCTGCAGGTCGTCGTGGCGACGATCACTTCCGAAGCCGATTCCTATGGCGAAGAGGTTGCGGAAGCGCTGCGCGATGCCGGTCTCGATGTCGAGACTGACTTCCGCAACGAGAAGATCAACTACAAGATCCGCGAGCATTCGGTAACGAAGGTTCCGGTGATTATCGTCTGCGGCAAGAAGGAAGCGGAAGAGCGTTCGGTCAATATCCGCCGCCTCGGCAGCCAATCACAGACGGCCATGTCGCTCGATGAGGCGATCGCATCGCTTGCCCTCGAAGCAACGCCGCCGGACGTTCTGCGCAAGCGCGAAGCACGGCGCGCCAAGGCCGCTTGACGGCAACTCTATCTGACGGCACCTTCAGGGTGCCGTCAGAGAACTGACATACAGCTTTCATATAGTTGATGAATCAACGCGTTGCTGTGGCTGCAACATGTGACGCAACTAAACCATAGGAGCGGGGCAGCCCCGTCGCGCACTTGGAATTCAAAGAATTATCCTACGCCAATGAGCGGGATACGCGGATCAAGCGCTGGCTCATTCGCTCCATCGAAGGCCTTTCCGGTCGAGACCGCTACGCGCGGCTCTACGATATCTGGCGCACCGATATCGTCGGCAAGAGCGAGCGGGTTTTCGGCAAGATGCTCGATCTCATCGACGTGCGCCTGCTCACCAAGGGCGAGTGGCCGCCGAGCCAGATCCCCGAAGCGCCGATCGTCATCGTCGCCAATCATCCCTACGGCATCGGCGATGGGATCGCGGTGCTGGCGCTTGCCGAGCAACTGGGACGTCCCTTCAAGGTCCTCATCAACAACGAATTGTTGAAAGTGCCTGAGATGCTCGACTATTCGCTGCCGGTTTCCTTCGAGGAAACCAAGGAAGCGATGGCGATCAACATGAAGACCCGGCATGAGGCCGTTCGACTGCTCAAGGAAGGCACGACCATCATCGTCTTCCCCGCCGGCGGCGTCGCGACCGCGAAGAAAGGTTTTGGCCGGGCGGAGGATCTGCCCTGGAAAATATTCCCAGCCAAGCTCATCCAGGCCGCGCGCGCGAGTGTCATTCCCATCTATTTCGAAGGGCAGAACGGCCGGCTGTTCCATCTGGCGAGCCGCATATCGATGACCTTGCGCATTTCGCTGCTGATCCGTGAATTTCGGCGTCTCTCCGGCAGCACCATCACCGCACATATCGGCGCTCTCAGAAGCTGGGAGGCCCTCAGCGAGGGCAGCGACCGCAAGGATCTGCTGACGAAGCTCTATGGCGCGGTCTTTTCCATGGCGCCGCCGAGAAAGATGCTGCGGCGAAGGGCTGGGTAAGCCGGAAGGCGTCTGGTCGGCATCACCAATCGGTGACGCCCCGTGCAGCGGTTTTGCGATAACGGCATGTAAACCGGCGCTCACGACGAGCGCCGGAAAGTGCGGTCAGACCTGATTCCAGCCGCCGTCGACGCAGAGTTCGCTGCCCGTCAGGTAGGACGAGTCATCAGAGGCGAGAAACAGAACGGCTTTTGCGATCTCGTCGACGGTTCCGCTGCGGTGCATCGGAATTTGCGCGTGCACCTGGGTCTTCGTCTGCTCGATCATCTCCTCGCTCACTCCCGATTTGCGCGCTTGATCTGTCGCGATGTAGCCAGGCGCCATGGCGTTCACCCGTATGCCCTTGTCAATGAGTTCGGCGGTGAGCGAGCGCGCCAGCGAGCGAATGGCCGCTTTCCCCGCCGAATAGACGCTGACATATGGAAGGCCTTTTGCACTCAGTGTGGAGGTGTTCAAGATTATCGAACCGCCGGAAGCCATGAGCGGCAGGAGCTTCTGCACCGTAAAGTAGGTTCCCTTGAACGTGCATGCGATCGTGAAATCAAATTCTTCCTCGGACATGTATTCAAACATGTTCGGTCGCGCAGCACCCGCATTAGCAAAGATGATATCGATGCGGCCGTGCTTTCGCTCGACAAATTCGCGAAGCGCGTCGATGTCCGTCATTTTCGAGATATCGCTGCGGATCGCTTCGGTGCCGTTTCCGATGCTTTGTGCCGCAGCATCGAGCGTTGCCTGATCACGGCCGGTGATGACAACCCTTGCGCCTTCGCGTGTGAACAGCTTGGCTGTCGCAAGGCCCATTCCATCGCTGCCGCCGGTGATGATAGCGACCTTGCCGTCCAACTTACCCATATTCGTCTCCAATTCGTTTCTGAACGCCCTGTCGTGAACCGCACTATTGTTGAAGCGGCGGGGCCAGAAGTTATATATGAAGCATCATTCAGGTTTTGGATTCGCTTATGGGAAACGACCTCCGACCGCCGCTAACCCCCCGGAAATCCCCGCGTCAAGGCCGGTCCATCGCAACCGTGGACGCCATTTTCGAGGCAACCATTCAGGTTTTATCGAGCGATGGTCTGCTCCGTCTGAACACCACCCGCATCGCGCGCCGTGCAGGCGTTTCGGTCGGGACGCTGTATCAGTATTTCCCGAACAAGCAGGCTTTACTCTTCGCGGTGATGGACCAGCACCTCGCGATGCTGGCCGACACCATTGAGAAAACGTGTGACGGGAACCTGGGCGCCACGGTGGAGACGCTCGCCGCGGCCGTGGTGAAGGCCTATCTTCAGGCGAAGATGGCGCAAGCAGAAATCTCTCCCGCGCTCTACCGCATCGCCTCGGAACTCGACGCCCGGGAGTTGATCGACTCGACAGTCCGGCGAAGTACAAGGGCAATCGAGACAGCCTTGTCCGGTGCCAGTGACGGCCGCTTCGTCGATACGAATTTGATCGCCCAAACTCTGACCGCAGCGCTTTACGGAACGGTTCCAGCCTTCTGCCATAAGGTTTTGAGCCCTGCCGATGGAACCGAGGCTGAAAGGCAGCTCACAATCATGTTTCGCTCTTACCTCGTCGCGCAACAGCGCGGTATCGCCGAAATCAGATAGGCCTTCTTGTCATTGCTCCACCGGACCGCGCAGCCTCGTTGGCACTCGACTATGATGTGGGTCGAGGTCCTAAACCACCCGGCGACGGTCAATCCATGCTATCGCCGTCATCGCCACCGGCAGCAGGCGCCAACTGTTCATAGGTCGGCAGCGGCTGTTGATTGGTCGTCGCCGACGGTGTCTGGCTCTGGCGCATGGGCGGCATCTGGATCGGAAGCTGGCGGGCGGGCTGTTCGGTATCGGCATCCTGCGGTTGCTGTTCCTTCATCAGCACTTCCACGTCAGTATTCGTGCCGGCGGCGACGGTGAAGTCGCGCTGATAGATCTTGTCCTTGTTGCGGGCAACGGCGGTATAGCGGCCTTCGGCAAGCACCATGGTCGGAAAGGCGCTGACGCTTTCTCCGACGATATCGCCCGCGGATGTCAGGATCGACCAGGCAGTATCGGCGATCGCCTCGCCGCCGGCATCCGATACCAGCTTGAACGTGATCTTGGCCGCCCTGTGCTGGATGGTCGCCTCTGTTACCTTGCCTGCCTCCACCTGGATATCGGCGCGGATGACGGCATTGACCTCGCCGTATTCGGAAACGACGTGATAGGTGCCGGCGCTGAGGCCGACCAGCGTATTCGGCTTGACATCATCCATGACGAGACCGCGTTCGCCGTCCTCCTTGGCTTCGCTCGAATAGATCGAGAAGCTCAGCTCATTCGGCGGGATGCGGACATCAGGCCCGGACACCGCGTTCAAAACCATGCCGCCGGCATCGAGAACCATAGTCTGCTTCTGGGTAGCGCCGCTTTCCGGCACGCTCAGCCGCTTGGTGACGCCAGCACGGCCGAAGGAGACGTTGACGAAGTAATCGCCTGGCAGAAGGTGGAAGGAGGCCGAGCCTCCGCGCGAACTGGCAACCAGCGGCAGCTTGCCGTCGGCGCCTGCTATCGGACTGAAGACATACCAGGCCAGGCCCTGCTGCTGCGGGCCGCTCTGAGGCGTCAGCTTGGCTTCGAGGGAAACGTCGCGCAATGTCCGGGCCGCCGAATTCTCACCATTCGGCGCCACGAAGGCGTTGAGCTTCGGCATCTTGACGCTGCCGTCCAGCTGTTTGAATTCCTTGAAGGCATCCTGCGCCGAGACAGCGGTAGTCATGCTTACAAGCATCGCGAAAACCGCGCTCAATCGGCGAGCGGATGAAATGCCTGACATGGATACCCAACCGATTGACTTCCGATAAAACACACGCCACTTCAAAACCAATGCAGTGGCAAATTCAAGACCTACATCCTACCACAAGCCAAAATGAAGGCAGTTCCTCAATGAAAACCGATATCAAGCTGGTCGACTATCTCGCGGTGCGCCGATCGATTCCCGCGTTCCAAATGTCGGAACCGGGGCCGGGCAAGGCTGAGATCGAGGAGATTCTCCGGTTGGCCTCGCGCGTACCGGATCATGGCAAGCTCGCGCCCTGGCGCTTCATCGTTTATCGCGGCGAAGAGCGCGCGCGTATCGGTGAAGAGCTGCTGAAGCTCGCGCTGCAAGCCAAGCCTGACCTTTCGGAGGAAATGATCCAGGTCGAGCGTACCCGCTTCACCCGCGCACCGGTCGTCGTTGCCGTGGTCAGCAAGGCGGCGCCGCATTTCAAGATTCCGGAATGGGAGCAGCTGATGTCGGCCGGCGCGGTTTGCCTGAACCTGCTGATGGCCGCCAATGCCCATGGCTGGGTTTCCAACTGGCTGACCGAGTGGTTCGCCTATGATGAACGCGCCTATCCTCTGCTCGGCGTCCAGCCGGGCGAAAAGGTTGCCGGCTTCGTCCATATGGGCTCGACAAGCTTCCCGCCCGTCGAACGCCCGCGTCCGGAGCTGTCGGAAACGGTGACCTGGGTCGGCGGGGACGCGTGATGTTCTATACGACGGATACCAATCGTCACGGCCTGGCGCACGATCCCTTCAAGGCCATCGTCGCGCCACGGCCGATCGGCTGGATCGGAAGCAAGGGCAGGGACGGGTCGCTGAACCTGTCCCCCTATTCCTTCTTCAATGCAGTCAGCGATCGGCCGAAGCTGGTGATGTTCTCCTCGGCCGGGCGCAAGGACAGTGTGCGTAATGTCGAGGAAACAGGCGTCTTCACCGCCAACCTCGTCAGCCGCAACATCGTTGAAAAGATGAACCATTCTTCGATTGCCGTCCCCTATGGGGTCAACGAATTCGCGCTCGCCGGACTGACGGCAAAACCTGGTGAGTTGGTCGACGCGCCCTACGTCGGCGAGGCTTTTGCCGTCCTCGAATGCAAGGTGACTGAAATTCTGCAGCCCAAGGGTCTCGATGGCGAGGCGTCCGAAAATATCATGGTGATCGGCCAGGTCGTCGGCATCCATATCGATGAGGCGATCATTCACGACGGAAAGCTGGATATGGCGCTTGCGCGCCCCGTCGCACGCATGGGCTACATGGATTATAGCGAGGGCAGCGATGTTTTCGAGATGATCAGGCCAAAGGCGCCATGACGGGCGCCAGCCATGCAGATATGCGAAAGGTTAATAGCTAAGGTAAACGTCCCGTAAACCTTTCCCCGATAGCGTGAAGCATATGAATTTGCGGGGCAAGAATCGCCCTGTCGATATCGGGGCGTTACGTGATCATAGAAGCATTCCTTCGCTGGGCTGAAACCGCCAAGGCAGAAAGCAGGGCGAGGGCAGCCAACGCACTCGGCAGGGCCTATCTGCAATCGGAGATGCCGAAGGAAGAGCGCGACGCTGCCGAGCTGGCGATGACCTATCTGCTCGACGATCCGTCTCCACGCGTGCGGCTGGCGCTTGCCGAAGCTGTTGCCCATTCGGCCAGCGCACCGCGCAACGTCATTCTGTCCCTTGCCGAAGATCAACCCGAAATCGCCGGGCAGATCATCCTGTTTTCGCCCGTGTTTACCGACGCCGATCTTGTTGATCTCGCCTTGCACGGCAGCGACGTGGCGCGTGTTCTGATCGCCTCGCGCGGACAAGTGCCGCGTGGAGCCTGCGCAGCACTTGCGGAGATCGGCGGAGAGACCGAAATCCTGTGCCTGCTCGAGAACGACGGCGCCTTGCTTTCGCAGGCTTCGCTGAGGCGCATTGCGGAGCGCCTGGGCGATTGCGCCGACATACGCGGACTGCTTCTTTCCCGAGACATGCTGTCTTCGGATATCAGGCACATGCTGATGCGTCAGGTCAGTGACGCACTTTCGGAATCGGCGCTCGTCCAGACCGTCATCGGCAATACAAGGCTGCAACAGGTCACGCGTGAGGCGACCGAATGTGCGACCGTCACGATCGCGGGAACGGCGCAGCATGAACAATTGCCCGATCTGGTCGAGCACCTGAGGCAAAGCGGTTGGCTGACGTCGGCTTTCCTGATGCATGCGCTATGCTCCGGCAAAGTCGATTTCTTCGCCTGCGCGATTACCAACCTTTCCGGCTGCGATGAACGGCGGGTGCGCTCGATCATCTCCAGGGGCCGCGTCTATGCCATCCGGGCACTCTACGAAAGCGCTGGCCTCTCCCGGGATATCAGCACGATCTTCGTCGAGGCGACGGTGATCTGGCGTGATGCCTCCCGCCAGAATGGTGCCGCCATGCTGGAAAACGTTTCTTCGCGTCTGATGCGCAAGTTCCGCCTTGCGGAGCCACCCGCTGCCGCGACACAACTCCTCGATATGGTGGAGAAGCTTGCCAATGCCGAACGGCGGCAGGCCGCGCGCAGCTTTGCGGCACTGGCGACGCTCGCCGCTGCGTGATATCGAGCAGGCGTTCTATTTTCCGAGGTACATCTTGTCGTTGACGATCGCTATTGAATCCCCGCGTCAGGAAGGCGTCATCCGCCTTCTCGACATGTCGAGCGCCTATGCGGAATCGCTCTACCCGCCTGAGAGCAACCACATCCTTGATCTGTCTTCGCTGGAGAAGACGGGAGTGACTTTCTGGGTTGCCAGGGCAGAGGGCGCGATCGTCGGATGCTGCGCGCTGGTGGCGGCCGGTGATGGCACCGCGGAGATCAAGCGAATGTTCGTTGATCCGGCGGCAAGAGGCCGCAGCGTCGCCCGCAGATTGATGGAGACGCTGGAAGCGACGGCGCTCGACAGAAGCCTTTCAGCCATCCGGTTGGAAACCGGCATCTATCAGCCGGAAGCCATCGGCCTCTACCGGAAATTCGGCTATGTCGAAATCCCTGCCTTCGGCAGCTACCAGCCGGACCCGCTCAGCCTGTTCATGGAAAAACGGCTGACACAGGCCAGCTAAGGGATCAGCGCTCGGCAGCGTCGCGGACGTGCAGCTGCAGTTCCGGTTCCTGCGTTTGCTGCTCTTCCGTTAGTTCCGCCTCCCGAATCCATTCGCGCCAGATGGCAACGATGATCGCCATCAGGACCGGGCCGATGAAGAGGCCAAGGAAGCCCATGGTCTTCACGCCGCCGACCAGGCCGAAGAAGGTTGGCAGGAAGGGCAGCTTGATCGGGCCGCCGACAAGTTTCGGGCGAAGCGTCTTGTCGACGATGAAAAGTTCGATCGTACCCCACAGGAAGAGGGCGATGCCGGCCCAAAGCGAGCCGCTGGCGACGAGATAGATCGAGACGAGCGACATCGAAAGCGGCGCGCCGCCCGGTACCAGAGCCATGACGCCCGTGAGAACGCCGAGCGTGATCGCGGAGGGAGCGCCAGCAATCCAATAGGCGACACCGAGGACGATACCTTCGCCGATGGCGATCAGCGTCATGCCCATGACGGTCGAGCTGATCGTCGCCGGCACGACCCGGGAAATGCGTTCCCAGCGGTTCGGAAGGATACGCTCGCCGAGCATGTCGACCTGACGAACGAACGTTGCTCCGTCGCGATAGATGAAGAACAGCGCGATCAGCATGAACAGCAGCGTCAACACGACATGGAACGCGCTGCCGCCGGCCGCAAGGACGGCTCTGTAGATGTTGCCGATATGTGCACCGCTTACGAGTTGCGCCAGTTCACCGAGCGAACCAGGGCTGCCGATATATTGTGTCCACTGATCGCCAAGCCACGAGCCGACCAGGGGCAAAGCCAGAATCCATTGCGGCGGCGGCGCACCGTCACGGTTGACGTGTACGGCCCAGCCGAACCACTCGCGCACTTCGCCGGCCATGTAGATGGCCGACAGAACGATCGGCAGGACGAGGAAGGTGACGATGAATACAAGGGCAATCGTGGCCGCGAGTGTCGTATTTCCGCCAGTGCGGCGCACAAGCTCGCTATAAAGCGGCCAGGTGGCGAAACCGATCACCGCAGCAGCCAGAACCGGAACGAGAAAACCGTAGAAGAAATAGATGCCGGCAATGGCAATCAGGATCAGCAGCCAACGCGCCGCGGAAATAGATGGAATGAGCGGCATGCGCGCATGCGCGCTCGGCCCAAGCCACCGATGCTCCTTCGGCTTATGACGTTCAAATACACCCACCGGACTTACTTCGCCCCTCTTTACTAGACCTCCCGGTTATGGGGTATGATCTAGGCTCTTTCAAGAGCAACGCCCTGAAAGGCTCTTTATTCCGCTGCCGTGACAATAGCACGACTGCGGTACAAATAAGAACAAGCTTTCAGAAGGGGCGGCGGATCACCTTGAACGCAAAAAACTGCGTCTTCTGCATCGGGTTGAAATTGTTGTCGGCAACCAGGATCAACAGATCCGTGCCATCCTTTGCCTTGCCGAAGGAAATGCCTTCGATGTTATCAGGCGCAAGGCCGAGCGCGCGCAGATCCATGATCTGCGTCTTGCGCACCGGCACGATCCGCTGATCGGTCTTTGCGAGCGACGGGATATTGGCGACGTCGGTGGCGCCATCGAGATCGAACATGCTGATGACGACCGAATTGCCTATGCCTTGCGCAAAGCCGCGTTCGATCGACAGGAGATGGCGGTCATCGAGCGCCATGATCTCGGACAGGCCGAAGTCATTCCAGCCGCTTGCCATGGGCGGCGCCTGCGGAATGGGCGAAATCGGATAGACATATTGCGCCTTTTGCACGCCGTTCGTCGCATCATAGCGGATGAGGCGTGCAAGCGCGCCGTTTGTCAGCGTCGTGATCGGTCCATCCTGATAGAGAGCCGATTCCGTGCCGACCAGAACGTCACCGCCGCTGAGGAACGTAATGCCTTCGAATGCAAGATTGTCGCGGATGCCTGCGCTCTTGTCCGTGGTGGGAGCAAAGTCGTCGGGCAATGAGAATTCGCGAAGGAAGCTGCCGTCGCGATTGGCGACGCGCACGAAGGGCGGCAGCACCGCCTTGCCATCGCCCTCGCTGGTCCAGTAGATGCCGTCCTTGCCCAGACGGATGGACTCGCCGTCGACCTTCTTGACCGCGAAAGGCTGGCCATCCTTGTCCTTCAGCGTGACATGATCGACAACCGTGACACCCTTCAGGCCGCTGGCATCGACATCGATGTCGAGATCATAGAATCGGGCCGGCGCCTTTTCGGAGCGGTCATCGCTGATGGCGATATAGCGGCCGGTCGACGGGTCGAAATCGATGCCCGAGAGGCCGCCGACTTCCACGCCGTTTTCCGTGAAGCCCGTGGGGATATCGTAATTGCCGAGATAGGAAAGGCTGATGCCGGCCTTGCAGTCGCCGAAGGGGCAGGGCACGTCAATCGTCGTCCCGATATCCAGCGCATAGGCGGCATGGCCAAAGAAAAGAACGGCAGCAGTCGTCAGAAATGGCTTCAACATGGCGAAATCGTCAATCCGAACGGTGAAATGGTGGCATTAAGGGCAATGCCACCATCTACACATTCATCCATGACGCCTTCGTAACGGATATCCGACAATCCGGTAAAATATCGCGAGTCTTGTCGACTGCGACAATCGGCGGTTGGTTTGTCGTCAGATATCCAGATCCTCCGCGAAAGCAGCCCGTTCCTGAATGAAACGGAATCGGGCTTCGGCCTTGGTGCCCATCAGATTGTCGACGGCATCGCGGGTTCCCTCGAAATCAACCTCGTCGATCTCGACGCGCAGCAGGGTACGCTTGGAGGGGTCCATCGTCGTTTCCTTGAGCTGGGCCGGCAGCATTTCGCCCAGACCTTTGAAACGGCTGATCTCGACCTTGGCTTTGCCCTTGAATTCCGTCGCCATCAGCTCGAGCCTATGAGCATCATCGCGGGCATAAATGGATTTCGACCCCTGCGTGATCTTGTAGAGCGGTGGAACGGCCAGGAACAGGTGGCCACCACGGACCAGTTCGGGCATCTCCTGATAGAAGAAGGTGATGAGCAGCGAGGCGATGTGGGCGCCGTCGACGTCAGCATCGGTCATCACGACGATTCGCTGATAGCGGAGGTCCTCCTCGCGATATTTCGATCGCGTGCCGCAGCCGAGGGCCTGTACGAGGTCGGTAATCTGCTGGTTGGCGGAAAGCTTCTCGCGGCCGGCGCTCGCGACGTTAAGGATCTTGCCGCGCAACGGCAGGATCGCCTGATTGGTGCGGTTTCGCGCCTGCTTGGCCGAGCCACCTGCCGAATCGCCCTCGACGAGGAAAAGTTCCGCGCCGGCCGCAGAGCTTTGCGAGCAATCCGCCAGCTTGCCGGGGAGGCGCAGCTTGCGAACGGCGGTCTTGCGGTTGACTTCCTTTTCCTTGCGGCGGCGCATGCGCTCTTCCGAGCGCTCGATCACCCACTCCAGCAGCTTTTCGGCCTCAGCCGGATTGTCGGTAAGATAGTGATCGAAGGGATCGCGCAGGGCGTTTTCAACGAGGCGCTGGGCTTCGACCGTCGCCAGCCTGTCCTTCGTCTGACCGACGAATTCCGGCTCGCGGATGAAGATCGACAGCATGCCGACGCCCGATATCATCACGTCGTCCGTGCTGATATTGGCCGCGCGCTTGTTCTGGGTGAGGTCGGCGTAGTTCTTCAGGCCCTTGGTGAGCGCGATACGGAAACCGGCCTCGTGCGTGCCGCCCTCCGGCGTCGGGATCGTATTGCAGTAGGAGTGGATCTGCGGATCGCCGCCATACCAGGTGATCGCCCATTCGAGCGAGCCGTGGCCGCTTTCCTTCTCAGACTTGCCAGCAAAGATTTCGCGGGTAACGGTGAACTCGTTACCCATCGTCGCCTTGAGGTAGTCCTTCAAACCGCCGGGGAAATGGAAAACTGCCTTTTCGGGAACATCGGCACCTTCGGGCGCCAGTTCCGGATCGCAGCTCCAGCGGATCTCGACGCCACCGAACAGATAGGCCTTGGAACGGGCCATGCGGAAAACGCGCGCCGGCTCGAAGCGGGCATGGTCACCGAAGATCTGCGGGTCGGGATGGAAGCGGACGCGCGTGCCGCGCCGGTTATGCACATCGCCCAGCTCTTCAAGTCCACCGACCGGCAAGCCGCGCGAAAATCGCTGACGATAGAGCTTGCGGTTGCGGGCAACCTCGACCTCCAGATCATCCGACAGCGCATTGACGACGGAAACGCCGACGCCGTGCAGACCGCCCGACGTCTCGTAAGCCTTGCCGTCGAATTTGCCGCCGGCATGCAGCTTGGTCATGATGACTTCGAGCGTCGATTTGCCGGGCACCTGCGGATGGTTTTCCACAGGAATGCCGCGCCCGTTATCCGTGACGGTCAGGTAGCCCTGCCGATCGAGATAGACCTCGATGAAATTGGCGTGGCCGGCCACGGCTTCGTCCATGGCATTGTCGATGACCTCGGCGAAAAGGTGGTGTAACGCCTTCTCGTCCGTACCGCCGATATACATGCCGGGACGCATGCGAACCGGCTCGAGGCCTTCCAGAACGCGGATAGAGCTTGCGCCATATTCCTCGGCGGAAGATGTCGCCGGCGCCGCGCGCTGTGCCGGTGCAGGTTTTTCAACCTTCACGTCAGGCTTTTCCGCCGCCTCCGGCTTCGGGGAACGGGGTAGTCCGGAGAAGAGATCGTTGCTGTTATCCATAGAATTTCAAGCTGCTCAGATTTGCTCTGGTGGGGCCAGACCCCTTTATTATCGCATTTGTCGCCGGTATTCGCGAATCATCGTGATTCTGCCAGAAACGGCGCACAAGAGCGATGGCGCCCCACGACGGGGCGGATTTATCAAAGATGATTTGCGTTGCCGGGTGACGAATGGCAAGCCCGATAGCCGATCAGAGGAAGTGTCCGCATGCGAATGTCCACAGCTCATTTGCCCATCCTGTCCGCAATCTCGGGCATTTTGCTTCTGGCGGCCACCCAAGGGGCGGCGGCCGAGATGCTGAAGCCCTTCAAGGACGAGCTGTTTTCCAACCAGGCGGTCATCGAGAGCCACGACAACGGCGCTTTCCAGACGATCGATTATCAGGAAATGCGTGACATTAACGGCCGCGACCAGATTCCGGAGAAGCGCGTCAAGCCGGCCTATGTCGATACCGGCGTGCGCTGGAAGGCGCAGGAAGACGAAACTCTCCAGCTCGGCGACCGCAAGGTGGATGTCACCCGCATCGGCCCCGCCTCCAAGCAGGCCTTTACCGTCATCTTCATTCATGGCCGAGGCGGCGATCGCAGGCTCGGCTCCAACGACTATACGTTCGGCGGCAATTTCAACCGGCTGAAGAACCTCGCCTACCGCAACGGCGGCACCTACTATGCGCCGAGCGTAAAGGGTTTCGATAGCAATGGCGTCGCCGATATAGCGGCACTGATCCGCTATTCCTACGAGCAGTCGGGCGGCAAGCCCGTCATCCTGACCTGCGCTTCGATGGGCAGCTTCATTTGCTGGGGAATCACCCGCGATGCCGAAAGCGTCAAGCGCCTGACGGGCATGGCGATCCTGAGCGGCGTCACCGATCCCGATTTCACGAAGAGCGCCTTCTACAAGGCAAAGCTGCCACTCTGGTTCACCCATGGCAGCAAGGACCCGGTCTACGCCGCCACGGATCAGCAGGCCATGTTCGAGAAACTTTACAAGGCGCATTATCCGACGCGTTTCACGCTTTTCGAAACCGGAAATCATGGAACGCCGGTACGTATGACCGATTGGCGCAAGGTCCTCAACTGGATCGTCGATCCACAGGCCTCCTGAAACATTTTGCGCAATTTCGCTTATTTTCCGGATAAGCGTTTTTTCAAACGATTTGAACGGGTTTCAGCGGCATTCGATAACTTTCCTTTGCTCCTCCTTTTTGTTAGTCCGATGGATGAAATAGGGGGAGAAATCGGAATGACGAAGACCATACGGCCACTTCTGGCCGGAAACTGGAAGATGAACGGCACGCGCGCAAGCCTCGACCAGATCAAGGCGATCGCGGATGGCGTCAAGGCGCCGTTGTCGGAGAAAATCGATACGCTGCTCTGCCCCCCGGCCACCTTGCTCTATGTCGCAACAGCGCTTTGCGACGACAGCCCCCTTGCCATCGGCGCCCAGGATTGCCACCAACAGGTCAGCGGCGCGCATACCGGCGATATTTCGGCCGAGATGATCGCCGACTGCTTCGGCACCCATGTCATCGTCGGTCATTCCGAGCGCCGCCGGAATCACGCGGAAAGCGATATGCTGGTGCGCGCCAAGGCGCAGGCTGCGCATGATGCGGGGCTGATCGCCATCATCTGCATCGGCGAAACCGCCTATGAACGCAACAGCGGCCAGACGCTCGACGTGTTGAAGCGGGAGCTGATCGGCTCGGTCCCGGATGGCTCGACGGCGGCGACGACCGTGATTGCCTATGAGCCGGTATGGGCGATCGGCACCGGCGTTGTCCCGACCAGCGAAAACGTCGAGGAGGCTCATGCCTTCATGCGTGCCGAGCTTATCGAGCGCTTCGGCAAGGAAGGCGCGAACATGCGAATCCTTTACGGCGGATCGGTCAGCGGCGCCAATGCGCGCGATCTTCTGGATATTCCGCATGTCAACGGCGTACTTGTCGGCGGGCAGAGCTTGAAAGCTACCGACTTCCTTGCCATTTATGCCGCATTCGAACGGCAGTTCGCCTGAAGCAACAACTTGCCCGGAGTTCCAGTCTTAAAAGGGCTTGGAATAGGCGAGAGCCTCATGTAAAGAGCCGCGAGCTTTTATTTTTGATGCCCGCACCGGGCAGGACTGGATCTATGCAAACCGTACTGCTTGTCATCTATCTCATGGTTGTCGTCGCCCTTATCGGCGTAGTGCTGATTCAGCGCTCCGAAGGTGGCGGTCTCGGCATCGGCGGCGGATCGGGCTTCATGTCTGCACGTGGCACGGCCAATGCGCTGACGCGCACGACGGCCATCCTGGCCGCGCTCTTCTTTGCGCTGGCGCTCGGCATGAACGTGCTGTCGCGCTTCGAGGCTCGCCCGACCGACATTCTGAACCGTATTCCGAGCACGGCCGGCCAGGGCAACGGCATTCTTGATTCGCTCGGCGGCCAGAACGGCGCAGCACCTGCGACCACGCAGCCGAAGCCCGCCGACAACAGTGGTGTTCCGAACAGCGGTGCCGTTGCTCCGCAGTCGCAGGCGACAACGCCTGCCGCAACGAACCAGGCGGCGCCCGCAACCACCAACCAGCCAGCCGCTGCAGCACCTGCACAGCAGGCTCCCGCCGCGGCCGGTCAGCAGACCGCGCCGGCGACGACCACTCCTGCGCCAGCCGATAACGGCGGCGTTCCGACCGGTAAGTAATTCCGGTCGCCGAAGATCATCCCCGGCAGGTCCTCGGATCTGCCGGTTTTGTTTTGTCGATATTCCGCGTTCTGTAGCCAAAATTCCGGAAACGAATTTTAGGGCTAGCGGAATCATTTGTGAAAAGGTATCCGGTGACTCCCATGGCGCGATATGTATTCATCACTGGCGGCGTGGTTTCTTCCCTCGGAAAAGGAATTGCGGCCGCGGCTCTCGGAGCGTTGTTGCAGGCTCGTGGTTATCGAGTCCGCCTGCGCAAACTCGACCCCTATCTGAACGTGGACCCGGGCACCATGAGCCCGACCCAGCACGGCGAGGTCTTCGTCACCGACGACGGTGCGGAAACCGACCTCGATCTCGGCCATTACGAGCGCTTCACCGGCCGCTCGGCCACCAAGACCGACAACATTACCACCGGTCGCATCTACAAGAACATCATCGACAAGGAACGCCGCGGCGACTATCTCGGCGCCACCGTTCAGGTCATTCCGCACGTCACCAACGAGATCAAGGATTTCGTCACCGAAGGCAATGACGACTATGATTTCGTCATTTGCGAGATCGGTGGCACGGTCGGCGACATCGAAGCCATGCCCTTCATGGAAGCGATCCGCCAGCTCGGCAACGATCTGCCGCGCGGCACTGCGGTCTACGTTCATCTGACGCTGATGCCCTATATTCCAGCCGCCGGCGAGCTGAAGACCAAGCCCACACAGCACTCCGTCAAGGAGTTGCAGGCACTCGGCATTCATCCGGATATCCTGCTCGTGCGTGCCGACCGGGAAATCCCCGAAGCCGAACGACGCAAGCTTTCGCTGTTCTGCAACGTTCGGGAATCGGCCGTCATTCAGGCGCTCGACGTTGCGAACATCTATGACGTGCCGATGGCCTACCACAAGGAAGGCCTCGACAACGAAGTTCTCGCCGCCTTCGGCATCGAGCCGGCTCCGAAGCCGCGTCTCGAACAGTGGGAAGAGGTCTGCAATCGCATCCGCACGCCGGAAGGCGAGGTCACGATCGCCATCGTCGGCAAGTATACCGGCCTCAAGGATGCCTATAAGTCGCTGATCGAAGCGCTGCATCACGGCGGCATCGCCAACCGGGTCAAGGTCAAGCTCGAATGGATCGAGTCCGAAGTCTTCGAAAAGGAAGACCCGGCGCCGTATCTCGAGAAGGTTCATGGCATTCTCGTGCCCGGCGGCTTTGGCGAGCGCGGTTCTGAAGGCAAGATTCTGGCGGCCCGTTTCGCGCGCGAGCGCAAGGTGCCGTATTTCGGCATCTGCTTCGGCATGCAGATGGCCGTCATCGAAGCCGCCCGCAATCTGGCCGGCGTCGAACATGCCTCGTCGACCGAATTCGGACCGACCAAGGAGCCTGTCGTCGGCCTGATGACCGAATGGCTGAAGGGCAACGAGCTGCAGAAGCGCACGGCTTCCGGCGATCTCGGCGGCACCATGCGTCTCGGCGCCTATAAGGCGGCGCTGAAGAAGGGCACGAAGATTTCGGAGATTTATGGCTCGACGGACATTTCGGAGCGCCATCGCCACCGCTACGAGGTCAATGTCGACTACAAGGACAGACTGGAAGACTGCGGTCTGATCTTCTCCGGCATGTCACCAGACGGCATTCTGCCGGAAACGGTCGAATATTCCGATCACCCGTGGTTCATCGGCGTCCAGTATCACCCGGAACTGAAGTCCCGGCCGCTGGAACCGCATCCGTTGTTCTCGAGCTTCATCGAAGCGGCAACGGAACAGAGCCGGCTGGTTTGAGGGCTGCAAATCGCTTGCGGTAGTCGCTCGGGCTGACCGCAAGTCTCTCCCGAAAATGATGGCGCATGGTGGCGAGCGATCTAAATCCGCTGGCTACCGCCACGTCGTCAAGCGAAATGGCGGTCTGCTTCTCCAGCAGATCGCGCGCACGCCGCAACCGCTCGCTCAACAGCCATTCGCCCGGCGCCATACCGGTGGTTGCCTCGAAACGGCGCTGGAAGGTCCGCACGCTCATGCCGGCCCGCGCCGCGAGCACGGCAATGGGTTGCTCTTCCTGCAGGCGCTCGCGCATCCATTCAAGCAGGGGACCCAAGCGGGCACCCTCGCGTTGTCTCAGCACCGGGCTCTCGATATATTGCGCCTGGCCGCCTTCGCGATGCGGCGGCACCACCAGGCGACGGGCAACGCTGTTGGCGATATCGGGTCCGAAATCCCGTCGCACGACATGCAGGCAGAGATCGATGGCGGCGGCACTGCCAGCGGCGGTCAGTACGCTGTCTTCATCGACATAGAGAACGTCGGCATCGAGTGATATATCCGGATAGCGGGCGGCGATGGAATCGACATAGCGCCAGTGCGTCGTGGCTTTGCGGCCCGCGAGCAATCCCGCGGCGGCAAGAACCGCTACGCCCGAGCACAATGACATGATACGGACGCCGCGGCGGCTGGCCGCTTGCAGCTCGGCAACCAGCGCAGCGGGAACTGGCGTCCCGATCCCACGCCAGCCGGGCACGACGATCAGATCGGCATCGGCGATGACTTCCAACCCGTGGTCGACCTGCACCGTCAACCCGCCGGCGGCGCGCAGCGGACCATCCTCGATCGCACAGGCGGAAAAGCGGTACCAATCCTCTCCCATCTCCGGACGCGGCAGGCCGAAGATTTCATAGGCAACGCCGAATTCGAAGGTGCAAAGCCCGTCATAGACGAGGGTGACGACATGTTGGCCGAGAAGATTGGGATTATCTGAATTTGGCATGATTTTGACGATATATGGCATTTCGGCCAATTTCAACGACGAGATCGCTCAGGCATGAATGCACTGAACCAAGAAGGAGCGGCCCATGTCCCTAGTCAGTGAAATTCCAGCTGCAGCCCCGAATCTCGTCGCGGAGCACTATGCCCGGAAGCTCGCCTTCGAGACCGATTGCTCCGACGTATATCTGGCCATGACATCGGGCAATGTCGATTTCGTCCTGCTCGACGTTCGTGGCCCGGCGCTGTTCCGGGAACAGCATATTCCAGGGGCGATCAATCTGCCGCACGGCAAGATGACTGCGCGAAAGATGGCGGAATGGCCTGAAGACACGCTGTTCGTTGTCTATTGCGCCGGGCCGCATTGCAACGGCACCGACAAGGCTGCGTGGCGCCTCGGCACGCTCGGCAAGCGCGTGAAGGTGATGATCGGCGGCGTGACCGGCTGGGTCGACGAGGGCAATCCTTTCGAAAGAGGCTGAAGGCAAAGGCAGACCCGTCAAATGCCGGGTTTGCCCATTTTTGCAACACTGCGAAAAACTTCGGCACCTACGTCATTTGACGGTCGCGTCGCTTCCGTTTCCGTGACACTGTGCGAGTAAGCATAACGGGAACAAAAGTATGATCCTCAATCCATTTGACGATGGCGTGGAAAGGCCGAGAGCCAAGATCGCGCTCACCTTCGCACTGCTGATCGCTTTCAATATTGTCGCATGGATCTGGGCCTGGGTCGCCTTCGCCGACAGGCCGTCGCTGCTGGGCATCGCGTTTCTCGCCTACATGTTCGGGCTTCGCCATGCGTTCGACGCCGATCATATCGCCGCGATCGACAATGTTGTGCGCAAGCTCATTCAGGAGAAGAAACAGCCCTATGCCGTCGGCTTCTTCTTCTCTCTCGGCCATTCCTCGATCGTCGTCATCGCCTCGATCCTGATTGCCGCGACCGCAGCAGCGATGCAGAGCCAGCTCGATTCCTTCCACGATGTCGGCGGCGTCATCGGCACGACGGTCTCGGCGGTGTTCCTGTTGCTGATCGGCATTGCCAATCTTTTCGTCCTCAGGGGCGTATGGTCGGCTTTCAGGCGGGCGCAGAGAGGCGAGAGGATCGCGGAGGAGGATCTCGATACGCTTCTTGCCGGCGGCGGCTTTCTGGCGCGCATCTTCCGCCCGATGTTCAAGGTCGTGACCCGCTCCTGGCATATGTACCCGATCGGCTTCCTGTTCGGTCTCGGCTTCGACACGGCAACGGAAATCGGGCTCCTCGGCATTTCCGCCGCTCAAGCCGCGCAAGGCATGTCCTTCTGGACGATCCTGGTTTTTCCGGCGCTCTTCACCGCCGGCATGTCGCTGATGGATACGCTCGACAGCACGCTGATGACGGGCGCCTATGGCTGGGCCTTCGTCAAGCCGGTGCGCAAGCTCTGGTACAATCTGACGATCACCGCAGCCTCCGTCGTCGTCGCCATCTTCATCGGCGGGATCGAGGCGCTGGGGTTGATCGCCGACAAGCTTGGCCTCGAAGGGAGCTTCTGGCGCTTCATCGGCGAACTCAATGACAATCTTGCCAATTTCGGTTTCGCCGTCGTCGGCATTTTCCTGCTGAGTTGGCTGATTTCGACCGTGCTCTACAAGACCCGAGGCTACGATAACTTGCAGATCAACCGCTCATGACGCATCATCGCCCCCAGGGATCGAGCATGCCGTGACTGGAAATCGCCGTACGCGGCTCCAGTTATATGCGATGAGGGGCCACAATCATGATCCACACACGCAATATTCGCAGCCTGGCGCTGGGGGCAGGTGCCCTGTGCATCATCGGCGCCGGCGCGGCTTCGGCGCAAGCCGTCACGAATTGCCCGTTGCAGCCCGCTGTCAGCACCGAGCGCCAGACGCTGAATTGCGAAGCCGGGCTTAGCATCACCGTCGAGCGCGGCGCGCACTACCGGCTTGCTGACCGGAACCATGATGGCCGGGTGGATGCGCTTGTGCTCGATAGCAAGGCAGCGCTGGTTGATGTGAATAGCACTCGCGTTCAGGGTGGATTCGAAGTGGTGACTCCCCAGGCAATCGCCGCCGTCCGCGGCACGCGATGGGCAGTCGACGTGAAACGAGGCAACACATCCGTGCTTGTCTTGCGCGGCCGGGTCGCGGTCAACAAGGTGTCGACCGGGCAGGGGGTGACGCTTGGTCAGGGCCAAGGCGTCGATGCCGACCGGAGCGGCGCCGCATTGCGTGTCACCCAATGGGGACAGCGGCGCATCAACGCATTGATGGCTCGCCTCGGCCAGTGAGATCCCGACGCCATGCGCAGCCCCCCGCCGCAGACGCTGATTGCGCTTCTTTTGACTGCCATCTGGGGATTGGGGCTTGGGATCGCGCATCTGAGCGATGACATTCCCCTTGTCGACAACGTCGAAGCGACGCTCACGAACCTCCGCAATACACTCGGCGGCAGCCACCAGCCACCCGATCTCGTCACGATCGTCGCCATAGACGACGAAACCTCACGTGTGGCGGGGCACTATCCCTTGCCGCGGGCCAGGCTCGCCAGGATCATCGATGGCATTGCCGCCCTCGGACCCAAAGCAGTCGCGCTCGACATGCTTCTGCTCGACCCTGGCGACGAGGCCGGCGATTCCGCGTTGGAGCAGTCGCTGAAGCGAACCAAGGTCGTGCTGGCGGCGGCCGGCATCTTTCCCGAAAGCCGGCAGCGTGTTGCCTATGACAGCAAGGAGCCTCTTGCCCGCGTGCCGAGCGCGCTGCAATTCCTTGAGCCGCAGCAGCGGTTCGCGGACGCCGCAAGCTACGGCGTCGCCAATGTGCAGACCGACAAGGCAGGAACGCCGCGTTTCGTTCCGATGCTGTTTCGCAGCGGCGAGCGGATCGAACCATCCTTTTCGCTGCGCGTCGTTTCCGCCGCAACCAACGAGCAGACAACCGTCATCTCCGATCATATCAAGATCGGTGATCGGTCCATCCACACCGACACCGGCTATCTCATGCCGCTCTCGTTCTACGGTCCGCGCGGCACGATCCGCACCATCAGCGCCAGCGCGGCGCTCAACGGGCAATTGCCGGAAGCGGCGATCAAGGATCATGTCGTCGTCATCGGCGCAACCGTTACCGGCGGCGGCGATGTCTTTCCAACGCCCTTCGATCCCGTTCTGCCGGGTGTCGAAGTTATATCCACCTCTATCACGCATCTGATCGCCGGAGATGGGCTGGTGCGCGATCGCGGCATTCGCTTCATCGACCTCTATTTCGCCGTCGGTCTACCGCTGCTCGTCGTCGGCCTTCTCTCCTGGCAACGCAGCACCATCGGCCTGATAACGGTGCTCGGCGTCGTCCTTATCTGGTTCGCCATCAATGTCAGCGCCTTCAAGCACGGATACTGGCTGAGTGCCGCCCTGCCGATTGCCGCGACTGTACCTCCCGCGCTGCTGTTTGGCGCGGCGCAGCTTTGGCTCGACCGCCGGCGGGCGGCGCGCTTCGCCGAGCAAAGTCAGCTCCTGCAGCGCGTCGAGGCGCCCGGCCTTGCCGAACATCTTGCTCGCGATCCCGGTTTTCTCGCAAGCCCGGTGCATCAGGAAGCGGCCGTCGTCTTCATCGATATCAACGGCTTCACGGGTCTCAGCGAAGCGATCGGCCCGACAGCCGTGCGGGATTTGCTGAACGGCTTTTACAATCTCGTCGACGAGGAGGTAACCGCATCCGGCGGCGCCATCACCAGCTTCATGGGCGATGGAGCCATGATCCTTTTCGGCCTGCCGCAGCCAAAATCGAGCGATGCCGCCGATGCGGCGCACTGCTGCATTCGTCTGGCCGCGCGGATGAGAGACTGGCTCTCGGTATTGCCGGAAACGGTGGCGTCCCGCATCGGCTTCAAGATCGGCACCCATTTCGGCACCATCGTCGCCTCGAGACTGGGCGGTGGCGGTCGCCAGCAGATCACGGCAACCGGCGACACCGTCAACATCGCCAGCCGTCTGATGGAGGTCGCCGCCAGCAATCGGGCGGAGGTCGCCCTCAGTGACGAGCTGTTACTCTCCGCCGGTCGGGACAGTGCCCCTTTCAGGGAAGGCAGCCTCAGCGGTCCGATCGAAACAAGCCTGCGCGGCCGCGCCGGAACATTGACCATATGGCTTTGGCGCAACCGCGCTTGATCACGGCCGACCTCAACGTGTCGGGTTTCAAACATGCCACATCGGAATGATCGAAATCACCAGGAGACAGGCGAGCGAGATATTGACTACGCGCCATTGCCATTGCGTTTTCAGCAGACGCCCGAGCATCTGTCCGAGAATGCACCACACCGCGAGGGAAAAGGCGGCAACAAGGCAGAAGGTCACACCGAGCAGGATCGCAAGTCTTGTGGGATTTTCCGCCAGCGCGGCGAAAGAGGCGGCGGCACCCATTGTCATCGCCCAGCCCTTGGGATTGTGCCACAACATCCAGAGACCGGCGACGAAGCCAGTCGGCCTCACCATCCGCCCGGCTTCGCTCGGAGGCCCGCTTCTTCCGATCCGGATGGCGAGCCATATCAGATAGAGCGAACCGAACGTCTTCATGGCGATCTGCAACATCGGCAAGGCCAGCAACACGCCGCCAAGCCCCGCGGCAGTGGCGCCGGCCATGGAGCCGAGGCCGAAAGCGAAGCCGGCCATGACAGGTATCGACCGGCGAAAGCCGAAATTGGCGCCGGAGGCCGTTGCGAGCGTCGTCGCGCCGCCCGGCGTTATGGTCGAAACCAATGCAAAGAGGATCAGCGGCAACAGGGGTTCGATCGTCATATCCGGTGTTTCTCCATATCGAGAAAAGAGATAGACGAGGCCTCGGCATCATAAAATCGAATATTGAAGGATCGAGGCATTAGCAATTATAATGCTGGCATGACCCGAAACTTCGACATGGCCTTGATCAGAACGTTCGCCGCTGTTGCCGACCAGCGCAGCATGACGATTGCCGCCAACATGCTGCACATGACCCAGGGCGCCATCAGCCAGCAGATCAAACGGCTTGAGGACATGCTGAGCTGCGCCCTGTTCGAGCGCGACAGACGCGGATTGCGGCTGACAGAAGCGGGCGAACGACTGCTCGTCAATGCCCGGCGCCTGCTGGTCCTGAATGACGAGATCTGGGACGACATGACGGAAAGGACCGTTCGCGGCAGCGTCCGGCTCGGCGTTCCCTATGATCTCGTGGGGGCAACGCTGGCGCCCGTATTGAAATCCTACGCCGAGCGCCATCCGCAGGTGGAGATTTCTCTGATCTGTGCGTCTTCTCCCGAATTGCTGGAAGAACTGGGAAAGGGAACCGTCGACCTATGCGTGGTGGAGGAGTTGTTCGGCGCGTCGCAGGGCGAATGTCTCGGTGTCGAGCGGCTTGTCTGGGTTGGCGCAAAGGCCGGCAATGCCCATCGCAAGGTGCCGCTGCCGATCTCGATGGTGGCCGATACCTGTGCCTTCCGCGCATCGGTATTTGCGGCGCTCAACAAGGACGGGCTACGCTGGCGAACAGTCTTCGAGAACGGCAATATCGAGGCGACCACGGCGACGGTGCGTACGGATCTGGCGGTTACCGCCTGGCTCGCTTCCACCGTTCCCGCCGATCTCGATATCCTCACCGTCGAGCAGGGCCTGCCCGAACTGCCGGTCTTTGCGATCAATCTGCATTTGCCCAAAGGTAATGCGACACCGCAGGCGCTGGAGCTCGCCCGCCACATCCGGGAGGGCATGATGCGGCCGCGCCAATCCGCGGCCGCCTGAGTTCCATCAGTTGATAGACCCGCCTATGCCGCCTTCGGCAATGGGCCGATATAGCGCGACTGCGGCCGGATCAGGCGCCCGTCGAGCGTCTGCTCGCGTGCGTGCGCGATCCAGCCAACCGTACGACCAATCGCGAAGACGCCGGTAAAGGAGTTGCGCGGAAAGCCGAGGGCGTCGAGCAGCAGGGCGGTGTAATATTCGACATTGACGTCCAAGGGCCGATCCGGCTTGCGCTCTCTCAGCAAGGCCAGAGCTGCCGCCTCGATGGCCTCCGCCAAAGCGATGCGGCCGGCATCCGCCTGTCCGCTGGCAAAGATCGGCTTCAGCGCCGTCTTCAGGGCATCGGCGCGCGGATCGCGGACGCGATAGATGCGATGGCCGAAGCCCATCAGCCGCTCACCGTGATCGAGCGCCTGCGACAGCCACGCACGGGCATTTTCGGGCGTTCCGACGCTATCAAGCATGTCGAGAACAGGGCCGGGGGCACCACCATGCAGCGGGCCCTTGAGGGCGCTGATTGCGGCGAGGACGGAGGAGGTCAGTCCGGCATGGGTCGAGGCGATGACGCGGGAGGCGAATGTCGAGGCATTCAATCCATGATCGGAAATCGTCACGAGATAGGCATCGAGACCCGCCGTCTGCTCGGCCGTGGGCACGCGGCCCGTCAGCATGCGCAGAATGTCCGCAGATTGGGAGAGCGAGCCATCCGGCTTGATGGGTACGTCGCCGTTCTGCAGCCGCAGTATGGCAGGCAAGAAAACGGCAGGCGCTGCCATCAGGCGGATTGCGGTCGCGAAGTCCTCGCCATCACCGACGCGCGCCAGCAAGGCGCGCACGACATCCACCGGCGGTAGCGCGAGCACAGCGGCATCGGCAGCCTCCACATGCGCGAAGAGGGCGACACGGGCCGCACCGAGCCGCGTGCCGATGGAGGCTGCTTCGATATGTTCGTCGAACAGGCCATCGAGCAGCAGTGCGGCGACATCCTCGAAGCGGCTGGTCGCCACCAGATCATCCAGCGACACGCCGCGAATGATCAGGCGACCCGCGGCGCCATCGACGTCGGACAGCTTGGTTTCGGCGGCAATGACATCTTCAAGACCACTTTTCATCATCGTTCTCCTTTGACTATCCGATTAGATCGGGTCTATTTTTATTGACGTCAATCTTGATGCAATTGATCAATATGAGGGCCGATGAGCTGGCTGACGGCGGAGCAGGCGCTGGACCTGCTGAGAACGAAATCGCAGACGCTCTATGCCAATGTCAGCCGTGGGCGGATTCGGGCGAAAGCCGATCCAGCGGATACGCGGCGCAGCCTCTATTTCGCTGATGATGTGAAACGGTTGGCCACGCGCCATGCCGGCCGGCGCAAGACCGAGGCAGTGGCAGCCGAAGCCATTCAGTGGGGCGATCCCGTATTGCCATCGGCGCTGTCGACGGTTTCAAATGGCAAGCTCTTCTATCGCGGCAGGGATGCGGCAATGCTTGCCGAAAGCGCAAGCCTCGAAGATATCGCGCTGCTGTTGTGGGATATGAAAAGGCCGTTGCGATTCGAGCAGGGCGATGCCCGGCAAAAGCTACCTTCCCTGGATGTTGCTTTCTCGGCACTTGCGGAGCGCATCACGAGCGATCTGCCGTCACTCGGGCGCTCGCTACCGGCCCTGCAGAATGAAGCCGAAAGCGTGTTCGGCACCGTTGCTGATGCCTTGGCTCCCGGCGCATGGGATCAGCCGCTGCATCAACGTCTTGCCACTGCCTGGAACCGCCCTGATGCGGGCGACATGATCCGCCGCAGCTTCGTCCTGCTTGCCGATCATGAGCTGAATGCCTCGACCTTCACCGCGCGGATCACGGCGTCCGCCGGCGCGACACTATCCGCCGCCACTCTATCCGGCCTTTCGACACTGACGGGGCCGCTACACGGCGGCGCATGGCAGAGTGTGCGCACGCTGATCGCGCGGGCGGCTACGATCGGAGTGGATGAGGCGGTCCGCAGCTATCTGGCGGAGGGGCGGCCATTGCCGGCCTTCGGCCATCAACTCTATCCCGATGTCGATATTCGTGGCGAGGCGTTGCTTGGCTGCTTTACGCTGCCTCCGCTCTTCGGCAGGGTTCGCGATGTCGGCGAACAGCTGGTCGGCGAGCGCGTCAATGTTGACTTTACCTTGACGGCGATGACCCATGCCTATCATCTCCCCGAGGACGCGCCGCTCATCATCTTCGCGCTCGCCCGTACGGTGGGTTGGCTCGCCCATGCCATGGAGCAGGCGACCAGCGGCAGGCTTATTCGCCCGCGAGCGCGCTATGTCGGGCCGCCGGTGCAGTAATTTCATTTCACCGGCAGGTGACAAACCGCTTCGATATTGTGGCCATCCGGATCGAGAATGAAGGCGCCGTAATAGTTCTGATGGTAATGCGGGCGAAGACCGGGAGCGCCGTTATCCGTGCCGCCGGCGGCAAGTGCCAGCCAATGAAATTCATCGACGATTTTTCTGCTCCCGGCTGTAAAGGCGATATGCGCGCCCGTTTGCAGGACGTCGCGCTGGCCGATCCAGAAGAAGGCCTTCGGTCTGATGCCATAGCCCGCAAAGGTTTCACCTTCGGCATAAAGGCGCTCGATAGCGAGAGGGCGCAGTATTGCGTCGTAGAAGGTTTTCGACCGCTCAACATCCCGCACGCCGATTGTCACATGGTCCAGCATATCGAACTCCGATGCGTTGCAGCCGGCTCCATCATCCCCTCCGGATGGCGCCGGCATTGTGATCTGTAAGCTCAACCCAGCCGATGACCAGTTTGCGGCTGACGATCAGACGGATCGTTGCTGCGGCGACCAAAACAACCACGATATTGGCTGCGACGAAGAGAATAGGGGCAAGCTGCGCGACGGGGCCGCTGTCGCCGCGCTCGATTAGCCGCATCGGAGCGGTTGCCAGCGCCGTCGCGCCGAAGGTAAAGGCCCAATAGCCGGGGCTGAACGCTTCCTTCATGATCCATGGCAGGAGGCGAAGCAGGATCAAGGCCTGCAGCAGACCGTACCCGATCATGGCATGGACAAGAGTATCGGCCGGTCCGGCCGTTACGCTCATATAGGCGATGGCGCCAACGGTCGGCGGCGCCAGCTGGATGCCGAGCGTCGGTCGCAGCGGCGGCGGAAGCGCCGGTCCCGTCAGCAGACGATGCAACAAAGCGGATTCGATCGCGAGCCAGCTGAAGAAGCCGGCGCCAAAGAAAAGCTGTGCCCACTGCGGGAAACCGAGAGCAGCACCGACGATCGCGGTAACGAAGCATCCGGCGCCGCTCGGCAGATAAAGCACGGCGGTCGTTGCTGCGATATCGCGCTCGCCATGCCACAGGCCGCCGGTGCGCCACACCGAGAAGGCAAGCGTATAGGCAGCACCGACAAGAAATATGGTTTGGGCGCCGATGCGTGAATAGGGCAGCAATCCGCCGGCGATGAGCATGGTCGTCACGCCGATCAGAGCGAGAAAGCAGCACTGGACAGGATTTGCCACCTCCTTGAAGGCCTCCCCGCGAGCCATCGTCCATTTCAACAGAAAAAGCGCGATCAGCATGAGCCAGACGGCGACACTGATAAACGTCAGCACCTCGCCGACCATCGCGGGCAAATGCCATATCCGCGCGCCCACGCGCCAGGCGTTAGCGAGGCCGGAAAGCCCCAGGACGATGCCGAAAAATGAAGCTGGAACCAGCGGCAGTTTCAGAGACGCAGCCATATGCCTCCTTTGACGCTTCGTGCCGAGCGCCAGCCTATATAGAGATTTGTGCAAAGGACCTGGGATCGATGCTAAATCCATCAAAGCGAATGAGAGAGCAAAATACAGCTTTCCTCGAAGCCGGCAAAGCGCGATCATGGCAAAAAGCAGGGGGTTTCGACAGGCAATATCACAGATGCGTGAGCACGCGAATTTTTCTTCGTTGCTTGCCCCGTGCATAGCTCGCCCGTCATTTGTTCATTGGAAAATATTGCGAAATATCTCTATGCAGTATTCAAACGATTGAAACCGTCCTAGGAGACTGAAACATGCAAATCGGAATGATTGGCCTTGGCCGTATGGGCAACAACATGGTGCAGCGCCTGATGAGGGGCGGTCACAGCGCGGTTGTTTTCGATGCGCGCCCGGAAAGCATTGCTGGGCTTGAACAGCTCGGCGCCACCGGCAGCAAGTCTCTTGCGGACTTCATATCGAAGCTCGCCAAGCCGCGCGTCGTCTGGATGATGCTGCCGGCCGCAATCGTCGATCAGGAACTGGCTACGATTGTCCCGCTGCTCGAAGAGGGCGACATCGTCATTGACGGTGGTAACTCTTACTATCACGACGATATCCGTCGCGCCGAAGAGCTGAAGCCGAAAGGCATCCATTATGTCGACGTCGGCACCAGCGGCGGCGTTTTCGGCCTCGAGCGCGGCTATTGCCTGATGATCGGCGGCGAGAAGGAAACCGTCCAGTATCTGTCGCCGATCTTCGCAACGCTT
This sequence comes from Rhizobium sp. NPDC090279, assembly GCF_044769665.1. Classification (NCBI taxonomy): domain Bacteria; kingdom Pseudomonadati; phylum Pseudomonadota; class Alphaproteobacteria; order Hyphomicrobiales; family Rhizobiaceae; genus Rhizobium; species Rhizobium sp. NPDC090279. The sequence continues at coordinate 328,269 of NZ_JBIVYI010000009.1, read as the reverse complement.
GCGCCTGGCGTCGGTGACGTCGCTCCGTCGGCGATGCGCTCCGAAGAAGCCAGCAGGAACAGCACGGCTGAGCAGGGCTATCTGCATTGCGGTCCTTCCGGCGCCGGCCATTTCGTCAAGATGGTCCATAATGGTATCGAATACGGCTTGATGGCCGCCTATGCCGAGGGCCTGAATGTTCTGCGCCACGCCAATATCGGCAAGCAGACCGCCGAGAAGGACGCCGAAACGGCACCGCTCTCGCATCCGCAATATTATCGGTATGATCTCGACATCGCTGAAATCTCCGAAGTCTGGCGCCGCGGCAGTGTGATCACCTCCTGGCTACTCGACCTCACCGCCGACGCCCTGCACGGCGACGCAGCGCTTTCGCAATATGCCGGCCGTGTTTCGGACTCCGGCGAGGGCCGTTGGACGATCTCGGCTGCCATCGACGAAGGCGTCCCGACGCCGGTGTTGAGTGCCGCGCTTTATGGCCGCTTCGCGTCACGCGGCAACGACGACTACGCCAACAAGGTTCTCTCCGCCATGCGCGCAGGCTTCGGCGGCCATCACGAGAAGCCGGGCAAGTAGTCGCTCTGCGGATCTGAGCAAATATGAGCCGGGTGGGTCAAACCTCCCGGCTTTTGCTTGCCCGGCTTAGTACCGTTCCGGGAAAATGCGCAGCCGTTTCGAAATGAACGAGCCGCAGCTAGCCCAGCAAATCCGGGCGCAGGAATATGACCTGAGTAGGAGAACCCACCTCAAGCTCGGGTGCATGCGGCGGGCGCACAACCAGGCAGTCGGCGCGCGAAAAGACCTTCATCATCGACGAATCCTGCTTGGAGAAGGGCTCGGCAAGCCAGTTGCCGTCATCGGCCTTGGTCAGCGTCGCTCGGACATAATCCTGGCGCTGATCGTTCGCTGCAAAGGGGGCGCCGGCGAGGGCGATACCCTCGCGTTTTACCGGCGGCAGGGATGCGAGCTTTCTGATCAGCGGCTCGAGAAAGAGCAGGCCGCACACGAGGCTGGAAACTGGATTGCCGGGAAGGCCGAGGACATGCATGTCGCCGAGGCTGCCGACCATCAACGGCTTGCCGGGGCGCATGGCAATGCGCCAGAAATCCAGCTGCATGCCGGCAGCGATCATCGTCGCCTGCACCAGATCGTGATCGCCGACCGAGGCGCCGCCGAGCGTGACGATGACATCGGCCTTCGCCACCTGAGCGCGGCCGATGGCAGCGATAATCTCGTCGCGATCATCGGCGACGATGCCGAGATCAAGCACATGGGCGCCCGCGTTGCGCGCCAGCGCGGCGATGCCGAAGGTGTTCGACGCGATGATCTGCGACGGCCCCGGTTCGTTGCCCGGCACCACGAGCTCGTCGCCGGTCGCCAGAATCGCCACCAGCGGCCGGCGATAGACATCCAAGGCCGGGTGGTTCATGGCCGCGGCAACGGTGAGCCGCGAGAAATCCATGACAGTGCCGGCGGGAAGCACGGTTTCGCCCTCGATGAAATCCTGCCCGCGTGGGCGAATATGCTGTCCCTTGCGCAACGGATAGGTGGTGCGGATGCGACCGCCTTCCAGTCGTCCGGCGTCTTCCTGCAGCAGCACCGAATCGGCACCGGCCGGAACGGGGGCACCTGTGAAGATGCGAACGGCCTCGCCGTTGCCGACGGTTCCCTCGAAAGCATGGCCGGCGGCAGACTCACCGATGACTTGCAGCTCCGAACCCGGCGTTGCCGCATCGTCGAAGCGCAACGCATAGCCATCCATTGCCGAGGCGTCGAAGGGCGGTTGGGTCAGGCGGGCCGGCAGATCCCTGGCCAGGACGCGGCCTTCGGCCATATCGAGCGCAACGCTCTCAAAGCGATGAATTGACGTTGCGCTGTTCAGCAGCCGCGCTTGTGCTTCGGCAACGGGCAATAGGCTCATATATCAGGCCTCTGGATGGCGGAAATCGCCGGATTTGCCGCCGGACTTCTCCAATAATGTGATGCCGCCGATTTCCATGCCCCGATCAGCGGCCTTGGCCATGTCGTAGATCGTCAGGCAGGCAACGGAAACCGCCGTCAGCGCTTCCATCTCAACGCCGGTGCGGCCGGTCAGCTTTGCGGTTGCGGTGACGCGCAGGCCGGGTAGGGCAGTATCCTCCATGATATCGACGGCAACCTTCGTCAGCATCAACGGGTGGCAGAGAGGAATGAGATTGCTCGTCTGCTTCGCCGCCATGATGCCGGCAAGCCGCGCGGTGCCGATGACGTCGCCCTTCTTGGCATTGCCGTCGCGAATCAACGCCAGGGTCTCCGGCTTCATCCTGACATAGCCCGTGGCCGTGGCGCTGCGCGCCGTTTCAGCCTTGTCGCCGACATCGACCATATGAGCTTCGCCCGAAGCATCGATATGCGTGAGACCGGCCTTCGACATGCTCATCCTACTCGGCCGCCAAAATACCGATTTCGCCGTTCAGCAGCAGCCGTGTCGCTGCCGTGACGTCATCCTTGCGCATCAGGCTCTCGCCGACGAGGAAAGTGGTGATGCCTACGGCTTCGAGGCGCTTGCAATCGGCGTGGGTGAAGACACCGCTTTCGCCGACCAGCAGCCGGCCCTCTGGAACCAAGGCGGCGAGGTTCTCGCTGACGGTCAGGCTGACTTCGAAGGTGCGCAGATTGCGGTTGTTGATACCGATCAGCGGCGAAGAGAGCTTTAGCGCCCGCTCCATCTCCTCCGCATCATGGACCTCGACCAGCACATCCATGCCGAGACCGAAGGCTTCGTCCTGGAGACGTTGCGCCTCATCATCGGAGAGCGAGGCCATGATGAGCAGAACGCAATCCGCCCCCCAGGCGCGGGCTTCCTGCACCTGATAGGTATCGAACATAAAGTCCTTGCGCAGCGCCGGCAGCGCGCACGCCGCGCGGGCAGCCATCAGGAACTCGGGCGCGCCCTGGAAGCTCGGCGTATCGGTCAAAACCGAAAGGCAGGCCGCTCCGCCCGCTTCATAAGCCTTGGCAAGCGCCGGCGGATCGAAATCGGGGCGAATCAGGCCCTTCGAGGGGCTTGCCTTCTTGATCTCGGCAATCAGGCCGAAAACACCGGCGCCTTGCTTGGCGAGCAGCGCCTTGTGAAAGCCGCGCGGCGCGGATTGCTCCGCCTGCATCGCCTTGAGATCGGCAAGCGAAAACTTGGCCTTTGCAGCGGCGATCTCTTCGCGCTTGTAAGCCTCGATCTTCTGAAGGATATCGGTCATGACGTCCTAGTCCTGTCCTTCCTCATTGGAAATGGCGATGAGCTTTTCCAATGCAACGGCGGTGGCGCCGCTATCGAGCGAATGTGCGGCGAGCTTCATGCCATCATGAAGCGTTTCCGCCTTGCCGGCAATGACCAACGAGGCAGCCGCATTGGCCAGCGCAATGTCGCGATAGGCGTTCTTCTCACCGCCCAAGACGGCCCGCAGAGCAGCGGCATTGGCAACGCCGTCGCCGCCCTTGAGATCGGCTAGGTCGGCATGCTGAAGGCCGAAATCTGATGGCGTGAGCTCGAAGGAGCGGATCTTGCCGTTTTCCAATGCTGCGACGGAGGTCTTGCCGGTCGTCGTGATTTCGTCGAGGCCGTCACCATGCACGACCCAGACGCTCTCCGCATTCAAATCCTTGAGGACCTCGGCCAGCGGCAATACCCATTGCGGCGCGAAGACGCCGAGCAACTGGCGGCGCGCACCCGCCGGGTTAGAGAGAGGGCCAAGCAGATTGAAGATCGTCCGCGTACCGAGCTCGACGCGCGAGGGGCCGACATGACGCATGGAAGAATGATGCAGCTGCGCGAACATGAAGCCGATACCGGCCTCCTGAATGCAGCGGGCGATCGTTTCCGGGCCGATGTCGAGCTTGATGCCCAGCACGGATTGCGTGTCGGCCGTGCCGGCCTTCGAACTTTGAGCACGATTGCCATGCTTGGCGACGGGCACGCCGGCGCCGGCAACGATGAACGCAGCCAGCGTCGAGATATTGTAGGTGCCGACGCCATCGCCGCCGGTGCCGACGATGTCGATGGCATCCGCCGGCGCCTTCACCGGCAGCATCTTGGCGCGCATCGTGGTGACAGCGCCGACGATTTCGTCCACCGTCTCGCCGCGCACGCGCAACGCCATGAGAAAGGCGCCGATCTGCGACGGCGTGGCCTCGCCCGACATCAGGATTTCGAATGCCTGCCTGGCTTCGTCCCGCGTCAGTGCCTCACGATTGGCGACCTTGGCGAGGAAAGGCTTCAATTCGGTCATTGATGATCCATCCTCCCGAGCGGGCCTAGCGAGACATCGCCTGTTCGGCGAGGCTCTGGTTGACCGTGACGGCGTATTTGGACTGCAGCTGGCCGACGATCTGGTCGAGGATATCGTCGCCGGCGGCGTTGGCGATCTGGGCGACCTGCTGGTCGTCGTTGCTCAGCGCATCGGTGGTCGGATTGTCGTTGACATCGGTGACCTTGACTAGGATTTGCGTCGTGTCATCCGCGCCCACCGCGTTCGCAGCCGTATCGACCGGGCCGGAGAAGGCGGCAGCGATACCGCCGCGGCCCAGAACCGGGTCGTCCGTCGAGCGCATCACGCCGGTCTTGCTTTCGACGGCGATGCCAAGCGGTGCGGCGATATCGGCAAGCGACTTGCCCTTCTGCGCTTCCTGCTTCAGCTCGGCCGCCTTGGCGGCGAGCGCGATCTTCTGCTGCTCGGCGGTCCAGTCGGCGACTGCCTTTTCACGCACCTCGGAAAGCGGGCGATCGTGGTCGGGCGTGACGGTCATGACGTCGTACCAGATGTAACCGTCGTTACCGACCGTCAGGGGTGCGGGGTTGCCACCCTGATCAGCCTTGAAGACTTCCGAAATCAGCTGCTGGCGGGCCGGCAGATCCTTGATCTCATTGCCGCTCTGATCAAGGCCGGCCTGATCGATCGCATCGACAGTGACGAGTTTCAGCTTGAGCTGCGACGCCGCATCCTGCAACGATGAGCCGGAACCGCGCAGGTCTTCGAACTTGTCGTGGACACTGGTGATTTCGTTGGCGGCGTTGCCGAGAGCAATCTGCTTGCGGATATCTTCCTTGACCTCGTCGAAACTTTTTGCCGTTTCATTCTTCACATTGGTCACGCGCAGGATGACCGGGCCAAACGAGCCGTCGACGACGGGGGACGTGCCGCCTTCCTTGGAGACAGCGAAAGCAGCTTCGGCAACGGTTTTGTCCGGAACCTGATCCTTGGTGAAGGTGCCTAACAACACGTCGGACGGCTTCTTGCCCTGATCGGAAACGAGCTGATCGAATGTCGTGCCGGTCTTCAGCGCGTCGGCCGCCGCGTTGGCGAGATCCTTGTTGGCGAAGGTCAGCTGCTCGATGGTACGCGTTCCCGGCGTAGTGAAGCTGTCCTTGCGCTTGTCGAACTGCGCGCGCACTTCGTCATCCGTAACACTTGCCGTATCGGCAATATCCTCGGCCTGCAGCTTCACAAAGGCGAACTTGCGATATTCAGGCGCGCGATATTTCGACTTCACGCCATCGAACCACTTCTGCAGCACGTCGTCGGCCGGTGCCTTGACGGGATCGATATTGGCGTTGGTCAAAATCAGATAATCGATGCTGCGGCTCTCGTCGTGATACTGCTTGACGGCATCGACAAGAACCTTCGGTGCGGTAAAGCCGTTCGATACCGCGTCGACGATCTGGCCGCGGATCGCGACCTTGCTGCGCTCCTTGATGTAGTCGTCGGGCGATATGCTGCTGTTGCGCAGAAGCATATCGAATTTTTGACGATCGAAGGCGCCGTTTGCGGCCTTGAAGGCCGGATCATCGCCGATGAGCTTGGCGAGCCGGTCCTGGGAGAGGCCGAGGTTCATGTCGGCGGCAAGCTGGTCGAGCGAGGCGCCAGCCACAAGCTGTGAGACCGTCTGCTGCCCGATGCCGAAGGCACGAGCCTGCTCCGGCGTGATCTGCATGCGCAATTGTTGGCTGATCGCCTGGATCTGGCGGCGATAGGCAAGACGGAACTCGTTGGTATCGATGTGCTGATCGCCAACCGTGACAACGGTATTGCTATTGCCGCCGGTGATGAGGGATCGCTCAACGCCCCACACGCCGAAGGCCGCCGCAAGAAGAAGCAACAATCCCTTGGCAACCCAGGTCTGGGCGATTTTTCTCAGCACTTCGAACATCGGAAAGCAAACCTCGTCATCATCAAGTCTTCGCCTGCAGGCGAAACAATCGGAGTTCCTTAGAACAATCCGAACCGGAATTGAAGAGCCAGTGGGGAAATCGCCGGATGAGGCGCAGCTGTGCCGGAACCTTTGATAGGAAGCAGCGTTCTAACAACACGGAAACACAAGGAGCACACGATGGCAGAGACGAAATCAGCCTCAACTCAGTCGTCTTCGGCGCGAGCGCAGACGGAAACGGCAATGGAGGACCTTGCCGCCCAGGTCGCAGCGTTGCGCGAAGATTTGGCAAAGCTGTCGCAAAGCGTGGCAGCTGTGGGGCAGGGAGCCAAGTCTGTCGTCGCGGAAGAAGCCCAGGAGCTTACCGAGCAGTTGCGCGAGAGAGTTCGCGAAGAGCCGATCTTCATGGTCGCCGCCGCAGCCGGCATCGGCTATCTCATCGGCCTTCTCAGTCGGCGCTAGCCTAGACCGAATTTTCGACCGGTGGAGCGAACCCCACGCTCCCATCCGATTTGCGAAACTGCCGAAAAGGCGCGGATCAATGGTCCGCGCCTTTTCAATTGGCCGTGAGGGACCGGCAAGGCTCTTTCTCCGCCGCTTCATTCGCGCCGCGTGCAGGGCGCCGACCGAGTGCGACATCTTTGCGACACAACCTGCGACATCTTCGACCATCGCTATTTCTTGATCGCATACCCTCTTGTATCACATGGACGCTTACTATACGTAGCGATAATTATAAGGTTGCTTATGAATAGCAGGCTCTTTATACTATGAGTTTATCGCCTACCCTCGGTTTTCTCCTCCATGACGTTGCCCGGCTTCTTCGCAAGCGCTTCGAGCAGCGCGCGAAAGATTTGGGCCTGACGCGCTCGCAGTGGCAGACGCTCGCCTATCTTGCAAACAATGAAGGCATCCATCAGGCCGGTCTTGCGGAGATACTGGAGATCGAGCCGATCACGCTCGTTCGCATCCTCGACAAGCTGAGCGATCGCGGCCTGGTGGAGCGCCGGCAACATCCGAGCGATCGGCGAAGCTGGCTTCTCTACATGCGCGAAGAGGCACGCCCGTTGATGGAATCGATGCGCAGCATTGGCGACCAGACACGCAAGGAAGCGCTCGAAGGAACCTCCCAGGACGATCACGAGCTGCTCTACGAATTGCTTACCATTATGAAATCGAACCTGCTTAGCGCCTGCCGTTCAAAGGCAGTTGACAAAGAGATAGAACATGGCTGACGTATCCTCTTCGCTTCGCGTACCCGCGAACGCAAACTCCGCTGAACAAAATCAAGCTCCTGTCGCCGAGGCTCCATCCTCCAACCCGGCAGCACAGCCTTCCACGACCGCAACCCCCGCACCTGCAGCACCACCCGAGGCGCCGCGCAAACGCCGCAGCCTGACGCGACCGGTCCTGTTTGCGCTGCTTCCAGTCGCCCTCGTCATCGGTGGCTACTACTACGTCACCGGCGGACAGATCATGTCCACGGACAATGCCTATATCCAGGCCGACATGGTCGGTGTTTCCACGGATGTCTCCGGTACGGTGATCTCGGTCGACGTGCACGAAAACGAAACCGTGAAGAAAGGGCAGGTGCTCTTCCGCCTGAAGCCCGATTCGTTCCGGATCGCGCTCGAAGGCGCTCAGGCGCAGCTCGGCAATGCCAGAAACCAGATCCTGAACCTGCAGGCGAGCTACAAGCAATCCCTGGCGGAGATTACCCAGGCGCAAGCCGATCTTCCCTACTATCAGACCGAATTCGATCGCCAGCAAAACCTGATTACCAATTCGGTTGCTTCCAAGGCGGCTCTCGACCAGGCCAGGCATAATCTCGAAGCCGCGCAGCAGAAGGTATTGGTCGCACAGGCCACGGCTGCCGCCACGCTCGCCCAGTTGGGCGGCGAGGGCACCGCCGACCTGCCCGCCGAACAGAACCCGCTCTATCTGCAGGCCAAGGCCGCTGTCGACAATGCGCAGCGCGAACTTGACGATACCGTCGTTAAGGCTCCCTTCGATGGCGTCACGGCCAATGTCCCCTCTCTGCAGGTCGGCGCGTACCTGACGGCGGCGCAGCAGGGCTTTTCGCTGGTTTCCACCACGCATATGTGGATCAGCGCCAGCCCGAAGGAAACCGAGCTCACCTATGTGCGGCCCGGCCAGAAGGTCGACATCTCGGTCGATGCCTATCCCGGCGTAATCTGGAAGGGAACGGTCGCCAGCATCGCGCCTGCATCCGGCTCCAGCTTCTCGCTGCTACCGGCACAGAACACCACCGGCAACTGGGTCAAGGTCGTGCAGCGCATACCGATGATCATCAATATCGACGACACGGCCGGCAAGCCGCCGCTGCGCGTCGGGATGAGCGTCGTCGCAGACGTCGACACCGGCCACGCCCGCGGACTACCGGACTTCATCACCAACCTGCTGGGCCATTCCCGCGGTCAGGATCATGAGTAACACCACCACAGCTTCGCCCGTAGCGCCCGTCGCCAATCGCGGCGCGATCACCGCCTGCGTCATCCTGTCCGTTATCATGCAGGCGCTGGATACGACCATCGCCAACGTCGCGCTGCCACACATTCAGGGCGACGTCTCGGCCAGCTCCGACCAGATCAACTGGGTCCTGACCTCCTATATTGTCGCGGCGGCGATCATGACGCCGCCCTCGGGCTTCCTTTCGGCCAAGTTCGGCCGCAAGCGCGTGCTGCTGGTGGCGATCGCCGGCTTCGTCGCCGCCTCGGTCCTCTGCGGCCTGTCGGAGTCATTGATACAGATCGTCGGCTTCCGCCTGCTGCAGGGCCTGTTCGGCGCGGCGCTCGTGCCGCTGTCGCAGGGCATCCTGCTCGACATCTACAGTGTCGAGGAGCGTGGCCGCGCCATGGCGCTGTTCGGCGTCTCGGTCATGGTCGGCCCCGTGCTAGGGCCTGTGATCGGCGGCTGGCTGACCGACAATATCAGCTGGCGCTGGGTGTTCTACATCAACGTGCCGATCGGCGCGCTCGCCTTCTTCGGCATCGTCGTCTACGTGACGGAGACGAAGCTCGATGCATTCGCCAAGCTCGACTGGTTCGGTTTCAGCATGCTCTCGATCGCGATTGCCGGTCTGCAGCTTTTCCTCGACCGTGGCGAGCAGCTGGACTGGTTCTATTCGACCGAGATCATCATCGAGGCACTCGTCTGCGTCAGCGCCTTCTATCTCTTCATCGTGCACATGTTCACGGCCGAGCGAAGTTTCGTCAATCCGCGACTCTTCATGGACCAGAACTTTGCCGTCAGCATCCTGTTCATCTTCATCGTCGGCGTGACCTATCTGGCTTCGCTGGCGCTGATGACGCCCTACCTGCAGACATTGATGGGCTATCCAGTCGTAACAGCCGGTATCGTCATGGGACCGCGCGGCCTTGGCACGATGTTCTGCATGTTCCTGGTGGGACGCCTGATCGGCAAGGTGGATACGCGCTGGCTGCTGTTCATCGGCCTCGCGCTGACGGCCTGGGCTATGTACGACATGACGGGCTGGACACCGAATGTTTCGCAATGGACGTTGATATCAGTCGGCTTCGTCCAGGGGGCGGGCTTGGGCTTCCTCTTCGTGCCGCTGACGACGATCGCTTTCGCGACGCTGCCGGCACAGATGCGCGGCGAGGGAACGGGCCTCTACAACCTCTCGCGAAATATCGGCTCCAGCGTCGGCATCTCTGTCGTTTCGATGCTGATTACCGAGAACACGCAGGTCAATCACGCCAACATCGCCGCCTATGTGACACCGTTCAACCGCCATTTCGACGCGACGGCGGCGCAAGGCCTCAGCCCCCTTACGGCAGTCGGCAGGGCCACGCTCGACGGCATGATCACGACGCAGGCAACGATCATCGCCTACATAGACGATTTCAAGCTGCTGATGCTGATGTCGATCTGCGCCATGCCGCTGCTGGTGCTCCTGCGCAAGCCGAAGGCACCGCCGGCGGTCGACCATAGCGTCGCAATGGAATAGACACGCAGCCTTTCCAGTTTCACTGCGTGGCTTCATGGCCGCCGGGCGCCACCCCGGCGGCCATTTTTTCGATCACCTAAAACGGCGGCTGACGAAGCGCGAGCCGGCAGCGCCGAAACGCCAGAACGGATCGACGTTCTTCGTGATGCCGATGCGCTTGTCCGTCACAACCGGCACCGGTTCCGCAAGCGAAATCGAAAACGGCGCCGCGTCCAGTGAACGGCCATTGAGGCCGATATCGACGGCCAGGGCCTGTGAGAGCTTTCCCGGCCCGTTGCAGAGCGAGACGATATCGGCAAGGCCTCGCCGCCGGATCATCTCCTCGATGCCGTCCCCCGGCTCCAGCGCCCGGATGAGCACGGCGCTCGCGCCGACACAGACAAAGTTCAGGCACCAGTGAATACCATAGGACCGGTAGATATAGACATGTCCGGCCGGCCCGAACATGGCCGCATTGCGCGGCGTCGGCCCGTTATAGGCATGGGACGCCGCGTCGTCCGGCCGATAGGCCTCCGTCTCGACGATACGCCCGCCGACGCCCGCGACTGTCAGATATGCTCCGATCAGGTCGGAGGCGACTATGACGGCGTCCCGGCTGAAGAAGGTGGCAAGGGCAGGGCCGGCAAGCGGCCTGGCACCGAGAGGCTGGGAATGATCGTCAACTGTCATCGGTATGGGTGATATCCAGATTGGTTGATGCCGAGCCTTCGAAGAAGGCGCGACAGTTTCGAGGTTCTTTCCTACAAATTTCGGTGAAGACACACCAGGTAATTGGCCTCGGCATCACTGATTTTCAGGATACTCTATCCGATCGATGGCACCTGACGCGGCATTCATTCCGCCGGATTGCGGCAGATTATGAAATCTGCTGCCAATTTCTTTTTTAACAAGACCTCGCAACCTATTGATCTAAATTACTCTCTTCTTGTCGAAGAGCTGAGTAAGGGGGAGGGTGAAGAAGCGGATAGGGTATTTGCCAACGGCTTTAGCCTGCCCAAATGGAGAGGTCGGTGGTCTCATCCGATGATAATTGACAAACACTAAGCTTCGCTTATCATTAGCCTGCTTCAGTCAGATTTGACCCCTGACCTGGCGAAGGGGGTTCGGCCACTTAAGTTGGCCGGACCCCCTTATTTTGGCCGCCTTGGGCAGGCGTCATCCGAATGGCTTGGTGCTTCTCCGAAGGAGATGCGGATTCACAATCCAGGCCCTCCGCTTTTCATCACGCTATCAACACCATGATCGAGGCTTGGGTAGCCGTGTCCGCGGATGCATTTCCCGTGCTCATCCATTCGTACAGCACGCCGGCAATCCGGACTGGCGCTACCGAATAAGTTGACGCGGCGTTGCAAGTCGCTATAAGCGCAGATCGGAAGCGGAAATAGTTGCAAACTGCGTCGCATGGCCACGGCTGCAACACCGGATATTGGAGAATAAAACTCTTCAATATCAAATAGATGGAAGAGTGTCCGAGTGGTTTAAGGAACCGGTCTTGAAAACCGGCGTGCGGGAAACCGTACCGTGGGTTCGAATCCCACCTCTTCCGCCACAACCATATGATAGTGTTTGGCAATTTTCGTTGACATGACCGGCGCTGATCGGGGCCAATCTGCAACATTGTCAACAATTACCTGCAACAATGCTGCAACTGCATATGTGTTGCAGCCAGTCTTGCGACGAGAGGTGGCAGAATCCGCGCCACTGATGTTGGTTTTCTTCCTTTTCGAGACTACGCTCGGATATTGCACACGATGGACGACCGTCGGCCATAAGTAGCGATTTTCTTGCACCCCGATCGCGATTTTCCGCGAACTCGTGGAAGCGTTCGAACACGCCGGTCAGGGTGAAGGTTTCATCACGTGAAATTGACGCCGAGGCCGCACGTTGATTGTATCGATGACGTAGCGAAACGGCTCGGTCTTATTGATCTATTTCCGCCCTCATCCGTGCCAATGCGAGCAGCGAATGACGCTGCAAAAGTTGCCGCGGTGAAAATGCGGTTCCTTGTCGGCAATGACATCGGCCTTTACGTTGCCGAAGGTCGTGTCCGGCTTGTGCTTGATGCCGTCGTAGAAGGCCTGAATGATGTCCTCCTTGAACTTTGGCGTGCGTGGGAACGCTTTGACAACCGCCTCGCGGTCGGCTTGGGAATACTGGTCGTAGGTCAGACCGAGAACGTCCATTTCCACACCGGCGGTAACCAGGGCGACGACAGGATGCATATGTTGGGGCACGCCCGGCGTGGTGTGGAGTGCGATCGCGGTCCACACGATATAGGCGTCCTCTTCCGAGATGCCGTGGCTGCGCAGGAAGTCGCGCGCGGCATGCGCGCCGTCGACCTCGAAGCGCTCGTCCTTGCTGCTGCAGCTGGGCATGAGGCCGATGTCGTGGAACATCGCGCCGGCATAGAGCAGCTCGCGATCAAACTGCAGGCCGCGCTTTATGCCTGCAATCGCGCCGAAATGATAAACACGGCTGGAATGGTTAAAAAGCAGCTCGGTCTCGGTGTCGCGGATGAACTCGGTGACGGCGCGCGCCAGTTTGCTGTCGGGGATGGCAGCGGCTTCGATGATTTTGGACATGCCTTGCTCCTAGGTTTGCACTTGTAAGCAAGGTAGAAGCAGGCCATTTTGGCTTCTATAGGCATAATATATCAAATACAGACAAATTCAGACCGGAGCAGACACGAATGCGCGTGGAGACGAAAACGATCGTGATGGTGGCGCTGCCGGGCGTGCAACTTCTCGATGTATCCGGTCCTTTGGACGTCTTCTCCGAAGCGAACGCGCAGGCGGGCCGAAATGTCTATCGGTTGAGCATCGCGGCAAGCGAGCCGGGTCCGATCCGCAGTTCCTCGGGCGCGCGGTTATTGTCGAATTGGAACATCGAGGAAGACCTTGGCGAGCCTATCGATACGCTGCTTATCGCGGGGTGCCCCAACGCCGCCGATGCGCCAACAGATCGGCGGATGGTCGCGTGGCTGCGGTATCGAGTTCCAGCGATACGCCGCTACGGTTCCGTTTGTAGCGGCGCTTTCTTTCTGGCACGAGCGGGGTTACTCGATGGACGGCGCATCACCACTCACTGGGCCGTTGCCGACCGGCTTGCCGAACAATTCCCACTGGTAACGGTGGAGGAGGACGCGATTCATGTCAGCGACGGGCCGGTGCGAACGGCTGCGGGAGTCACCGCGGGGCTGGATCTGGCACTAGCGCTGGTCGAGGAGGATCTGGGCCACGACATCGCAATCCGTGTGGCAAGCCAGCTCGTCATGTTCTTCAAGCGCCCCGGCGGGCAGCTGCAATTTAGCCGAAAGGGCGAGGCGATGCCGGCGGGGCGCGCCGCTCTCCAGGAAATTCAACGCTGGATCGCTTCAAACCCCGCGCTCGATCACAGTGTGACAAGCCTTGCCAAGCGCATGGACCTCAGTCCGCGTCATTTCGCGCGTCTGTTCCGCAACGAGATTGGAATAACGCCCGCGACGTGGGTGGAGGAGGCGCGCGTCAACGCTGCGCGGCGGCTTCTCGAACAAGGCAATGAAGCGCCCAAGCAGGTTGCTGTGCATTGCGGTTTCGCCGACGCAAATACGTTCAGGCGGGCATTTGCGCGGCATGTCGGCGTGACGCCAGCAGAATATCGCAAGCGTTTCGCCAGCATCAAGCGCTGAGATCTTGTGTTCCAGCCGTTCCTTCCCAGACGAAGCTGGCGGGCTATGGGGTAGACGTCGGTCTCAACCCGTCGACTTCGCTTACAAAGCCCGTCCATTGATATGGAAGAAAAACGACGGGCATGTCACATTGGGAATTGCCGTCTTGTCTTGTCCTTCGCAACACCATTTTCGAAGGAGATGACAATGATCCGCCAGCGCATCGCAATCGTGTATCATAGCGGCTATGGACATACGGGCCGACAGGCCGAGGCCGTCAAGGCAGGGATCGACGAGGTCGACGGTACGGAGGCCATGCTATTGACCGTGGACAAGGTGGAGCGCCACTGGGGCGATCTCAATGCCGCCCAGGCGATCATTTTTGGATCGCCAACCTATATGGGCGCGGTTTCCGCACCGTTCAAAGCCTTCCAGGAGGCGACGTCGAATGCCGTTCTCGGCAGAGGCTACCTCTGGAAGGACAAGATCGCGGCCGGTTTCACCACTTCAGGGTCGCGGTCGGGCGACAAGCTTTCGACGCTGATGCAAATGGTGATCTTCGCCGCGCAACACGGAATGCATTGGGTCGGTCTCGATCTACCGCCAGCGAACTGCTCGTCAACAGGCTCGGAAGAGGACATGAACCGTCTCGGCTTCTGGCTCGGCGCCGCGGCGCAGGCGAACACGGATGAAGGCCCGGAAACAGCGCCACCCGCATCCGATCTTGCCACTGCCCGCCATCTCGGGCGTCGCGTGGCGCTGGCAACGCTGCAGCTCGTCCGCGGTCGCGAGGTCAGTCCGTTTCCACGCGAGCTTGCTGACCATGGGTGAAACGCCTTCAGACCCGATCTTCTCGGAGCTGCGTCCGCGCCTGGTCAGGCTTGCCTACAGGATGCTCGGGTCGGTCGCGGATGCAGAGGACGTCGTGCAGGATACCTGGATGCGCTGGCTGGCGACCGACCGTGCCACCGTTTGCCAACCGGCGGCCTTCCTTCGAACCATCGTTACCAGGCTTTGCCTCAATGAGCTGAAATCGGCACGCCGTCGCCGGGAGTCCTATGTGGGCTCCTGGCTGCCCGAGCCGATCTTCGATCCGGAAGACGACGACGGCGCCGACGATATCACCATGCCGTTGATGCTGGCGCTGGAGCGTCTTTCGCCGCTGGAGCGTGCCGCCTTTCTCCTGCATGACGTGTTCGGCATGGATTTCGACGACGTCTCCTCGGCGATCGGTCGCGAGGCGGCCGCCTGCCGCAAGCTTGCAAGCCGGGCGAGGGCGCATGTCGCCGAAGCCCGGCCACGTTTCGCCGTTGGTAGGGAGCAGGGGCTCAAGCTTGCCACGGCCTTCTTCACCGCGTCGAGAACGGGAGACATGGCCTCTCTTCGAGCCCTGCTTTCCGAGGATGTCGTTGTTTATGCCGATGGCGGCGGCAAGGTGCCGACATCGCAGCGGCCACATGTCGGCCTTTCTGCCACCATGCTGCTCCATGAACAGCTGGCGCGAATTTTCCGCGCGCAGCCCTCGCAATTGATCCACTATGCGATCATCGACGGCTTGCCCGGCTTCGTCACGATAGAGGGCGGTAACGTGGTTCAGACGACCGCGCTGTACATCGAGCAGACAAAGGTCGTCGCCATCTATTGCACTCGCAATCCGGACAAGCTGCGGCACGTTATCAGCGCCTTGCCGCATTGATGGTTGACGATGCGAAGAGGAAGATGCGAAACCCGCTTCTTCTCCGCGTCGAGATAGTGCTCCAGCAAAGAGGATGGTCATGCACCGCTTCAGCATACGTCGTCTGCAGCGCGACGACGCGTCGACATTCAGGGAGATTCGCCTGGAAGGCTTGGCCCGCCATCCGGAAGCCTTTGGTGCGTCCCACCAGGAAGAATTGGACTATTCGCTGACCCAGATCGGCGACAGGATCGAAAACAACGCGGTGATTGGCGGCTTTGCCGATGACGGCACGCTGGTTGGCGTCGTCGCGGTTGGGCGGTCGAAAGGTGCGAAGATGCGCCATATCGCCTCCATCTGGGGGATGTATGTGCGCCCACAGGGACGAGGAACCGGTCTGTCACGCTTGCTGATGATCGCAGCGCTGGACGAGGCAACAAGCACCTGCCGCTCAATACGGCTCAGCGTCGTATCCTCCAACGCGGCCGCCATTCGCCTGTATGAATCCCTCGGCTTCAGGGCCTGGGCCGTCGACACGGAGGCTTTAAGGATCGGCGATATCTATCACGACGAAATATTGATGCGTCTTGATACAGGCGCCTGAATCAACTGCTCCGAACCTGTCCACAGCAATCCCAGCACAATCTCCAACCGATCGCATCTGTCGCAATCCGGAACGACTGATGATGATCCGCTGGCAAGCCATAACCCGAGCGGGCATACCGTGATTGCCACTACTTGCAGCCAATGCCGCTTTACTCACCATTAACCATGATCTTCAGAATTTCTTCGGTGCGCTCAATTTGCATCGCAAAATGGACAAACTGCAATCATGTTTAAAGCACCGTTAGGTGGTTGGAGCGTAGCAGGATACCGGAATGAGGGACGTACCGGTAGCAGACCTCCGTCAAAGTAATGAGTAGCGGCTTGGGACAGATGAAATACGAAAATCGTGCGATGACATGCGCAACGGGTATGCGTTGGTTTGCTCTCTCACTGATGTGCGCAACCATCACGGCCTGCGGAACGTCTCAGAAGGTTGCCTCGACGCGCCAGCACGGCAAGGAATATTTTTCCGAAAAGGAATACGGCGTGAAGGCAAGCCCTCGCGTCGTCAACAATGGTCCCGTGCCGAAGGGCGGCGGCCGGTTCATGGTCGGCAATCCCTATCAGGTGAAGGGCAAGTGGTATTATCCGAAGGAAGACTACGGTTATAACAAGGTCGGTATCGCCTCCTGGTATGGCTCGGCATTTCACGGCCGCCTGACCGCCAACGGCGAGGTTTACGACCAACAGTCGCTGACCGCTGCGCATCCGACCTTCCCGCTGCCGAGCTATGCCCGCGTCACCAATGTCGAAACGGGATCGTCCATCATCGTTCGCGTCAACGATCGCGGTCCCTACCATCCCGGCCGCATCATCGACCTTTCCAACAAGACCGCGCAGCTGCTCGATCTTCAGCATAGCGGTACCGGCGATGTGCGTGTGCAATATGTCGGCCGCGCCCGCATGGACGGCCACGACGACCCCTATCTGATGGCATCCTACATTCCCAAGGGCTCGCGCCTGCCAAGCATCAATCCCGGCGGCCAGATCGCAACAGGCGTGATGGTTGCTTCGGCCGGTCGGATGACCGCCGATCAGCTGCCGGAATCGGATACTCCTCTCCATGCCAGCCGTCAGCAGCGCAACTTCGATCTCGCGCCGGCGATTGCGCCAATCCCCCGTCAGTCTCCCTATTCGGCCACCGCTTTCGCCGATGCGCCGAAGGCTGCCTATAACGGCGGCGACAAGCGCAACAACCCACCGCCAATGACCTGGAACGGCGGCCCGATGCCGGCCGTTCAGTCGGCTGAGCCGGTGATGATCGTCCTGCCGCAGATCGGACCGATTCCTCGCGAGCGGCCGGATTTCTCTCCTCGTCTTGCAAACTCGAAGGACCAATTCCAGAGCTCGACCGTGGCTGCCTATCAGGAGGCTCCCGTCAAGACCGTTTACGTCGATCTTGCTTTCGATGCCGTCATGGTTCGCAATGACGGACTCACACAGGAATCGATCCTTTCGTCCTATCGCCGCCAGCATCAAGGTACGACGCAGGTCGATTGATCCGCGTCATTGCCTGAATCTTAACCCGTCACTAAAATAATCGTGTCGGTGGTCGGATTAAGGGGACGATATGCCAAAGCGCTTGATTCTTTTGTTCCTTTTCCTTCTCGGGATCGGCAATGTCGCGGCGCTTGCGCAGCCGGCGACCCCAGGCGCTTTCGACACGAAAGCCGCGCAGGCGTTCATGATCGAGGCATCGACCGGCACTATTCTGCTTGCCAAGAACGAAGATCAGCTGATTTCGCCGGCGTCGCTTGCGAAACTGATGACGCTCGATGTCGTGTTCGATGCGATCGGGCGAGGGGAGATCAATCTCGATACCGAGTATCCCGTCTCGGAAAACGCCTGGCGGACAGGCGGAGCGCCTTCGCGGGCATCGACCATGTTCGCTGCATTGAAATCGCGCATACGCGTCGGCGATCTGCTCCAGGGCATTGCCGTCCAGCAGGCGAATGACGCTTGCATCGTTCTGGCGGAAGGCATGTCCGTTAGTGAGCGCGAATTCGCGCGGCGCATGACGGCACGTGCGAAGGAGATCGGCATGTCTCGGTCTACCTTCACCAATTCTACCGGTCTGCCCGATGCGAACGATCCCAATGCCGGCGGCAAAGTCTCTGCTCGGGAGATGGTGATGCTGGCGCAGGATCTGCAGGAGAAGCACCCCGATCTCTACAAATATTTCGGGCAGGCCGACTTCACCTGGAACAAGATCTATCAGCGCAACAAGAACCCAATGCTCCTGCTCAATATCGGCGTCGATGGTCTGGGGCTCGGTTTTGCCGAAGGCGAGGGCTTTTCGATCGTAGCCTCCATTCAGCGGGACGGCCGCCGGCTGTTCCTGGCGCTTGGCGGCCTGAAGAGCGACAAGGACCGCATCGAGGAGACGAGGCGTGTCCTCGAATGGGGCCTCGGCAATTTCAAGAGCCAGCGCATCTTCGCCGATGGCGAGGTGATCGGTGATGCCAGCATCTATGGCGGCGCCGCCTCCACCGTCGGCCTGCAGGCGAAGATACCCGTCGATGTCTACGTTCCGATCGAGACGCCGGATCGGCTGTCCGCGCGCATCGTCTATCGTTGGCCGCTGACAGCGCCGGTGGCGGCGGGCTACGAAGCGGGAACCCTTCGCGTGTTCCTGGGCGCGCGCATGGTGCGCGAGCTGCCGCTCTATACAAGAGAATCGGTCGGGCAGGGCACGTTGGGGCGCCGCGCTTTCGATGCCTTCATGGAATTGACCGAATCGCTGCTGTTTTCCTGGCTGTGGGACAGGCCCCTGCCGACCTGAATGGGCCAGAAAGCTCGCGAAATCTCTGTTCACACCCCATATAGAATGGCGGACACCGGGACATGCACGGTTTCACCCGGGCATGTCTTGGGTTAAACAGAATGCGGATCGCATACCAAACGGATGGCACGCGAAAAGTGCAGGACATGATCATTGGCTGACGCAAACGGATTATTCGTAAGCTTCGAAGGCGGCGAGGGGGCTGGCAAATCCACCCAGATCCGTCGCCTGGCCGAGCGATTGCGCGAGCGAGGTCATGAGGTTCTGGTGACGCGCGAACCCGGCGGCTCGCCGGGCGCCGAGGCGGTGCGTCACGTCCTGCTTTCCGGCGCCGCGGAAATGTTCGGCACGCGCATGGAGGCCATTCTCTTTGCCGCGGCCCGCAACGATCACGTCGAGGATGTCATTCGCCCGGCACTGGCTCGCGGCACCATCGTCCTTTGCGATCGTTTCATGGATTCCTCGCGCGTCTATCAAGGCGTGACGGGTAATCTCGAGCCTGATTATATCGAGGCTCTGCAACGAGTTGCGGTCAACGGCGTCGTCCCGCACTGCACGCTCATTCTCGACATTCCGGCCACAGTCGGTCTGGAGCGCGCCCGCAAACGCGCCTCGGCCGTCGCCGCGCCCGATCGCTTCGAGAAGGAAGAGATGCAGACCCACGAGAAGCGCCGCGAGGCGTTCCTCGATATCGCCGCCCGAGAACCCGAGCGTTGTCACGTCGTCGACGCGCAGCGATCGGAAGACGAGATCGCCGCGGAAATTGCCGGGATCATCGACAAGCGACTCGGCGCTGTCAATATCACCGCTGGAACGGAAGCCGCGCAATGAGCGACGAACGGCCGGGCGTTCTCGATGGCGCGATCCCTCCGCAGGACAATGTGAAGCTCTTCGGCCATGAGGAGGCGGAAGCCTTCCTTGCGCAATCCTATCGCTCCGGCAAGGGCCACCATGCCATGCTGATCGAAGGGCCTGAAGGTATCGGCAAGGCGACGCTCGCCTTTCGCTTCGCCAATCATGTCCTCTCCCATCCTGATCCTGCCTCCGCGCCGGAGTCGATCGGCGATCCTGACCCGGCATCGGTCGTCAGCCGGCAGATTTCCGGCGGGGCATCGCACAATCTGCTGCACTTGAGCCGACCGGTCGATGACAAGACAGGCAAGGTGAAATCCGCAATCACCGTGGATGAAGTGCGACGCGCCGGAAAATTCTTCTCGCAGACATCGGGCACGGGCAATTGGCGGATCGTCGTCATCGATCCTGCCGACGATCTCAACCGCAGCGCGGCCAACGCCATTTTGAAGATACTCGAGGAACCGCCGAAGCGCGCACTGTTCCTCGTCCTGTCGCACGCGCCGGGCCGGCTTCTGCCAACAATTCGCTCGCGCTGCCTGCCTTTGAAGCTCGCTCCACTCGGAGATGACGCCTTGCGCATGGCGCTTGAAAATCTGGGTGTGCCAGCCGGGAAGGGGAGCGAACTACTTTCTACAGCCAAGGGCAGCGTCAGCGAGGCGCTCAAGCTTCTGAATTATGGCGGTGGCGAAATCATCGAAGCTTATCGGCAGGTGCTTTCGGCCGATGGGCCTGCGGCCCGAAAGGCGATGCACCGCCTCGCCGACGCGCTTTCCGGTAAGGACAGCGACACGATCTTCGGCTTCTTCCTGTCGCATATCGGCGACGATATTATCGAGCGCGCAAGGACTGCCGCGCTTGGCGGTTCCATGGGCACAGCTGAAAGACTGGCCCGGCTGCACTCCGAGACCACAGAGCGGCTGAACGTGTCGCAGGCTTATAATCTCGATCGCAAGCAGACGCTCATCGCTATTCTCGGCGAACTCAAGCAGCAGCTTTCTGCGTAGAGTCACGACACCTCATCCGGGTGTTCGCGATTTTAAACCCGCACCGGCGGGCGTGGAACTGCCGTTCAACGGCGCCCCCGCGAGAGACGCCGCTGACCTCATTTCTTCAAAACGATGTGAGTAGCTTTCCCGGTCGCATCCCGCTCAGCGAGCTGAAACCCGAGCGAGGGCAGGTCGATACCGGCGAACATCGCTTCGCCTCTCCCGAGCATGACTGGCGAAATGGCAAAATGTATCTCGTCGACCAGGCCCGCCTGAACATATTGGCGCACAGTGCTTACGCCGCCGCCAATCTTCACATCCTTGTCACCGGCGGCGGCCTTGGCCCGCGCAAGCGCCTCCTCGATACCTCCAGTGACGAAATAGAAGGTCGTGCCGCCCTCCATGACAATGGGCTCGCGGGCGTAATTGGTAAGGATGAAGGTTGGCTGATGATAGGGCGGATTGTCGCCCCACCAGCCCTTCCAGTTTTCATCGGGCCATTCGCCGCGAATGGGGCCGAACATGTTGCGCCCGAGGATGTAAGCGCCAAAGCCGGACATTGCGGATGACGCATATGTCGCGTCGGCGCCCTCGGTTTCGCCATCTCTACCGAACATCGCCTGGAATGTCTGGGTCGGGAAAAACCACTCAAACAATTCCGGTCCACGCTTGCCCAGGGGGTCGTTCAGGCTTTGCTCCGGGCCAGCTCCAAAGCCATCGACCGAAAGCGAGAATCCCGCCACGCGCACTTTCGACATGATTTCCTCCATCCAATTGCAATTTGCAACTGGTTGTGTGTTAACATGGCTGATCCTACATTGCAATTGGTTCACCAAGGAAAGCGAATATGGATATCGAGAGGCGGTCGGGGTGTCCGATCAACCTGACTATGGAGGTGCTGGGGGACCGCTGGAGTCTGATTATCATCCGGGACATCATGTTCGGCAATCGTAGGCATTTTCGCGAGTTGCTCAATCGGTCCGAGGAAGGGATCGCCTCCAACATACTTGCCGCGCGCCTGAAACGTCTCGTCTCGCTCGGCCTGGTCACCAAATTGGACGATCCCACGCACAGCCAGAAGGCGATTTACAGCCTGACAGAACCGGCGATTCAGCTTGTGCCGATGATCGCTGTGATCGGCGCCTGGGGCCGACGGCATCTGCCGGTCAGCGAAGACTTGAGCATCCGCGCTGAACTTCTCGAGGATGGTGGACCGGCCCTTTGGCACGACTTCATGAACGATCTTAGAAACATTCACATTGCGGACCCGATCGGCGGCGCAAATGGGAGTGTCACATCACCTGTCTTAATACGCCTTACCAGCGCCTTTCTCGAGGTCCGCGCAAGAATGGAACGCAAAGAGTGAGATTGCCTTGTGCCGGCGACAACGGGGATGCTTCGGTTTGGTGCAATGACGCCCATCCGTTCATCAAACCAGTTGGTGGCACCTGTCGCTCTATGGGAAAATCAGCTTCCAGGCCACGACGGCCAAGGTGACGGCGAGGATGATGCGCACGGAGCGTTCGTGCAGGCGAGGCGCCAGCAGACTGCCGGCGACGATCCCCGGGATCGATCCTACCAGCAAAGCGAACAGCATCGTCCAGTTGATCTCGCCGATGAACCAATAGCCCATGCCGCCGATCAGGGTCAGCGGTACAGCGTGGACGATGTCCGAGCCGACGATTTCGCGCACATCCGTCTGCGGGTAGAGAACGAGCAGCACGGTGACACCGAGCGCGCCGGCACCAACGGATGTCATCGTGACGAGAATGCCGAGTATGAGGCCGAGAGCGACCGTCAGCAGCGCGATGGTGCGCGGCGCCAGCGTCCCTCGCTCGCCACGCCATTTACGGATCGCATCCAGAATTTGACCACGGAAAATCAGCATGAGCGAGGTCAGAAGCAGCAGACAGCCCAGTGACAGAGTGATGGCATGGGCAACGGCGGGGCTCTCGCGATTGACGCCGGCCATGATCCAGAGCATGGCAAGCGCCGCCGGAACGCTGCCCGAAGCCAGAAGGCTGACGACCTTCCAATTAACCCGCCCGTGCATGCCGTGGACGGCTGTTCCCGCCGTCTTGGTGATCGCCGCATAGAGCAGGTCGGTGCCGACAGCCGTTGCCGGATGGACGCCGAAGAGAAGCACGAGCAGGGGCGTCATCAGCGAGCCGCCGCCGACCCCGGTAATGCCCACCAGCATGCCGACGAAGAAGCCGGAAAAGGAATAAAGCGGCTGAAAGGAATTGATCAAACTCAAATTCACGGCCTCTTGAAGCCGTTGGGCAGACCAATACATAAAACGATGAATTTCACAGCCATGCCCGTCCTGCGCTCCACTCTCCCGAAGGGGTAAAGGCGAGGCGGAGTCGAGTCAAGCAAAGCGCCATCCCGAAGTTCCGAATGCTGCGGGCGCGAAACTTGGTGTTTCGCTCCCTGCAAACATGCGCTAAAGCGAGCGGAGCAAGAATAACAGCGACGTAACAGTAAAAAACGGGCCACTGCCTCACATGACCGAAAAAACTCCGTTCTACATCACCACCGCGATCGCCTATCCCAACGGCAAGCCGCATATCGGCCATGCCTACGAGCTGATCGCGACCGACGCGCTGGCGCGATTCCAGCGCCTCGATGGCCGCGACGTCTTCTTTCTGACAGGTACGGACGAGCATGGCCAGAAGATGCAGCAGACGGCTCGGGCCGAAGGCATGGAACCGCAGCAGCTCGCCGACCGCAACTCGGACGAATTCCAGGCGATGGGCAAGCTGCTGAATGCGTCCAACGACGATTTCATCCGCACCACCCAGCCGCGTCACCACGAGACATCTCAGAACATCTGGAACCTGATGGCCGATGCCGGCGACATCTACAAGGATTCCTATGCCGGCTGGTATTCGGTGCGCGACGAGGCCTACTATCAGGAAAACGAAACCGAACTGCGCGCCGATGGCGTGCGCTACGGACCGCAGGGCACGCCGGTCGAATGGGTGCAGGAGGAAAGCTATTTCTTCAAGCTGTCCGAATACCAGGACAAGCTGCTCAAGCATTACGAGGAAAATCCCGATTTCATCGGCCCGGCCGAACGCCGCAACGAAGTCATCTCCTTCGTCAAATCCGGCCTGAAGGATCTTTCGGTTTCGCGCACGACCTTCGACTGGGGCATCAAGGTGCCGAATGACCCGGCGCACGTCATGTATGTCTGGGTCGACGCGCTGACGAACTACATCACCGCGACCGGCTACATCGAAGACCGGAACAATCCGCGGGCAAAATACTGGCCGGCCGATCTGCATGTCATCGGCAAGGACATCATCCGTTTCCACGCCGTCTACTGGCCGGCCTTCCTGATGTCGGCGAAACTGCCGCTGCCGAAGCGCGTCTATGCCCACGGCTTCCTGCTCAACAAGGGCGAGAAGATGTCGAAGTCGCTCGGCAACGTCGTCGACCCGGTCAACCTGGTGAACCATTTCGGCCTCGACCAGGTGCGCTATTTCTTCCTGCGCGAAGTCTCCTTCGGCCAGGACGGCAGCTACAGCGAAGAGGCGATCGGCACCCGCATCAATTCCGATCTCGCCAACGGCATCGGCAATCTCGCCAGCCGCTCGCTGTCGATGATCGTCAAGAACTGCAACGGACAGATCCCCGAGTGCGGAGCATTGACCGACGAGGACAAGGCGCTTCTCGCGCAGGCCGACGCGTTGCTGGCTTCCACCCGCGACGACATGGGCAAGCAGCTCATTCACCGCGCTCTGGCGTCCATTATCGCCGTGGTTTCCGAAACGGACCGCTATTTCGCGAGCCAGGAGCCCTGGGCGCTGAAGAAGACCGACCCGGCCCGCATGGCGACCGTGCTCTACGTCACGGCCGATGTCGTGCGCCAGATCGGTATTCTGCTGCAGCCTTTCATGCCGGAATCCTCGGCTAAGCTCCTGGATCTCATTGCAATCCCTGCCGACAAGCGCGATTTCGCGGCCCTCGGCGAGGCAGGTCGCCTCGTTGCCGGAACGCCGCTGGAAGCGCCGAAACCGGTCTTCCCGCGCTATGTCGCGCCGACCGCCGAATAAGGTTTTCCATGCTGATCGATACGCATTGCCACCTGGATTTTGCCGATTTCGAGGAGGAGCGCGACGCGATCGTCGCGCGCGCTCACGAGATGGGCGTCAAGCAGATGGTGACCATCTCGACCAGGGTCCGAAAACTTGACGGGCTGCTAGCGCTCACCGAGCGCTATCCTTCGGTTTTCTGCTCGGTCGGCACGCATCCGAACAGTGCCGACCAGGAGCTTGATATCCAGACGGAAGATCTCGTGCGGTTGGCAAACCGGCACGACAAGATCGTCGCGATCGGCGAGGCGGGGCTTGATTACTTCTACGATACCGTCAAGCCGGAAGATCAGAAGACCGGCTTCCTCCGCCATATCGCGGCTGCCCGCGAAACGAAACTGCCGCTGGTCATCCACAGCCGCAGCGCCGACGAAGACATGGCCGCGATCCTAACGGAAGAGATGGGGAAGGGGGCTTTCCCCTTCATCCTGCATTGCTTTTCCGCAGGCCCTGCCCTTGCCCAGACCGGCGTCGAGCTTGGAGGCTACATCTCGTTCTCCGGCATCCTGACCTTCCCGAAGTCGGAAGAGCTGCGCGAGATCGCCAGGACGATCCCGCGCGACCGGCTGCTGGTCGAGACCGATGCACCGTATCTTGCGCCGAAGCGTTGGCGCGGCAAGCGCAACGAACCGTCCTATGTCGTCAACACGGCCGAGGTGCTCGCCGATACGATCGGCGTCAGCATGGATGAGGCTGCCGAGATCACCACGGCGAACGCCTTCCGCTGCTTTTCCAAGATGACGAGGGTCTGACGTCGTGACATACCGGCGGCGCTTCACCATTTTGGGTTGTTCATCGTCGCCGGGCGTTCCACGCATCACCGGCGACTGGGGCGCCTGCGATCCCAAGAACGCAAAGAACCGACGTACGCGTGCAGCCTTCCTGATCGAGCAGATCGCGCCGGATGGCGGCATCACCACCGTCGTCATCGATACCGGCCCTGACTTCCGCGAGCAGATGATCCATGCCGGCGTCAGTTTCATCGACGCGGTGCTCTATACCCATGCCCATGCCGATCATATTCACGGCATCGACGATCTGCGTGGCTATTACCATATCTCGAACGAGCGCATCCCGATCTACGCCGATCCGCCGACCATGGACCGCATTCGCGAGGGCTTCCGTTACTGTCTGGAAACGCCGCCCGGCAGCAGCTATCCGCCGATCGTGCGGCCGGTGCTCATAGAAAATCTCGAGAAAAGTTTCACGATCGAAGGGGCAGGCGGCCCGATCCGCTTCTGGCCGCACAAGCAGCTGCACGGCGATATCCACTCGCTTGGCTTCCGCATCGGCAAGCTTGCTTATTGCAGCGATATCAGTGATTTCCCGCCGGAATCTATCAGTAAAGTTCAAAATCTCGACATCCTGATTATCGATGCCCTGCAATATCGGCCGCATCCAAGCCATCTGTCGCTGGAGCAATCGCTCGAATGGATCGAACGCTTGGCGCCGAAACATGCCATCTTGACCCACATGCATACGCCGCTCGATTATGAAACCGTGCAGGCTGAAACGCCCGATCATGTCGAGCCGGCCTACGATCAGATGCAGATCGAACTCGACGTGGAGGATGACGATCTATGAGCGAAGATATCAGGAAGCTTTCCAGCCTGGAGCGCGTCGAGCTTGCAGCGCGCACGCTGGGACTCGACATCTCGATCAAGCGCATGGAGCAATCGACGCGGACGGCCGAAGAAGCCGCCAAGGCCGTTGGATGCGCTGTTGGCCAAATCGTGAAATCGCTGGTCTTCGTCAACGCCGATACGCATGAACTGACGCTGCTTCTTGTTTCTGGCGCCCACAATGCCGATACGGCATATATTGCAACGGCTTATGGGGTTCGATTGAAGCGCGCCGATATCGATCGCGTTCGTGATGAGACCGGCTTTGCCATCGGCGGCGTCGCGCCGATCGGCCATCTCGTCGATCTGCCTGTTTTCATGGACGAGAGCCTTTTGGCCTATGATCGTGTCTGGTGCGCGGCTGGACGCCCGGACAGTATTTTCGCCTGCCATCCGACGACGCTGGCAGAGAAGATTGCCGCCAAGGTGATCCGCATCAAGACGAGTTGAGAACAGAGAAAGCAGCTGGCACGGCTGGTCACCATCATTTGCGAGAAGGTGCCTTTGGGGGGGATCAGCAAGGAACACCACAAAGAGGGATTGAAATCAACTCTCGGAAATCTCGCCAACCATCTGAAATAAAAGTAGAAACATCGCTATCGCAGATACAGTTATAGCCGATTTAGTTCCATAATCTATCTTATCTGATATTTGTATTGCCGGGGGTACATTCTATTTCCAAGTGCGACAGCGACCACCTGAGAACTCTCCTGCGGACATTCGGCCTATATGCACAAGGTCAGACTTTCGGTTGTTCATGCGTCGCGCAATGAATGCCGCCGCCAACCTGACCCACATTGTCGATGTCGAGCATCACGATTTTACGGCCCGGATATAGATTGGCCAGCATCGCCTTGGCCTTCTCATCGGCCTGATGGTCGCCAAATTGGGCAGATATCACGGCGCCATTGCAAACATAGTAGTTGACGTAGGACGAAACGAAGTCGTCCGTGTCGACACGGATGTCGGAAGGCTCCGGCAGGACGACGAGATCCAGCTTTTGGCCATCGGCATCGGTCGCTTCGGCCAAGATATCGCGTGTCTGAAAGGCGGAAACCGACCAAGGATCATTGGGGGCAACCTCCTCGCCCATCTGGATCAGGACGACGCCCGGCTTCACGAACCGCGCCAGAGCGTCGATGTGATAATCCGTGATGTCGGCACCCTTGATCCCCGGTGCCCAGATCATCTTCCTCGCCCCCATGGTTTCCAGCAGCATCGCTTCGATCTCAGCCTTGGACCCCTTGTTGCGGTTCGGATTAACAAAGGTGCTTTCGTGCGCGATCAGTGTGCCGTGGCCGTCGGTTTCCACGCCGCCAGCCTCGCCGACCAATCCCGAGTCGAAAATCTGAAGGCCCAACCGCTCGGCCACGCGGGCAGCGATCTGTCCGTCATTGCCATGAACCTGCTTGTTGCCCCAGCCATTGAAGTTGAACTGCGTCACCGCAATGCCGCCTCTGCCATCGACGACAAAGGAAGGGCCTGAATCCCGGCACCAGAGGTCGTCTGTCGGGATATCCCAAAGCTCGACCTTGGAGGAGATGCGCTTGCGGATCGCCTTGTGATGCTCGGCCGACGCCATCATCACAACAGGTTCGAAATCGACGATTGCGTTGGCGATTCTCGCGATGGTGCCTTGAAGATCGAAGAGGAAATCGGGGTCGTCATAAACCTTCCGGTTGTTCGGCCACTGCATGAAGGTGCGCTCATGCGGCTCGGTCTCTTCCGGATATCGGAAGCCGGCGCCGCGTGCTGCCGTCTTCGCACCGGCAACCCGAGAAAAAGCAGGGAGTCCGCCAGCCAAAGCAGCCAATTGAAGCAAAGCGCGGCGTGTCATCGGCATCCTAACACCCTGTCCGACCATGATGATCTCGAGTATCTCGCTTCTTGCATCTCCAGGCAATGCAAGGCACGCCTGTTGAGCACCGCCCTCGCCCATGCCTTTACAATCGTCGCGGGCCGCAGGCTCTCGACCCGATGCCGCAATCGATTTTCTTCACCTTCAATACGACGATCAGTTGGTGGTGCTCTGCTTGACCGTTGCGGCCGACCCCGTGGCTACAGCCGCAGCGGGCACGTAGGTATCCATAAGGCTCGCCATCTTGTTGTCGCGGATTTCGGCGGTCTTCTCGCCCATGACCACGCCGACGACACGGCGTCCGTTCTTGGTCGCAGAGGTGACGAGATTATAACCAGAGGCATCGGTGTAACCGGTCTTGATGCCGTCGGCGCCGGCATAGCGATACATCAGATTGTTATGGCCGCGCAGCTTCATGCCGCGGAATTTGATGCCGCGCATCGAGAAGAGCTTGAACTCCTCCGGAAAGTCCCGCATCAGCGCGACGCCGAGCATTGCCATGTCATGCGCCGTCGTGACCTGCTCCGGATCTGGCAGGCCGGAGGCATTCTTGAAGACGGTATTGCTCATGCCGAGCTGATGCGCCTTTGCGGTCATCGTCTTGCCGAAACTGTCCTCGGAGCCGCCAAGCTGCTCGCCGATGGCAACGGCAGCGTCATTGGCCGACAAGACGACAATACCCTCGACGGCCTCGCGCACGGTCACCTTTCGGCCAACGCCGACGGCCAGCTTGAAGGGTTCCTTCCCCTCGGCATTTTCCGACATGGTCAGCTTCTGATCCCATTTCAGCCGACCGTCATGCAGTGCCTCGAAAGCGAGATAAAGCGTCATCATCTTGGTGAGGGAGGCCGGATAATTCAGCTCGTTTTCATTCGATGCTTCAAGCACCTGACCGCTATGTGCATCCACGAGATAGCTCGCCTGCCCGGCCTCCGCCACCGAAGCTGCGCCGAGAAGCGATAAGGTCGAGATCGCTGCGGCGAACAGCAAGGACGTTGTCTTGAGCATGGGTTTGCAGTCTCTTTTATTGGTGTTCTTGATGGAGCAAGCAGGCGCGACCGAGATGAACCAGCGACCAGCTTTCGAGCGGAATGGATCGGGCAAATCTATGGCGGAAAGAAGAACGATGCCATGAAAAAAGGACTATCCGAAAATAGTCCCCAGCCTGCTGTTATCCGCCCTCGCCCAAATACTGATCTTACGATCCCGGTTTAACATCTAACTCATAAAATATGATTATTTTACTCATGTATTGTTGACGATTACGAGCTTCGCCTTTAAACACTCACGCGTCGGTTGCGATCTTGAGAAAGAGAGGCGGATCTCGCATGAAGCCAGGCTTTGATATCAATGACATAAGACGTCCAACCTCGGGTCTGGCCACAGCCACATCGGCTTTCGCTCTCGCCCTGTCGCTGTCGGGAAGCGCCTTCGCTCAGGATGGCGGGGCTGGTGGAGAGAGCGCCACGCGGTTGGAGCCGATCATCGTCGAGGGCGCGGAATCCGAGCAGGACGACGACAAGACGGTGACGGCGAAGCGCAGTCGCGGCGCGACCAAGGTCAGCACGCCGCTGATCGAGACGCCCCGCTCCGTCTCCGTCATCACCAAGAAGGAGTTGGAGGAGCGAGCGGCCAGCAACGTCGTGGAAGCCGTGCGCTATACGGCTGGGGTCACCACCGCCTCGACCGGTTTCGACCCGCGCTACGACGTCATCATGCTACGCGGCCAAGTGCTGTCGCTGAACGGCGATTATCGCGACGGCCTGCGCCAGTATTACGTCAACTACGGCAACTTCCCGACAGAACCCTATTCGCTGGAACGCGTCGAAGTCGTCAAGGGACCTGTCTCCGTGCTCTACGGTTCCGGCTCCCCAGGCGGGATCATCAACAAGGTCTCGAAGGAGCCGCTCGAGCAGCCGTTTCATGAAGTCGGCATTCTCTGGGGAACGAAGGATCGCGTGCAGGCGACCTTCGATTTCAGCGGTCCGGTCAAGCAGGGCGACGACCATCTCTTCTACCGCCTGACGGGCCTCGCGCGTTATGGCGATACCAATTTCGACATCGCCGACGATCGCTACATGCTGCAGCCCTCATTGCGCTGGAGCCCGGATGCGGCGACCTCCCTCACCGTTTACGGGTTGCTGCAGGCCGACGAAAGCGACGGCAGCCCAGGAGCCGTCATCGCGCCGGATGGCCGCGTCCTCGACATTCGTGCCAGCGATCCGGATTACGATCACCAGAAGGTGCGCCAGCAGCAGATCGGTTATCGTTTTGAGCACGAATTCGACAACGGCCTGACCTTCCGGCAGCATATCCGATACTCCCATATGGATCTGCGTACGCGCTACCTCAGCGTCGCAAGCTGGACCGGCACGATCGCCCATCGCGGCGCGACGGCCCTGCGCGACGATGCCCATATCTTCCAGATCGACAATCAGCTTGAAGCGAAATTCGATACCGGTCCGCTTGCTCATACCATGCTGTTCGGGCTCGACTATGCCTACCTGACGTCGTCCTTCGGTTACGGCCTCGATTGGGTGCCCAATCCCGCCTATGATCTCGACATCACCAATCCGCGATACGGCGTCTCGGGACCGACGCCGGACTATAATTTCTCGCTCTTGGACAAGGATATCAACCAGACCGGTATTTACGCTCTCGATCAGATCGAGCTCGACAAATGGCGCTTCACGCTCGGCGCCCGCCAGACCTGGGTCAAGCAGACTCTCGACACGACCTACCCGACGGCCGGCACTCGCGACCATCAATCGGAGACCAACAGCGCAACCTCGGTCCAGGCCGGCGCGCTCTATCTGTTCGACAACGGCATCGCGCCCTTTGCCAATTACGCCACGTCCTTCGACCCGGTAACGCAGCGCTCGGCCTCCGGAAGCGTGCTGGAACCGACCAAAGGCGAACAGTTCGAAGCGGGTGTCAAATACCAGCCGCCGGGCACGAACATTCTTCTCTCGGCGACGGCCTATCATCTCGTCGAGAAGAACAGGCCACAGCTGGTCAATCCCCTGTTGCTCACCTACCAGTCGCTCGGCGAGGTGACGACGAAGGGGCTGGAGCTGGAAGCGCGCACGGCATTCGATTCCGGGCTTGACCTGATCGCCACCTATACGCTGAGCCGCTCGGAAATCACCGAAGGCGACAATGCCGGCAAGGAAGTCGCCGCGCGGCCGCGCCATGTGGCTTCCCTATGGGCAAACTACGCCTTCGCCGAGGACTCTGCTGTGCCGGGACTGAGCATCGGCGCCGGTCTGCGCTACAACGGCAGAAGCTATACCGACAATGCCAACACCGCCGAGAACGCCTCGACCTTCTATGTCGATGCCGGAATGAGCTACGATTTCGGTGCGGCGAACAAGGACTATGCCGGCCTGATTGCGGCTGTAAACGTGCGGAACATCGCAAACCGTCGCGACGCGATGTGCGAAAGCGGCTTCTGCTATTTGGGGCAAGGCCGCAACGTCACCGCCTCGCTCAAATATCGTTGGTAGCCTTAGCTCCCTGAAATCTTCAGGAACATCGTCTTTCATAAGGCGTCCGGCCAATGGCTCGGGCGCCTTTGAGCATCCTAGTCCCAGAACCATGACTTGCTGACTTCCGCTCGCGCTTCCCTGCGCGTCATGCCGATATCGCGAAGCTGCTCGTCGGTCAGCTCGCGCAGGCTCCATCTTGTTGCGCGCTTTTCGAGATAGGCGTGAAATTTTACCAGTGCCGTCCACAGAAGTCGCGGCCTTCGTCCGGCTCCGCCAGAACCTCGCGCCGCCAACATCGGCCTGTCTATATCGGTGGTCATCTTCCTGCTCCTCAAGGCTTGCATCAACATGGCCTTAGGATGCACTGGCGCTAGCAATGAATGAAGCTTATGATCTTTATGCAATCCATAAGGAATTCTTCTATTGCTCAATCTGGATCAACTGGCCGCCTTCCTCAGCGTCGTCGATCTCGGCAGTTTCACGACCGCGGCCGACAAGGCCGGACTGACGCAACCGGCGGTCAGCCTGCAGGTGAAGCTTCTGGAACAGCGCCTCGGCGTAAAGCTGATCGAGCGCGTCGGTCGGAGGGCACAGCCCTCGCCGGCCGGGCTTGATCTGCTTGCGCACGCGCGCCGCATCGTCGAAGCGTGCTCCTTGGCGGAGGAGGCGATGACGCCTTTCCGCGAGGGATCGGTCGGCCGGGTGCGGATCGGCAGCGGCGGCACGGCTTCCATCCATCTGTTACCCCGCGCCATCGCCATGGCGAAGAAGCGCATGCCCGATCTCGAGATCATCGTCCGCGTTGGCAATATCACCGAGGTCCTGCGCGATCTCGAGGCGAATGCGCTCGATCTTGCGGTGGTCGCCCTGCCCGCCACCGGCCGTTCCCTCGAGGTCGAGCCATTCCACCAGGACGAACTTCTGGCTGTAGCACCAAAGGGCAGCGTGATGCCGGACGGCGGACCGGATGTCGAATTCATGAGGGGCAAGACGCTGCTGCTCTACGAAGGCGGCAACACGCGACGCGCCGCAGACGAATGGTTCGAGACTGGTGGAGTTCGCCCCGAGCCGGCCATGGAATTCGGCAGCGTCGAGGCCATCAAGGAGCTGGTCGCCGCCGGCCTTGGCTGGTCCATCCTCCCGGATATGGCGCTCCGTCGCGACAGGTCGGACCTGCTGGTTACCTCGCCGCTCAAACCGAGGCTCATTCGGCAACTCGGCATGGTGTTGCGCCGAGACAAGCATCTCACAAAGGGCCTTCGTGAGATCATGAAAGCGCTGCGTGAATTTGAAGCACCGGAACATGCGGCATAGCCGCGGCGGGGCACCTATTGACGCCTCGCCGCCGGTCCGACCGATTATCTGAGCTGCTTGCGGCGCTCGATCTCGTCTTCGGACGGGTCCTGAGCAGCGAAGGAGCCCGTCTTTACCGCACCGTCCGGCTGATAGGTCGCAAAGATGACCCCGGTCTGAGACGACTGGGTGCGCAGCAGTTTCATCGCCGCAGGCACCGCGCCGCCTGCAAACAGCTTCTTGCCGCCGCCCAGCACAACGGGAAAGATCACCAGGTTGAATTCGTCGATCAGTCCGTGGCGAAGCAGGGTCTGAATGAGGTCGCCGCTGCCCTGAATGAGGAGATTAGGCCCCTCACCCACCTTCAACTGCTTGATCGCCGCAACAACATCCTCGCCGAGAGATTGGCTCTTGTTCCATTTCAACGCGTCATCGCCGCGCGTCGCAACATATTTGGTGACGCCGTTGAATTTATTGGCAATCGGATTGTCGCCCTCGACATAGGGCCAAAAGGCGGCGAAAATCTCATAGGTCTTGCGTCCGAGTAGCAGATCGAACGGCTCTTCGAACAGTTGGAAGAGTAGTTTGCCGGTCTCTTCGTCCGAGTGAGGGAACACCCAACCGCCATGCTCGAAACCGCCGCTCGGGTCCTCCTCCGGGCCACCCGGTGCCTGCATGACGCCGTCGAGACTGACGAATGTTGCTGCGATAACCTTGCGCATAATGTCCTCCTTTTCCGACATAGTGCCCGAAGGACGTCTCGCTGCATTCTATGCCGACATGCCGTTGATTATTTTTTGAACACGCAATCTAACGTTCGCGTGGGACTTGTGACCAATTGACTCTTGAACGTCGCCACGGAATCGGCAAAATTCATCCTATCAATATATTTTCCTGAGATACGAACCCCTCTGCGGGCCCGCCTCGTTTAATTATGCCTGGATAAAAGCGTGAGCAGCGATTCATCAAGAAGCGCGGCGGAGCCAATGGCTTCGCTGGCGCATGTCAATGCGGTTGGTTGGGGCCAAGGCCTGTCGACGATCGTTCGTATCACCCATATGACGCTGCGCCACCCCTGGCAGACAAGCTTCGCCATTGGGGCAACTTTTGTAGCTGCAACGTTGCAGCTTATGATCCCGCGCCTGCTGGGTCGTGCCGTCGACCAGACGCAGACGGCGGTTGCCGGCGGTGCCGCCGGGCAGATCGCGGAAAATGCCTTGATGACGACAGCCCTGCTGCTGCTCGTCATCAGTATTCTGCGCGGCCTGTTCACGATGGTGCAGAACTATTACAGCGAAGCAGTCGGCCACCATATGGGCTATGAGCTCCGGCTCGCCTGCTACGAGAAGATCCAGCAGCTCTCCTTCAGCTTCCACGACAAGGCCCATTCCGGCGATCTCATCACGGTCGGGCTGCTCGATCTCGAAGGCGTGCGCATGTATTTCTCCACGGCACTGGTGCGCATGGTGCTGCTCACCATGCTGATCGGCGTCGGCGCCTACATGCTGCTGTCGACCGATGTCGCGCTCGGCCTGCTGGCTCTGAGCTTCGTGCCTTTCGTCGCATGGCGCTCCTCCGTCACGCAGTTGCGGTTGCGTTCGACATGGCTCGACCTGCAGGAACGTCTCTCGGTGCTGACGCGCGTGATGGAGGAAAATCTTGGCGGCATCCGCGTCGTGCGGGCCTTCGCCGCGCAGGCGCACGAACTCCTGAAGTTCGATCGCGCCTCGCACAGCGCGCTGTCACTTGCCCACAGGCGCGTCGGCATCCGTGTGGTCAATACCAGCGCCATGAACCTCTCCTTCTTCGTGTCGATGGGCCTCGTACTCTGGCTGGGTGGCCTCAAGGTCATCAATGGCGAGATCAGCGTCGGCACGCTGGCCTCGTTCCTGACTTTCATGACCATCCTGCAGATGCCCGTGCGTCAGCTCGGCTTGATGGTGAACGCCTTCGCCCGCGCCTCCACCTGCGGATCGCGCCTTTTTGAGTTGCTGGATCTCGACATCCCCATCAAGGATGCCCCGGACGCCAAGCCGCTTGTCGTGACCGACGGTACGCTGCGTTTCGAAAATGTCGACTTCAGCTATCCCGGCTCGGAAAGGCGGCCGGTGCTGAGGAATATCTGTTTCGAGGCAAAGCGCGGTGAAACGATCGGCATCGTCGGACCGCCCGGCAGCGGCAAATCCACCATCGCCCATCTCATTCCGCGCTTCTACGATGTCACGGGCGGGCGGATTACCCTTGACGGCCAGGATATCCGCAAGGCGACGCTGCAATCGCTGCGGCAGAACGTTGCCGTCGTGCAGCAGGATTCCTTCCTGTTCACGACGAGCATCGAGAACAATATCGCCTATGGCGACCCCTGGGCGAAAGAAACCCGCATCGAGCGCGCCGCCGAATCGGCACAACTGCACAATTACATTCTGGGCTTGCCGGCCGGCTATACCACCGTCGTCGGCGAGCGCGGCGTGTCGCTGTCCGGCGGCCAGCGCCAGCGCCTGACGATCGCCCGCACGCTAATGCTGAAGCCGGCTGTCATGGTGTTCGACGATTCCACCGCCGCCATCGACGCCGCCACCGAGCAGCGCATCCGCAGCGCCATGAAGCGCTTTGCGCGCGACCGGGTGACGCTGATCGTCGCTCACCGGCTGAGTTCGCTGATGCATGCCGACCAGATCCTCTTCATCGAGGATGGAGAGATCGTGGAGCGCGGCACCCATGAGCAGCTTCTGGCCGCGGGAGGGCGGTACAAGGCGCTTTACGACTTGCAGGTTCGCCCTGAGGACGATGTGGTCAAGGTGTCCGGCAGCAAGCTCGAAAGAGCGAAGAGGGAGGTCTGACAATGTCGGAAACTATCGAAACGGAGCGCAACGACGTTCGCGAAGATGGGCGTCGCCCTCCCCGTGCCGTGGTCGGCTCGCATCGCGTCGAAGAGGAAATCTTCGGCAAGGTCTTCGACACCAAGATTATCAGCCGGATCTGGGCCTTCGTCAGCCCCTATCGCCGGCAGATCTATATATCCGTCGCGGCGGTTCTGCTCTTCACCGGCTCCCAGATCGTCATACCGCTTGTCATCCGCCATGCGATCGACAATGCGATGGCGCCCGGCGCCATAGACTATTCGGCGCTCTGGCTGTCCCTGGGGATTTTCACGGCGGCAATCCTCGTCAATTACGGGGCGAGCTACGTGCAGGAAACCTATGTCGGCCAGGTCGCGGAAGAGGTCCTGTTCGACATCCGCCGGGCGATGTTTGCGCATCTGCAGCGCGTCTCGCTGTCCTTCATGGATAAGACCGAGGTCGGCCGGCTCATGTCGCGCCTGCAAGGCGACGTCAATTCCATGCAGGAATTCCTTGAAACTTCCGTGCTTTCCGTCGGCGACATCGCCCTGCTCTTCGGCATCGTGGTCGTCATGCTGTCGCTCGATTTCCGGCTTGGCCTGCTGACGCTGTCCGTCATGCCGATCCTGTTCATCGTGCGGCTGTTCTGGCTGCCGAAGGCGCGCGTCGCCTTCATGAATGCGCATGAAACCAACTCCGTTACCAATGGCGCGCTGGCGGAAGCGATCCACGGCGTTCGCGCGGTCCAGGGCATGCATCGGCAAGCCGTGAATTTTGGTCTCTTCGACGACAAGGCCCACACCAATCTGCAATCGCATCTGACGGCGGCACGCTATGCCCAGGTGATGGTACCGATCGTCGATACCCTGACCGGCATGGCGATGGCGATCGTCATCATCGTCGGCGGTTCGATGGTGTTGAACCACAAGCTCGATGTCGGCATCATGGTCGCCTTCCTATTCTACATTCAGCGCTTTTTCGACCCGATCCGTTCGCTGACCATGCAATATTCGGTCATGCAGCGCGCCATGGCTTCCGGCCAGCGCCTGACCGAAGTGCTCGACGTCCCGGTCGATATCAAGGACGCACCCGACGCAGTGGAGCTGTCACCCGACATGGACGGCTCGGTCGAATTTCGAGATGTCGTCTTCGGCTATGACCACAAGCATCCCGTGCTGAAGAATGTCAGCTTCAGGGTCAATCCGGGAGAAACGGTGGCGCTGATCGGCCCGACAGGTTCAGGCAAGTCGAGCTCGATGGCGCTCATCCACCGCTTCTACGATGTCCAGCAGGGCCAGGTGCTGGTCGGCGGTCATGACGTGCGGTCCCTCACCCAGGATTCGCTCGGACGTCAGATCGCGATGGTACTGCAGGAACCGTTCCTCTTCACCGGCACTGTGCTCCATAACATCCGCTACAACAAGACGGAAGCAACGCGCGAGGAGGTCATCGAAGCCGCCAAGGCCGTCGGCGCGCATGAATTCATCATGCAGCTGCCCGATGGCTACGACAGCGTTCTCGGCCAGCGCGGCGGCGGTCTCTCGCTCGGTCAACGTCAGCTCGTCAGCTTCGCCCGCGCTCTTGTCGCCGATGCAAAAATCCTTGTGCTCGACGAAGCCACGGCGAATATCGACAGCTACACCGAGATGCTGATCCAGAAGGCATTGGTGAAGCTGCTCGAAGGTCGTACGGGCCTTGTCATCGCCCATCGTCTGGCGACCATTCGAGAAGCCGACCGCATCCTCGTGCTACAGAACGGCCATCTTCTCGAAAGCGGCAACCACAATCAGCTGATGGCGAACGGCAAGCTCTATTCGAAGCTCTACAACCTCAACTACGCATCCTTTGACGATATTCCGGAGGACGAGGTGTCAGCTTCCGTGCCGATGGAGTCGCAGACCTAAGCCACACGGACAACAACAATTTCACCGACAGCAGCGCTCGCCCTTCAATTGGAGCATCGCGCTGCGCGTGCAGTGGCGCTTTGCGCCGGCGATTTCATCTCCTTCACTCTACCCATTGCGCTCGCGACGGTCCCGGCGCAAACGGGTCGCCGAAGTACTGGGTCTCGCGGACCACCTTACCATCCCGGAATTCCATAATGCTCACGGAATAGGACGGTCTATCGTCATAGGTAAGGATAAACTCCGTGATCCAGAGGTCCCCTGCTCCAACGATACGCCGCACAGTGAAGCGCTTGGAGTTGGGTTGCGCGACGCGGGAGGCTTGAATGTTGTTCCGCCCCCTGATGCGTTCACCCGATTGCGGGTACTCGAGCACTGCATCTTCCTCGTATATGTCGTGCTCGACATCGAAGTCATTTGCGTCCGAAGCGGTCCAGTGCCGATCGAGCGCTTTTCGAATTTCATTGTCATCCATCTTTGCTGCCCCAGATTGCTGCTCAGCAGATCGATAGGCTTCGGGACGCCAATTCGAATTGAAGGATCATGCCGCTTTATTGGGGCGGCTATCAAAGTCCCATAGTTGATCCTATATCACTTTTCATCGGACGTTGCGCGTTGCCTTTCCGCCATGAAGGTGCGCACCACTTGAGTCTGCTTCATTTCGAAGTCTGCAGCGGAGAAGATCATCAACAATGGCCGACAATATTCTTGTTCTCTACGGCTCCTACCGGTCGGATCGCGTCGGCATACGTCTCGCGAACTATATCGTTACCAGCCTCCGTCAGGGCGAAAACGATGTAGAGCTGATCGACGCGAAGGACGTTGGGCTGCCGATGCTCGATCGGATGTATAAGGAATACCCCAAAGGTTCTGCTCCACCGGCAATGGAGAAGCTTGCCGCAAAAATTCGGGGAGCCGATGCCTTTGTTTTCGTCACAGGCGAATACAACTGGGGCATCCAACCTGGCCTGAAAAACCTGACCGATCATTATCTTGAGGAATGGTTTTGGCGGCCGGCGGCAATTGCGAGCTATTCCGGCGGTCGTCTTTCCGGCGCACACGCGGCGCCCGCCTGGCATGGCACCCTTTCCGAGATGGGAATGGTCGTCATCTCCAGCACGCTTGCCGTCGCCAATATCTCAGCTGCATTGGACATTGACAGCAAACCTACGGGCAGCGGAGGCGATGCGCTTGCGAGAGCTTTTCCCCGTTTTGCCGAGGATCTCGCCTGGTGGACCGAGGCAGCAAAACAGCAGCGCGCTCGCAAGGCGCCTCCCTACTGAGAGCTCGGCGTCCTGTCTCTAGTAGCCCGCCGCATATCTCGCCTTCGTCGCCGATGCTTTGTTGCATAGGCGCTTTTGCGATGAACGACTAATTTACATAGATGATCTGCTCGGCACCGAATCGATACAGTCGTCTCGCTTCCCTCATTCCCACTCGTTCAAGCAGACGGCGGGATGCAAAGTTGGTTGACTGTGTTTCCGCTATCAACCGCTTGAGCTGCAGATCTCTCAAAGCGTAATCTAGGACGCGCCTGGCCGCTTCCGTTGCATAACCGAGGCCCCACGCGTCGGGATGAAATTGATACGACAACTCGCGATCATGACCGTCTCTGTGACGTGAAATGGAAATCAAGCCAAGAGGTTGCCGCGAATCCTTGGTTTCCACCAACCACACCACTTCCCCTTCCTCAAACGTGAAATAGCCAGAAATCGCCGCTTCGCGTTGAGCAATCGAAACGGGGCCGCCGAGAAAGCGGCGCACCTCCTCGCGGGCGATCAACTCCCCGACAAAGGCCCTGTCGGTAGAAAGAAGCGCGCGCAGGTGTAACCGCTCAGTGTCCAGACTTCGGTTTTCCATCATGTCGTCAATCTATCGAGAGCGAGACTGAATGTCAGTCGTCGAACGTATGCCTGGAATGACCATAACGTGGGGTTCTCCTGCGAGCAGATTTCCGAGTACTCACTAGTAACTTGCATAATGCTAGTTACTCATGCTATTCGCATCGCCATGCAACGAACAAGTTTCAGCGCCTTCAAATGCCCCGCCGCCCGTGCGCTCGAAAGCGTCGGTGACTGGTGGAGTATTCTGATCCTGCGCGATGCGCTCCAGGGATTGAGCCGGTTCGATGAGTTTCAGAAAAATCTCGGCGTTGCGCCTAATATCCTGACGCGCCGGCTCAAGCACCTGACCGATGAAGGCCTGTTCGAGCGGCGTCTCTACAATGAGCGGCCGCCACGCTACGAATATGTGCTGACCGACAAGGGTCGGGATTTCTTCCCCGTGCTGATGGCACTGTTTACCTGGGGCAACAGGCATCTGCCTGCCGAAGAGGTCGCCATGCGGCTCGCCGACGCCAATACCGGCGAGGACCGCGACCCGCTTCTCATCGACCGCGTCACCGGCCGCGCCTTTCAGCCCGAAGACACGATCCTCGTGCCGGGCCCGGCGGCCGACGACACGGTTCATGAGCGCATCGATCAGATGAAAGCATGGTTTCTGGGCTTCGACGCCTAACCGAACAGGAGCAAGACATGGATCGTATCGTCGTCACCGGCATGGGGCTGGTTTCGCCTCTGGGCGTGGGTGTCAATACAAGCTGGAAACGGCTGATCGAGGGGCGCTCCGGCCTTCGGCTGCTGTCCGAGGATATGGTGGGCGATCTCTCGGCCAAGGTCGGCGGGGTTGTCCCCGATATCGCTGGGGATGCGGAAGCCGGCTTCGATGTCGACCGCTACGTGCCGGTCAAAGACCAGAAGAAGATGGATCGCTTCATCCTCTTCGCCATGGCGGCTACCGAGGAAGCAATCCTTCAGGCTGGCTGGCAGCCGACCGAACCTGGCGACCTGGAGCGTACCGCCACCATCATTGCGTCAGGCGTTGGCGGGTTTCCGGCCATCGCCGATGCGGTGCGCACCACCGAAGCGCGCGGCGTCAGAAGGCTGTCGCCCTTTACCGTCCCCTCCTTCCTCGTCAATCTCGCCGCCGGCCAGGTGAGCATCCGCTACGGATACAAGGGACCGCTCGGCGCGCCTGTTACGGCTTGTGCCGCCAGCGTCCAGGCGATCGGCGACGCCGCACGGTTGATCCGCGCCGGCGAGGCCGATGTCGCCATCTGCGGCGGCGCGGAAGCCTGCATCGACAAGGTGAGCCTCGGCGGCTTTGCCGCAGCGCGCGCGCTCTCGACCGGCTTCAGCAACCGGCCGGAAGAAGCCTCCCGCCCCTTCGACAATGGCCGCGACGGTTTCGTCATGGGCGAAGGCGCAGGCATGCTTGTCATCGAGACCTTGGAGCATGCTCTCGCGCGCGGCGCGACGCCGCTTGCCGAACTTGTCGGCTATGGCACAGCCGCCGATGCCTATCACATGACGGCGGGGCCTGAGGATGGCGATGGCGCCCGCCGGGCGATGCTTGCCGCCCTTTCCCAGGCGCGAATTTCACCGGCCGAGGTCAAGCACCTGAATGCGCACGCGACATCGACCCAGGTTGGCGACCGTGGCGAGATGGAAGCCATCAAGACCGTCTTCGGGCGCGAAGGCGCAATCGCGGTCAGCGGCACGAAGGCAGCGACGGGCCATCTTCTGGGTGCTGCCGGCGGCATGGAAGCGATCTTCACCATCATGGCGCTGCGCGACCAGATCGCCCCGCCGACCCGCAATCTGCAGGATGCCGACCCCGCCGCCGAGGGTATCGATATCGTCGGCACGAGCGCTCGGCCGATGGCCATGGACTATGCGATCTCCAACGGCTTCGGTTTTGGCGGCGTCAACGCCAGCGCCCTTTTCCGCCGCTGGCAGTAATGCTCAAAGCGCGCTAAGCTCACCCCATATCACTGGGGATGGACATGCGCGCTTTTTCCATAGCCGCCTTTCTCTGCTGCATCGCGTTCGCATCGGCCGTCCGAGCGGAAGATCCGGTGCAGACGGCACAGAATCTCATCGAGCAACAGATCGAAGCTTTTCTGCACGATGATGCGGCGACGGCATATTCCTTCGCTGCACCCGGCATCAAGGCGCTCTTTCCGGACAAGGACAGCTTCTTCGCCATGGTGAAGAAGAGCTACCAGCCCGTCTATCATCCCGGCAACTATGCCTTCGGCAAGAGCCGCGCGATCGACAATGGCGCGGTCGTCTATCAGGAGGTGCTGATCACAGGCACCGATGACAAGGACTGGACGGCGATCTACCAGATAACCCGGCAACCCGACGGCAGCTACAAGATCAACGGCGTGCAGATTCTTTCGAAAGCGACGAGCGAGGGTATCTGAGCAAGGGTCAGCCCAAATGAAAACAGCGCGCCTCCTCGAGAGACGCGCTGTTCGATGGCTTGAACTGGTCTTGTTAGCCGCGAATTCTAAGCGAATTTCCTGCCGAGGTGTTGCCGTCGAATTCCGGGCGCGGCTGCGGAATAACAACCGTCGATGCCGGCATCGGCGTATTCGTATAGATGGGCTCGCCGTTTGAAAGCGGTCCCGAAATCGCCATGTCCGTGGGTGCCGGCGTCGGTATCGGAACTGCAGCCGGGATGAGAACGGCACTCTGCGGCATCGTTACCATCGGGTTCGAGACCGGCGTAAAGGCGGCTACGGACAAAACCGGTTGCACCGGCTGTGTCTCTGGCAGCACGAACGGAGATTGCGACGCACCCTGTGCGGACACGTAATTCATCGCGACCTCATAGGCCGGAAGCGGCGCAGGCGTCTGCAATTCGCCATCCCGACCACGCTTCTCATAGAATGCGTTGCCGCCGGCATAAGCGACATAGTGCATATTGTCGTACGGGAATCTCAGGCCCTCGGTATGAAAGAACATCGCGTCCTTCACCTGGGGATGCCGCTCGCCACGCAGGATCGCCGCGGCAGCGACATCAAGATCCTGCTTTGCCTGATCCTTGACTTCCCTGGTCATAACGCCCGGAGCAAACTGCTTCTCCTGGGAAACGACGCCGCAGATCGTCGGCGGATAGGCACCGGAAGTCAGTCGGTTCATCACAACCGTGCCAACGGCCATGTAACCGCTGGGATCGGAACGTTCCGACTCGAAGTACATCGCGCGTTCGAGACAGTCCTTGTCCTTGGTCGTGTAATTATACGTCACCTTCGCACCACGAATGGGCTTGGTGGTATTGCTCGAGGTAGATGTTGTCTTCTGCGTCGTCGTGCAGCTGGTCGCGGCCAGACCGACAACCAATAGCCCTGAAAGACATGCCCCGAATTTACGTTGCGCCCTCAACGGCAAGTGCCTCCTATTTTCGGTAGTGCAGCCCTTATCGATCAAGAAAAAGCGTTTTAGCCGGATTTTTTCGAAATTCCAAGCACCAACGCAATCAAATCTGCCAATGACATTTTTCAAAGGCGGATGGACCGTCTATTCCGATTCGCTATTTTTCCCAATGCTTTATTGCAGCCAATGCCATTTCGAGACATGGCCGAAGACAGAAATTGCCCAAGGCAAGCCTGTCCCAACCGGCTCAAAACAATGTGCGTTAAACATAACGATCAATCGATAATAAAGGATTTACCAAACGCCTTAACAGCTTTGACGCCACCCGACTTCGATGAGGATTCGCCCCGGCGCGAAGCAATAAAACAGCCATCCGCCGCGAACGGCGGCAGGCGGCTTCCAGACCTCGCAGCCCGTCGCCCTAACCTTCTCGTATTGCGCATCCACCGCCTCACGGGACGGCAGGATGAAGCCGATATGATAGGTATTGCGGCCGACCGCAACCGTATCGGAACCGCCAAATTTCTCGACGGGACGGCTGATGACCAGTTCGAGCCCGGCATCATCGCGCAGAATCGCAAGGCCATTTGCGCCGCGCGTTTCGACCTCGGTCAGACCGAACGCGGCGACAAGAAAATCCCGGGTCGCGGCGACATCGGGTACATGCAAATCCAGGTGGTTCAATCTCATGACAGCTCCAGGGGTTTTCCCGCGGAGACATGTCGGCCAGACGCCCACGTCAACGCGGGACACTCGGTCAGTATGACCAAGTTCCGCGCCGTGGGTTCTCACGCCAAAGGCGTGGAGCAGAGCTTCCGATTGGAAGGGGTCGGGCTTACCGAAACCGACCCTGCCTTTTTCGACGGTTCGCGATAGCGTGAAATTGCCTTGCGTGCAAGCGAGCATAAAACTGGCTGACACAAACCAACGGCTCGATGATGCCCGCGATCACACCGGCTCGAGATCGCCCCGCGCCCAGTTTTCCTGCGTTTCGGCCATGAAATCTGCAAAGCGGCCTTCAGCGATCGCCTGGCGGATACCCTGCATCAGCTCCTGATAATAGGCGAGATTGTGCCAGGAGAGCAGCATGCCGCCGAGCGCTTCGTTGGCGCGGACGAGATGATGCAGATACGCGCGCGAATAATCCCGCGAAGCCGGGCAGCTCGATTGCTCATCCAAAGGGCGCATGTCTTCGGCATGGCGGGCATTGCGGATATTCACCTTGCCGCGCCGCGTGAAGGCCAAGCCGTGACGGCCCGAGCGGGTCGGCATCACGCAGTCGAACATGTCGATGCCGCGGGCAACGGATTTCAGGATATCGTCCGGCGTGCCAACACCCATCAGATAGCGCGGCTTCGCTGTCGGCATTTCCGGCAAGGTGATCTCAAGCATGCGCAACATGACTTCCTGCGGCTCGCCGACGGCAAGGCCGCCGACCGCATAGCCCTTCAGGTCCATGCCG
Source organism: Rhizobium sp. NPDC090279 (assembly GCF_044769665.1). Taxonomy (NCBI): domain Bacteria; kingdom Pseudomonadati; phylum Pseudomonadota; class Alphaproteobacteria; order Hyphomicrobiales; family Rhizobiaceae; genus Rhizobium; species Rhizobium sp. NPDC090279. Next base: position 283,759 of record NZ_JBIVYI010000009.1, on the reverse strand, counting down.
CTCAGCGCCTGGGCCGAACGAACGCGAAGCTCCGGAACGTCGCCGCCCTGCACGATGCCGAACATCGCTTTGCCGGGCTGATTGCCGAAAGCCACCTTGCAGCGCTCCGCCCAGCGCAACGACATTTCCATGGCGCGCTCGATTTCCTTCGGCTTCGCCGGCAAAGCCACACACTCATCGAGCTGCATCTGGATATCGGAGCCGAGCAGGCCCTGGATCTCGATCGACCGCTCCGGCGACATGTGATGCAGGCTGCCATCGACATGCGACTTGAAGGTGACGCCCTGCTCGTCCAGCTTGCGCAGACCTGAGAGCGACATCACCTGGAAGCCGCCGGAATCCGTGAGGATCGGATGTTTCCAACGGATCAGCTCATGCAAGCCACCCAGACGGGCGACACGCTCGGCGGTCGGGCGCAGCATCAGGTGATAGGTATTGCCCAAAATGATATCGGCGCCCGTTTCGCGCACCTGGTCGAGATACATGGCCTTGACGGTGCCGACCGTGCCGACAGGCATGAATGCCGGCGTGCGGATCGTGCCGCGCGGCATGGAGACTTCGCCGAGGCGCGCGCCGCCATCGGTCTTCTTCAATTGAAACTGAAAGCTCTCGCTCATGTCGTCCTAGTCTTTCCGGTGGAGCAGGCTGCCGTCGCCATAGGAATAAAAGCGATAGCCCGTCTCGATAGCATGGGTATAGGCCACGCGCATCGTATCGAGGCCGGCAAAGGCCGATACGAGCATGAACAGGGTCGAGCGCGGCAGGTGGAAATTGGTCATCAGCATGTCGACGGCCTTGAAGCGGTAGCCGGGCGTGATGAAAATGCCGGTGGCGCCTTGCCATGGCCGGATCGTGCCATCGTCAGCGGCGGCGCTTTCGATCAATCTCAGCGACGTCGTTCCAACGCAGACGATGCGCCCGCCCCTCGCCTTGACGGCATTCAGCCTTGCGGCCGTCGCGGCATCGACATAGCCGATCTCGAAATGCATCTTGTGGTCGTTGGTATCGTCGGCCTTGACCGGCAGGAAGGTGCCGGCGCCGACATGCAGCGTCACGAAATGCCGCTCGACACCCATGGCATCGAGCGTTGCAAACAGCGACGGCGTGAAATGCAGGCCGGCGGTCGGTGCGGCCACCGCACCTTCTTCACGCGCATAGATCGTCTGGTAGTCGGCGCGATCGCGCTCGTCTTCCGGGCGCTTCGCCGCGATATAAGGCGGCAGCGGGATATGCCCGACGCTGGCAATCGCCTCGTCCAGGGCAGGACCGGACCAATCGAACCGCAGCGTGATCTCGCCGCCCTCGCCCTTTTCCTCGACGGTCGCATCAAGCGAACCGAGCGCGCAGACACTTTCGCCGTGACCGAACTGGATACGATCGCCGATCTTGATCCGTTTTCCCGGTTTGGCGAACGCCTTCCAGCGGTCGGGCGCCGTGCGCATGTGCAAGGTCGCAGAGACCTGCTGGCCGGGCGCACCCTCGCGATGACGGATGCCTTCAAGCTGCGCCGGTATCACCTTGGTATCGTTGAAGACCATGGCGTCGCCGGGACGCAGGAAGGATGGCAGGTTGCGTACCTGATGATCGCTCAGCGTGTTTGCACCATCGTTCGGGTCGACAACGAGCAGGCGCGCGCTGTCACGCGGTTCGGCGGGCCTCAGCGCTATCAGCTCGTCCGGCAAATCGAAATCGAAAAGGTCAACACGCATTCAGGTCGTCCAGGCAGTTCATTCAGGCAAAGCGAAACCCGCCCCTCACGCCAAAGGCGCAAGAGGCGGGTTTCAGGAATAATCACGATCAGACGTCGGCGGCAACCCGTGCGGATACGATCGAATCCGGGTCCTTCACCGGCTCGCCGCGCTTGATCTGGTCGACGAAGTCCATGCCGGAGATCACCTGACCCCAAACGGAGTACTGCTTGTTCAGCCAGGGTGCATCGGCAAAGCAGATGAAGAACTGCGAGTTGGCCGAGTTCGGGTTCTGCGAACGGGCCATCGAGCAGGTGCCGCGAATATGCGAGGTTGCGGAGAATTCGGCCTTCAGATCCGGCTTGGAGGAGCCGCCCATGCCGGCGCGGCCCGGGTTGAAGGTCTCGCTGCCCTGCTTGCCGAACTGCACGTCGCCGGTCTGCGCCATGAAGCCGTCGATGACGCGATGGAAGACGACGCCGTCATAGGCCTTCTCGCGCGCCAGTTCCTTGACGCGGGCGACATGCTCCGGAGCGACCTGCGGCAGGAGCTGAATGACAACCTGGCCCTTGGTGGTTTCCAGGATGAGCGTGTTTTCTGGGTCCTTGATCTCAGCCATGTTCGTTTCCTTGTTCTCTCTGTTTGGTTGCGCATGCCCCCAGATCGGCTTCACGCCTTTCGCGGTCATGCAACTTGCCTCGGCACGATCTTATCCAAAAGCCGCGCCGCGCCTTTTGGGGTCATGCCGGTGAAATCACTTCTTGGTGACGGTGACCTTGATCATCTTGTCAGGGTTGCTGACTTCGCCGTTCTGGCCTTCACCGCGCTTGATCTTGTCGACCAGCTCCATACCTGAGATGACCTTACCGACGACCGTGTACTGGCCGTTCAGGAAATCGCCGTTGGCGAACATGATGAAGAACTGCGAGTTGGCGGAATTCGGGTCCTGGGCACGCGCCATGCCGACGGTGCCACGCGTGAACGGAACCTTGGAGAATTCGGCCGGAAGGTTCGGCAGATCGGAACCGCCGGTGCCGGCCTTGTTCGCATCATAGCCCTTCGTCGTATTGCCGTACTGGACGTCGCCGGTCTGCGCCATGAAGCCATCGATGACGCGATGGAAAACGACATTGTCGTAGGCACCCTTCTTCGCCAGCGCCTCGATCTGCGCGACGTGCTTCGGAGCGACCTCAGGCATCAACTGGATGACCACGGGGCCATCCTTGAGCTGGATGGTCAGAAGATCGGCGGCGGCGGCCGTGAATGCGCTGCCTGCTAAGGCTGCAAGGCTCAGGAATCCTGCCAATGCAATATGAAAGAGTTTCATGGATGCTCCGTTCGGGATTGGATTTCGGCTCAGCTATTGCCGCTGGCCATATTTTTGAGTTTGCCGGTCAGGGCTTCAAGAACCGCTGACGGCACGAAGGCGCTGACATCGCCGCCCATGGATGCGATCTGCCGCACCAATGTGGCGGTTATGGGCCGCGAGGCCGTTCCGGCGGGCAGAAACAGCGTCTGGATATCCGGCGCCATCTGCCTGTTCATGCCAGCCATCTGCATTTCGTAATCGAGATCGGTGCCGTCACGCAGGCCGCGAACGAGCAAGGTCGCACCATGGGCGCGAGCAGCATCGACCACCAGATTGTCGAAGGCGACGACGGAAATAGCACCCGCCTTCTGCGGCAGAGCCTCGCCGAGCGATCGGCGGATCAGTTCCGCCCGCTCCTCGAATGAGAAAAGCGGCTTCTTGCCAGGATGAATGCCGATCGCGACGATCACCTTGGCGGCGACATTCAACGCCTGCACAAGAACATCCAGATGTCCGTTGGTCATGGGGTCGAAGGACCCGGGATAAAAGGCTGTCGTCATAGCAAGCCGGCTCGTTGTTTCGACGCCTTTTGTCATGGATGTCGCCGCATCGCAAGTGATTTGCAACCCAGGGACCGCCTCTGAACCGTAGATGAACACGCCGTTCAAGCCTGTTTCAGCTCGACAATGCTTTATTTGCATCAACATCGAAACGGCCCCGGTTCAACGGCTCGCCGGTCTCGGCTTCAGGGAAATCATGCCATGCTCGTCTTCATCGTTTCAGGCGCCATCGTCGGCTCATTTTTCGTCGAATACCTCGTTCATCTTTTCGCCGACAACTATGAGATAGAATGGGACTCTGCCTCGGAAAACGGCAATGACGTCGATTTTGCCCAAGAAATCGCCACCGCCATGCGCAAAACGCATCGCGAATCTGAACGCCAGATGAACAAGGCATTCAAGGTCGCTTCAGGCGCGCATTGCTAGATAGCTCTCAATATCGGCGGAACCATTTGGGAAACGCTGCGTTAACAGTCCGAAACTCAGATTGCACATTGCGGCAAGAAGGAAGAAGAACATGCCCGACAAGATCACCCTTATTAACGTTGTTTGGATGGCCATGATTTCGGGAATGCTTGCAGCAACCGTTGCGCTTTACGATCAGAAACCAGACCAGTCGAAGATCTACGGTCCCTTTGCTTCGGCTCGTCCCTTCGTTGCCTCGAGCCAGTATTAAGGGATCTGAACGCTAGTCCCACCAAAGGAGGGAGCGATCATGTTCACAATTTTGACGCTGCTTACGCTTTTCATCAGCATCATGTTTATCGTGTCAGTCGCATCCACCATTTCGGCGCTCCATCGCGAAAGCGAAGAGAGCAAGAGACTGCATAAACGTCACAAGACGCTCTGATCTTCGCGTACCGAGCATCTCCCCCGCCATATGCTCGGATGGACCCTGAACCGGACGCTCGCCCCGCCAGCGTCCGGTTTTTTATTGCCGTGATTTCAAAGTGCTGCACCGATAGCCTGATTTTGCGACATCAAGAACCAGCTGTTGCTATACTGCCATGCGGCTTTGTTGGGAGATCGACATGCGCATTGTTCTGACTGGCAGCTCGGGCCGGCTCGGCCGCGCCATCTTCAATATATTGGCAGTCCATCACTCGGTCGTAGGGATCGATCGCTCGCCGTTTTCAACCACACATCTTGTCGGCGACTTTACTGACACGATGGTTTTGCGCGCGGCGATCAAAGGCGCGGATGCGATCGTCCATTGTGCGGCCTTGCACGCCCCTCATGTTGGAACGGTCAGCGACGACGAATTCCGCCGCATCAATGTGGAAGGAACGCGCCTTTTGGCCGAGATGGCGCTCGCTGCCGGCGTTAACCGGCTGATATTCACCAGCACCACGGCACTTTACGGCCACGCAGTCATTCCCGGCCGCTGCTCATGGATCGACGAAGACACCGTTCCGCAGCCCAAAAGCATCTATCACCGCACGAAACTGGAAGCCGAGCGGATGCTTGAAGATATGTCCGGGCCCGATCTGCAGGTGCGCGTTCTGCGCATGTCTCGCAGTTTTCCGGAGCCCGCCAATCTCATGGCCACCTATCGATTACATCGCGGCGTCGACATACGGGACGTCGCGGACGCCCATGCTGCGGCCCTGACGAATGGTGGCGACCACTTTCAACGCCATATCATCTCCGCGGGAACGGTGTTCAAACCGGAAGATTGCGAGGCTTTGGCGGTCGACGCTGCTTCTGTCATCTCATTGCGGGCGCCGGGTCTTGCCGCGAAGTTCGCCCAACGAAACTGGCCCCCGCCGCAAAGGATCGATCGCATCTACGCATCGAAATCCGCAGGCTGCGTCCTCGGTTGGCATTTCCGCTTCGGCTATGAAGAGGTTCTCGCGCAACTGGAACGGAGAAGCCTGGAGGTTCTGCCGCCCTTTTCCCAGGACAACAAGCAGCCCGAATAGAAAGATTTGAAGGTCAGTCGGCCAACCCGGCGCGCAACGCCCTCCCAAAATGCAATCGCATGAGCCTGTTGCCAAGCTCATGCGATTCAAACTGTTTCATTTCCAGGTGGGCCGGCCGGTTGGCCACTGGCTTGTCCGACCGCGTGCAGCGAACCCTACGCTTCGCCGCCACCCTCGCCGCCGGCGTCTTCTACCTCACCGGCAACAGCGTCATCCTCGGCTGCCGCATCATCCTCATCGCTTTCCGGCTCGCTGATACGCTCGACGGATACGACCTTCTCGTCCTTCGCAGTCGAGAAAATGGTGACGCCCTTGGTGGCGCGGCTGGCGACGCGGATGCCGCCGACCGGGACGCGGATCAACTGGCCGCCATCCGAGACGAGCATGATCTGATCGCCATCCTCGACCGGGAAGGCAGCAACGAGTTCGCCGATCTCGCCCGTCTTCGACGTATCGGTGGCACGGATGCCCTTGCCGCCGCGGCCGGAGATACGGAAATCGTAGGAGGACGAACGCTTGCCGAAGCCCTTCTCCGAAACTGTCAGGATGAACTGCTCGAGCGCCTTGAGCTCCTCGTAACGCTCGTCGCCGAGCTGTCCCTCTTCGGTAACTTCCTCGCCAACCAACGCGATTTCCTCGTCGTCGCCCGTCGCAGAGCGACGCTCGCTGACAGAGCGCTTGAGGTAGGCGGCACGTTCCCAAGGTTCGGCATCCACGTGGCGGACGATCGTCATCGAGATGATGCTGTCGCCCGTCGCCAGGCTGATACCGCGCACACCGATGGAATTGCGGCCGGCAAAGACACGAACATCCGAAACCGAGAAGCGGATGCACTGGCCAAGCGCCGTCGTCATCAACACGTCGTCATGTTCGGTACAGGTCTCGACGGAGAGGATCTCATCGCCCTCCTCCTCGAGCTTCATGGCGATCTTGCCGTTGCGGTTGACCTGCACGAAATCAGACAGCTTGTTGCGGCGCACGGTTCCGCGCGTCGTCGTGAACATGACATCGAGATTGTTCCAGCTATCCTCATCCTCGGGCAGCGGCATGATCGTGGTGATGCGCTCGCCGGGCTCCAGCGGCAGCATGTTGATCAGTGCCTTGCCGCGCGACGTCGGCGTACCGATCGGCAGTCGCCAGACCTTTTCCTTATAGACGATGCCACGCGAGGAGAAGAACAGGACCGGCGTATGCGTATTGAGAACAAATAGCCGGGTAACAAAATCCTCGTCGCGAGTCGTCATGCCGGAACGACCCTTGCCGCCTCGGCGCTGCGCACGATAGGTCGTCAGCGGTACGCGCTTGATGTAGCCGAGATGCGAAACGGTGACGACCATGTCCTCACGGGCGATCAGATCCTCGTCGTCCATCTCGAGGCCGCCATCGACGATCTCGGTGCGGCGCGGCGTTCCGAACTCGTCGCGAACGGCAGAAAGCTCTTGCTTTACAATGGCTTGTATGCGGGCGCGCGAAGACAGGATATCAAGGTAGTCCTTGATCTCTGCGCCGATCTGGTTGAGTTCTTCGTCGATTTCATCGCGGCCGAGAGCAGTCAGGCGTGCCAGACGCAGTTCGAGGATGGCGCGAGCTTGTTCTTCCGAAAGATTGTAGGTCCCGTCATCGTTGATGCGATGGCGAGGGTCGTCGATTAGCCGGATAAGCGATTCGACGTCTGCCGCATTCCAGCGGCGCGTCATCAGCTCTTCACGGGCCGATTGCGGATCGGGCGCCTGGCGGATGACACGGATGACTTCGTCGATATTGGCGACCGCAATTGCGAGACCGACCAAGACGTGGGCGCGATCGCGCGCCTTGCGCAGCAGATATTTGGTGCGGCGGCTGATGACTTCCTCGCGGAAGGCCACGAAAGCGCGCAGCATGTCCATCAGGTTCATCAGCTCCGGCTTGCCGCCGTTCAGCGCCACCATGTTGCAGCCGAAGGAGGTCTGCAGCGGCGTGTAGCGATAAAGCTGGTTCAGGATGACATCGGCATTGGCGTCGCGCTTCAGCTCGACGACGACGCGATAGCCCTGGCGGTCGGATTCGTCGCGAAGGTCCGAGATGCCCTCGATGCGCTTCTCGCGCACGAGTTCGGCCATCTTCTCGATCATCGACGCCTTGTTCACCTGATAGGGAACCTCGGTGATTATGATCTGCTCGCGATCGCCGCGCATAGGCTCGATGGTCGCGACACCGCGCATGACGACGGAGCCGCGCCCGGTCTCATAAGCGGAACGGATGCCGGCACGGCCGAGAATCTTCGCACCGGTCGGGAAATCCGGACCGGGGATGATCTGCATCATTTCAGGCAGCTCGATCGCCGGATTGTCGATCAGCGCGATACAGCCGTCGATCACTTCTGACAGATTATGCGGCGGAATGTTCGTCGCCATGCCGACGGCGATACCGCCGGAGCCGTTGACGAGGAGGTTCGGGAAGCGCGCCGGCAGAACCTTCGGCTCCTCGGTCGTCGCATCGTAGTTTTCCTGGAAATCGACCGTTTCCTTGTCGATATCCTCGAGAAGCTCGTGGGCGACCTTCGTCAGGCGCGATTCCGTATAACGCATCGCCGCCGGCGGGTCGCCATCGATCGAACCGAAATTGCCCTGCCCGTCGATGAGCGGCACGCGCATCGACCAATCCTGCGCCATGCGGACCAAGGCGTCGTAGATCGAGGCGTCGCCATGCGGATGATAGCTACCCATGACATCGGCGACCGGACGGGCCGACTTCACATATTTGCGGTTCCAGTGATAGCCGCTCTGATGCGCCGCATAGAGGATGCGCCGATGGACGGGCTTCAGACCATCGCGAACGTCGGGAAGCGCGCGGCTGACGATCACGCTCATGGCGTAATCGAGATACGACCGCTGCATCTCCTCCATGATGGAAATCGGCTCGATGCCTGGCGGGAGCTTCCCGCCGCCGGGTGGTGTTTGCTCAGTCAAAACAGATCACGATCTCTTTTAGAATCACTGCGAAATTTATAGCGGAAAGGCCTAGCGAGCGCCAATTTTGGCCGATGTTTTTGAACAGACTTTTGCCTCTTTAAGCCATGAAATCGAACATTTCCATGGCGTAACCCGGCAATAGCGGCGCGCGGGCCTTTGCGAAAGCCCATTCCTCGCATAACAATGATGGATAACAACGACAGAACAAGCTTCGGGGACTATATGGCGAGCGCGGATACGCTGATCAATGCCTTCACGACTCTGCTTGTGACTGTCGATCCGCCGGGGCTCGCGCCGCTTTTCATCGGCCTCACGGCGGGCATGAACCGCTCCGAGCGCAAGCAGGTGGCGCTGCGCGGCTCGATCATCGCCTTCTTCATCCTGGCAGCCTTCGCCTTGTTCGGCGCAAGCGTGCTGGGCGTGCTCGGCATCTCGATCGGCGCTTTCCGCATCGCCGGCGGGCTGCTGCTTTTCTGGATCGCCTTCGAGATGGTGTTCGAGCGGCGGCAGGACAGGAAAGAGAAGACGACGGAAGTCGCCATCACCCAGGATCACATCCGCAATATCGCGGTCTTCCCGCTTGCCCTGCCCCTGATCGCCGGTCCTGGCGCGATCTCGGCGACGATCCTTTTGGCCGGATCGCTGCAGACGACGCTCGACCGCGCGCAGTTGATCGGCGTCATCGCCGTCAACCTCGCCCTCGTCTTTGCAGCCCTTGCCATTTCCGACAGGCTTGACCGCATGCTCGGCGCGACCGGCCGTGCGATCCTGACCCGCCTGCTCGGGGTCATCCTGGCGGCGCTTGCCGCACAGTTCGTCGTCGACGGTGCAAGGGCAGCGCTCGCCCTTTCATGAAAAAGCCCGCCAATGCGGCGGGCTTTTCAAAAATCGAGTAAGTACACCCATCTCAGAACGGGATGTCATCATCCAGGTCACGCGAGAAGTTGCCGCCGCCGCCCTGGTTGCCACCGCCACGGTTGCCACCGCCGCCGCGGGAGGAGCCCTGCGAAGACGACTGTCCATAATCGTCACCGCCGCCGTAATCACCACCACCGAAGTCACCGCCACCGCGCGCACCGCGACCGCCGCCGCCCTCGAAGGAGCCGCCGCCACCGCCTTCACCGCGGCCATCCAGCATGGTCAGCGTCGAATTGAAGCCCTGCAGCACGATTTCGGTCGAATACTTATCCTGGCCGTTCTGATCCTGCCACTTGCGGGTCTGAAGCGCGCCTTCGATATAGACCTTGGCGCCCTTCTTCAAATATTGCTCGGCGACCTTGCAGAGGCCTTCATTGAAGATGACAACGCGGTGCCATTCGGTCTTTTCCTTACGCTCGCCGGAATTGCGGTCGCGCCAGGTTTCGGACGTTGCGATATTGAGGTTGGCAATCGGGCGACCGTCCTGCGTGCGGCGGATTTCCGGGTCCGCCCCGAGATTTCCAACCAGAATTACCTTGTTCACACTACCGGCCATGATACCACCCTGCTTGCCGCCCATCGACGGCCCTTAAATTTCACCAGCACACCTTAGACCATTGCCGCCATCAGGTGTTATCTCAGCACTGCCCAAGACCTCTTCATCCACAAAGAATTATCCAAGGGCAATTTTGTTCTTTATTTGTTCTAATTTGTCTTTATGATCGTGTCAACTGAATCGAAAACCCGCGCCTGCCGATCATTTCAGCCTCGACTCACGAGCTGGCATCACTAAATAAAGGCAGACTCCAAGGGACCTGCATACGACGATGAGCGAACTGAAGACTATTTCCATACGTGGTGCGCGCGAGCATAATCTCAAGGGCATCGATCTCGACCTGCCGCGCAACAAGCTGATCGTCATGACCGGGCTTTCGGGCTCCGGCAAGTCGTCGCTTGCCTTCGACACCATCTATGCCGAAGGACAGCGCCGTTATGTCGAGAGCCTTTCGGCCTATGCGCGCCAATTCCTCGAAATGATGCAGAAGCCAGACGTCGACCAGATCGACGGTTTGTCGCCGGCGATTTCGATCGAGCAGAAGACGACGTCGCGCAATCCGCGCTCGACGGTCGGCACGGTCACCGAAATCTACGACTATATGCGCCTGCTGTTTGCCCGTGTCGGCGTGCCCTATTCGCCCGTTACGGGTCTGCCGATCGAGAGCCAGACGGTCAGCCAGATGGTGGACCGCGTGCTCGCCTACGAGGAAGGCACCAGGCTCTATATTCTGGCGCCGCTGGTGCGTGGGCGTAAGGGCGAATACAAGAAGGAACTCGCGGAGCTCATGAAAAAGGGCTTCCAGCGCGTCAAGGTCGACGGGCAGTTCTACGAGATCGCCGATGTGCCGGCGCTCGACAAGAAATACAAGCACGACATCGACGTGGTGGTCGACCGTATCGTCGTCCGACCCGATATGGCGTCTCGCCTGGCCGACAGCTTCGAGACGTCGCTGCGTCTGGCGGACGGCCTTGCCGTTGCCGAGTTTGCCGACAAGCCGCTGCCGCCCGAGGAAACCGCTGCCGGCGGCTCTGCCAACAAATCGCTGAACGAGACGCATGAACGCGTGCTGTTCTCGGAGAAATTCGCCTGCCCGGTTTCCGGCTTCACCATTCCGGAAATCGAGCCGCGCCTGTTCTCGTTCAACAACCCCTTCGGCGCCTGTCCGTCCTGCGACGGGCTGGGATCGCAGCAGAAGATCGATCCGGATCTGATCGTGCCGGAGCCGGAGCGCACCTTGCGGGACGGTGCCATTGCACCCTGGGCCAAGTCCAGCTCGCCCTATTACAACCAGACGCTCGAAGCGCTCGGCAAGCATTACGGCTTCAAGCTTGGCAGCCGCTGGAACGAGCTTTCGGAAAAGGCACAGGACGTCATTCTGAACGGCACGGAAGACAAGATCGAATTCCATTATGCCGATGGCGCGCGTTCCTACACCACGCACAAAAACTTCGAAGGCATCGTGCCGAACCTTGAGCGCCGCTGGAAGGAAACCGATTCCGCCTGGGCGCGCGAAGAGATCGAGCGCTACATGTCGGCAGCACCCTGCCCCGCCTGCAACGGCTATCGCCTGAAGCCGGAGGCCTTGGCGGTCAAGATCAACAAGCTGCACATCAGCCAGGTGGCGGAAATGTCGATCCGTGTCGCTCGCGACTGGTTCAACGTGCTGCCGGAGACCTTCACCGACAAGCAGAATGAAATCGCCGTCCGCATCCTCAAGGAAATCCGCGATCGCCTGCGCTTCCTCAACGATGTCGGCCTCGAATATCTGAGCCTGTCGCGCAATTCGGGAACACTTTCAGGCGGCGAAAGCCAGCGCATCCGACTGGCGTCACAAATCGGCTCGGGGCTGACGGGCGTGCTTTATGTACTCGATGAGCCGTCAATCGGCCTGCATCAGCGCGACAACGCCCGCCTTCTGGAAACGCTGAAGCATCTGCGCGATATCGGCAACACCGTCATCGTCGTCGAACATGACGAGGATGCGATCCTGACGGCTGATGACGTTGTCGATATCGGTCCGGCCGCCGGCGTACATGGCGGGCAGGTGATCGCGCATGGCACGCCGCAGGACATCATGGCGAACCCGAAGTCGCTGACGGGGAAATATCTTTCCGGCGAACTCGGCGTGCCTGTCCCGGAAGAGCGCCGCAAGCTGAAGAAGGGTAAGGAAATCAAGGTCGTCGGCGCAAGAGGCAACAACCTCAAGAACGTCACCGCCTCCATTCCTCTCGGCGTCTTCACGGCGGTGACCGGCGTTTCAGGCGGCGGCAAGTCAACCTTCCTGATCGAGACGCTTTACAAGTCGGCGGCGCGGCGCGTCATGGGCGCACGTGAAATCCCCGCCGATCATGATCGCATCGACGGCTTCGAGCATATCGACAAGGTGATCGATATCGACCAGTCGCCGATCGGCCGCACGCCGCGTTCGAACCCGGCGACCTATACAGGTGCCTTCACGCCGATCCGCGACTGGTTCGCCGGACTGCCGGAAGCCAAGGCGCGCGGCTATCAGCCGGGTCGCTTCTCTTTCAACGTCAAGGGCGGCCGCTGCGAAGCCTGTCAGGGCGACGGCGTCATCAAGATCGAGATGCACTTCCTGCCAGATGTCTACGTGACCTGCGACGTCTGCCACGGCAAGCGCTACAACAGAGAGACGCTGAACGTCACCTTCAAGACCAAGTCGATCGCCGACGTGCTCGACATGACGGTCGAGGAAGGCGTCGATTTCTTCGCCGCCGTTCCCGCCGTGCGCGACAAACTGCAGAGCCTGAAGGATGTCGGCCTCGGCTATATCAAGGTGGGACAGCAGGCCAATACGCTTTCGGGTGGCGAGGCGCAGCGCGTCAAGCTAGCCAAGGAACTGTCGAAGCGATCGACGGGCCGCACGCTCTACATTCTCGACGAACCCACCACCGGGCTGCACTTCCACGATGTCGCCAAACTTCTGGAAATGCTGCACGAATTGGTCAACCAGGGAAATTCGGTCGTGGTCATCGAGCACAATCTTGAAGTCATCAAGACTGCCGACTGGATTCTCGATTTCGGTCCCGAAGGTGGCGATGGCGGCGGCGAGATCGTGGCTGTCGGCACGCCGGAGACCATCGTCAAGGAGAAGCGCTCTTACACGGGGCATTTCCTGAAGGAACTGCTGGAGCGGCGGCCGATGAAGAAAATTGCTGCGGCGGAGTGAATTTCACCCGACTGAACGTCTAGGGAGGCAGGAATGACCAAAGCGGGCGAAATCCGCACAGGCATAGGCGGCTGGACTTTCGAGCCGTGGCGCGGGACCTTTTATCCCGACACGCTGAAGCAGAAGGACGAACTCAATTACGCCAGCCGCCAGCTGAAGGTGATCGAGGTCAACGGCACCTACTACAGCACGCAGAAGCCCGAAGTCTTTGCCAGATGGGCTGCTGACGTTCCCGACGGCTTCATCTTCTCCCTGAAGGCGACCCGCTTCGTCACCAACCGCCGGGTCCTTGCCGAGGCGGGCGAGTCGATGCAGCGTTTCCTGGAATCCGGCATCAGCGAGCTCGGCGATCATCTCGGACCCTTGCTCTGGCAGTTCGCGCCGACGAAGAAATTCGATCCGGATGATTTCGAGGCTTTCCTGAAGCTGCTGCCGGCTAAGCAGGACGGCCTCGCGCTGCAACATGTCGTCGAAGTTCGGCACGATTCCTTCAAGGTGCCGGAGTTCGTCGCGCTGCTCGAAAAATACAATGTGGCGCCCGTTTGCGCCGAGCATTTCGACTATCCGATGATAGCCGACGTCACGGCGGATTTCGTCTATGCCCGCCTGCAAAAAGGGTCGGACGATATCAAGACCTGCTATCCGCCGAAGGATCTCAAAGCCTGGGCGGACCGCCTGAAAACATGGGCAGAAGGCAAGGTGCCTGATGATCTGCCGCTGATCGACGCGAGCCGCAAGGTCAAGGCGGAGCCGCGCAATGTCTTTGCCTTCATGATCCATGAGGGCAAGGTGAATGCGCCTCCGGGCGCGATCGCCCTACAGCAAGAAGTCGCCAAATAGCGCTACAGCGGCTTGACGGCCGCCACGAGATCTTCGGCCGTCAGCCCCTTGCCGGCATGCTGACCTGCAAGGCCATGCAGCCAGACGCCGGCGGCCGCTGCCTCGAAGGCGGGCGCACCCTGCGCCATGAGGCCGCCGACGATGCCGGCGAGCACATCGCCGGAGCCGGCAGTGGCGAGCCAGGGCGGCGCATTGGCATTGACCAGCGCCCTGCCGTCCGGAGCGGCGATCACGCTATCGGCGCCCTTGTAGATGATGGCCGCATGGGCTCGCGCCGCAGCCGCCCTCGCCTTGTCGATCTTGCTCAAAGCCTCATCGGCGGCAATGTCTGGAAAGAGCCGCCCAAATTCTCCCTCATGCGGCGTCAGCACCAATCGCGTCGGCCCTTCGGCGAAGGCATCGAACAGCCGTTGCGGGTCGTCGCGGAACGACGTGATGCCGTCCGCATCCAGCACCAGATGGCGATCTGCAAGCGCAAGGCAGAATTGCCGCGCTTTCTCGCCGGCGCCAAAGCCCGGCCCGAGAATAAAGGTCGAGAGGCGCCGATCGGCAAGCCATTTCTGTAATGCGGCTTCATCCCCCACCGGATGCAGCATGATTGCCGTGAGGAGGCCGGCATTGACATCGAGCGCTTCGGGTGGCGAGGCGATGGTGACGAGCCCTGCCCCGGCCCTCAAGCCCGCCATGGCGGACATGCGCGCCGCGCCTGTCGCATTCGGCCCGCCTGAAAAGACGACTAGATGGCCGCGCTTGTATTTATGCGCATCGGCGCCGGCCGACGGTATTTTCGCCTGCCACTGCGCCGGCGTGTTTTCGGCGATCAGGCCGCCGGCATGGGCGCGGACGATACGAGCGGGAATACCGATATCGAAAATTTCGAGCGCGCCGCACAGGTCGCGTCCGGGAAGGAGAAGATGACCCGGCTTGCGCGTCATGAAGGTCACCGTGCGCGCGGCATGGAAGGCGGCGCCGAGGATCTGGCCGCTGCGCCCGTCGACGCCGGACGGCAGATCGACGGCAATCACGGGAACGCCGGCCTCCCCGACCCGAGCGATAATAGCGGCAACGTCGTCCGGCACGGAACGCGAGAGACCCGCGCCGAAGAGGGCGTCAATCACAACATCGCCGCGATGCGGCATATAGTTGCCGATCGCTACTCCACTCACAGGGCAATCGACAAAAGCGCGGGCGGCATCTCCCCTGAGCCGCTGCGGATCGCCCAAATGGAAGAGTCGTACACTGGCCCCGGCCTGTCGCAGCGCGCGCGCCGCCACGTAGCCATCGCCGCCGTTGTTGCCGGGTCCGCAAAGAACGACATATCGGCGCGCCTCGGGAAAATCCCGAAGCGCAGCGGCGGCAACAGCCTGCCCCGCCTTTTCCATAAGCCCATAGGAATCAATGCCTGATACGGCAGCGGCGCTGTCGACGGCGGCCATATCGTCGGGGGTTAGAAGCAGGTCGGCGAGCGGTAACATCATGGCCAACATTATAGATGCGAAATCTGCCTCAAAAACAACCGCTGTTGCGGCCGCCAATTTGATCGATAAATATGCATTTGCACAATAATTAAACAATAACATTCAAGGCCTTGCCGAAGCACAAACCTATCGTGCATGGCTACTTTTTGCGAAATTTTGCTTAATCCAGGCATTTCGGCGCGAAATCGCTTCCATTTTTCCGAAAAATCCTCATCAATTCATCGTCTCGGTGCGAATTCGCCGGGATTTTTTACGGCAGCTCATTCTCAATTGGCATGATACGTGCATTACGTTGGCCGAGCGGGGAGTAGTCCTGCTGTATCAGGAGAAGCGGAGAGACATTTTCTCATGAAAAAGATCGAAGCGATCATTAAGCCCTTCAAGCTCGACGAAGTGAAGGAAGCCCTTCAGGAAGTCGGCCTGCAGGGCATCACCGTCACGGAAGCGAAGGGCTTCGGTCGTCAGAAGGGGCACACGGAGCTTTACCGTGGCGCCGAATACGTCGTCGACTTCCTGCCGAAGGTGAAGGTCGAGGTTGTATTGGCGGACGAAAATGCGGAGGCAGTGATCGAGGCCATCCGCAAGGCTGCGCAAACAGGCCGTATCGGCGACGGAAAGATTTTCGTTTCCAACGTGGAAGAAGTCATTCGAATCCGCACCGGCGAAACGGGCATCGACGCCATCTAATCCGCCCGGCCCTTCCGGCCGCGGCTCGTTTAATCGTCATCTATGTCAAGGGAAGTAATTTCATGACGACCGCAAGCGAAATTTTGAAACAAATCAAGGATAACGACGTCAAGTTCGTAGACCTTCGCTTCACCGACCCCAAGGGCAAGCTGCAGCACCTCACCATGGACGTGGTCTGTGTCGACGAAGACATGTTCGCCGATGGCGTCATGTTCGACGGCTCCTCGATTGGGGGTTGGAAGGCCATCAATGAATCCGACATGGTGCTGATGCCCGATCCGGATACGGTCCACATGGACCCGTTCTTTGCGCAGTCCACCATGGTCATCCTCTGCGACATCCTCGACCCGGTCTCCGGCGAAGCCTATAACCGCGATCCGCGCGGCACCGCCAAGAAGGCCGAAGCCTATCTCAAGGCCTCCGGCATCGGCGACACCGCCTTCTTTGGCCCGGAAGCCGAATTCTTCGTTTTCGACGACGTCAAGTACAAGGCCGACCCCTACAATACCGGCTTCAAGCTCGACTCGAGCGAACTGCCGTCCAACGACGATACCGACTATGAGACCGGCAATCTCGGCCACCGTCCGCGCGTCAAGGGCGGCTACTTCCCTGTGCCGCCGATCGACAGCTGCCAGGACATGCGCTCCGAGATGCTGACGGTTCTGACCGAGATGGGCGTCGTCGTCGAAAAGCATCACCATGAAGTCGCCGCTGCGCAGCACGAACTCGGCATCAAGTTCGACACGCTGGTCCGCAACGCCGACAAGATGCAGATCTACAAGTACGTCGTTCACCAGGTTGCCAATGCCTACGGCAAGACGGCCACCTTCATGCCGAAGCCGATCTTCGGCGACAACGGCTCGGGCATGCACGTTCACCAGTCGATCTGGAAAGCCGGCAAGCCGACTTTCGCCGGCGACGAATATGCGGGCCTTTCGGAAAGCTGCCTCTACTACATCGGCGGCATCATCAAGCACGCCAAGGCGATCAACGCCTTCACCAACCCGTCGACGAACTCCTACAAGCGTCTCGTCCCGGGCTACGAAGCGCCGGTTCTGCTCGCCTATTCGGCGCGCAACCGTTCCGCTTCCTGCCGCATTCCGTTCGGCACGAACCCGAAGGCAAAGCGCGTCGAAGTCCGCTTCCCTGACCCGACCGCCAACCCCTATCTCGGCTTCGCCGCCATGCTGATGGCCGGCCTCGACGGCATCAAGAACAAGATCCATCCCGGCAAGGCCATGGACAAGGATCTCTACGACCTGCCGCCGAAGGAGCTGAAGAAGATCCCGACCGTTTGCGGCTCGCTGCGCGAAGCGCTCGAAAGCCTCGACAAGGACCGCAAGTTCCTGACCGCCGGCGGCGTCTTCGACGACGACCAGATCGATGCTTTCATCGAACTGAAGATGCAGGAAGTCATGCGCTACGAAATGACCCCGCATCCGGTCGAATACGACATGTATTATTCGGTCTGATATTGCTTGAGAAAGCCCCGGCAAGCCGGGGCTTTTTCCTTGGGACGACCGTTCCGCCGAAGGAAGGCACCCGCTATCACAAACTCCTGGCTTGCGGAGCGAGAACCGGGCCGAGTGTGACAGTTCGATGAAGGAATGGGGGCAAAATCCTTGATATCAGTGGTGAAAGTTACCACATGATTACGTGAAAGGAAGTCGTGCCATGAAACAACGCAACGCAAAATTCAATATTGGCGACGTGGTTCGACACCGGATGTTCCCCTTCCGTGGTGTCATCTTCGATGTCGATCCGGAATTCGCAAATACGGAGGAATGGTGGAATTCCATTCCGGCTGAAGTGCGGCCCGAGAAGGACCAGCCCTTCTATCACCTTCTCGCCGAAAATGACGAGACCGAGTATGTCGCATACGTATCGGAGCAGAATCTCGTCAACGACGAGAGCGGCGTTCCCTTGCGCAATCCGCAGGTCGCTCAGATCTTCGACAAGGCCCCGACCGGGCAGCTCAAGCCCAAGATGAGCTTCGCCCACTAAGCGCCGGTCAAACCGCCATTATCTCAAAGGGAAGGCGCTCCCAACGCCTTCCCTTTTCATTTGCGCATCATAATCGATCCCACAAAGAAAAAGCCCGGATCGCTCCGGGCTTTTTCTTTGGTGAAATGAATTCTGCCAGCTTACTGCGCTTTGGCAGCCTTCTGGGCGTCTTCCAGCTTCTTGCGTGCTTCCTCGGCCTTCTTCTGCATGCTGTCCTGCAGGCTCTTCTGGCTTTCGGCAAGCTTGCTGTCGGAGATCGCCGGGCCGTCGAAGGCGGCGCCGAAACCGGTCAGGGAAATCTTGATCGGGTTCGGGGCGCGGCGGAAGTTGACCGAAGTGAAGGTCACGTCGGTGCCCTTCTTCAGCGAAGCGATCATCGCGTCGGTCACAGGAACTTCGGCGGTGCACTTGTCCGGAAGGCAAACAGCGTAATCGAGCTTCTGTCCCTTACCGCCATCGACCTGCATGGTGATGCCGGGCGGGATGAGGCGAGCTGTCGGGACCGAGATCTGCAGGATCTTGCGGTTGACCTTGCCGTCAACGGAGATGAGGCCGACAGCCGTGACGAGCTGGCCGTTGTTGGCCATGATCAGGTTCTGGACGATGCAGATATCGGCATCGTCCTGCTTGGTGCAGGTCTTGTACCAGCCCAGACGCGGCTGGTTGGGATCGGTGCCGCCATCGGCAGGAGCTGCGTTGGACGCATCCTGAGCAAAAGCAGCTGCCGGCATGGCCGCGCCGATCATGAGAGCCAGAGCAGAGAGACCTGCCCGCATTTTGTTTTCAGTCTTGAACATCATAGCGAAACCGCCTCCTGAAATCCGCTTCGGAACGACAGCGCGCCGTCCCATGCAATCGGGTCAATCCGTCGTTCACCTGTCGAATGAATAAGGCAAATACATGACCCGGGAAACCCGGCACCCCTGTTACATCGCACTGGCACGGATATCCAGCTTTTCTTTGGCCTTTTCTGTTCCGACCTAAGAATTCCGCAGTCGCGTGTTGAATTCGGCACGCTCATGATAATGTTCGGCCGAATCGTACCCTTACCGGAAAGGATGCCATGCAAGCGCTCCGGATCGCTGTCTTCCTGTTCTTCGCAATCTTGTGCAACGCCGCTGCGGCGCAACCGCTCAACGGCATTGCCATGCACGGAGATCCGGCGCTGCCGGCGGACTTCAAGCATTTCCCTTACGTCAATCCGGATGTCAAAAAGGGCGGCCGCATCAGCTATGGCGTCGTCGGCACTTTCGACAACCTCAATCCCTTCATTCTGAAGAGCATGCGCACGACGGCGCGCGGCATGTGGGACCCCGAATACGGCAATCTCGTGTACGAGTCGCTGATGCAGCGCTCCAGCGACGAGCCCTTCACGCTCTACGGACTGCTGGCGCAGACGGTCGAATGGGACGACAATCGCAGCTTCATCCAGTTCAACCTCAATCCGAAGGCTAGATGGTCGGACGGGCAGCCCGTGACGCCGGAAGATGTGATCTTCACCTTCCAGCTTCTGCGCGACAAGGGCCGTCCCAACCTTTCATCTCCGCTGAAAGCAGTCGCTAAGATGGAGAAGGTCGGCGAGCGCAGCGTGCTGATCCATTTCAACGAGGCGGCGAATCGCGAAACGCCGCTGATCATCGCCATGCTGCCAATCCTACCGAAACACGTCATCGATGTGGACAGTTTCGAGCGAACAACGCTCGCCCTTCCCGTCGGCTCCGGGCCTTACAAGATCAAGAGCATCGATCCAGGCCAGCGCATCATCTACCAGCGCGATCCCGACTACTGGGGCAAGGACATTCCCACGAAAGTCGGCATCGACAATTACGATGAGATATCCGTCACCTATTTCCTGCAGGAGACCACGCTGTTCGAATCGTTCAAGAAGGGCGATATCGACGTCTACCCCGATGGCAGCCCTAGTCACTGGCAGCAGGCCTATAATTTCCCGGCCGTAAGTTCAGGCGCCGTCGTCAAGGAGACGTTCACGCCGAAAACGCCCAGCGGCATGCTGGGTTTCGTCTTCAACGCACGCCGGCCGATCTTCGCCGACAAGAATGTGCGCAAGGGCCTGGCGCTCGCCTTCGATTTCGAATGGTTCAACCGCAACCTTGCCTCCAGCGCCTATACGCGCACGGAAAGCTATTGGCAGAATTCCGATCTCTCCTCGTTCGGCGTACCCGCCGATGCCAATGAGCTCGCCATGCTCGGCCCGATCAAGGACCGCATCGACGCCGATGTACTTGACGGCACCTACAAGCTGCCGGTCAGCGATGGCTCCGGTCGTGACCGCAAGATCTTGCGCAAGGCCGTCAACTTCCTCAAGCAAGGCGGCTATGCGATCAAGGGCGAGCGCATGGTCGATAGTGCCGGGCGGCAGCTCAGCTTCGAGATCATGACGCAGAATGCGGATCAGGAGCGTATCGCCATCGCCTATCGCCGTTCCCTAGAGCTGCTTGGCATAGCTGTCACGATCCGCACAGTCGACGATTCGCAATATCAGCTACGGACGGGGAACTACGATTACGACATGATCCTGAAAGCCTACCCCTCCTCGCTATCTCCCGGCACGGAGCAGCTTGGGCGATGGGGATCGGCGGCCGCCAAGGCGGCGGGCAGCTTCAATTATGCCGGTGTCGCGGACCCCGATGTCGATACGCTGATGAACCATTTCCTGACGGCGCATTCCGCCGAGGACTTTCGCGATGCGGTGCGCTCGTTCGATCGCATCCTGATATCAGGCTATTACGTCGTACCGCTCTATCACATCGCGCAGCAGTGGGTGGCGCGGCGAAGCCATATCGCCCATCCCGACGTGTTGCCGCTTTATGGTTACCAGCTGCCAGTCTGGTGGGACGCATCGGCACAGTAGCGTTGCATGGTTCCCTTTCGGTAACCGGTTGAAGCCATCGCCACAAAGGCCTAGATGGAGTGGAGCAGCCCGAAAACCGAAAGGATCAGAACCATGGAACGCATCACGATCGACATCGTCTCGGACGTCGTCTGCCCATGGTGCTATCTCGGCAAGGCCCGGCTCGAGCTGGCGATTGCCGAGGTGCAGGACGAAGTGGGCGTCGACCTCAACTGGCGTCCCTATCGCCTCAATCCCGATTATCCGCCGGAAGGCGTCGACCAGAAGAAGGCGCTCGAGCAGAAGCTCGGCGGCGCAGAGCGTGTCGCGCAGGGCCACAAGATGCTGACCGATCTCGGCCGCGAAGTGGGCATCAAGTTCGATTTCGACGCCATCAAGATCGGCCCCAACACGCTCGACGCGCACCGTCTCATCCATTGGGCCGTTACCGAAAGCCGCGAGAAGCAGGACAAGGTTGTGGACGCGCTTTTCAAGGCCAATTTCGAGGAGGGTCGTAATGTCGGCGACCACGCCGTTCTGCTTGAGATTGCCGAAGAGGCCGGGCTCGACCGCTCCATCATAGCCACCCTGCTTGCCTCCGACGCGGACCGCGATCTCATCGCCGGCGAAATCGAGGCCGCCCAGAAGATCGGCGTTACCGGCGTGCCCTTCTTCATCTTCGACCAGCAATACGCCGTCAGCGGCGCCCAGACGCCGGATGTGATCGCCGGCGCATTGCGCGATATCGCCAAGATGAAGGCCGAGGCGCGCGCCGGGATGAATTGAGCGACAAAAATTTAGGTCAGTCAGCCAATTCTACTAGTGGCTTTGGACACGGAAGATATCTTCCGCCCCACCGCCTCTACTCCCCTCATTCTGTCGAATCGAAATCGTCCTCGCTGGCATTCAGCATCGCCGCCAACGTGCGCAGGCCGCTGTCGAGCTGATCCATTGCCGGCGCCGCCAGCGCGAGCCTGACGGCATTCGGGGCATGGCCAGGCGTCACGGCGAAGGTGCTGGATGGAGTCAAGGCAATATCGCGCCTGGCGGCCGCGGCAACGAAACTCTGCGAGCGCCAATGCGCTGGCAACGTCAGCCACAGATGGTAGCATTTTCCATTGGTCTGGATTTCAAACTCGGAAAGACGATCCGCCGCCAGTTTCTGACGTGCCCGCGCGTCGATACGCTTCAGTCTGGTCAACTCGTCGACCGTACCATCGCCAATCAAACGCTGCGCGGCCGCAAAGGCAAATCCCGATGCCGTCCATCCGCCCGAACGCACAGAGGCAATCACACTTTCACGCAACCGCTGCGGCACTATAATGAAGCCGAGCGTCAGACCCGGAGCGACTTTCTTGGACAGGCTGTCGATGATAATGCAGCTGTCGGGCGCCAGTGCGGCAAGAGGCGGGCCTTCATCGAGGAAACCATAGACATGGTCTTCGATGATCGGAATGTCGAGCTTTTCGACGACGCGCAAAAGATCCGCGCGACGTTCCAAAGTCATCGTCATGCCCAACGGATTCTGGATCGCAGGCTGAATGTAGATGGCCGAAAGATACGCCTCTCGATGGGCCTTTTCCACTGCGTCCGGTCGCACACCACCTTCGTCCATCGCCAGCGGAACCAGCACGACACCCAACCGGGCCGCAATGCCTTTGATGAAGGGATAGGTCAAAGCCTCCACACCGCAGCGACCGCCGGTCGGAACGATTGCGGCGAGTGCCGCGGCGATACTCTGTCGTCCGTTCCCGGTGAATACGAACTGATCGGGTGCGGGAGACCATCCGCCTTGCGACATGTAAGCGGCCGCAATGCTTCGGATCGCCGGCGATCCGATGCTGACCGCCTGTCTCAATGCCGTGTCGAGCGCGGCTGCCCTCTCGAGACCATCCAGACTTTTCGCGATGAGCGCGGTCTGATCGGGAAGCATCGGGTAATTGAACTCGAGATCGATCCGGATGCCACGTGGTTCGCTTGTCGCGGCCGCGCCGCGCCTGGCGTCACCGGAAATGAAGGTGCCTCTGCCGACTTCGCCGACGACGAGGCCGCGGTGCAATAGCTCGGTGTAGACGCGGCTTGCCGTCGAGACCGCGATGTTGCGTTGATAGGCGAAGCTGCGCTGCGGAGGCAGGCGGTCACCTGGCCTGAGCCTGCCGTCGGCTATCTCGGCGGCGATCGCGTCTGCCAGCTTCAGATATTCGGATTTCGACATTTATTGCTCCGAGTGCAATGTTTCGATTGCACTGAGTAATATATCGGAACATTCTATCCTCATCAAATACATTGTACCGGAAACGGCAACATTCGCCACGCTTCAGTGCAGGAGGCTCACTCGACGAGTGCCTTCGCATGAGCAGGAACGATGTCGCCGTTCTCTCATCCAACAGGAGAAACAGTATGTCTGACATTGAGAGCAAGATCGGTCGCCGCGACTTCCTGGCCTCGTCGTTGCTTGGCGCAGTCGCATTGACCACCCCGCTCGCCGCTTATGCGCAATCCGGCACCCAGACCGGACCCGCCGAGATCCGCCCATTCACCTTCCGCGCATCGAACGCGGCACTCGCCGATCTGCGGGCACGCATTCTCGCAACGAGATGGCCGGAACGCGAAACGGTGCCGGATGCCTCGCAGGGCGTCAACCTCGCAACGATGCGGAAGCTCGCCGACTATTGGGCGCATCATCACGACTGGCGCAGAGCGGAGAAGTCCCTCAACGCCTGGCCCAATTTCATCACGGAGATCGATGGGCTCGACATCCATTTCATCCACGTGAAGTCGAAGCACCCGAACGCCCTTCCGGTGATGATCACCCATGGCTGGCCGGGCTCGGTCATCGAGCAATTGAAGATCATCGATCCGCTCACCAATCCCACAGCGCATGGCGGCACCGAAACCGATGCGTTCGACGTCGTCATCCCGTCGCTTCCGGGCTACGGTTTCTCCAGTAAGCCGACTGCAACCGGATGGGACCCTCAGCGCATCTCGCGAGCATGGGTCGAGCTGATGCAGCGCCTCGGCTATAGTAGGTATGCCGCCCAGGGTGGCGACTGGGGCAATGCAGTCACCGAGCAGATGGCGCTTCTCAAGCCCAAGGGATTGATCGGTGTCCATACGAATATGCCGGCGACGATTCCTGACGAAATCGCCAAAACGCTTCCCGACGGTCCGGCGCCGGCCAATCTTTCGGCCGACGAGCGCTATGCCTGGAACCAGCTCTCGTTCTTCTACAAGCACGGACTTGGCTACGCCCAGGAAATGGCTAACCGGCCGCAGACGCTTTATGCGCTCGCGGATTCCCCGATCGGCCTGGCGGCCTGGATGCTGGATCATGACGATCGCAGCCGCGCATTGATCACGCGTGTCTTCGACGGTGCCCAGGAAGGGCTGACGCGCGAGGATATTCTTGACAATATCACCCTCTACTGGTTGACCAACACAGCAGTCTCGTCGGCGCGCCTTTACTGGGAAAGCAAGCTTGCCTTCTTCGCTCCCAAGGGCGTGGAACTGCCGATGGGAGTGAGCGCGTTTCCCGACGAGATTTATACCGCGCCGGAAAGCTGGACGCGCAAGGCCTATCCCAATCTCATCCGCTACAACCGCCTGCCCAGGGGCGGTCATTTCGCCGCCTGGGAACAACCCCAGCTCCTTGCCGAAGAGTTGCGCGCGACTTTCCACACGTTGCGTTGAGGAGATTCACGTGAGGTCAATTGCCATACTTTACGCGTTAACGCCGGGGGCGACCACATGGAACTGACGGTCGCCACGATCCTCGTCGCCTTTGCTGGCGTCTTCCTGATCTGCGTAATGAAAGGCGCATTCGGCGGCGGGTTCTCCATTATCGGCATACCTCTGTTGTCGATCGTGATGGACCCGGTCACCGCCGGCGGCCTGCTTGCACCCCTGTTCGTCGCGATGGATCTGTTCGCACTGCGCTATTGGAAGCCTTCTACATGGTCGAAGCCGGATCTTGTGCTGCTCTTGCCGGGACTGATATTCGGCATCGGCTTTGGCTATCTGCTGTTCCGGCTCCTCGACCACCACGCCATCGCGATCGTGATGGGGGCGACCACCCTGATCTTTGTCGGCCTATGGCTTGTCAGGGGCGCGGAGATACCGAAACGTCCCCGTTCAGCGCCGAAAGCGATCGCGGCTGGCCTCGCCTCCGGCGTCACGACCATGGTGGCGCATTCGGGTGGACCGCCGCTTGCCATGTATTTGCTGCCTCTCGGCCTCAGCAAGGAAATCTATGCAGGAACGACCAGCCTTTTCTTTACTGTCGGCAACGCGACCAAGGCCGTGCCGTGGCTGCTATTGGTGAAGCCGACCACCGATCTCTGGATACTTATGGCGATTTGCCTGTTTGCCATTCCGAGCGGCGTATCGCTCGGTTGGCGGCTTCACGCAGTGCTGGACCAACGGCAGATCTATCGCGCCTGCTACGGCCTACTGGTCCTGACGGCAGCGAAATTACTATGGGACGGCGTATCCGGTTTGATGACGTGACCGAATGCTCACACTGCGCCGCGAGCAGCCGCCTCTTGAGCGCCGGAAAATCGCAGGCGAGGACGACGCTGCTGTCTTCATGTGATTTGAGCATGATATCTTCGCCAATTGGAGCATGGCCACCCGCCCGATTGCATTCGCTAAAGACAAACTCTTAAATAGGCCCGATCAAGAGATCGGGGACTCGGGGCGGGCATGGAACCAACACATTTATTCGAGTTGGTGATTGCAATGTTTGTAGCAATCATCGCGCTTCACTACTTAGCTCACCGGCTCGGAATGCCGCCATCCGTGGCACTGCTTGCAGGCGGCGGCCTGCTTGCCTTCCTGCCCGGCCTGCCGACCGTGCAGATCGATCCGGCCCTGGTGCTGATCATCTTCCTGCCGCCTCTCCTTCAGGACGGCGCTTGGTTCATCTCCATCGGTCGCCTGCGCCGGCACATGTTCGGTATCGCCTCGCTTGCCATCGGTGCAGTCTTCTTCACTTGTGCCGTGGTTGCCGTGGTAACGCACCTCCTGTTCCCATCGCTTCCCTGGGCGGCCTGCGCAGCACTTGGCGCCATCGTTTCGCCGCCCGACGCGGTTTCCGCTCGTGCGATCCTCGAACGCGTGAAGCTGCCTCGGCGTCTTCAGATCCTGCTGGAGGGTGAAAGCCTGCTTAACGATGCGAGCGGTCTGGTGCTTTTCCGCTTCGCCGTAGCCGCCGGGGTAACTGGTGCCTTCAGCGCAACGGAAGCAGTGGGAAGCTTCTTCCTGCTGGCAATTGGCGGTGCTGTCGTCGGTGCAATCGTCGGGACGGCATGGGTGCTGTTCGTGCGTCGGCTCGGCGACGAATATCTGATCATCGCCGCCACCGCGCTTCTGGCGTGGGTCTCCTATCTGCTCGGCGAACTCTTCCATGTGTCAGGCGTGATCGCGACGGTGACGACCGGGTTGATCCTGGGCTGGCATCAGCATACCGTGTTTTCGGCTTCGACACGCATGCGCGGCACCTCGTTCTGGACCGTCATGGTTTTTCTGATGGAAGCCGCAGTCTTCGTATTGATCGGCCTCTCCCTGCGCGGCGTTGTCGAGCGCGGCGGTGGGTTGGACGTCGTGGTCGCAACCATGGGATTGCCGATACTCGTCATCCTGCTCGCGCTCACCCTCGCGCGTTTTGCGTGGGCCTTCGGGTCCGACTTCGTCATCAAACTGTGTAACTTCCTGGGGGTAAAGCGATATACGCCGCTCGGTTTGCGCGCCGCGACCGTGCTCAGTTGGGCGGGCATCCGGGGCGTGGTCACGCTGGCCCTGGCGCTGAGCGTGCCCGAAAACTTCCCCGGCCGCGACTTCATCCTGGTCACGTCCTTTGCCGTCATTCTCGGGACCGTGCTTCTGCAGGGCACCACACTCGGGCACGTGATCAGGTGGTCGCGATTGGTGGAGCCGGAATCGACCAAGGCCCGCTTCACCATGAGCCAGGCGGAAGCCGCCATGGCCCAGGCGCAATGGGCGACCGTCCAGACGCTGGCTTACGACAGCGAAGGTAATCTCATTCATCCACAGCTGTTCAATCGCTATCAGACGAGAGCCGAAAAGATCGTCGACTATGCCGAGCGCACGAACGACTATGCCCCCATGCTCCAGGCGCATTTTGATGTTGTTCTGGAAGCGGTCGCGACGGGTCGCCGCGAACTCATACGGCTTCATCGTGCCGGCGACATCGATGACGAAACGCTCCACGAACTGGAACGCGACCTCGATCTGGAAGAACTGAGCGCGATTGCCGCTAAGTCCTGAGGGCCTTCACGCGCGGAAAGCCAAGCGGCGTGCTCAACCTTCCTACTTCGCCAGCTCTGCCAGCTGCGTCATGATAACAGCGGCCCCCTGAAGCCGCTTTTCCGGCGTCGGCAGGTCGCGCGTCAGGAAAACGCTGTGGTCGGGGCGGATCTTTGCCATGGTGCCCTGCTTGGCGATGTAGCCGACGAGGTTGGCCGGGTTCGGGAATTCCTTGTTGCGGAACTGAACGACGACGCCCTTCGGGCCGGCATCCAGCTTCTCGACATTGGCGATGCGGCAAAGCGACTTGATGTAGACGATCTTCAGGAGATGCTGCACCTCGATCGGCATCGGCCCGAACCGGTCAATCATTTCGGCACCGAAACCGTCGATCTCCTTGATTTCGGTGATTTCGCCCAGGCGGCGATAGAGCGCCATGCGCAGATGCAGATCCGGCACATAAGTCTCGGGAATCATAACCGTCGTGCCGACGGAAATCTGCGGCGACCAACCGGTATCCTGGATCTCGTCGACGCCCTTGACCTCGGCGACGGCCTCCTCGAGCATCTGCTGGTAGAGTTCGAAGCCGACTTCCTTGATATGGCCCGACTGTTCCTCGCCGAGCAGATTGCCGGCGCCGCGGATGTCGAGATCGTGGCTGGCGAGCTGGAAGCCGGCGCCGAGCGTATCGAGCGATTGCAGCACCTTCAGGCGTCGCTCGGCCGTCGTCGTCAGTACCTTGTTGACGGGCAGGGTGAAGAGCGCAAAGGCGCGTACCTTGGAACGGCCGACACGGCCGCGCAGCTGATAAAGCTGGGCCAGGCCGAACATGTCGGCGCGATGGACGATCAGCGTGTTGGCCGTCGGCACGTCGAGGCCGGATTCGACGATGGTGGTGGAGAGCAGCACATCGTACCGGCCTTCGTAGAAGGCGTTCATGATGTCTTCGAGTTCACCAGCCGGCATCTGGCCATGCGCGACCGCCACTTTCAGCTCGGGAACATCCGATTGCAGGAAGGCGTGGATGTCAGCGAGATCGGCCAGGCGCGGGCAGACATAGAAGCTCTGGCCACCGCGATAATGCTCGCGCATCAGTGTTTCGCGGATGACGAGCGAATCGAATGGCGAAATGAAGGTGCGCACCGCCATGCGGTCGACCGGCGGCGTGGTGATGAGCGACAGCTCGCGCACGCCCGTCATGGCAAGCTGCAGCGTACGCGGGATCGGCGTCGCAGACAGCGTCAGCACATGCACGTCGCTCTTCAGCTCCTTCAGGCGCTCCTTGTGCTTGACGCCGAAATGCTGCTCCTCGTCGATGACGAGCAGGCCGAGATTGGCAAACTGGATGCCTGCGCCGAGCAGCGCATGCGTGCCGACGACGATATCCGTCTTACCCTCGGAAACTTCCTTCTTGGTCAGCGCCAGTTCCTTGGTGCCGACGAGGCGGGACGCCTGCTGGATGCGGATCGGCAGGCCACGAAAGCGCTCGGAGAAAGTCTTGAAATGCTGGCGGGCGAGCAGCGTCGTCGGGACCACGACGGCAACCTGTGCGCCATTCATAGCGGCGACGAAGGCGGCGCGGAGCGCCACTTCCGTCTTGCCGAAGCCGACGTCGCCGCAGACGAGGCGGTCCATCGGCCGGCCGGCGCCGAGATCCTCGCGCACCGCCTCGATGGCGTTCATCTGGTCTTCGGTCTCATCATAGGGGAAGCGGGCGGCGAACTCGTCATAGAGTCCGTCAGGCGTCGCCAGTACCGGCGCATGCCGGGTCAGGCGCTCGGCCGCGATGCGGATCAAGGCGCCGGCCATGTCGAGCAGGCGCTTCTTGAGCTTGGCCTTGCGCATCTGCCAGGCGCCGCCACCGAGCCTGTCGAGCTGCGCCTCTGTGCCCTCGCCGCCATAGCGCGACAGAAGATCGATGTTTTCGACCGGCAGGAACAGCTTGGCATCGTCGGCATAGCGCAGCTCGAGACAGGCGTGCGGTGCGCCGGCGGCCTCAATGGTCCGGAGCCCGACGAAACGGCCGATGCCATGCTCGGCATGGACGACGATCGAACCTTCGTCGAGGCCTGCCACTTCCGAGATGAAATCGGCGGCGCGCTTGCGGCGTTTGGAGCGGCGCACCATACGGTCGCCAAGGATATCCTGCTCGCCGATGATGACGAGATCGCCGGCCTCGAAACCGGCTTCCAGGCTGAGCACGGCAGCCGCCGCTTCGCCTTTCGCCAGGCTGCCGAGATCCTTGAAGGCTTCGATCGTCTTGACGCGTGCCAAGCCATGCTCGGCCAGCACCTGCAGCAGGCGATCGAGCGAGCCTTCGGTCCAGGCTGAGATCAGCACCTTGGCTCCGGAGGCGCGCTTGTCGGCAATATGCTTGACGACGGCATCGAAGACGTTGATGCGCTCGCTGTCGGCGCTATCGGTCGCGGAGCGTGCCCAGCGCGGCCCCTGCCGAGCATCGAGGCTGACGACGCGGCGCGCCTCACCCTCATGCTCGTTGAAGGGCGAAATGCGGATGGCACTGAACGCGTCGAGTGCGTTCCCGAAAGCCTTGCCATCGAGGTAGAGCTGCCCGGGGGTCACGGGCTTATAGGGCGTGCCCTGCCCCATCTGGCCCTTGCTCTGCTGGCCGGAATTCAGGCGGGCGTCGTAATAGTCGAAGACGAGCTTGGAACGTTCTTCAGCAGCCTCGCGCACCGTATGGTCCGTCACCAGCCGGAAGCCCTTGAGATAGTCGAAGACCGTCTCCAGCTTCTCGTAGAAGAGCGGCAGCCAGTGTTCCATGCCGGCGTAGCGGCGTCCCTCGGACACGGCGAGATAGAGCGCGTCGTCGCGGGTGGCAGCGCCGAAGGCGGAAAGATAATTCTTGCGGAAGCGGCTGATCGTATCCGGCGTCAGCGTTACCTCGCTCATCGGGTTGAGGTCGAGGGAGCGGACCTGCCCGGTCGTGCGCTGGCTGGCCGGATCGAAGCTGCGGATACTTTCAAGGGTATCGCCGAAGAAATCCAGGCGCACCGGCTCTTCCTCACCCGGAACGAAGACGTCGAGAATGCCGCCGCGCACGGCAAATTCGCCGACCTCGCGCACGGTCGCCACGCGGTCGAAGCCGTTGCGCTCCAGGCGGGCCGCGATATCGTCCATCCGGACCTGATTCCCCGGCCGCGCCGAGAAGGCCAGGCTCTCGATAATGTCCTGCGGCGCGACCTTCTGCAGCATGGCGTTGACGGTCACCAGCACGACCGCCGCATGCGGCTTGCGATGGTGCGCGATGAGGCCGGACAATGCCGCCAGGCGCCGGGCCGATGTGTCGGAGCTCGGAGATACGCGGTCGTAGGGAAGGCAATCCCAGGCCGGCAGGGTGAGCACCGGAATTTCAGGCGCGATGAAGCCAAGCATCTGCTCGACATCGGCCATGTGCTGGCCGTCGGACATGACATAGGCGACCGGCTGGCCGGCCTTTGCCATCTCGGCAATCAGGAACGGCTCCAGCCCCGCCGGAACATGACCGATCGTCATCGGCTCGCTTCCGGCGAGCAGCTTCTTCGCGTCGAAATCAGGGATCATTTGGTTAATCCAAACCTCTCGGCGATTTCATCGAAATCAGGCTTGTAGGAGGCCAGGCGCTCAAAGAGCGGTGTTTGCAGATGCTGCGGCGTCGGCTCGGTCCCGAGTATCCACTTGACGAGGTCGTTGTCCTCCTCGGCCATGATACGCTCGAGTTCATCGAGATCGGCCTCCGCAAGGCCTGGCAACTCGTTGTCGGCGAACTGGCCGAAGACCAGATCCATCTCGCGGATGCCGCGATGCCAACAGCGAAAAAGGATGCGCCGACGGCGGGGATCGAGATCGGCACTGCTGAGGGTGAGCCCAGTCATCAAAAACACCTTTATGTTGATGCGTCTCTATAAAACCAGCAGGGAAAGGTGGGAACCGATTTTTCAGAAAAAAGCATCCGGGGCGCAATTTTCCGGGGAGTGTTCGGCTCAATCGGGTCGAGTTCCACGCCGCCCCTTGCCAAATCCACCCTGCCCGTCGCATTTTGCCCGCCATGCGTCCCGCCATCCTCGATCCGCTATTTGCCTCCATATCTTCGCTGCCCGGTGTCGGGCCGAAGGTCTCCGAGCTGCTCGTGAAACTGCTCGACCGCGAGACAATCGACGATTGCCGCGTCATCGACCTTTTGTTTCATGCGCCGCATTCGATCATCGACCGGCGTGAGCAGCCGGGCATTGCCAGGGCGCCGCAGGGCGCGATCGTCACCATTACCGGCCGTGTCGACCGTCACCAGGCGCCGCCGGCGCGCAGCAACGTGCCCTATCGCGTCTACCTGCATGACGAAACCGGGGAGCTGGCGTTGGTCTTCTTCCGCGGCAAGGCCCAATGGCTCGAAAAGCAGCTGCCGCTCGACGAGACCGTAACCGTCAGCGGCAAGGTCGACTGGTTCAACGGCCGGCCATCGATGGTGCATCCCGACTACATCATGCGCGAGAGCGAGGCGGAAAATCTGCCGCTGGTTGAGCCGGTCTATCCGCTGACCGCCGGACTCACACCAAAGTTCCTGCGCAAAACCATCGAGGCGGCGCTGCCGCGCATCCCCGAGCTACCCGAATGGGATGATATCGCCCTTACCCAGAAACAGGGCTTCCCGTCGATCTCCGACAGCTTCCACATGCTGCATGCTCCGCGAGATGCCGCCGATATCGATCCGCAGGCGCCGGCCCGCCGCCGCCTTGCCTATGATGAATTTCTGGCGGGACAATTGTCGCTCTCACTCGTGCGCCAGAGGCTGCGCAAGGTCGCGGGCAAGCCTGTGCATGCGACAGGAGAAATCAGCGGCAAGATATTGGAATCTCTGCCGTTCTCAATGACAAACAGCCAACGGGAGGCCGTTGCCGACATTCTCAAGGATATGGCTGGTACGGAACGCATGCTGCGTCTGCTGCAGGGCGATGTCGGCGCCGGTAAGACGCTTGTGGCGTTGATGGCGATCGCTGCCGCAATCGAAAGCGGCGGCCAGGCGGTGTTGATGGCGCCAACCGAAATCCTGGCACGACAACATCACGCGACGATCTCAAAATTTGCAGCAAATATAAATCTTTCCGTCGAAGTTCTCACAGGCCGCACGAAGGGTCGGGAACGAGATGCCATTCTCGAACGTATCGCCTCCGGGGAAGCGCAGATCATCATAGGTACGCATGCTCTGTTCCAGGATAGCGTCGCCTACGCCAACCTCATGCTGGCCGTCGTCGACGAACAGCATCGCTTCGGCGTCCATCAGCGCCTGCGCCTGACCGCGAAGGGCGTCTCGCCGCACATGCTCGTCATGACCGCGACGCCCATCCCACGAACGCTGGTGTTGGCCGCGTTCGGCGATATGGATGTCTCCAAGCTCACGGAAAAGCCAGCCGGCCGCAAGCCGATACAGACGATCACCATCCCGAACGAACGAACCGGCGAGATCGTCGGAAGGCTTAAAAGTGCGCTATCGGAAGGCAAGAAAGCCTATTGGATTTGCCCACTTGTGGAGGAATCCGAAGAATCGGATTTAATGTCTGTCGAAGAGCGTCATGCGACATTGACCAGCGCCCTCGGCCCCGGCATCGGCCTCATCCATGGCCGGATGAGCGGCCCGGAAAAAGATGCCGTCATGATGGCCTTCAAGAATGGCGAAATCCGCCTGCTTGTGGCAACGACGGTCGTCGAAGTGGGTGTCGACGTGCCGGATGCGTCGATCATGGTCATCGAACATGCGGAGCGTTTCGGCCTGGCGCAGTTGCATCAGCTGCGTGGCCGTGTCGGACGCGGCGATGAGGCCTCCACCTGCATCCTGCTCTACAAGGGACCGCTTGGCGAGACCGGCCATGCGCGGCTGTCGATCATGCGCGACACCGAAGACGGCTTTCGCATTGCCGAAGAGGATCTGAAGCTGCGTGGCGAGGGCGAGCTCTTGGGCACGCGCCAGTCCGGCACGCCGGGTTTTCGCATCGCCAGCCTCGAGGCTCATGCCGACCTTCTGGAAATCGCTCGCAAGGATGCCGCCTATCTGATCGAGCGCGATCCGGAGCTGACAAGCGAACGCGGCTCGGCAGTGCGCACCCTGCTCTATCTCTTCCGCCGCGACGAAGCGATCCGCTTCCTGCGGGCAGGTTGAATGGATGGACGCGTCTGCCGCGTCCATCCCTATTTCACCTGATTACTTCGCAGCAAGACCCGGAATCGTGACCTGAAACACCTGGAACATGGTGTCGACATCCGCGCCGCTGTCATCCTTATAGGCAGCCCCAACCTGGAAGCCGTCCTGGGTGATGAAATCATTGTCGTTGGCGACGAACAGGAAATAGTCGTCCGGCAGCTTCGGGTCCTGAACGCTGGCGAGCGACATGGCCTCCCATTTTTCCGAGAGATTGTTGCGGTCGTTCGGAGCGCCGTTGTGAAGGCCGAAGCGGGCCAGATCGGCATTGTCGTTGATGTCGATGAACTGGCTGACCGTCGCCGGCTTCACCGACGGATCGAGGACGCCCTTTGGAGCGACAGCCGTGTCGCCGTCGAACTTGCCGCCGCCAATGTCGGTTGCAGCGGACGCATCGACAGCGACGATGCTGCGATAGATCGACTTGTCGCCCTTCTGGCCGTAACCGTTGTTGCTGTCGCGCGCGAGCATCAGGAAGCTCGTCGGCGAGAGCGCCACGATTTCGCTCTGGGCAGCAACGGCCGTCTTGCCCTTGTCATTGGTGAAGACCGGCAGCGGTACGACATATTCATGCGCCAGTTTCAGATGATCGAGATCGGCTACATCGTAGACCAGAGCACGCGTATTCTGCCGCGTCGAGCCGGAATCGCCGCCATCCTGGCGGGTCGCCGACTGGAGCACGGCGATCAGGAACTTGCCGTCCGGGGTGAGCGACATGCCCTCGAAGCCCTGGTTGTTCTGGCGGCCTCTGGTCGGGTCCTTCGGATCGGGCGCGGTTTCGCCAGGTCCCGGATTGTTCGAGGAGAAGTTCACGGCACCATGGCGCATCGGCAGGAAGGCGGCCGGCGGTGTTGTGACCGACATCATTTGGCCAGCCGCCGAGAAGCGATAGATATAGGGGCCGTATTCATCACTGATGAACATCGAGCCGTCGGGCAGACGGGCGATGGCTTCGTTGTCGAGCGAGATCTTGCCGTTCGGCGCTTGCGGCAACAACGGCATGGCGCCTTCCGGATTGCGGACACCGTTTGCCGGGTCGAGGCCGGTCGTGTCGGCGCCCTTGCTGTCCTTCAGCAGCAGGCTATCCGCGAGCTTGGCGTCGACGCCCGACTGTTCCTTGCCTGCTGCCGGCGTTGCGCCGGGAGCGACGGGCGTCAGCTTGACATCGATGGTGTTGAGGCGTGCACGGTAATCCGTGGTGCCCGCAACATTGTAACCACGGTCCGGCAGTAGCCACAACGATCCCTTGTAGGTGCCGTCTGCATTGCGGGTCCAGCTCTTGGTGTCGATCGACATGCCCGAGCCCGAGCCAAAAGTCTCGCCGAACTTGTCGCGCTGGTTGGCCGGAATACGACCGATGGCGACGCGTCCCTTGTTGACGAGCGTTACGCCCTGGACGCTTACGGAATTATCTGCGAGTGCCGTCAGCGGCGCGGTAAAAACAAATGTGGCGAGTGCAGCCGACAGCAGCGGCAAGCTCTTCGAACGCATATATCCCAAGACAATATCCTCCTGATGAAAACCCTTGCGGAGATAACGGCATCGATCTCCGGCCTGCTTTCAAACCGCGTCGAAAGACGAGAGCCGGTGCCGACGCTCCGAACATTCGATGATGAGATACATCCGATTATCGGTCCCCAACGACGATCTAAGGCGTCAACATGATAGGGACATGACAGTTCGCGCTATACGCGAGGATATCCATCCAACTATAGGAAAGGGAGTAATTCTAGGATAGGGACTTGATGGGAACGGGTTGCCGCAGCTCCTTGGCGGCGATCAGTTCCTTGTATTCGGGCGCAACGAGGCCGCCTGAAATCAGGAGCTTGGCACCGTCCTCGGGGCTCATGTCGAGCACCGTGATCTTTTCACGCGGAACGAAGACCAGAAATCCTGCCGTCGGCACCGGCGTCGGCGGCAAAAAGACCGCCACCATGTCCTGCCCCATGGCGTTGAATTTCGAGGCGATCTCGCCCTTGGCATCGGTCGATATGAACACCATGGACCAGAGGCCGGGGCTCGGATACTCGATCAGCCCGACCTTTTTGAAGGACGTGCCCTGCTCCTTGAGCACGGTTTCGAAGATCTGCTTGACGCTCTTGTAGATGGTCCGCACCAGCGGAACGCGATTGACGATCGACTCGCCGACGCGGACGATGCTCTGGCCGATCAGGTTCTTGGCGAGAAAACCGACCAGCGTGATGAAGATCATGGCGATCAGTAGGCCGGTGCCGGGAACGGCGAAATTCAGATAGCTCTCCGGGTCGTAGCGCGCGGGGATATAGGGGCGAACCCAGCTATCGGCCCAATGGACGACCGACCATGTCAGCCAGAGAGTAATGGCGATCGGAGCGCAGATGATCAGGCCGGCCAGGAAATTGTTTCTGATCCGCGTGGTCACGGACATTTTGATGAGCTTTTCAGTCATTCGCCGCTCGAAACTCCGTTCCGCCGCCTACCTCTATCAGGCCAATCCTCCCCACCATCTCCGTGGACGAATCGTGCCAGAAATCGGCGCGGCAGACAACCCGCCAACCGCGTCGCCGCGCCGAACAAACGTCCGGCTCACGACGACGTGACAGCAAATGCGCGACGGAAGGAGTCCTATTCCACAGTGACTGATTTCGCGAGATTGCGCGGCTGATCGACGTCCGTGCCCATGAAGACAGCGGTATGATAGGCAAGCAATTGAATAGGCAGCGAAAAGATGATCGGCGCGATGATCTCGTCGACGACGGGCAAGGTGATCGTCGCCATGGTCGGCAATGTCGACGCGGCCGCGCCGAGTTCATCCGTGATGAAGATGATTCGACCGCCGCGCGCCGCCACTTCCTGCATGTTGGAAACGGTCTTGTCGAAGAAGCGGTCATGCGGCGCGATGACGATCACGGGCATGTTCTCATCGATCAACGCGATCGGCCCATGCTTCAATTCGCCGGCCGCGTAGCCTTCGGCGTGGATATAGGAGATTTCCTTGAGCTTCAGCGCGCCTTCCATGGCGAGCGGGAAGCTGGTGCCGCGGCCGAGATAGAGCACATCCTTGAACTTCGAGATCTCGCGCGACAGGCTTTCCATTTGCGGCTGGATGAGGTTCAGGACGTTCGCCATGATGCGCGGCATCTCGACAAGATGGCGCACCATTTCCTGTTCATCCGCAGCGCTGACGGTACCACGCGCGACACCGGCTCCGATCGCCAGCGAAGCGAGTACGGCGAGCTGGCAGGTGAAAGCCTTGGTCGAGGCGACACCGATTTCCGGACCTGCCATGATCGGAAACACCGCATCGGATTCGCGCGCGATGGTCGATTCCTTGACGTTGACGACGGCACCGATCTTCAGGCCGTTATCCCGGCAATAGCGCAGCGAGGCGAGCGTATCAGCCGTCTCGCCGGACTGCGAGATGAACAGCGCCGCCTGAGACGGCGACAAAGGCATTTCGCGATAACGGAACTCGGAGGCAACGTCGATCTCGACCGGGAGGCGCGCATAGCGCTCGAACCAGTATTTGCCGACCAGGCCGGCGAGATAGGCCGTGCCGCAGGCAGAAATTGCGAGACCTGAAACGCCGCCGAAGTCGATCGCCGATATCTCCGGACGTACGCGATGACTGGCGAAATCGACGTAATGGCTGAGCGCATGGGAGATGACCTCCGGTTGCTCGTAGATTTCCTTTTCCATGAAGTGGCGATGGTTGCCCTTGTCGACCACATAGGCCGTCGCCTGGGAAATCTGCCTCGGCCTTTTCACTTCCTTGCCGTTGAAGTCGAGAATGGTCGCGCCGGCATGGGTGACGATGGCGCAATCGCCATCGACGAGATAGGTGATCTCGTTGGTGAACGGTGCAAGCGCGATGGCATCCGAACCGAGAAACATCTCGCCCTTGCCGTAACCCACGGCAAGCGGCGGGCCGGAGCGCGCCGCCATCAGCGTGCCGGGATCGTTCTCGAACATTACGGCCAGTGCGTAAGCGCCGGTCACACGGTTCAGCATATTCAGCATCGCTGTGCGCGGATCGAGACCTTCGGCGACATAGCGCGCGAGCAGATGCGCCACGACTTCGGTGTCCGTCTGCGAAGCAAAGACCTTGCCTTCGGCTTTCAGCTCCTCCCGCAACTCGGAGAAGTTTTCAATGATGCCGTTGTGGACGACGGCAACGCCCTCGACGAAATGCGGATGGGCGTTGGTCTCATTCGGAACGCCGTGCGTTGCCCAGCGCGTGTGCGCAATGCCCGTCGTGCCGGGCAAAGGGTTCGACTCGAGCCGCTTCTCCAGATTGAAGAGTTTTCCTTCAGCGCGGCGGCGATCCATCACGCCGTCATGGATTGTCGCGACGCCAGCCGAATCGTAACCGCGATATTCGAGGCGCCGTAGCGCATCCACCAGGC
Organism: Rhizobium sp. NPDC090279; assembly: GCF_044769665.1. Taxonomy (NCBI): domain Bacteria; kingdom Pseudomonadati; phylum Pseudomonadota; class Alphaproteobacteria; order Hyphomicrobiales; family Rhizobiaceae; genus Rhizobium; species Rhizobium sp. NPDC090279. The sequence continues at coordinate 245,963 of NZ_JBIVYI010000009.1, read as the reverse complement.
GATCCGCCACAGGTGCTGTTCCGACGATCCCAACAATACCGCACATACAACTCTCCGTCTGGCCTCAGATATGAGGGCAAGTCCTAATCAATCCTGCAATTTTCTCAATTGCCACAACGGTCACTTTCAATTTCGGACCGTTACGTGAAACGCGCAAGGGTTTAATGGCCGCCCTTCTTCGCCGCCTTGACGGCGAGCGCTCGTTCGCGGATCACCTTGGCACGCTCCGGCTTCACTTCCTGACGCGCCCGGCCGAAGGCCAAAGCATCAGCCGGAACATCGTCGGTGATGACGCTGCCGGAGGCGATGTATGCGCCGTCACCGATGCGAATAGGCGCCACCAGCGATGAGTTGGAACCAATGAAGGCATTGCTGCCGATATGCGTCTCGTATTTGTTGACGCCATCATAGTTGCAGGTGATCGTGCCGGCGCCGATATTGCTGCCCGCCCCGATCGTCGCGTCGCCGATATAGGCCAGATGGTTGACCTTGGCACCCTCGCCGATCTTGCCGTTCTTGACTTCGCAGAAATTGCCGACCTTGGCGCCACCAGCGAGATCGGCGCCCGGACGCAGCCGTGCAAACGGTCCAACCGTCGCGCCGACGCTGACATGAGCGCCCTCGATATGCGAGAAGGCATGGATAACCGCGCCGCCCTCGATGACCGCGCCGGGACCAAAGACGACGTTTGGCTCGATCAACGCATCCTGGCCGATCACGGTGTCATAGGCGAGAAATACGGTTTCCGGCGCAATCATGGTCACGCCCGACAGCATCAGCTCATGCCGGCGGCGCTCCTGCCAGAGGCGCTCGATGAAGGCAAGTTCGGCGCGGTTGTTGCAGCCGGTCATCTCGACCTCAGGCGCATCGACGGCAACGGTGCGGCCGCCCTGCGCACGGGCGATTTCCACCAGATCGGTGAGATAGTACTCGCCCTTGGCGTTGTTGTTGCCGATGCGATCGAGAAGCTCCAGCGCCTTGCGGCCGTTGATCGCCATCAGACCGCTATTGCACCACTTTATCGCCAGCTCGGCATCGGTCGCGTCCTTCGCCTCGCGGATGGCAATCAGTTCGCCGTCCTTGACCAGCAATCGGCCGTAAGCGTTGGGATGATCCGTATGGAAGCCGATGACGACGACGTCGTTGCCGTCGGCCAGCCCCTGGCGCGCCGCACGGAGCGGCGTGTCGGTCAGCAGAGGCACGTCCCCATAGGCGACGATGATATCGTCATAACCTCTGGCAATTGCCTCGCTAGCAGCCAGCACGGCGTGACCGGTTCCGAGACGTTCCTTCTGCAGATAGGATTCGACGGTAATGCCGCCGATTGATGCTGCCGCGCCCACCTCATCCGCATTGCGGCCGACGACCAGAGCTGCCGCCGAAATATCGGTCTTGGCGATCGCCTCCATCACATGGGCAATCATCGGACGGCCGGCGATCGGGTGCAGAACCTTCGACATCGACGACTTCATGCGGGTACTGTCGCCGGCGGCGAGGATGATGGCCAGACAGCTGCGTTCCATTTCAAGCTCCGAATTATACGGTCAGGCACTGCCCGCGACCGGGCGAGTCCCCTCATAGCAACAAGTCGAGCGATGAACTACGGCGAAATTCAAGACGAAGCTCAGGCTTCGGCAAGAGCCTCGAAAGCTTCCAGCACGTGCTGACGCCCATCGATGATCACGAATTCCATCGCCTTGTGTGCCGCCAGGCCATCACGCGCGGCAATGGCATCGACAATGGCCATGTGCGTGTCGGCAATATTGCCGAAACCGTTGCTCTCAGGGGGCGCGCTCATCCGAAACATGCCGACGAGCGCTGCCTCGATGAGCCCGCCGAGCGACCGCATGAAGGGGTTCTGCGAGGCTTCGGTGATTGCCAGATGGAAATGCAGATCGGCAACGGCGAGACTATCCGACGTGTGATGCGGGGCAGCCATATCAGCCGCAAGCCGACGCAGCAGATCAATGTCCTCACGGCTGGCGCGTTCCGCCACGAGGCCGGCTGCAAAAGGCTCAAACGCCATGCGTATATCGTAGAGGTGGAGAAGGAACTCCTTGTTGATGCCGCTTTCGAAATGCCAGTTGAGCACATCGTTGTCGAACATGTTCCAATAGATCTTCTCGGTGACGCGCGTGCCGACGCGCGCGCGCGGTACGACCATCCCCTTTGCCGCCAGGGTCTTCATGCTCTCGCGCAGAACGGTGCGAGATACTTTGAATCTCAACAGAAGCTCGCTGTCGCCCGGAAGGATGCTGCCGATCGGAAAATCACCCGATACGATTGCCTTGCCGAGATCGTCGACCACCTGCGCATGGCTTGTGCGCGATTTTCCCTCGGGTTTTCTCGTATCAAGCAATCGGCTACGCAAACATGCTGTCCTTCCCTCAAACGTAACGTCGATTGAAACGGGAAAGCAGCAGAAGACCCTTCTGCATCAGAATAAATGCAAACAGCAACAAACCGATCAGTATCTTCGTCCACCAGCTGGAAAGCGTTCCATCGAAGGTGATGTAGGTCTGAATCAAGCCCTGTATGAGAATTCCGATGAGTGTTCCTCCGACGAACCCCGCTCCTCCCGTTAGCAGTGTTCCGCCTATGACCACGGCAGCGATAGCATCCAGCTCGACGCCGACCGTGGCAAGCGAATATCCCGCTGATGTATAAATGGAAAAAACGATTCCGGATAGACCAGCGAGGAAGCCGGACAGGGCATAGATCTGGATCGTCGTGCGCCCGACGGGAACGCCCATGAGTTCGGCCGTCTGCACGCCACCGCCCAGCGCATAAACATTGGCGCCGAAGCGTGTGCGATGCGCAAGGATAATGCCGCCGGCGAAGACGAGCAGCATGACGCCGCCGATCAGCGTCAGCCGACCGCCGCCCGGCATCAGCCAATAGAGATCGTTGAGCTGCGAGTAGAAATCATGCTCGATCGGGATGCTGTCGATGGAGAGCACGAAGGCTATTCCCCTTGCCAGAAACATGCCGGCAAGCGTTACGATGAACGGCGGCATACCCAGATAGTAGATGACGGCGCCCATGCCGGCGCCGAAGATCGTGGTGATCACCAACACGAGAGCGAAAGCCAACAGTGGATGGATCGAGGTATCCCGCAGGACGATCGCCAGGAAAACGCCGGTAAAGGCGATGACCGAGCCGATCGACAGATCGATGCCGCCGGAGATGATCACGAATGTCATGCCGACTGCGGCAATCCCCAGAAAGGCGTTGTCAGTCAACAGGTTGCCGGCCACCCGCGTCGACAGCATGTTCGGATATTCCGCCACGCAGCCCGCATAGGCCAGGATGAAGATAACGATCGTCGCGAGCAGTGGAAGATACTTCGAATTCACTTCGTCTGCTCCCTGTGGACCATCTGCTCATCGCCTCGACGCCGCAAGAAGAACGCCGTGGCGGACTGCAGGGCGGGAGACTGGATGACCAGAATGACGATGACGATGATCGCCTTGATCACCAGATTGAATTCCGGCGGAAAGCCGGACAGCAGGATGCCGGTATTGACTGATTGGATGATCATCGCCCCAATCAGCGAACCGACGATGCTGAAGCGGCCGCCAAGCAGCGAGTTGCCGCCCACGACCACGGCGAGGATCGCATCGAGTTCGAGCCACAAGCCAGCATTGTTGGCATCGGCACCCTTGATATCGGCCGAAACGATGATGCCGGCGATGGAAGCACAAAGGCCGCTCAGCGCATAGACCGCAATCAACAAGACCGGCGTCTGGATGCCGGAGAGCGTGCTTGCCCGGCGATTGATGCCGATCGCTTCGACCAGCATGCCAAGCGCCGTACGCCTGACCAGCAGGATGACGACAAGCGCCGCCAGCAGCCAGATCACCACGGGCATGGGCAACGCGGCGAAGGCACCGCTGCCGAGAAAGATCAGCCCGTCATTGTTGAAGGTGAGGATCGTGCCCTCAGTGATCAATTGCGCAATCCCGCGGCCGGCCACCATCAGCACCAGGGTCGCGATGATCGGCTGGATATCGAGCACTGCCACAAGGAAACCGTTCCAGAAGCCGCATGCAAGCCCGATGCCGATCGTCAGCATCAGCGTATAGGCAAGCGAATATCCGGAAACTATCGATGATGCTGCTACCGCGCCGCAGATCGCAATCACCGCGCCAACCGAAAGGTCGATTCCCTTGGTGGCGATGACCAGCGTCATGCCGATCGACAGCAACGCCACCGGGGCGCCGCGATTAAGGACGTCGATGAGGCTCCCATAAAGTCTTCCATTCTGAATTTCCAGATGAAAAAAATGCGGGAACATAATGAAGTTCAATAGAAGAATTGCCGCCAGCGCAATGAGCTGCGGCAGCAGCCGAAGCAAGGATGCCTTGATTTGCGAACTCATGCATCCTCCCGATTCTTCTGTGTTGTCGCAATCGCTTCGACGATATTGCCGGCGGTTATCTCTCCACCGGTCAGCTCGGCGATATGTTCCCGGTCACGCAGGACGATGACGCGCGAGCTATAGGCGACAAGTTCCTCCAGTTCGGATGAAATGACCACCAGCGACATACCTTGTCGGCAAAGATCTTCAATCAGGCGGATAATTTCCGCATGTGCGCCGACGTCGATGCCGCGCGTCGGCTCATCCAGAATGAGGAAATTGGGATTGGTCGCCAACCACCGCGCAAGGATCGCCTTCTGCTGGTTGCCACCCGACAGAAGCCTGATCGGCTTCTCACGGTCGGTCGTGCGGATATCCAATGCCTTGATGTAGCGATCGGCGATGGCGTTCTGTTCGCCGCGCGGCAAGGGCCTCGCCCAGCCACGACGCGCTTGCAGGGCCATGACGATGTTTTCGCGGATGGAAAGATCGCCGATGATGCCGTCCGTCTTGCGGTCCTCCGGGCAAAAGCCGAAACCGTTCTTGATGGCGGCGCGCGGGCTGGAAAGGGTAACGGTGTTGCCTTCGACCGTCGCCTCGCCGCTATCGGCCCGCTCGACGCCGAAGAGCACCTCGGCGGTCTCAGTGCGGCCAGACCCGAGCAGACCGGCGACGCCAACCACTTCGCCGCCACGAACCTCCATGTCGAAGGGTTTGATTTTGCCGCGCTTGCCGAAATTCGCGAAGCGATACTTTACCGGCCCGCTTGCGTTGGTGACCTGCTTTGCGGCACTCTCCGTCTGCGCAAGCTCACGACCCAGCATCATGGCGATCAGGGTTTGCCGTGAAAGTCCTTCCGCATCCCGCGTGCCTACCAGACGACCGTTGCGGAGAACGGTGATCCGATCGCAGATTTCGTAAACCTGCTCGAGAAAATGTGTAATAAAAACAATTCCAAGGCCGCGCTGCTTCAGCCTCGTGACGATACCGAACAACATGGCAACCTCTTGCGTATCGAGGCTCGCCGTCGGCTCGTCCAGGATCAGAACCTTGCCGGAGAGATCGACGGCGCGGGCGATAGCAATGACCTGCTGGATGGCAACCGAATACCGGTCGAGCTGACGGCCGACATCGATATCTATGCCATATTGCGCCAGCAGATCCCTGGCCATGCCGTTCATGACGCGGTTGCTGACCATGCCGAAGCGCCGCGGCTGGCGACCGAGGAACAGGTTCTCCGCCACACTCAGGTTCGGGAGCAGATTCACCTCCTGGTAGACCGTTCCAATGCCGAGTTTCTGGGCCGCGAGCGTATCATGCGGATCAATCTCAGTGCCATCGAGAATCAAAGTGCCTGCATCGCGGCGATAGGCGCCGGTCATGCATTTGATCAGCGTCGACTTTCCCGCTCCGTTTTCACCGAGCAGCGCATGGACTTCGCCGCGCATCAGCGTGAAATCGACATGATCGAGGGCGGTCGAGCCGGGGAAATATTTGCAGAAGCCTGTTGCTGTCAGAAGTCGCTCGACGTCGTGAGCCATGAGGCGTGAAGTCCTTGGATTTGAGCCAATAGCGAAAGCGGTAGCCGGCGCATACGGATGATGCGCCGGCATTCGATGTAAGAGACCGCAACGGCTATATCCTAACCTGATGCTGTCAGCTTTCGCCTCAGTAGCCGAGGTCTTTCTTCTGCTCGTAGACCTTCTGCGGATCGTCAGCCTGCGTGTAGAGTTTGGACTCGGTCTGTATCCACTTTGGCGGCTCCTTTTTGTCCTTCAGATAGGCATCGAGCGCATCGAAGGCCGGGCCGGCCATGTTTGGCGTCAGTTCGACGGTCGCGTTCGCCTCGCCGGCCGCCATCGCCTTGAACAGGTCCGGAACCGAGTCGACGGAGACCGTCAGGATATCCTTGCCGGGCTTTAGACCCGCTTCCTTGATCGCCTGGATGGCGCCGACGGCCATGTCGTCGTTGTGGGCATAGAGCGCGCAGATGTCCTTGCCACCGTTCTCAGCCTTCAGGAAGCTTTCCATGACTTCCTTGCCCTTGGAGCGGGTGAAATCGCCCGTCTGGCTGCGAACGATCTTGAAGTTGTCATGGCCCTTGATGGCCTCTTCGAAGCCCTTCTTGCGGGCAATGGCCGGCGAGGAGCCCGTGGTGCCCTGCAGCTCAACGATATTGCACTTCTTGTCGCCCACCGTCTTCACCAGCCAGTCGCCAGCAACTTTGCCTTCATGGATCTGGTCGGAGGTAACTGCCGTCAGATAGAGATCCTTCGGCGCATTGATCGTGCGGTCGAGCAGGATGACGGGGATCTTCGCTTCCTTGGCTTCCTTCAGAACGGCATCCCAACCCGTCTCGACGACAGGCGCGAGGAGGATCGCGTCGACGCCTTGAGCGATGAACGAACGGATCGCCTTGATCTGATTTTCCTGCTTCTGCTGCGCATCGGCAAACTTGAGATCGATGCCGCGCTTTGTGGCTTCCTGCTTGGTCAACGTCGTTTCAGCGGCACGCCAACCGGACTCCGAACCGATTTGCGAGAAGCCGACGACCAGCTGCTTTGCCGATGCGGACGTGAACATGCAGGCAGCAAGAATCGTGGCACTGATCAGTGCAGTCTTCAACTTCATGATATCCTCCCAAAGGCCATCTCCTGAGGCCGCAGTCAAAAAATCATATAGTAATACTTTTGTAAATCAGTATTCGATGATGCAACGCAACAAAAAAGGGCGCCGTGGGCGCCCCTTTTCAACTCAGGCTATTTCGATTGCTTACTTCGAAGTAGGCAACTTGTCGTCGACGCCTTCGATGTAGAAGTTCATGCCGAGCAGCGTGCCGTCATCGGCCTTTTCGCCGGCCTTCAGCCAGGGCGTGCCGTCCTGCTTGTTGATCGGGCCAGTGAAGGGGGCGAGCTCGCCGGACTTGATCTTGGCTTCGGTTTCCTGAGCCATCTTCTTCACGTCGTCAGGCATGTTGGTATAGTCCGCCATCTTCAGGATGCCGTCCTTCAGGCCGTCCCAGCTCTGCTCGGACTTCCACTTGCCGTCGAGCAGGGCGTGAACGCGCTTGGAGTAATAGTTGCCCCAAGTGTCGACGATCGCCGTCAACTGTGCCTTCGGGCCGGCCTTGATCATGTCGGAAGCCTGGCCGAACGCATGGATACCGCGTTCTTCCGCAACCTGCATCGGCGCCGTCGTATCGGTGTGCTGTGTCAGGATATCGACGCCCTGGTCGACCATGGCCTTGGCGGCGTCTGCTTCCTTGCCGGGATCGAACCAGGTGTTGACCCAGACGACCTTGAGCTTGAAGCTCGGGTCGATAGAGCGAGCGCCCTGCTCGAAGGAGTTGATCCCCATCACAACTTCCGGAATCGGGAAAGAGGCGATGTAGGCGGCACCGTGGTTCTTCGACGTCTTGGCGGCGATCTGGCCGAGGATGTAGCGGCCTTCGTAGAAGCGCGAGTTGTAGGTCGCGAGATTGGGGCCGCTCTTGAAGCCGGTCGCGTGCTCAAACTTCACCTTCGGGAACTTGGCGGCAACCTTGACGGTCGCATCCATGAAGCCGAACGAGGTGGAGAAGATCAGCGAGCAGCCGGAACGGGCGAGACGCTCGATGGCGCGCTCGGCATCCGGGCCTTCCGGCACGTTTTCGAGATATGGCGTCTCGATCTTGTCGCCGAATTCCTTCTGGATCTGCTGGCGGCCGAGATCGTGTGCCTGCGAATAGCCGCCATCCGTATGCGAGCCGACATAGACGAAACACACCTTGGTCGGTGCGGCTTCGGCCGCAGCAGCGAAACCAACAATGGCGGCGGCTGTCGTGGTGAGGGCGAGTGCTAGTTTTTTCATGGTTACCCCTGTTGGTTTGACATGCTTTGCAGAAATCGTCCGGTTGCTGACATCAGCGCTCCGGAACGAAGGGCTTGCCGAGCGACGCTGGCGTGTTGATCAAGGTCGCGCGACGATTTTGAGAGATGATGACGAGAACCACAATAGTCGATGCATAGGGCAGCATCGACAGGAATTGCGAGGGTATGCCGACGCCGAAGCCCTGCGCGTGAAACTGCAGGATCGTTACCGCGCCGAAGAGATAGCCGCCGGCCATGACGCGCATCGGCCGCCAGGACGCGAAGACGACGAGGGCGAGCGTCACCCAGCCGCGGCCGGCAGACATGTTCTCGACCCATTGCGGCGTGTAGACGAGCGAGAGTTGCGCGCCGGCGAGCCCGGCACAGGCGCCGCCGAACATGACGGCAAGGTAGCGCGTGCGGATGACATCGATGCCGAGAGCGTGGGCCGAGCCGTGGCTGTCGCCGACGGCACGCAGCTTCAGGCCGGCGCGGCTGCGGAAGAGGAACCAGTTGACGCCTATGAGCAGCGCGATCGAGAGATAGAAGGTCAAGTCCTGCTTGAACAGCACAGGCCCGAGGAACGGAATATCCGACAGCAACGGGAAGACGATTTCCTGTAGCTGCACACCCGGCACGCTGACATAACCCTCGCCGATCATACCGGAGAGGCCGAGACCAAGGATGGTCAGCGCCAGGCCGGTCGCCACCTGGTTCGTCACCAGCGTGAGGGTCAGGAACCCGAACAGCAGCGAAAACAATGCGCCCGCGACGATGCCGGTAACGAGGCCGACATAGGGCGACCCGCTCATCTGCGCACCGACGAAGGCGGCAACGGCACCGATGATCATCATGCCTTCGACGCCGAGATTGAGCACGCCGGAGCGCTCCACCACCAGCTCGCCGAGGCCGGCGATGACCAGCGGAGTCGATGCCGTGATGATGGTCAGGAGGATTGCTTCGAAGACACTCATGCCGCACCTCCCCGAACCCGCGACCAGACCACGCGGATCTTGTAGTAGATCAGCGTGTCGCAGGAGAGCACGAAAAACAGCAGCAGGCCCTGAAAGACACTTGCCGCCTTGGCGGATATGCCGGGCGACAATTGCGCCGCCTCGCCGCCAAGATAGGTCAGCGCCAGGACGAGACCGGAGAGGATCGCGCCAAGCGGATTGAGGCGCGCGAGGAAGGCGACGATGATGGCGGTGAAGCCGTAGCCCGGCGAGATCGCCGGCTGCAGATGGCCGATGGAGCCTGAGACTTCCGATATGCCGGCAAGCCCCGCCAGCGCTCCCGAGAACAGGAAGGCAAACCAGACCATCTTGCGCGAGGAGAAACCGGCAAAGCGCCCCGCCCGCGCCGATTGCCCGAGCACGGTGATCTCGAAGCCCTTCAACGTGTATTTCATCAGGAACCAGGCAAGGATCGCTGCGACGACGGCAAAGACGATGCCCCAATGCGCGCGCCCGGAATCCTCCCAAATCGCCGGCAACACAGCTTCCGGCGGAAAATCGATGCTCTGCGGGAAATTGTGACCCTGCGGATCGCGCCACGGCCCGCGCGACAGCCAGTCCAGAAAGAGCTGGGCGATATAGACCAACATCAGGCTCGTCAGGATCTCATTGGTATTGAAATGCGCCTTCAAAAGCGCCGGAATGGCGGCGTAGAGGGCACCGCCGATCGCGCCGGCGATCAGCATCAGCGGCAGGACCATCGGCGAATGCCAGTCGGTGAAGATGATCGGGATGAAGGAGCCGGCGACCGCGCCCATGGTGAACTGGCCCTCGGCGCCGATATTCCAGTTGTTGGAGCGGTAGCAGAGACAAAGACCGACGGCGATCAGGATCAGCGGCCCCGCCTTGATCGCCAGTTCGTGCAGCGACCAGACTTCCAGCAAGGGCTCGACGAAGAAGGCGTCGAGCGCCTCGACGGGGTCCTTGCCCATGACGGCGAACATGATGGTGCCGGCGATCAGCGCCAATGCGAGGGCGAGCAACGGCGACACGAGACCGAACAGCTTCGAGACCTGCGGGCGCTTTTCGAGTTCAATGCGCATGTGCAGGCTCCGGATGCGTCTTCGATTCATGCAGACCGCCCATCAACAGGCCGATCTTTTCGCGGGTGAGTTCGCCGGCGGGATAGGACGGCGACAAGCGCCCTTCCGAAATCACGGCAATATCGGTCGCGACTTCGAATATCTCGTCGAGATCCTGGCTGATGACGAGTACGGCCGAACCGTCGCGGGCAAGATCGACCAGGGCCTGGCGGATGCGGCTCGCGGCACCGGCATCCACGCCCCAAGTCGGCTGATTGACGACGAGCACGCTCGGCTGACGGTCCAGTTCGCGGCCAACGATGAACTTCTGCAGATTGCCGCCGGAAAGCGCGCCGGCAGCGGGATCTTCGCCGCTCTTGCGCACATCCATCGCCTCGCAGATCCGTTTCGTCGCCTGCCTGACCGCACCGTGCCTGATGACGCTCAGGAAGCCACCACCCAGAAACGCCTTGCGATCCGACTGATTGCGGGCAAGCACGAGATTGTCCGAGAGCTTCAATGCCGATACCGCGGCATGGCCGTGACGCTCTTCCGGCACGAAACCGGCGCCGAGCAGCCGGCGCGCGTTGATGCCCTTGGTGCCCACAGGCTTGCCGCGCAACTGGACGAGATCGTCCGCTACCACCGTGTATTCGCCGGAAATGACATCGAACAATTCGCCCTGCCCGTTGCCGGCAACACCGGCGATCGCCAGCACCTCGCCGGCGCGCACGCGCAGCGAAACATCCTTCAGCGACATGGCGAAAGGCGTTCGCGCCGGTGCCGAAAGGCCGGCAACTTCCACGAGAATGTCTCCCTTGTTGCCGGAGCCCTCATGCTGCACGCTCGCGACATCGCTGCCGACCATCATGCGGGCAAGCGATCCGGTCGTTTCATGCCGGGGATCGCAGGCGCCCGTTACCTTGCCGTGACGCAGCACGGTGGCGCGCGAACAGATGCGCTGCACTTCCTCCAGCCGATGGCTGATGTAGAGCACCGAGCGCCCCTCGTCCCGCAGCTGGAACAGCGTCTCGAACATGCGATCGGCCTCCTGCGGCGTCAAAACGGAGGTCGGCTCGTCGAGAATGATCAGTTTCGGATTCTGCAGAAGCGCGCGGACGATCTCGATGCGCTGGCGTTCACCTACGGAGAGATCGGCGACATGCGCATTCGGATCGAGTGGCAGGCCATAGGCGCGCGAGAGCTTGGCCGCTTCGTCTGAAATTTTCGCAAGCGGGATATTGCTGTCGAGCGACAGCGCGATATTTTCCGCGACGGTCAGCGCCTCGAACAAAGAGAAATGCTGGAAGACCATGCCGATGCCGAGCTTGCGGGCCGTGCCCGGCGCATCGATCGACACGGGTTGCCCATGCCAGACGATCTGCCCATGCGACGGCTCGAGCACGCCGAACAACATCTTGACGAGCGTGGATTTGCCTGCGCCGTTTTCGCCGAGGAGAGCGTGAATTTCCCCCGGCTGGATTTCAAGATCGATTTCGTTGCAAGCAGTAAAACTGCCGAACAGCTTCGTCAGTTTGCGAACCGACAACAACGCTTCGGCCGCCGGCATATTGGATGACGACACGTTCCCCTCATTTCCTTCCCACCGACCTGTCCTTTACGGATCTATGGGATCAGTAGTGTAGTTCCACTCGTTTTTCTGGCTTCCAGATCCGCGTGCGCGCGCCCAGCATCGCCCAACGGATAAGTCTGATGAATATTGATACGCACTTTGCTGCTTTGCACAACAGCAAATAACGCATTTGCGCTGGCTCGCAACTCCTCAGGCGTCCCGACATAGGCAAAAAGGCTGGGACGCGTCGCGAAAAGCGAACCCTTTTGATTGAGGATGGCGAGATTGAAGTTTTCTATCGGACCCGAGGACTGGCCGAAGGTGACCCACATGCCACGCGGCTTCAGGCAATCGAGCGAATGCGGGAAAGTATCTCTGCCGACCGAGTCGTAGACGACATCGACGCCTTTGCCCCCGGTAATTTCGCGAACACGCTCGGCGAAGTTCTCCTTGCTGTAGTCGATGACGCGGTCGTAACCATGCGCCAGTGCCAGCTCGACCTTTTCGACGGAACCAGCAGTGCCGATAACGATGCCGGCTCCGAGGGCTTTTGCCCACTGACCAGCAATCAGGCCGACGCCGCCTGCGGCGGCGTGAAATAGCAGCGTCGTTCCCGGGCCGACCTTGAAAGTGCGGTTCAGCAGATATTCGGCCGTCATGCCCTTCAGCATCATCGATGCCGCGGTTTCAAGCGGGATATCGTCTGGCACCTTGACCAGATGCCGGGTTTCTATGTTGCGCTCGACGCTGTATGCACCGTCGCTGCTGGCATAGGCGACACGATCGCCGACAGCGAAATCGGTCACGCCGTGGCCGATTTCGGTGATCGTGCCCGCGGCCTCCTTGCCGAGCGGCAGCGGAAATTGAGGCGCCTTGTAGAGACCGGAGCGAAAATAGACGTCGATAAAATTGAGGCCAATCGCGGCATGGCGGACTTGTACCTCGCTGGCGCCTGGAGGCGGAAGATCCACCTCCTCCAGCTTCATGACTTCCGGACCGCCGTTCTCATGGATGCGGATGACCTTGGTCTTCTTCATGGCACGTCGTCCTTATTGACGTCCGAGGGACGGGAAAAACTGCAGCACGGCGCCGATACAATACAGATAAATACCACTGATGATGAAGAGGACAACGGCCCATTGCGGCATGACGAAATGCATCAGCAGCGAATAGATGCCGAGCGCCGACCAGAAGAGAAATATGCCGAGGTTCAGCGGCCGCAACCGCTTGACGCGCACGGGATGCAGGAAGTTGATCGGCAGGAAGGTCAGGACGACGGAAAAGCCGACGAGGATCATGGCCGTCGTCGCGCTGGCGTCGATGACGAACAGCGTGAAGATCACCATGTTCCAGACCACCGGGAAACCGGAGAAGAAATATTCATCCGTCTTCATGCCGGTATCGGCGTAATAGATGGCGCTCGAGACCACGATCATGCCGGCCGCGACGAACGACCAGGGCTCGCCGATCATGCCGCTCTCATAGAGCGCAAAGGCCGGCAGCAGCACATAGGTCACGTAGTCGATGATATTGTCGAGCGTGTCGCCGGACCAGTTCGGCAGCACTTCCTTGACGCGAACCTTGCGCGCGATCGGCCCGTCGATGCCATCGACGAGCAGCGCCAGGCCAAGCCACCAGAACATGTCGACAAAGCGATGCTCGGATGCCGCGACGACGCCGAGAAAGGCGAGAAACGATCCGGAAGCCGTCAGTATATGAACGGAGAAGGCACGCATCTCCGCATAAGGCACCCGCTTGTAATTGAAGATTTTCATCCGCCCCACGACTCGTCAGTTTATTCACCTGCCCCGGCAGGCGGTTTTTCTTGCTAATATGCATCCTTTGGTCGGCATCGCCAGCGCAAAAGCGTTCACTGCGGCACGCTAGCGCGACTTACTGTCATTTTCACCCGTTGCGATGTTTCATCCCATGGATTTCAACAGGCTAAGCGCTTATTTTCAGAACCAGAGGCAATTGAGGCATCGATATGAAGCAGATTGAAGTGGCCGTTATCGGCGGTGGCCTGGCCGGCATGATCACGGCGTTCGCGCTGGCGCGCGGCGGCAGGTCCGTCGCCCTTGTCGCAGCACCACACAATAAAGCCGACAAGCGGACCACGGCGCTGATGGATCAGTCGATCCGCTTTCTGGAGCGCCTGACGCTGTGGGAGAGGATCGCACCTTCGGCAGCGCCGCTGACCACGATGCGCATCATCGACGGCACGTCGCGGCTGCTGCGCGCGCCTACCGTCTCGTTCCGCTCATCCGAAATAGGGCTGGATGCCTTCGGCTACAATATTCCCAATGCCGTCTTGCTCGACAATCTCAGTGAGGCCATCGAAGCGGAAGGCAATGTCAGCCGCATCGAAGCCACGGCTTCCGAAATCACCTTCCGCGACGATGGCGTATCGATCGCCCTCGACAATGGTGATTCGATCGATGCCGCATTCGTCGTCGGCGCCGACGGCCGCAATTCGACGGTGCGCGAGACGTTGGGAATAAAGACAAAGGGATGGTCCTACCCGCAGTCGGCCATGGTCCTGAATTTTGCTCATAGCCTGCCGCATCAGAACGCCTCCACTGAATTTCATACCGAAAGCGGCCCGTTTACACAGGTGCCCTTGCCCGGCAGGCGCTCCAGCCTCGTCTGGGTGCAGAAGCCGGCCGAAGCGGCCGCCAATGCCGAAAAGTCGCTTGAGGAGCTTGGCAGATTGGTCGAGGAGCGCATGCAATCGATGCTCGGCCAGGTCACCGTCGAAGACAGCGTGCAGGTCTGGCCGCTTTCCGGCATGACGGCCCGTCGCTTCGGCAAGGGCCGCGCCGCTCTGATCGGCGAAGCAGCGCATGTCTTCCCGCCGATCGGCGCTCAAGGGTTAAACTTGAGTCTTCGCGATATATTGGTCTTGTCGGAGATCCTGAATACTCACCCGGACCTGCCGATCCCGGCGACGTCGGGTGACAGTTTCGATCGCAAGAGGCGAGCCGATATCATCAGCCGCACGGCAAGCGTCGATCTCCTCAACCGGTCGCTTCTCTCGGATTTCCTGCCGGTGCAGATGTTGCGCGCGGCGGGACTGCATGTACTTTCCGCCATCGCTCCGCTCCGCAACATCGTCATGCGCGAGGGCATCGAACCCGGCGGCGGCCTGCGCAATTTTCCCGCGATGCTACGGGAAAAGCTGCGCCGGTAAGGCACCCGATTTTATCAGATAGAGAACAAGCGAAACCGTCGCCACGGAGCAGGCCGTGGTGATGATGATCGTGGCGGATGACCGCTCCTGCCATACATCATATTGCTGCGCGATGACGAAGACGCTCGTTGCCGTCGGCAGCGCCGCCAGCAGCACGGCCGCCTCGATCCAGATCGGATCAAAGCCGCCGACGGCCTGCAGAACGATATAAACGACGAGCGGGTGCAGGATGAGTTTCGCCGGCACGATATAGCCGATCTCGACCGGAATTCGCTTTAGCGGACGCAGGGCAAGCGTGACACCCATGGCAAATAGCGCACAAGGCGCAGATGCTTGCGCGAGATAATTGACAAATTGCTGGAAGGCGGCGGGTTGATGCAGCGAAAACGCGGCCACGACGAAACCCAGCGCCGTCGACAGGATGAAAGGATGCAGCAGCACCTTCCGGGCGATATCCCCAGCAAGCCGCCACGGGGAGCGCTTGTCGCCGCCTTCAAGCGCCATCAGCGCGGGCGCGACGATGAAATGCAGCGCGTTTTCGAAACAGACGATCAGAGCGACAGGAACGGCGGCCCTCTCGCCCAGTGCCAAGAGCGCCAAACCCGGCCCCATATAGCCGATATTGCCGTAAGCGCCCGAGAAGGCCTGGATCGTGCTGTCGGCGAGCGAATTGCGGCGCAGGAAACGGCCGATCAGAAACAGCAGCAAAAAAACCGAATAGGTCGCGGCGATATCGGTGGCGATGAAATCGATCCGCGTCAGCTGTTCGATCGGCGTTTGAGAAACGAGCTTGAAGAGCAGCGCCGGCAATGCCGCATAGATGATGAACGTATTCAGCCAGCCGAGCGCCTCCACTGGCTGTTTCGTTATCCGTGCGGCGACATAGCCGATAAGGATCAGGCCGAAGAATGGCAGCAGCAGACCGACGATATCAGCCATGGGGGTCAGCCATCGGGCACGTTCCATTTTCCAAGGAAAATCAGGGCGAAAGATGTTGCCCGACTTAGCCGATTTTCATCAGGATTGGAAAGGTCTGCTGAAACCAGATCGCCATATCGCTGATATAGCCGAAGATGAAGGCGAGGCCCGTCAGCACCAGAAGCCCGCCCATGATCTTCTCGACGGTGCCGAGATGGCGGCGGAAGCGGGAGAGAAAGCTCATGAAAGCGCCGGAAAAGCCGGCGGCGATCCAGAAGGGAATGGCAAGCCCGAGCGAATAGACGGCGAGCAGGCCGGCGCCGGCGCCGACCGTTTCGCGCGAGGCGGCAACGCCGAGAATGGCGCCGAGCACCGGGCCGATGCAGGGTGTCCAGCCGAAGGCGAAGGCAAGACCCATGACATAGGCGCCCGTCAGCGTCGCCGGCTTGCCGCCGCTCTGGAAGCGCGCCTCCCGCGCCAGAAGGCCGATGCGGAAAACGCCGAGGAAATTCAGGCCCATGATGACGATGATGAGGCCGCCGATCTTGGCGAGAATATCGAGGTGCTGGCGCAGAAGCATGCCGATGGAGGAGGCCCCCGCACCGAGCGCGACGAATACGGTGGCAAATCCCAATGTGAAGAACAATGCCGACACCAGCACATTGCCGCGAACACTTGGGCTCGCCGCTACGGCTGCGCCGCCGCCGCGAAACTGCTCGACCGAGATTCCCGCCATGTAGCAGAGATAGGGCGGTACGAGCGGCAGCACGCAGGGCGAAAGAAAAGAAAGCGCTCCGGCGAGCAAGGCACTCAGAAGCGAGATATCGGCAAGCGACACGATGGACTCCGGCTATGTCATTTCAGTCCCTTCCTAACGGCGGGAGTATCGGAAGGCCAATCACCTTTTCGCGCGGGCCTGGCATCTTGCCTTAAAGTTGTCGGAATCGAGACACCCCCGGCCACGCCAAAAACCCAGGTTTTCCAGGCGCGACCAACGGTCGCAGAGCTGCCCGATGAACGAATTGCTTTTGTAAAAATATTGGTTCAAGCTGTTGATGTTCGTCGAACAACGTACATTCCACCCAAGCTATTTAGCGGAGGAAAAGCCCCCATGCGTATTGCTACTATGTTCACGACTGCAGCCTTTGTCGCCCTCTTCAGCGTAAGTGCCATGGCACAAACGGCAACTACCCCCAGCACCACCACGACAACCCCCAGTGCGACGACAACGACTCCATCGACCACCACCATGACAAAGCCGAAGGCAATGAAGCCGGCCCAGACTGCCGTCTCCAAAGCATGTTCGACTCAGGCTGATGCCAAGGGTCTGCATGGAAAGGCACGTGCCAAGTTCCGAAGCGACTGCAAGAAGAACGGCGGCAAGGCCTAGAAACTCGTTTCATTCTCGAATCGTGGTCAACTTTACCGTCCAGCTGGCGGTAGAGTTGATCGCCACGACGAGCTCGTCGCTCCCACACGACAATCCGGATGGAAATGCCAAGCTGCGGCATCGCGATGCCATTCGTTTGGCGTGATCGTCTTTCATCCGACATCCGATCCTTTCGGATACAGCCGGCCCCATCAATGTTGGCACAGTGCAAGCGCGCCTCGCCCTGACCGCGATATGCCAATTATCGACCTCGGTGACGACCTGTCCGCCTCCTCAAAACTGGCGTGCGGCAATAGCAACGTTGCGCAACAAACGAGACAAACCCGGGAAACCAGCTGAAATTACAGTCCGTTCCTGTCCAGTCGAATCAATGGACGGAGCAGGAAGTTGAGACCAGCCATAAACCCTCCCCCTTCGGAAGCATCATCACACACAAACTATCTGACAGCCTGTCTTTTCGCTCTCGAACCTTCCGTCGAGAGCCTGGTTGCCGCTGCCATGAAATCAGGCTGGAAGCGCGAATATGTTCTTCTGGCAATCATGGCTATTGCGCTGAACAACAGCACAAACGGATCGCCGTTACAGCCCTTGCATTCATGAATCCTGGAAGATCAAGCTGGCGCGCAGACCAAGACCGCGACTTCACAAGCGGCTATCGCTGCGCGCAACCTTCAGAGCGCTGCAGCGGCCCGGCCAAAGACGAAATCGGCCTCGGTGCCGTCGGTCAGCCGAACCCGGCCGGAACCATCGAGACCATTGGCCTGACGCGTCGCGATGACAATGCCCTTTCGACCGTCCGAGCAATGAACCGCCATGGAAATCGTCACGGATGTGTCGAGCGCATCATAGGTGCCGGCACACTTGACCGTCTTGCCCTTCAGCCTTCCGGCCACCTGGAAGCTGCCACCGGACATCGTTGCGGTCGATGTTCCCCGCATGACGTCGCCTTTGCCCGAGATCACCGCCACCGGCACGGTAATGGCGCAAGATGCGAGTAACGCCGCCGAAACGGCGACGATGGCGAACCCACTGATTTTCATGAAGCTATCCCCCACTGACGCACGAGGTTATGCACGTCAAAGGCGAGCGGTCAATCCTGCTTTGCTACGCCGGAAGGGTATCTTTTGACGACAAGGAAACACCGCATGGCGTATGTGGACGCGACTTGACGGATCGCTCACGCCCCCTTCGGTTTGCGCTCCCTTGTCACCGGATCGACTTTGCCGCCCACAAGCCTGTTGCGGGGATCGGCAACGAGCGGAGCCTCGTCCTTCTCCTCTGCCAATCGTTTGCTCTCATGTGCCTTGCTGTGTTGTATCTTCGCTAGCGCTTGCTTGCTTTCCCGTCCGCCATGCGGCTCGCGTTGTTGATCCTGTGCCAAGATGCACCTCCTCTCTGCTGGAAAGGGAACTCTCCTCACCGGATTAGTTCCGGTGAAAGTAATGACACCATCATGATCCGCCATCATCAAGCTTTGGCAGAGCCTCTCTCGTCCGACCGCCTGGTGTCATTCAGATGTGACAGCGGCCCGAAGCGGGCCGATGCGCTATCACACTGTACTTTTAGCGACATATAATATTATAATGCGACGATAGACGTGAAACGAATCATGAATCCCATGCGTTTAAGCTTCACTGCCATGTGAGGAAGACTGTTCATGACGTCGATCGAAAGAAAGAAACTCGCGCGGCTTGTCATGCTCAAACTACTGCCGATCTTCGGTGGCCTGACGGCGGTCGCGGTTGTCGCGCTCGCCGCAATCGCATAGGTACTGGCCGTAGAATCCGCGTCGACGAGCCCGACCATAGAGTGATCGCTGATCTCGAATCAGAGCGCCTTTGGTGTGTTGCCTCTCCGGACGTCAGGAGCAATCGGCACTATCGACCGAAAATGAATAGTCCCTGCCCTTCAGCTGATAGATGTAGTTTGCCAGCGACGCTTCGCCGGAACTGAACTTCGGCAGCAGGAAGTCGCACAAGTCCGTGAGCTGCGCGGATTTGACCAGAGGCGGATCGAAATCGTCATCATCGTCGTCAAGATCGTAGAAATAGCTGTAAATGTGATCGGTGAGATCTATTTTCATCAGCGTGGTCTTCTGATCGATCTTCCTCGGCAGATCCTTGTTGGCAAAGATCACCGGATAGCGCTCCGTGAGGTAGGGAATCACCAGTCGTTCGGTTACCGGTGTCGTGATCGCGATACCGATCAAGGGCAGCACGCTCAAGGCCATCGAAAACCTCTTGGCCGCGATCAGCCCGAACAAAAACCCCAGGGAACCCAACAACCCGCAAACGATTGCATAAATTTCCCATAGAGACAGATCTGCCACGAATTCCATCATTCGCCCGTCGTCTTCACCAACCATCTTATTGATGAGGCTATGCTACTACCGAACGGGCATTTTTCACCAGTCAATTTGCAGAGAATGCCATCAACAACCTGTGCGTTATGACGATATCGCCACTTCCGGATCAATGGCGCCGAAACCTCTATTCCGGCTCGAATGTATGTCATGAGGCAATCTGCAGGTGTCTATCGTGGTGATATCGGGGATTTCGCATGTTTCCTGTCAAAACGATAAAGAGCAACTTGCCAGGCGATTTGCTCACCGTACCTCTCCACCCAAGCGGCCACAGGCGGTCGCATATCCTATTTACATGGCCGACGCCGTCACTTACGGGATGGCGCGAGCCATTTGTTGGGGGTGAAGGATCATGTTGATCACGCAAAGCGACTACAATCGGATCTACCGGGTTATCAACAGCCTGCTCATCAACGAGAACGCCAATCCGGCCACGGCTTCCATGTATTTCAGCACATTCGGAGCCTTCATCCTCGAACATCATTTCAGGGCGAAGGCAAAGCCAAAGGGTGGTCTTGCCGCTTACAATCTTGAAGGAAAACTCATCCTTTTCGCCGATCAGCGCGACGACGGCTATGTCTCCGGCGCTGGCGAAAATTTCCATTGCTGGGTCGAGGCGGACGGATGGGCAATCGACTTCATGGCTCCGGCGTTTTCACAGAGTGCGCCAGGCTTGATAGCCCATTCAAAGATGTTTCAGCGTCCGCTTTCATCAATGGCCCAATCCATCAACGACCTCGTGCAATCGGGGGATTTCTTCTATCATTCCGAGCCTGACGCAATGAGCCGACGCTTTGCGGATTGGCGCAGGCACCCGATGATCGGAGACCTCGCCACCGTTGCCACGAACTGGTTCCGGAAGTCGCCCAAAAAGATGCAGGCATCGATCACCGTTCGGGATCAGGATGGGAAATCCAACGTAGTGCCGCTCATCGGCAACTCTCTCTGTGGCGCGTGGTAGTCTTCGGAAGCTCAATCGCACCGAAGTGACCGTCGCGGGCAGGACTTCAAGTCTGTCTGCGAAAGGCCCGCCATACACGGGCCGTTAGAGGTAGTACCAGAAAGGCTAGCGCCCGGCTCGACCAATCAGTCGATCTACTGAAGCAGTTTCGCGATATGCGGCGGCTGCGGCGCTGCGCTCTCGTGTCGCCCTGACGTGACCCCCGTTATGACTGCAACGACTGCAACCACGACGTAGATAATGGTCCCTTTGGGCTTTCGGTCCGATATGCAGTGCCTTGTCGACTCAAGCGAGCGCGAATGTTCAGACATCTTGATCCTTTGGCTTTCAAGGACGCTTATTTAGTTGATCAGGGGTGCCTAATGAACATCTCAATTCGCGTGTCTCCCTTGCAAGAGGCGAATAGCAGATGATTCTCGGGTCCGAATTATTTAGCAAAAAGCGGCTCTCAATGCTTGCACGCGGCATCCAGGGCGATGGTGAGAGCGATGGGATTCGAACCCATGACCTACTGATTAAAAGTCAGTTGCTCTACCGACTGAGCTACGCTCTCCCTTTCCGCAGGCAGATGCTGCCTCGGCTGGAAGTGCGCGGAACATATGCAGACGCCCTATTGCGGTCAACCCATAAAATCGAGGTTGTCGGGGGCGGAAGATGCTTTTCCTCACCTCGATGCGGAGAAATGGCGGCGTCGAGCGTGAGAAGTTGTGCCTTCGTCAGCGAAAATCGGAATTCCGGCCCATAGATCCCCTGGCTTCGACAAGGCATTCGATTCTCAAAGACCCAAACAACCGTAACAATTTCCCTCAATAATCAGGGTTGCAATGCATGGATTGATCGGCTCGCCGTCCACAACAGTTGGGGTGCGAATCGTTTTTGGTGTATATCAGTTATTGTTAACAACCTGTCGGGCCCTCAGGAGGTTCTTTTATGGAAGACGCAAACGTCGGTTGGATTGCAGCAATTATCATCGGCGGCCTAGCTGGCTGGTTCGCCGAGATGATCATGAAGAGCAATACGGGCATAGTCATGAACATCATCCTCGGCATCGTCGGCGCGCTCGTCGCCAGCTGGCTGTTCCGGACGCTTGGTATCGCGCTGCCGTTCCATGTATGGCTGAACTACCTGATCACAGGTTTCATCGGCGCCTGCATCCTGATTTTCGTCGGTCGACTGATCAGACGTTAGCGGCGTATCGGGCACGAGATGCCCGAATCGGGAAGAGGAAAAAGGGAAGGCGGACTAAACCGCCTTCCCTTTTTTGTTGCGCGGATTCGAGCGGGACCTAAGCCGGCAGCATGGCGCGCAAAAATCTGCAGCGGCTTTTAAGGTCTTTCCAAGCTCGACCTCGGCGCTATCTATCAAAATGGGAACCGAAAGGAGGTTGGAAACATGACGGAAAGCGCCAATCGGACAACCGCCCGCAAAGTCATCCGCGGCCGCCCCTACAGCATTGCCGAGTTTGCGCGGAAATATCGCCTCGACGATGCGGAGGCAAAGCGCCTGTTCTACAAATTCGGTCCGTCGTCGACGGAGCTGGATCTTCTCATGGCCGCCAAACGAAGGCCGCCGACCCTTGCGACGACAATCGGCCAATAATACGCAGCTCTTTCGGCCAGGCTTGTGAAACGCCACCGCGATCGTCGCCCTTCAAAGCGGCGATCCGGGAGATTTCTTGCGCAGCAACGATGGACGACTGCGCCACGGATCGTGCCATCCGGCACATTGATATATCACAATTGGTTGCCTTCGGTGGTGCGAGATGACACTGTGTGCCATCCACGCATAAGTCGGACATAGCCTCGAATGCAAAATTCGCTCAGTCACCTCGCCTATCTTGCGCTGGAATACGCGATCGTGACGCTTGAGCTGAAACCAGGCGCCCTCGTCACCGAAAAGCAGCTGATCGAGATGGCAGGACACGGGCGAACACCGGTGCGCGAGGCCATCCAGAAGCTTGCCTGGCAGGGGCTCATTCATGTGCGGCCGCGCGTCGGACTGCAGATCGCGGAGATCCGCCCGGAGGATCATCAATATGTCATGCAGGTGAGGCGCGAACTGGAACCGATTGCGGCCGCGCTTGCGGCCACCCATGCCGATCCACAGCAGCGCGATCAGTTGCGGCAATGCGCGCGCCTGATGGCGGAATACGGGGTCACCGGCGATCTGCCCGGCTTTTTTGCCGCCGACAAGGCGTTCGACGAACTTCTCGAAGCCGCCTGCCCCAATAAATTCATCACGGCAGCGCTCGCACCCGTGCAAACCCATGCGCGCCGGCTCTGGTACTCCACCGGAACGCATGATCGCATGGGCCAGGCGATCGCGATGCATGTTCAGGCCATTGAAGCCATCCAAAATGGCGATGCGAATATTGCCGAGACAGCCATGGCGGCGCTCATCGATTATCTCAGCGGCGCATGAAAAAGGCGGCTTCGTCGCCGAAACCGCCTTTCATTCTGTGTGGGGGGACCCGCTTAACCGACGAAAGCACGCTCGATGACGAACTCGGCCGGCTTGTTGTTGGCGCCTTCGTTCAGGCCAGCCTTTTCCAGCAACCCCTTGGTATCCTTCAGCATGGCGGAAGAGCCGCAGATCATGCCGCGATCGATCGCCGGATCGAGCGGCGGCACGCCGAGATCGCTGAAAATCTTGCCGTTTTCGATGAGATCGGTGATGCGGCCCGTGAAGGGGAATTCCTCGCGGGTAACAGTCGCATAGTGGCGCAGCTTGTCGCCGACGACTTCGCTCAGGATTTCGTCGTTGCGGATTTCCTCGACGAGATCGAAGCCGTATTTCAGCTCGGCGACATCGCGCGTCGTGTGGGTGAGGATGACCTCCTCGTACTTCTCATAGGTCTCAGGGTCGCGGATCAGGCTCGCAAACGGTGCAATGCCGGTGCCGGTCGAGAACATATAAAGCCGGCGGCCGGGCGTCAGCGCGTCGAGAACCAGCGTGCCGGTCGGCTTCTTGCGCATCAGCACTTCGTCGCCGGGCTTGATGTTCTGCAGATGCGAGGTCAGCGGACCGTCCGGCACCTTGATCGAAAAGAATTCGAGCTCATCGGCCCAGGCGGGGCTGGCGATCGAATAGGCGCGATAAAGCGGCTTGCCATCGACCATCAGGCCGATCATGGCAAACTCGCCGGAGCGGAAGCGGAAGCCCTGCGGCCGGGTCATGGTGAAGCGGAAGAGCCGGTCGGTATAATGCGTGACGCTCAGCACCTTCTCGGCGAAAACGCCTGCGGGCACTGCTGAAGCAAATTCATCTGTCTTTGCGGGGGCGTTCATTCTGTCTCGAATCCCGTTCTTGTCTTACACGTCTTTCCTGGCAGGCTCATTTTGCGACGCTGATATTATAATATAGCCGGTTTTGAAAGGCATTCCATTTCATCCGGCAGCACAGAACTGAAATATGCATATTTCAGTCAAGATTCCAGATCGCCGACCTTACATAGTTTGAAAGGCTTGAATACGGCAATCCGACACTGTCAAATTGCCGCAATAGCAAATCTTTCGATGTCAGGCCGACTTTGCCGGCAACCGCCGCCAGCTATAGGCCTGACCATCCTGCGCGCGGCGCGCGGTCGGTTGGTAGTAGTGCGGAATGCCCGGCAAGCGATTTTCCGACAATCTCTTCAGCGCGGTTTCATTCGTCACGGCGAAACTATCGATGCCGACGCGCAGCATCAACGGTACCTGG
Organism: Rhizobium sp. NPDC090279; assembly: GCF_044769665.1. Classification (NCBI taxonomy): domain Bacteria; kingdom Pseudomonadati; phylum Pseudomonadota; class Alphaproteobacteria; order Hyphomicrobiales; family Rhizobiaceae; genus Rhizobium; species Rhizobium sp. NPDC090279. The sequence continues at coordinate 221,627 of NZ_JBIVYI010000009.1, read as the reverse complement.
TCGATCAACACGTCGCCGACCGCACGCAACTCCCTAGCATAGCCCAGGCGCTGGCGCAGCAGCGAGGCATGGCTGAAGGACCGACCGTCACTGAATGCCGGAAAGGCAACGGCGACGATATCGAGACGATCGAGATAAGGTTGCAGCCGGGTCACGTCGTCAGCCGGCTTGATCAAGACGCCGAGGCCGACATCGTTGCTTTCTTCCGCCCTTGCAATCAGCGCATCGAGGCTCAACAGGGGCTTCTGCGTCTCGGCCGCCTTGACCTCGTCGGTCTCGATCACCCACGGATCGTTTTCAATGAAGCCGGTTTCCCGCCAGATCTTGGTCATGATCAATCTCCTTACGCCGCTTCGGCTGCCGAGGAAGACGCACCGTAAAGCGCGGTCTTGAACGGCTGCGGCCCGACGCGACGGTAAGCGACGAGGAAGGTTTCGGAAGGGTCCAGACGAAGGCCGAGATAGGTGTCCACAATGGTCTCGATAGCGTCGGTCACCTTGTCGGGCTCAAAGCCGCGGCCGATGATTTCACCGATCGAGGTATTCTCGTCGCCGGAGCCGCCAAGCGTGATCTGGTAGAGTTCCGCGCCCTTCTTTTCGACGCCAAGCAGGCCGATATGGCCGACATGGTGATGACCGCAGGCGTTAATGCAACCAGAAATCTTGATCTTCAGCTCGCCGATCTCCGCCTGGCGCTCGGGCGAACCGAAACGCGTGGAGATTTCCTGCGCGACCGGGATGGATCGCGCATTGGCCAGCGCACAATAGTCGAGACCGGGACAGGCAATGATGTCCGTGATCAAGCCGGCATTCGCGGTTTCCAGACCGATGGCGACGAGGCCACGATAGACGGCTTCGAGATCGGCCAGCGCCACATGCGGCAGGATGAGGTTCTGCTCATGGCTGACGCGGATTTCGTCGAAGGCATATTCCTCGGCGATATCGGCCACGGCTTCCATCTGCGCATCCGAAGCGTCGCCCGGAATGCCGCCGATCGGCTTCAGCGAGATCGTCACCATGCCGTAATCGGGGTTTTTGTGCGGCTGGACGTTCTGCTGCACCCAGCGCGCAAAGTCCGGGTCGGCCTTCTTCCAGCGTGCAAGGCTTTCCCAGCCTTCGGCACGCTCCGGCAGTGCCGGCAGCGCGAAATAGGTCGAGATCGCCTGGACGTCGGCTTCCGGCAGCTTCAGTTCGGTATCCCTGAGCTTGTCGAACTCGACTTCGACCTGACGCGCCAATTCTTCTGCGCCGGTTTCATGCACGAGGATCTTGATACGCGCCTTGTACTTGTTGTCGCGGCGGCCATGCAGGTTGTAAACGCGCATGATCGCCGTCGTGTAGGACAGGAGATCCTCTTCCGGCAGGAAGTCGCGGATCAGCTTGGCGATGAGCGGCGTACGGCCCTGCCCGCCTCCGACGTAAACGGCAAAGCCGATCTCGCCCTTGTCGTTCTTCTTCAGATGCAGGCCGATGTCATGCACTTGGATCGCGGCGCGGTCACGCTCCGCCCCGGTGACGGCGATCTTGAACTTGCGCGGCAGGAAGGAGAATTCCGGATGCACGGAGGACCATTGCCGCAGAATTTCGGCATAGGGCCTGGGATCGGCGACTTCGTCGGCCGCAGCACCGGCGAAATGGTCGGCCGTCACATTGCGAATGCAATTGCCCGAGGTCTGGATCGCGTGCATCTCGACAGAGGCGAGATCAGCGAGCGCATCGGGCATCTCGGACAGCTTCGGCCAGTTGAACTGCAGGTTCTGGCGCGTGGTGAAGTGACCATAGCCGCGGTCATAGGTGCGCGCGACGTGTGCCAGCATGCGCATCTGGCGCGAGCTCAGCGTACCATAGGGAATGGCGATGCGCAGCATGTAGGCATGCAGCTGCAGATAGACGCCATTCATCAGGCGCAGCGGCTTGAAGGCATCTTCCGAAAGCTCACCCGAGAGGCGCCGCTCCACCTGATCGCGAAACTGGGCAACCCGTTCCGCAACAAAGGCGTGGTCGAATTCATCGTAACGATACATGACTTCCTCGGGACTTCTCAGACAGCAATGAAATCGGGATCGGCCGCGGCATAGCCCGGCGCGTATTCCATGGTGGGGCCTTCGGCGCGGATACGCTCGCGCAGGCGCAGCGGCCAGAGCTTGCCGCCGGTTTCCTGAACATCGATCAGATTGACGTCGACGACCTTGTTGTCTGCATAGGCCTGCTTGCCGATCGCTTCCAGAGCGGCTTCCGCTTCGGCATGGCGAGCGACAAGCGCTTCCTGCAGCGATGTCACCCACTCACCATTTGCATTCAGCCAGACGGCGACGCCATCGGCAAGCCGGTTTGCGGTCAGAACCTTGTCGACCATCAATCAGTTCCTTGCATAGTCTTGAGCAGCGGTCTCGCGACGGACCAGCGGCTCGGATTGTTCGAAATTCGCACCGGCGACGGCATCACCGATAATAACCATGACCGGCCCGCTCAACTCGTCGCGATGCTCGAGATCGGGCAGATCCCGCAGGATGCCGTGCATCAGGCGGCGATCGCGGCGGCTCGCATTCTCGATGATGGCAACGGTCGTCTCGGGCGGCAGGCCGGCCTGCATCAGGCGACCCGCGACGGAAGCAGCGACCGTGCGTCCCATATAAACGGCGATCGTGGCGCCCGATACGGCCAAGCTCGCCCAATCGGGCAGCACATCGCCGGTGAGATCATGCCCGGTCGTAAAGACCAACGACGAGGCAACGCCACGCAGCGTCAGCGGCAGCTCGAAATCGGCGGCGGCGGCAAAGGCAGAGGTGATACCCGGAACGATCTCATAGCCGATGCCGGCGGCACGCAAGGCTGCCATTTCCTCGCCCGCACGGCCGTAAACCAGCGGATCGCCAGACTTCAATCGAACGACACGTTTGCCTTCCCGACCGAGTTCGACCAGAAGATCATTGATCTCTTCCTGCGACTTGGTGTGGCAGCCCTTGCGCTTGCCGACGGACAGGCGCTCGGCATCGCGGCGACCCATATCGACGATCGCCTGCGGCACCAGGGCGTCATAGACGATAACATCGGCTTCCATCATCACGCGCTGCGCCCGCAGCGTCAGGAGATCTTCCGCGCCCGGGCCGGCGCCGACCAGCCAGACACGCCCTTCAACTTCACGCGACGACTGCAGCAGCTCATCGGCTGCCTGCTCTGCCCGCGCGAGATGGCCAATATTGACGGCATCGGCAACGGGTCCGGAAAAGAACCGCCGCCAGAAGACGCGGCGCGCAACGCCACGAGGCACAAGGCGCTCGACCGGCTTGCGATAGCGCGTCGCCAAATCCGCCAGCTTGCCGAGCGACGGCGATAGCATCTGGTCGATCTGCGCACGGATCATCTGCGCCAGCACCGGACCGGCACCTTCCGTGCCGACGGCGACGGCGACCGGAGCACGATTGACCAGCGCCGGCGTATAGAAATCACAGTAGTCAGGCTGATCGACGGCGTTTGCCGGAATTCGCTCGGTGCGGGCGGCATCGACAATGGCGCGATCCGCCTCGGCGTCGCCAGTCGCGGCAAAGACGAGGGTCGCGCCCCTGACCTGATCGGATGAGAAATCGCCGCGTACGGTTTCGACGCGATTGGCGATGAGGAAGGCGTGATAATCAGCCTCTGGCGCCTGCACATAGGCAACAATCTTCGCCTGCGTGTTCATCAGCAACCGCACCTTGGCAAAGGCTTCATCACCATTGCCAAAGACAGCAGCGACCCTTCCTTCCACGCGGAAGAAAGCGGGAAACACCGAGAGCTGATCAGTCCTGGGAGGCATCATGGTTCCACTTCGAGATTTGCCGAATATCGCCCTTGCGACCAAGAGATTGAAGAAACAGAAATTCTAATGCCCATGCGTGCGCGTATTCTTTTGCTCGACATGCCAAGGATTTGAGCAAAACTCACCAGACGAGCAGATCGACATAAATATAGGAAATCTATAGACTTTTATCATTGACTGGCGCCTGCGGCGATTTTATTGCCTGTGACAAACATAGTCTTTAAGTTTTTTACACATACCGTCGTGCGGGCAATGCCGCTAGACTGCAGCGAAACTCTTTGGAGGAAGCCCTTGTCCGACAACAGCATTGCAGCCCGCCTTCTCGACGTCGTGGAGCACGATATCCTGCCATTGACGCGCGAGGGCGTTGCCGCCGGCAATAAGGTCTTCGGTGCTGCCATCCTACGCAAATCCGACCTTTCGCTCGTCATAGCCGAAACCAACAATGAACTCGAGAACCCGCTTTGGCATGGCGAGGTTCATGCCCTCAAGCGCTTCTACGAGCTCGGCGAAAAGCCCGTCACCAAGGATCTGATCTTCCTGTCCACCCATGAGCCCTGCACCATGTGCATGTCGGCGATCACTTGGGCCGGCTTCGACAATTACTATTATTTCTTCAGCCACGAGGATTCCCGCGACGCCTTCGCGATCCCGCACGATCTCAAAATCCTGAAGGAAGTCTTCGGCCTGGAGCCAGGTGGCTATCGGCGACAGAATGCGTTCTGGAACAGCTTTGCCATAGCCGATCTGGTGGAGACGGAAGAAGATCCGCGCAGAGGCGAGCTGAAGGACCAGACGGCGCGCATCAAGCAAGCCTATGCCGGACTGTCCGACAACTACCAGTCGTCGAAGAGCAGCAACGACATTCCCTTGAACTGATAGAGCAGGACCCGAGGCAACGATGGAAGCATCGCGAGACATAAACGGCCTGATCGACATCATGGCGGCGCTGCGGAATCCCGAGAGCGGTTGCCCCTGGGACATCGTCCAGACCTTCGAAACCATCAAGCCCTACACGATCGAGGAAGCTTACGAGGTTGCCGACGCGATCGAGCGCAAGGATACGGACGATCTTTGCGACGAGCTGGGCGATCTCTTGCTGCAGGTCGTATTTCATGCGCGGATCGCCGAGGAAGCCGGCGCGTTCTCCTTCGGCGACGTCGTCCACGCCATCTCGCGCAAGATGATCCGTCGCCATCCGCATGTCTTTGCAGTCTCGGATGCCAAGACCGAGGATGCGGTGACGCTGCAATGGGACCGGATCAAGGCCGAGGAGAAGCGCGAACGCGCCGAGCGCCGCGCCAGGAGCGGCATTACGGAGGACTTCAAGGCCGGTTTCCTGGGCTCGGTGCAGCGGACGTTCCCTGCCCTGACGGAAGCTCTGAAATTGCAGGAGCGGGCCGCCAAGGTCGGCTTCGACTGGTCGGCACCGGAGCCGATCCTCGACAAGATCGAGGAAGAGATCGGCGAATTGCGGGCAGCTTTGGCAAGCGGCGACCGGGCCAAGGTCAGCGACGAACTCGGCGATCTGATCTTTGCCGTCGTCAATATCGGTCGGCATGTCAAAACCGATCCGGAGCAGGCTCTACGAGGCACGAATACGAAGTTCCGCCGCCGCTTCCATCATATTGAGACGACGCTCGAGGCTGAAGGCGAGACGCTCGAAGGCGCCTCGCTGGAGCGGATGGAAGATATCTGGCAGGCGGCAAAGGCCATCGAACGGCAGCTTGCTGGCGTCAAAACGGCTTAAGAGAGCCTATTCCCAGTCTTCGCGCTGCGGCTTCGGACCGTTGCCCATGCGGCGCTCCAGTTCCGCCGCCTCGGTCTCGGTCAGACGCACATCGAGCGTCACCGTGCCGTCCTCGTTGTCCTCGCGGTTATCGACGATGGCGTGATTATAGAGCCAGGGCAGCAGCGCCAGCTTTTCGACAGGCAGCGTGATCGTCGTTTCCGTCAGAACGCCGGAGAGACGCCGGCTGATTTCATCCATCAGGTGATCGACGCCCTCGCCCGTTATCGCCGAGACGGCAATGACGTTCTCCGTCGTCGATGCCTTCTGCACGATGGCGTCATGTGCCTCCGGCTCAAGGCGATCGATCTTGTTCCAGACCTCGAGAATGCGCTCCGCGCCTTCGGCCTCGCCGATGCCGAGATCGCCAAGGATGCGCATGACGTCGGCGCTTTGCACCTGGTTGTCGTCATCCGAGAGATCGCGCACATGCAAGATGAGATCGGCTTCCAGCACCTCTTCCAGCGTCGCCCGGAAAGCGGCCACAAGGTGGGTCGGCAGGTCGGAGATGAAACCGACAGTGTCGGAGAGAATGACCGTGCGGCCATGCGGCAGCTTCATGCGGCGCAGCGTCGGATCGAGCGTAGCAAACAGCATGTCTTCCGCCAGGACGCCGGCGCCGGTGATGCGGTTGAACAGCGTCGACTTGCCGGCATTGGTATAACCGACCAGAGCCACGATGGGATGCGGTACTTTCCGGCGCTTGGCACGATGAAGCTGGCGGGTGCGAACCACCTGTTCCAGCTCGCGCTCCAGCCGGATGATCCGCTCCTGCAGCATGCGCCGGTCAGCTTCGATCTGGGTTTCACCCGGGCCGCCCATGAATCCGGCACCACCGCGCTGGCGTTCAAGGTGCGTCCAGCTTCGAACCAGCCGGCCCTTCTGATAGTTCAGGTGCGCAAGCTCGACCTGCAGCGTGCCTTCCTTGGTGGAGGCGCGGCGACCGAAGATTTCGAGAATGAGGCCGGTGCGGTCGATGACCTTGGCGTTCCATGCCTTCTCGAGATTGCGTTGCTGTACCGGCGTCAGCGGATGATCGACGATGACAAGCCCGGCGTTGAACTCATCGAGCAACGCGAGGATTTCCTCGATCTTGCCGGTTCCCAGCAGCGTTGCCGGCCGCGGATCGTTGATCGGGACAATCGAGCCGTTGACAACATCAAGATCAATCGCGAGCGCGAGGCCCTTGGCCTCTTCCAGCCGGCTTTCGGGCGGGCGCGAGATGGAGATGGCACTATCGGCCTGAGCGGAACGCGCCGCGCGCGCCTGTTTCAGCACAGGCACGACGACGACAGCGCGCATATCATCCCGGTGCTTTACGGTCTCCGGGATGAGGGAATCATTTTTCGTATCGCGTGTCGTGATAGTGGCAAATCCCAGTTAGGATGCGGCTTCTTCGCTCTCGAACATCTGCATCGGCTGACCCGGCATGATCGTCGAGATCGCGTGCTTGTAGACAAGCTGCGAATGGCCGTCGCGGCGGAGCAAGACACAGAAATTGTCGAACGAGGTTACGACTCCCGTGAGCTTCACGCCATTAATCAAGAAAATTGTCAGTGAAATCTTTTGCTTGCGAACAGTATTGAGAAACAAGTCCTGCAAGTTTTGAGAACGTTCCGCCATCGCGCCGCTTCTTTCTTTTTTGCCGACACAGGTCGGTTAGATGTCATGATATACAGAGGTCCCGGATAGGAGATACCCTCATTCTCTCCCCCCAGCGAATCTTGGTATCAAATCGCAGTCTTTTCCGCAACGTCGAAAAAGGCTTCGCGAATTTTCTGTGACATGCTGCCCGGGTGACCGTTCGCAATGGTCTCGCCATCGATAGAAACGACCGGAAAACAGATACTTGTCGCAGCTGTGATGAAGACTTCGCGGGCCTTCATCATCTCTTCGACCGAGAAGAATCGCTCGACGATCGTCACATCGAGCTTCGCCGCGACGTCCATCAAGGTCGTGCGCGTGATGCCGCGCAGAATGCCGTGCTCGGCGGGGCGCGTGACGAGATTTCCGTCATGATCGACGATCCAGACGTTGGTGGCGGCCCCTTCCTTCACCATGTTGTTGTGGTCGATATAGATCGCCTCCTGCGCGCCGGCCTCCTTCGCCTGCTGGCGGGCCATGGCGTTGGGAAGCAGGCCCACCGACTTGATATCCACCCGATCCCAGCGGTTGTCGCGGACGGTGATCGCCTTGATGCCGTTCGCATTCTTCCTGGCAATCGCGGACTGGTCGGTGCTTTTCGCGGTGACGACGATCGAGGACGGCGTGCCGGCCGGCGGGAAGACATGATCACGGCGGGCGACGCCGCGCGTCACCTGCAGATAGAACAGGCCGTTGCTGACGTGATTACGGCGCAGCGTCTCGCGAATCACCAGAACCAATGCTTGGCGCGTCATCGGCCACGCGATGCGAAGCTCGCCCAGCGAACGGTTGAGACGATCGAGATGGCGCGTCATGTCGACGATCACGCCATGACGAACCTCGCACACCTCATAGACGCCGTCGGCGAACTGATAGCCGCGATCCTCGATATGCACCATGGCATCGCTGTGCTTGACGTAGCGACCGTTGACATAAGCTATTCTCGGCATGGAAGCCCCTGATCCGAATTCTGTGATGTTTGAAATGTCGGACGGCTCTCAGACGCCCAACGATTTCAGTTTGCGATGCAGCGCGGAACGCTCCATGCCGACAAACTCCGCCGTGCGCGAGATGTTGCCGCCGAAACGGTTGATCTGGGCGATGAGATAATCGCGCTCGAACATCTCACGTGCTTCGCGCAGCGGCAGCGTCATGATGTGATAGTCGTTCTTGGCGGAGACCTTCGGCAGCATGTCGCCGAGGTCGGTCGGCAGCATTTCCGCCGTGATCGGCGTATCGGCTCCATCCGAGCGCGCCAGGATCATCAGCCGCTCGATATTGTTGCGCAGCTGGCGGATGTTGCCCGGCCAATCGTGCGCCTGCAGCACGGCCATGGCGTCATCGCCGATGCGGCGCGGGCGGATGCCGGCTTGCTCGGAAATCTGCCGCATCAGCTGATCGACGAGGAAGGGGATATCCTCCCGGCGTTCGGCAAGGGCCGGCACGCGGACAGGCACGACGGCCAGACGGTGATAGAGGTCTTCGCGGAACAGGCTCTCGGCAATGCGGCTTTCGAGGTTATAGGCCGTGGAGGAGATGATGCGGACATCCACCTTGACCCGCTTCGAGCCACCGACGCGCTCGAACTGCTGGTCGACCAGCACGCGCAGGATCTTGTTTTGCGTCTCGCGCGGCATTTCACCGACTTCGTCGAGATAGAGGATGCCGCGATGGGCCTCTTCCAGAGCGCCGATCTTGCGCGCCTGCCCCGGCGAGCCCTCGGTGCCGAACAGGGCGATTTCCATGCGTTCCGGCGTGATGGTTGCGGCGTTGAGCGCAACGAAAGGACCGTTGGCGCGCGTCGACTTCTTGTGGATCATGCGGGCCACAAGCTCCTTGCCGGAGCCGGAGGGGCCGAAGATCATCACGCGGCTGTTGGTCGGCGACACCTTGTCGATGGTCTGGCGCAGCTGCGAAACCGCGACCGAGGTGCCGATCAGCTCCACCGCGTCGCCCGTGCGGCGCTTCAGTTCGGAGACCTCGCGCTTCAGCTTGGAATTTTCGAGCGCGCGCTCGGCGATCAGGATCAGGCGATCGGCCTTGAACGGCTTTTCGATGAAATCGAAGGCGCCGCGCTTGATGGCGGAGACGGCCGTCTCGATGTTGCCGTGACCCGAAATCATGACGATCGGCAGCTCCGGATGGCGTGCCTTGATCTCGTCGAGCAGCGCAAGACCGTCGAGCTTGCTGCCCTGCATCCAGATATCGAGGAAGATCAGCCGTGGCGCTCGGTCGGAAATGGCGGCAAGCGCACTGTCGCTGTCATGCGCCGTACGGGTTTCGTGCCCCTCATCCGAAAGAATTCCCGAAACGATTTCGCGGATGTCTTCCTCGTCGTCCACTACGAGAATATCAGATGCCATAGACGCTTTCCTTGTCACTTGCTGTCTGGACGATGGCGGCCTGCTCACGGCGCGGCAGATGCACGCGGATCATGGCCCCCTTGCCCTGGTCGAAATCGGCGGGTGCGTCGTGAAGTTCGATCTGCCCGCCATGGTCTTCAATGATCTTCTTGACGATGGCGAGACCCAGGCCCGTGCCCTTCTCGCGCATCGTCATGTAAGGTTCCAGAATGCTGTGCCGGTTCTCGACCGGCAGGCCGCGGCCATTGTCGATGACATCGACGGTAAAACGGTCACGGTCCGGGTCGAGGGACGAACGCACCAGGATCTTCGGCTGCTCGCGCGCCTGATCGCTCGGCACGCCGTCGATCGCCTCGACGGCATTCTTGATGAGGTTGCCGAAGGCCTGCCCGAGCATACGGGCATCGAACATGCCCTCGAGCCGTTCGTCGCCCAGCTCACGCTCGAATTTGACGTGGTTGTTGCCCATCTCGCGCAGGAACACGGCGTCGCGCAGAATATCGCGCAGGTCGCTCGGCTCCATCGTCGGCTTGGGCATACGGGCAAAGGAGGAGAACTCGTCGACCATGCGGCCGATATCGCCGACCTGCCGGATGATCGTATCCGTGCACTGGTCGAAGACCGGGCGGTCGGCATCGGCGATGTTCTTGCCGAAGCGGCGGCGGATGCGCTCGGCCGATAGCTGAATCGGCGTCAGCGGGTTCTTGATCTCATGCGCGATGCGGCGCGCGACGTCGGCCCATGCCGTCGAACGCTGCGCGATCACCAGATCGGTGATGTCGTCGAGCGTGATTACATAGGACTCGTCGGCGTCGCGCGATTCCTCGCGTGTCACCTGAAGGCTCAGCGTGCGCACCGTTCCGCCACGGACGAGGCTGATCTGCTTGCGGAAATCGCTGCGATGGCGCGTCGTCGCCTCGGTAACGACCTGATCGACCTCCGGGGCGATTTCCGCCAGGTTCTTGCCGATGAGTTCGTCGCTCTTGAGCGACAGCAGATCTTCGGCCGAGGTGTTGACGATGGTGATGCGCCGGTCGTGCTCGACGCCGATGACCGCCGCGGTGACACCCGACAGCACGGCCTCGATGAAGCGGCGGCGGTCATCGACTTCGTCCTTCGCCTCGAGGATTTCATCGCGCTGGGTACGAATTTCCGAGATCATCTTGTTGAAGGTGCGCGACAGGCTGCCGACGTCACCATCAGCCGAGCGCACCGGCACCAGCACGTTCATATTGCCCGAAGCAACGTTATCGGCCGCGCTGATGAGAAGGCGGATCGGCCGCACGATGCGGTCGGCAATCGCAATCGCGGTCCAGATCGCCGCCAGCAGCACAATCAGAGCAAAGCCGATGTAGAGAACGGCGAAGGCGATCTGCAAGGACATGCGCCCTGCTTCCATCGCCTTGTATTCAGCCGTGTTGTCTTCGACCATGCGCATCGCAGTCATGACGCGCGGATCGACCGCACGCACGGTATAGAGAAACGAACCGGGAAGCTCGTCCAACTTTATGACCGCACCGACGAGGTTGGTCACCCCAGGTGGAATGAGCGTCGGCTGACCGTTGGCCGAGGAGTCCAGCGCATCCTTCGGAATGGCCGGCAGCGGCCGCTCGGTCTTGATCTCGGCCTGAACGATGGCGGTGCCGTCTCTGCGCACGAGGAAGGCGCCCAGCAACCCGCGGCCGCGTGCCTGACGGGTCATCAAATCGGCAAAGCCGGTGCGATCGAGGTTGAAGAGCGAGCGGTTGCGCTCCAGATCATTCGCCATCGAAACGGTCTGACCCTGCAGATAGCTCGCATTCTCCATCAGATAGGCTTGAGCGACGTTCTGCGAGGAACTGATGATCTGCTGCGTGCGCACGCCAAACCAGCGGTCGAGGCCGACATTGAGCGTCAGGCTGGCAACGATGGCGACGAGAATGGCCGGCGTGATCGCGACGATCGAGAAAAGAACGACGATACGGATATGCAGGCGGGCAGCGGCACGGCCGCGGCTGCGCGCCTTGACCAATCGCGCCACCTCGCGGGCGATCAGCGCCATCAGCCCCAGCACGAACAGGCCGTTGATCACGACCGAGGTGAAAACGACGGAGGATGTCGGGGCGATCGGTGTCAGCCCGAGAAGCATCAGCAGGGTTGCTATGGCGCACAGAAGCGCGCCGCCGGCCAGGATCAGACCAGGTAAGGCAAAGGAAGCACGGCGGTCCGTCACCTTGACAACCGCCTCGTCGCTCGCCGCCGGCGACACCGCGTCCTGCATCATTCCCATCAATCTCCACGCCCGAGCGACGGTTGGCGCCTTGGTCGAGTCGCACGGCCAACATTGGGCATCGATGCGAGCGACAAGCAGAGGCGGGAACTGTCGTCCGGTTTCGCACGGAAGCGAAACCTTTACTTCATGTCACTTTTGCAACAAGTTGAAAAATCAGACAAACTCTCGTTCCGACGAGAGTGGGCCAGATGAATCGCCACCGCAAAAACGACGAATCTGCTGCGTGACCTTTAAGCAACGCATTGTGGCGAAAATGCAACGCATCGGATTGCCTTGTCAAGCCGTACGGGAGCTTCTGTAAACCGAAACACCCAGTTCTCTGATCTTTTTGCGCAACGTATTGCGATTCAAGCCCAAAAGATCAGCCGCCTTGATCTGATTGCCGCGCGTGGCGGTCAAGGCGGCGAGGATCAGCGGGTACTCCATTTCCGTCAAGACGCGGTCATAGAGGCCTGGAGGCGGCAGATTTTCGCCGAAGCCGGCGAAATAGGTCCGCATGTTCTCTTCCACCGCCTGGGCAATGGTCATCGTGCCAGTGCGGACCGGACCTTTTTCGATCGGGCTGTCGGGGACGTCGGCGCGCAATTCCGCGTCGATGATCTCCTTGGTGATGACATCCTGCGGATATAGCGCCATCAGTCGGCGGATCAGGTTTTCCAGCTCGCGGACGTTGCCGGGCCAGGGATAGGCCTTCATCAGCTCGAGCGCCTCCTGATCGAAACGCTTGGAACCCAAGCCTTCCTTTTCGGCCTGCTGGATGAAATGACGCACGAGATCGGGAATATCCTCGGCGCGATCGCGCAGCGGCGGCAGGCGCAGCGGCACGACGTTGAGGCGGTAGTACAGGTCCTCGCGGAACAGGCCCTGATTGATCGCCTGCTTCAGATCCTTGTTGGTGGCAGCAACGATGCGGACATCGGTACGGATCGGCGTGCGGCCACCGACGGTCGTATATTCGCCCTGCTGCAGCACGCGCAGCAGGCGCGTCTGCGCATCCATCGGCATGTCGCCGATTTCGTCGAGGAACAACGTGCCGCCCTCGGCCTGTTCGAAGCGGCCCGTCGAGCGGGTCTGCGCGCCGGTAAAGGCGCCCTTCTCATGGCCGAACAGCTCGGATTCGATCAGGTCGCGCGGGATCGCAGCCATGTTGATCGCGACGAACGGGCCGTTGCGGCGCTTGCCATAGTCATGCAGCGCGCGCGCCACCAGCTCCTTGCCGGTACCGGATTCACCGGTGATCATCAGTGTGAGATCGGTCTGCATCAGGCGCGCAAGCACGCGGTAGATTTCCTGCATCGCGGCAGAACGGCCGACGAGCGGCATGCCATCCTGCATGTCGTCTTCGATCTTTGCCGGCTTGCGCTTCGGTTCGGATAGCGCGCGGCCGACAATGGCGATCAGTTCGGTCAGGTCGAAAGGCTTCGGCAGATAGTCGTAAGCACCCTTCTCGGATGCCTTGATGGCCGTCATGAAGGTGTTCTGCGCGCTCATGACCAGCACCGGCAGATCCGGCCTCGCCTTCTTGATGCGCGGCAGCAGATCGAATGCGTTTTCGTCGGGCATGACGACGTCGGTTACGACGAGGTCGCCTTCGCCGGCGGAGACCCAGCGCCAGAGCGTGGCGGCGTTCGACGTGATGCGTACATCGTAACCCGCGCGGCTCAAAGCCTGATTGAGTACGGTGCGGATGGCCGCATCATCATCGGCGACAAGGATCGTGGCTGTCATCGAGTAGTCCCTGTAGAGTTCGGAAGGGGGGCATCTTCTGAGGTAATGCCCTTGGAAGCGGGCATCAGAACACGGAATGTGGTGCGGTGGTTCTGGCTGTCGCATTCGACGATGCCGCCGTGATCGCCGATGATCTTGGCGACCAGCGCGAGGCCGAGACCGGTTCCGTTCGTCTTCGTGGTGATGAACGGATCGAAGAGATGCGGCACGAGATCGGCCGGTACGCCGGGACCATTGTCGATGACGCAGAATTCCAGCGGCAGGGAGATCTTCTCGCGTGTGCCGGCAACCGAAAGCCGAATGCCAGGACGATAGGCCGTCGTCAGCATGATCTCGCCATCCTGCCGGTCGCCGACGGCTTCGGCGGCATTCTTCACCAGATTGAGGAAGACCTGCACGAGCTGGTCCCGGTTTGCAAAAACAGCCGGGAGCGAGGGGTCATAGTTTTCCGAAATCTTGATATTGCGGGCAAAGCCGGCCTTGGCGATTGCCTTCACATGGTCGAGCACGGAATGGATGTTGACGGGCACACGGTCGACCGGCCGCTCGTCGGAGAAAACCTCCATACGGTCGACCAGCGACACGATACGGTCGGTCTCATCGCAGATAAGGCGCGTCAGCGCGCGATCGTCATCCTCGACAGACTGCTCAAGCAGCTGCGCGGCACCGCGAATGCCCGACAACGGATTCTTGATTTCGTGAGCCAGCATCGAGGCAAGCCCCGTGACCGAGCGGGCGGCGGCGCGATGCGTCAGCTGCCGGTCGATCTTGTCCGCCATGGAGCGTTCCTGAAACACTACCACCACCGAGCCGGGTTCGCTGGAAATCGGCGCGACGTAGAGATCCACCAGCTTGTCCTGCCCGAGACGCGGCGAGCTGAGATCGACGCGATACTCGTTGACGGGCGCGCGGCGCTCGCGCACCTGATCGATCAAGGCAAGCAGGGGACTGCCGAACGGAATGAAGGTCGAGATCCTGTAGCGTGCCAGATGCGAGGCGCTGGCGCCGAAAAAAGCCTCGGCCTCCCAGTTGGCGAATGCGATCAAGCCCGCTTCGTCCACCATGACGACGGGGTTCTGGATCGCGTTCAGAACGGCCATAGCCACGGAATTGGCCGTGTTCTCCCCGGCCCCGGAGCTGGATTTCGAAGTCATGCAGCCTCCTGGACGCAGTGGGCGAGATCGGCGCCTGCCTGCAGCGCGGCATGGAAGGATGCCGCGACTTCGACGCTTTCTCTCGACGTCATGATTTTTGCCTTGTCGGCAGCTGTCGTCGCCGGCGCATAGCGATCGAGATACCAGGCAAGATGTTTGCGGGCATGGCGAATGCCGACGGCCTCTCCATAGAACTCCAGCATCATCCGGTAATGTTCAAGGGCGATTTCGACAATCTCCTGGCGATCCGGCTCGCGATGACCGGCCAGCACGCCTGCATGCCACGGACGGCCCTGACAGCCGCGACCGATCATGACGGCGTCGGCGCCGGAGCGCCGCAGGATGTCCTGCGCATCTTCCGCCGTTTCGACGTCGCCATTGGCCACAAGCGGGATGGAGACGACATCGCGCACCGCGCGGATCGCATCCCAATCCGCCCTGCCCTCATAGAATTGCATGCGCGTGCGGCCATGGATGGTGACGAGCTGGATACCCGCCTCCTCGGCACGGCGCGCAATATCTGGCGCATTGATGGAGTTCTCATCCCAGCCGAGCCGCATCTTGAGCGTCACGGGGATGTTGACGGCGCGGACGGTCGCCTCGATCAATGTCAGCGCGTGGTCCGGGTCGCGCATCAGCGCCGAACCGGAATAGCCGCCGATCACCTTCTTGGCCGGGCACCCCATGTTGATATCGATAATGTCGGCGCCGTTGTCGGCGGCGATTTTTGCCGCCTCGGCCATCCAATGCGCCTCACGGCCGGCAAGCTGCACCATATGCGGCTTCAATCCCGCGCTCTTCAGACGCGCCCACGATTCAGCCGTGTCCTGCACGAGCTCGCGACTGGCGACCATTTCGGTCACGACGAGACCGGCGCCATAACGCAAGGCGAGCCGCCGGAAGGGAAGATCGGTCACACCCGACATCGGTGCCAGGATCACGCGATTTCGGATGGATACGGAACCGATGGAAAACGGGGCTGCAAGCTTGGAAGAAAGCAAATGATTATCTTTCGGGCACACCATACATCTGCACTATTTTTAGACACGCTTTAAAAGTTTGCCAAGGGGTTTCGGAGAATACCGATATTTTTTGGGCAAATGCTGGAAAATACTCGGTTGAGGCGATAGACCCTGCTCAGGCAGGATCGCTTTTGGCGATCTATTTAGCATGTGCTTGTTCAAAGAAAAGCTTTACGCTTTTCAAAGCCATGCCGGAGACCGAGCCTTTCATCTTTCGAGGGTTTATGACGCAAATGCATTCAACGCAACCGCTGTCGGTTGGAATCGTGATCGTTGCCGCCGGGCGCGGCGAACGGGCGGGTTCTCCGGAAGAAGGCCCCAAGCAATATCGCCCGATCGGCGGCAGAGCGGTTATTGCGCATACGCTTGAAAGATTCATGACATGGCCGCTGGCGACGAAGATCGTCGTCGTGATCCACCGCGACGATGAGAAACTACTCGGGGCGGCGCTGGAGCAGGTCGCCGGTTTGCCCAAGGTCGAAATCGCCTTTGGTGGCGCGACACGTCAGCAATCCGTGCTTGCCGGGCTGCGGCAGCTGGAGGAAAGCGGCGTGACGCATGTGATGATCCATGATGCCGTGCGCCCCTTCTTCGACCATGATCTGCTTGACCGAGTCGCCGCAGCCCTTGCAGCAGGCGCGCCGGCCGTACTGCCCGCCATGCCCGTCACCGACACGCTGAAGCGCGGCGATGCCAATGGCCTCGTCGTTGAAACTGTCCCCCGCACAGGACTTCACGCGGCGCAGACGCCGCAATCCTTCCGCTTCGCCGATATTCTCGCCGCCCATGAGAAGGCAGCAGCCGACGGCAAGGCCGATTTCACCGACGATGCGGCGATCGCGGAGTGGTGCGGCCTGCCGGTGACGCTCGTGACCGGCAGCGCCGACAATGTGAAACTGACGATCAAGAGGGAAATTGCCATGGCCGACGAAAAGCTCAGCGCCGGGCTGCTGCCTGACGTGCGCACCGGTAACGGTTATGACGTGCATCAGCTGGAGCCCGGCGACGGCGTGACGCTCTGCGGCGTCTTCATTCCGCACGACCAGAAGCTGAAAGGGCACTCGGACGCCGATGTCGCCCTGCATGCCCTGACGGATGCCCTGCTCGCCACCTGCGGCGCCGGGGATATCGGCGACCACTTCCCGCCGTCCGATCCGCAATGGAAGGGTGCGCCGTCGCGCATCTTCATCGAGCATGCGGCCAAGATCGTGCGCGAGCGCGGCGGCACGATCATGAACGCGGATGTGTCGCTGATTGCCGAAGCGCCGAAAGTCGGGCCGCATCGCGACGTTATGCGCGCCAGGCTTTCCGAATTTCTGGGCATCAGCCTTGATCGTTGCTCGGTCAAGGCAACCACAAACGAGCAGATCGGCTTCGTCGGCCGTCGCGAAGGCATCGCCGCTATCGCGACCGCAACGGTCGTCTATCGCGGAGGCAAGGCATGATGCATTTTCCAGATGAGATTATCGCGCTCGCGCAAAAGATCGTCACGGACTTCACGGCCAGGGGCTGCATGGTCGCCACGGCCGAATCCTGCACGGGCGGGCTGATCGCCGGCGCGCTCACGGAAATTCCCGGCTCGTCCGCCGTCGTCGATCGCGGCTTCGTCACCTATACCAATGTTGCCAAGATGGAGATGCTCGGCGTTCAGGAACAGACGCTTGCACGGTTCGGTGCTGTGTCGAAGGAAACCGCGCTGCAGATGGTGCATGGCGCCCTGTTCCGCTCCCGGGCCGATTTTGCCGTGGCGGTAACCGGTGTTGCCGGTCCCGGCGGCGGCTCCGCGGAAAAACCCGTGGGGCTCGTCCACCTCGCCGCCAAGGCGCGCAGCGGCGGGCTCACCCATCGTGAAATGCGCTACGGCGATATCGGCCGTGACAAGATTCGGCTGGCGACCTTGAAAACAGCTTTGGAAATGCTGATCGCGCTCGGCGAATAGCGCCGGGCTCCCGTTTCAGGCGTAGATCTTGTTTGCCCGCGTCTCGAAGGCATCCGTGAACATGCGGAAGGCACGATCGAACATCGACCCCATCAGAGCGCCGAGAATGCGGCTCTTGAACTCATAATCGATGAAGAAATCGATGCTGCAGCCGCCGTTTTCCAATGGCGCGAAGCGCCAGCGATTATCGAGATATTTGAACGGTCCGTCGATGTATTTCACGTCAATGGCGCGCTCGGATTTGTTCAACAGCACCTGCGTCGTGAAGGTCTCGCGGATCGCCTTGTAGCCGACGGTCATGTCGGCTACCAGCAGCACCCTGCCGTCGCGCTCCTTGCGGCTGCGGACCGTGAGCGCATCGCAAAGCGGCAGGAATTCCGGATAACGTTCCACGTCGGCAACGAGGTCGAACATCTGATCGGGAGAATGCGGAACGGGGCGATGGGTTTCGAATTGAGGCATGAGCCGCAATTAAGCAGGACGGCCAAGAAGATCAAGAAGCTGACGCATTTCGCCACGGGATTTCAGCTGAAAAACAGGCACGTCGGGGCCATGCTGCGCGAGGCCTGCGAGCACTCTTGGCGCGAATTTCTCCTCGAACGTCCAGATGAAGCGCAGAAACTCCCAGTCGATCTTCTCGATGCAGCCCGGCGCCATTTCCGGGCGCGTGCGGCCCATCCATCTGATCCAGCGGGAAACCGCTCCCCAGATGCACACAAGGCGGGGCATCCGCACCCAGATGACGAAATCCGTGCGCGGCAGGCGGATATCGAATGTCGAGGGATTCGTGCCGTCCAGTATCCACCGCTCGCCCTGGACCTTGGAGACGACGATGGCACGCTGCTCCTCCTTTGCGCGCTCCACCCAGCCCGGCAGCCACAGAATGTCACGATCGATCGAGATATAGGCAAGGCCGAAGCGGGCGGCGATTTTCTGCGACAGGGTCGATTTGCCGCCACCGGAACAGCCCATGACCATGATGCGATTCGCTCCGCGGATATGATCGGCCGCTTCGGCGAGATCGTGTACCTCGTTGTACAGTGAAGGTATCGCCACGAGATCCATCTCAGCCTCTCAGATCTTCCGTTGAAGGCGCGAAAGCAGTTCTTCGCCATCGCGATAGGATTTCAACGTCACGACAGGCACATTGCTGCCGTGCCGCATCAGCATGTCCTGAAACTGCGGCGCTTCATTACGCTCGAACGTCCAGATGTAGTGCAGGAATTTCCAGTCCAGCCGTTCCGGACATCCGCGCGCCATTTCGGGCCGTGACCGACCCCTGTAGCGCAGCCAACGGGAAGCAACGCCCCTCAACGCCACGTGGCGCGGCGGCCTTCTCCATATGACGATATCGGTGCGCGGCAGCCGCAAGGGCAAGGTCCCCGGGCTATTGCCGTCCATGATCCAGCGCGGCTCGGCGACCGCCTGCTCGATCAGCGCGATGACTTCCGGGCGCGGCCGCGATTTCCAGCCGGGCAACCAGAAGATATCGCGATCCATCGAGACACAGGTGAGGTCGCGCAGAGACGCAATCGCTTGCGCGAGCGTGCTCTTGCCGGTGCCGGAGCAACCCATGACAAGGATACGATCCGCCTTTTTGATGAGGGCCGCCGCCTCGTCGATATCGATCGCACGGGAAAGCGCCTGCGGCGCGACGATCTGCTCCACGGTCCAGCTCCATAGTCGATTCTAAAGCGCCGAAACCGGTAACAAACGGCGGCGTGTTCCCTAGGCCGCCTTGATGACAAAGAGATGACGGCGCGAACAAAAACCGCGGCACAATCGCCGCGGCTCCTTCGAAAGGCAAGACTGGATCTTGTTCCGCTTACTCGGCAGCGAGCAACAGCTTCTTGGCACGAGCGGCCCGCAGCCGCTCGAAATCGTCGCCGGCATGGTGCGACGAACGGGTGAGCGGGCTGGAGGCGACCATCAGGAAGCCCTTGGTGTAAGCCACGGTCTCGTAAGACTTGAACTCTTCCGGCGTGACAAAGCTCATCACCTGATGATGCTTTCGCGTCGGCTGCAGATACTGGCCGATCGTCAAAAAGTCGACATCGGCGGTGCGCAGGTCGTCCATCAGCTGGAGGACTTCGTTGCGCTCTTCGCCGAGGCCGACCATGATGCCCGACTTGGTGAACATTGTGGGGTCGAGTTCCTTGACCCGCTGCAGCAGCCGAACCGAGTGGAAGTACCGCGCGCCGGGGCGGACCGTCAGATAGTTGCCGGGCACGGTCTCCAGATTGTGATTGAAGACGTCCGGCTTGGCGGCGACAACGCGCTCCAGAGCACCCGGCTTCTTCAGGAAGTCCGGCGTCAGGATCTCGATCGTCGTTGCCGGCGAAGCGGCGCGGATCGCCCAGATCACCTTCTCGAAGTGCTCGGCACCGCCGTCCGCCAGGTCGTCACGATCGACCGAGGTGATGACGACGTGGCTGAGGCCCATCTCCTTGACGGCCTTGGCGACATTTTCCGGCTCTGCCATGTCGAGCGCATTCGGCTTGCCAGTTGCGACGTTGCAGAAGGCGCAGGCACGGGTACAGATCTCGCCCATGATCATGAACGTCGCGTGCTTCTTGTCCCAGCATTCGCCGATATTCGGGCAGCCGGCTTCCTCGCAGACGGTGACGAGCTTGTGCTCCTTCACGATCGAGCGGGTTTCGGCATAGCCTTTCGACGTCGGTGCCTTCACACGAATCCAGTCCGGCTTGCGCAGCACTTCCGTATCCGGCCGATGTGCCTTTTCGGGATGACGCACGCGCTTGGCGTCCGGGTTGATCGTGTCGAGAATGGTGACCATGAAACGTCTACTTTCCGCCGCTTGAAATGCGGCCCTTCATCGCCGAGCGAATTTGGCGAGGAATATCAGAATGCACGCACCGATGAAACCGGTGATGAAAAAGCCGAGCCGGCCGCCGGGCACGCCGACATGCAAGGCCACCAGAAGCCCCGCCGCAACCACCGAGCCGGCAATGCCGAGGATGATGTTCAGGATGATGCCGTAGCGCGCGTCCATCAGCTTGCCTGCGAGCCAGCCCGCAAGACCGCCGATGATGATCAGACCCAGCCAACCGACACTTTCCATCACAACCCCGATCTCAGAGCATTTCCGTTTCAAGTGGTGTCACGGAAATGCTCTATCCTTTTATTTTTATGCAGTTCCGGACGCAAAACCGCTTCGCACTTTTGCTGGAACTGCTCTAGGCGATCAATCTCGCCAACAGCACCACGATGATCGCGCCGACGGTGGCATGGATGACCTCCACGACAAGCGCGTTTTCAATGCCCAGCGAAATCCCGAAATAATGGAACAGGAAGCCGCCGACGAAAGCCCCAATCACGCCACTCACCAAGCAACCGATCAAGCCGCCGCCACCGCCAACGATCAGGCTGGCGAGAAACCCCGCCGCCAGGCCGATGAAAAGAAAGACGATCCAAGCTTCCGTCGTGATAGACATGTTGATTTCCTTTCCTGATTTCCACCCCTTCGATAAAGGGCATGGCAGGAAATTATCAAGCGTTCAGCACCCGGCCGTAAGCGTCGAGCACGGCTTCCTTCATCGTCTCCGAAACGGTCGGATGCGGGAAGATCGTGTGCATCAGCTCCTCTTCCGTCGTTTCCAAGTTCATGGCAACGACGAAGCCCTGGATGAGTTCGGTCACCTCTGCGCCGACCATGTGCGCGCCCAAGAGCTCGCCGGTCTTCTTGTCGAAGATGACCTTGCAGAGACCCTGGTCTTCGCCCAGCGCAATCGCCTTGCCGTTGGCGACGAAGGAGAAGCGGCCGACGCGGATATCGCGACCGAGCTCCTTGGCCTTGGCTTCGGTCATTCCGACCGAGGCGACCTGCGGCTGGCAATAGGTGCAGCCCGGAACCTTGGCCTTGTCGGTCGGATGGACATTCGGCAGGCCGGCGATCTTCTCGATGCAGACGACGCCCTCATGCTCGGCCTTGTGCGCCAGCATCGGAGGGCCGGCGACGTCGCCGATCGCGTAGATGCCGGGAACATTGGTCTTGCCGTAACCGTCGATGACGACGCAGCCGCGGTCGGTCTTCACACCGAGCGCCTCAAGCCCTAGATTCTCGATGTTGCCCTGCACGCCGACGGCGGAGATCATGCGGTCGGCAACGATCTGCTGAACCTTGCCGTCTTCCGTTTCGACATGGGCCGTGATCGAGTTGGCAGCCTTGTCGACCTTCGTGACCTTCGCCTTGGTGAAGATCTTCAGGCCGCGCTTCTCGAGCTGCTTGCGGGCGATGCCGGAAACTTCCGCATCCTCGACCGGCATGATGGTTGGCATGACTTCGACGACCGTGACATCGACGCCCATCGAGCGATAGAAGCTGGCGAATTCGATACCGATCGCGCCCGAGCCCATGACGAGCAGCGACTTCGGCAGGAAGTCCGGCTTCAATGCCTCGAAATAGGTCCAGATCAGTTTGCCGTCCGGCTCGATGCCGGGCAGAGCGCGCGGACGGGCGCCAGTGGCGACGATGATATGCTTGGCGGTATAGGTGCCCTCGCCCTTGACGTTCTTTGGCAGCGGATGCTGCGGCTCGACAACAGGCTTCGTCGACTTGCCGACGACGATTTCGCCTGGCTGAGCGCCGGTCGAAGCCTTGGTGATCTTGGCTTCACCCCAGATGACGTCGACCTTGTTCTTCTTCATCAGGAAGCCAACGCCCTGGTTGAGCCGGGCGGAGACGCCGCGCGAGCGGGCGACGACTGCCTTGACATCCGCGCTCACCTTGCCTTCGAGAACGAGGCCGTAATCCTTCAGATGATTGGAATGATCGAGAATTTCGGCCGAACGAAGCAGCGCCTTGGTGGGTATGCAGCCCCAGTTGAGGCAGATGCCGCCCAGATGCTCACGCTCGACGATCGCGGTCTTCAGGCCAAGCTGGCCGGCGCGCACTGCGGCGACATAACCGCCCGGACCGGAGCCGATGATGATGACGTCGTAATTCTCAGCCATGTGTTTCCTGCCTTATTGGTGGCGGCCGGTCGAAGCTGCAGCCTGCCCTGATTTGTTAAATTCCAAGCATCATCCGCACGATCGACTCAAGGCCACGCCCGAGCGCCCGGGTGTTTTCCGCATCGAGATGCACGCCGTCGAGCGGTGTGGTGGAGGCAACCGAATTGGCATCGAAGAAACCGCAGCCCAGTTCATCGGCCAGATCGCGGTAAAGCGTCGACAGCTTGCTCGATTCCTTGATCGCGCCGAGATAGCTGGCCGCGAAAGCGGGATTCGCAGTCTCGGAGATCGCCGGCGGTGCGACGATGAGGATGTCGGGCACCTCGTAGTCGAACCCCCAGGCGTGATTGCGCACCAGTTGCACTAACCGGCTGATGCCCTGCAGAGCAGCGAAGGCCGAGCCGGCCACGACCGGCTTCATATCGTTGGTGCCAAGCAGGATGATCACGAGATCGAGCGGGTTATGGGTCTGCAGGATCGTCGGCAAGATCCTCGCGCCGTTGCGGTCGCAATCGGCGAGATGATCGTCGAAAGCGGTGGTGCGGCCATTCAACCCTTCCGGAATGACACGAACCTGATCACCGAGCGCCCTTTGCAGCACGCTCGGCCACCGATCCTCATAGGCATGACGACCGATCGTCTCGGCGCTATAGCCCCACGTCAACGAGTCGCCATAACACAGAACGGTCTTGGTCATTCATGCCTCCAGTTTACGACAAGGCTCAGACGAGCATCCCCATCGGATTTTCGATGTAGCCCTTGAAGGCGGCCAGGAGCTCGGCACCGAGCGCACCGTCGACGGCGCGATGGTCGGTCGACAGCGTGACGGTCATCACATTGGCTATCACCATTTCGCCCTTCTTGACGATGACACGCTGCTCGCCGGCGCCGACGGCCAGGATGGTCGCATGCGGCGGGTTGACGACGGCGGCGAAGTTCTTGACGCCCATCATGCCCATGTTCGACACGGCAGTCGTACCGCCCTGATACTCCTCGGGCTTCAGCTTGCGCTCCTTGGCGCGCTTGCCGTAGTCCTTCATCTCGTTGGAGATGGTCGAGAGTGTCTTCTGCTCGGCGCTGCGGATGATCGGTGTGATCAGGCCGCCCGGGATGGAGACGGCAACGCCGACATCGGCATGCTTGTGCTTGACCATGTTGCTGTCCGTCCAGGAGACGTTGGCATCAGGCACGTCATGCAGCGCGAGAGCCAGTGCCTTGATGACCATGTCGTTGACCGAGAGCTTGTAGGCCGGCACGCCATCTTTCGACTTCGGAGCGGAATCGTTGAGCTGCGTGCGAAGCGCCAGCAGCGCGTCGAGTTCGCAATCGACCGAGACGTAGAAGTGCGGGATCGTCTGCTTGGATTCCTGCAGGCGCTTGGCAATGGTCTTGCGCATGCCGTCATGTGGCACAAGCTCGTAGGAACCTTGCTCGAACAGCTTGAGGACGGATTCTTCCGACATGCCCTTGGGCGCGGCGGCAGGAGCAGCAGCGGCGGCCGGCTGTGCAGCGGGTGCGGCTGCAGGTGCAGCCTTGGCCGTGCCGCCGGAAACCGCAGCCTCGACGTCCTTCTTGATGACGCGGCCGTGCGGACCGGTGCCGGAAACCGCCGTCACATCGATGCCGGCTTCCTTGGCCAGTCGACGCGCGAGCGGCGACGCGAAGGTACGATGACCGTCGCTTGCAGTAGGAGCCGACACAGCCGGAGCGGATGCAGCGGGAGCCGAAACGCTTGCCGGGGCAGGCGCGGCCGCAGGGGCTGCTTCCGCCTTCGGAGCCGCAGCTGCGCCGCCAGCGCCAGAGGCTGCCGCAGCGACATCCTCGCCATCGGCGGCAATCACTGCGATCAGCGCATTGACCTTCACGCCTTCGGTGCCAGCGGGAACGACGATCTTGGCGACGGTGCCTTCATCGACGGCTTCGACTTCCATCGTTGCCTTGTCAGTCTCGATCTCGGCGATGACATCGCCGGACTTGATCTTGTCGCCTTCCTTGACCAGCCACTTGGCGAGGTTGCCCTCTTCCATGGTCGGCGAGAGGGCAGGCATAGTGATGTTGATAGGCATCGATGAGCCCTCCCCTTACTTGTAGCAAACGGCCTTCACCGCATCGACCACTTCGGCGACGCTTGGAAGCGCCAGCTTTTCGAGGTTGGCGGCGTATGGCATGGGTACGTCCTTGCCGGCGATCGTCAGGATCGGCGCATCGAGATAATCGAAGGCCTGCTGCATGACGCGGGTGGCGATTTCCGTGCCGACCGACGACTGCGGATAGCCTTCCTCGACGGTTACCAGACGGCCGGTCTTCTTGACCGATTCGATGATCGCCGGAAGATCCATCGGGCGGATGGTGCGCAGGTCGATGAGTTCGACATCGATGCCCTGGGCTTCCAGCTCGGCGACCGCCTTCGTGGCATAGGTCATGCCGATACCGAAGGAAACGACCGTGACGTCCTTGCCCGGACGATGGATGCGGGCCTTGCCGATCGGCAGAACAAAGTTATCCAGCTTCGGCACGTCGAAGTGCTGACCGTAGAGGATTTCGTTTTCGAGGAATATGACGGGGTTCGGATCACGGATCGCAGCCTTCAGCAGGCCCTTGGCGTCAGCTGCCGTGTAGGGCATGACAACCTTGAGGCCCGGAATGTGGCTATACCAGGAGGCGTAGTCCTGGCTGTGCTGCGCGCCGACGCGAGCCGCCGCACCGTTCGGACCGCGGAAGACGATCGGAGCGCCCATCTGGCCGCCGGACATATAGAGCGTCTTGGCAGCGGAGTTGATGATCTGGTCGATCGCCTGCATGGCGAAGTTGAAGGTCATGAACTCGACGATCGGACGAAGGCCGGCCATGGCAGCGCCGACGCCGATACCGGCAAAGCCATGCTCGGTGATCGGGGTGTCGATGACGCGCCGGGCACCGAATTCCTGCAGCAACCCCTGGGTCACCTTGTAGGCACCCTGGTATTCAGCAACCTCTTCACCCATGACGAAGACGTCCGGGTTGGAGCGCATTTCTTCGGCCATGGCATCGCGCAGCGCTTCACGCACCGTCATCGACACCATTTCCGTGCCGGCCGGGATTTCCGGATCAGCGGGAGCCGCAGCCTTCGGCTGGGCCGGAACCGGTGCAGCGGCTGCAGGCGCCGGAGCGGTGGCGGGAGCCTCGGCCTTAGCCGGCTCGGCAGCGGGTGCTGCCCTTGCGGACGAAATGGCATCGGCCGATTCACCGTCCTGTAGCAGGATAGCGATCTTGGCGTTCACCTTGACGCCTTCGGTGCCGGCGTCGACCAGCAGCTTGCCGATGACGCCTTCGTCGACGGCTTCCACTTCCATGGTGGCCTTGTCGGTTTCGATTTCGGCAATGACGTCACCGGAAACGACCTTGTCGCCTTCCTTCTTGAGCCATTTCGAAAGAGTGCCTTCTTCCATCGTCGGAGAAAGGGCGGGCATAAGAATATCGATGGGCATTGATCGTCCCTCCCCGATTTAGAGCAGAATGTCGGTGTAGAGCTCGGATGCATCCGGCTCCGGATTGTTCTGGGCAAAATCGGCGCTGTCGGCGACGATGTCGCGAACATCCTTGTCGATATCCTTCAGATCATCTTCGGTCGCCCAGCCCTTTTCGAGAAGGCGAACACGGACCTGCTCGATCGGGTCATGCTCGGAGCGCATCTTCTGCACTTCGTCCTTGGAACGGTACTTGGCCGGGTCGGACATGGAGTGACCGCGATAACGGTAGGTCAACATTTCCAGGATGATCGGGCCCTTGCCGGAACGGCAATGCGCAACGGCTTCGTCAGCTGCAGCCTTGACGGCGCGAACGTCCATGCCGTCGACCTGGATGCCGGGGATGCCGAAGGAAGCGCCGCGCTTGGAGAAGTCGGCCTGCGCGGTGGCGCGAGCGGTCGAGGTACCCATGGCGTAACGGTTGTTCTCGATCACGAAAATGACAGGCAGCTTCCAGAGCTGCGCCATGTTGAAGCTTTCGTAGACCTGGCCTTGGTTGGCGGCGCCATCACCGAAATAGGCGACGCTGACATTGTCGTTGCCGCGATACCAGTTGGCAAAGCCGAGACCGGTGCCAAGCGAGACCTGGGCGCCGACGATGCCGTGGCCGCCGTAGAAATTCTTCTCCTTGGAGAACATGTGCATCGAGCCGCCCTTCCCTCGGGAATAGCCGCCCTGACGTCCGGTGAGCTCAGCCATGACGCCGCGTGCTTCCATGCCGGTTGCCAGCATGTGCCCGTGGTCGCGATAGCCGGTGATGACCTGATCGCCATCCTTCAGCGCCAGCTGCATGCCGACGACGACAGCTTCCTGGCCGATGTAAAGGTGACAGAAACCGCCAATGAAGCCCATGCCGTAAAGCTGGCCGGCCTTCTCCTCGAAGCGGCGGATCAGGAGCATCTCACGATAAGCCTTGAGCTCCGCATCACGATCGAAATCTGCGATCGGACCGCCATTGGTTTCCTTGGCAGGTCTTGATGCTGTCTTACGGCTGGAAACGGTCGCGTTTTTTCGCGGCGCCATTCAACCCTCCCTGTGTGAGTAGCCTCGTTTTGTGGTGAGGCGTAACATAGGCAAGATTGTTCGCCACAGCAATGCTATAATTGCATGGCTCGTATTCTTCGCAACTTATTGATATAACTTGCGAAAAGGCGATTAACCAGAATTCGGTTAATTGTGGCTATTTGTTGAATATGACGATTTCGTTCGCCTTGGAATAGGTCAGCTGATAACGCGCATACTGATCGAGCATGTCCTTGTCCAAAGAGCCGTCACTCAACAACGCGACCTCCTTTTCAAAGTGCTCGCGCTTGGCGACGAGATCAGCCAACTCCTTGGCGCGGTCAATGCGACGCTGCTCGAAAACCTCGGTCGCCTTCAGGCCGTAATCGCCATGAATGCAATGATAACCGAAATAGCTCACAAAAGCGATGGTAATGGCGGGAAGGATGAGACGGCCGAACCTTCTCTTCTTATGATACTTTGTCCACATACTCGCTCGTCACGCCCTGGCTTTACGCGATCTCCCCAAAGCCAATGCAGCCACGAACAAGATCACATCAAATCAAACACCTAGAGCTAATGTAAGCGGCAGAGATTAACCGTCCGTTGACTCTAACGACACGGCCCAACAAAAAACCGCGCCCGGGGGGGCGCGGTTCGATTTCAACGATTACCATGGCCGCGGGTCAAAAGAGAGCCTGCGGAACAATATCAGCCGCGCAGAATGGAGCGGCCGGCATATTTGGCCTGCGGGCCGAGCGCTTCCTCGATGCGGATGAGCTGGTTGTACTTGGCAAGACGGTCGGAGCGCGACAGCGAGCCGGTCTTGATCTGGCCGCAGTTGGTGGCAACGGCGAGGTCGGCGATCGTGGAGTCTTCCGTTTCGCCCGAGCGGTGCGACATGACGGCCGTGTAGTTGGCCTTGTGCGCGGTTTCGACGGCATCGAGGGTCTCGGTCAGCGAACCGATCTGGTTGACCTTGACGAGGATCGAGTTGGCAACGCCCATGCGGATACCGTCGCGCAGGCGGGCGGAATTGGTGACGAACAGATCGTCGCCGACGAGCTGCGTCTTCTTGCCGATCAGGTCGGTCAGCGTCTTCCAGCCTTCCCAGTCGTCTTCAGCCATGCCGTCTTCGATCGAAACGATCGGGTAGTTGGCGGCAAGTTCTGCCAGGTATTCGGCCATGGCGCCCGATTCCAGCGTGCGGCCTTCGCCTTCGAGAACGTACTTGCCGTCCTTGAAGAATTCGGTCGAGGCGCAATCGAGGCCGAGAGCAATTTCATCACCCGGCTTGTAGCCAGCCTTTTCGATGGACTTCATGATGAAGTCGAGGGCTGCCGGGGCACTGGACAAGCCCGGCGCGAAACCACCCTCGTCGCCGACGTTGGTGTTGTGGCCCTGCGATGCCAGTTCCTTCTTCAGGACGTGGAAGACTTCCGAACCCATACGGACGGCTTCTCGGATCGAGTCGGCGCCGATCGGCAGGATCATGAATTCCTGGAAGTCGATCGGGTTGTCGGCATGGGCGCCGCCGTTGATGATGTTCATCATCGGAACCGGCAGCAAGCGAGCGTGAGCGCCGCCGACATAACGGTAGAGCGGCAGGTTGGCGCTCTGAGCGGCAGCCTTGGCAACGGCAAGCGAAACGCCGAGGATGGCGTTCGCGCCGAGACGCGACTTGTTCGGCGTGCCGTCGAGCTCGATCATGATGTTGTCGAGCTGGATCTGGTTTTCAGCATCCATGCCGCCAATGGCATCGAAGATTTCCGAGTTGACGGCTTCGACGGCCTTCTCGACACCCTTGCCATGGTAGCGCTTGCCGCCATCGCGAAGCTCGACGGCCTCATGCGCGCCGGTCGATGCGCCCGACGGAACCGCCGCGCGGCCCATGCTGCCATCTTCGAGGTAGACATCGACTTCGACAGTCGGATTGCCACGGCTGTCGAGAATCTCGCGGGCGATAATGTCGGTGATTGCGGTCATGATAGCTTCCTGCTCGCTGGTTTATAAATCGATTTAAATCGTCTTAATCGACGGTGCGGAAATTACAATGGCGATCCGCACCTCGATCTGGCGCTCCCTCAGGCCCGTAACGCAAATTCATGTCAGCCTGTTGAATGCCGGCTACTTTTCAGGCCTTGGCGATGGCGTCGAAGGCCAAAAGCTTCTCCAGAAGCCGCGGCATGTCCTTCAGATAGACCATGTTCGGACCGTCGGACGGTGCATTGTCCGGGTCCTCATGCGTTTCGAGAAAGACGCCGGCAACGCCGACAGCAACGGCGGCACGCGCCAACGTTTCGACGAATCGACGATCGCCGCCGGTCGAACCGCCCTGCCCGCCGGGCTGCTGCACCGAATGAGTGGCATCGAAAATCACCGGAGCGCCCATCGCCGCCATGATCGGCAGCGAACGCATGTCGGAAACCAGCGTGTTGTAGCCGAAGGAAGCGCCGCGCTCGCAGAGAAGAATGTTCGGGTTGCCGCTGTCGTTCAGCTTGGCAAGCACGTTCTTCATGTCCCAGGGCGCCAGGAACTGCCCCTTCTTGACGTTGATGACACGGCCTGTCTTGGCGGCGGCGACCAGAAGATCGGTCTGGCGCGACAGGAAGGCCGGGATCTGCAGGATATCGACCGTCTTGGCGACGATGGCGCACTGCTCTTCCGTGTGGATATCGGTCAGGACCGGAAAGCCGTATTCCTTCTTCAGGTCGGCAAAAATCTCCAAGCCCTTTTCTATTCCAAGACCGCGGCCGGCGGTTAGCGAGGTGCGGTTCGCCTTATCATAGGAGGACTTATAGACAAGACCGATGCCGAGCTTGCCGCAAAGCTCCTTCAGGACACCGGCAACCATGAAGGCATGGTCGCGGCTTTCCATTGCGCAGGGGCCGGCAATCAACGACAGCTTGGCGGTGTTGGAAAACAGAACCTTGGAGGCTCCTTCGCCGACGGTCACTTCGGAATTCGTGCTCATGCTATCTCCTCGAAGGCGAACATCGCGCCCGCTCCGGGCGCCAGCCTTGCCAATAGACGATTGTTCTTACGCGTGTAGGTGACGCCGTTAGCAGCGAAATGCGACGATGTCACGGAAAGATCGCGCGTTTTGAAAAGGATTGCGCGCGCCCTGAGCCCCGGATCGTCGCCGCGAACCGGCAAATCATAGAATGCCTCCATTCCTTCCGGCGTCAAAATCTCCAGATCGACATTGGCGGCCCTGATCGTCAGGCCGAAGGAATGCTCCATGATCCGAGGGCCGCCGACAACCTCTTCGAAGAAGCTGCGATATGCCGCCGGCTTCGGCGCACCAAGCGCCACCTGCGCGATGCCGGTTACGCCGTTTTCGTGACGCTCGAGCACGCTGCGGTCGGCCGGCAGGGCATTGATGCGCTGGCAGCAGAAGGCGAGAAAATCCGGCGCACGCAGATCGACCGCAAAGGCGAGACGAAAACCGGCCATGGTTTCAGTTCCGTCCGGCATCTTCATCGGGCGGGAGAAATCCAGCATTTGCCCCGCCGAAATCGCCGCCGCTCTGAAACGCTCGTCATCCGCAACGGCATCGTCTGTGCCGAACACCACGGCCGAAAAGCCATCCTGCCCGACCCGAAAGCGGTAAGCCTGATCGCGAGCGACGAAGACATTGCCATCCACGATGCTTTCCTCGCATCGCTCCAGAGACGCCACGCCCAAAGGTTCCAGATAGGTTTTGTCGGCAAGGAAGACGCAGGCGTTTTCCGTGCCGAAGGGATGGCGCGCATCCGGAGCCACCGTAAAGCCGAGCTTGCCGAGGCGCTCGCGCGCCAAAGCGATGTTGACGGTCGGCAGTACGAGATGATCCAGCGGATGCGGGGATGAAGCCATGGTTCCTCCTGTTTGCCTTCAAAAGCAGATTTGCGCCCATCCCTCGCGCAATTCAAGATGGAAGTACCATACTCCAAGGCTGGCGAACTGGACGGAGTACAATCTCGCAAACGTGATGACTGATTCTCCAGCGCGGTCGGCTTATGCCATGTCACATCGCATCGATCCACGTCTTCGCAACACCGGCTGGCCTACAGAACGTTGAAAACGGATCGGGCAGCATTTCGCATATTTTTCCTTATGTTAGTGCAGATATAGCGCCTTGTTGCTCTCAGCCCGTCCATTCGCAGGCGGTAATTATTTAACTGGCCCAACAAGGCTTTACCGAAATTTAAGTACTTGCGGAACACATATGGAACATATAGTGTCCGTTCTGGATTTGTTTCACCGTTTTTCTTGATTCTGGGGTTCCAAGACGATGTTGACGCGCAAGCAGCAGGAACTGCTTCTCTTCATTCACGAACGCATGAAGGAGTCCGGTGTTCCGCCATCTTTCGACGAGATGAAGGACGCACTGGATCTGGCATCCAAATCCGGCATTCACCGTTTGATCACGGCGCTGGAGGAGCGAGGCTTCATTCGCCGACTGCCGAACCGGGCCAGAGCGCTCGAAGTCATCAAGCTGCCGGATGCCTATAATCCCAGCTTGCAGCCACGCCGCGGCTTTTCGCCGAGCGTCATCGAGGGCAGTCTCGGCAAGCCGCAGCCTGTCGCTCCACCCGCTCCGCCGAAAGTCGCGAATGACGATCATAACGGCTCAGCCTCCGTGCCCGTCATGGGCCGCATCGCCGCCGGCGTTCCGATTTCCGCCATCCAGAACAATACGCACGATATTACCGTCCCCGCCGACATGCTCGGCTCCGGTGAACACTATGCGCTTGAGGTTCGCGGAGACTCGATGATCGACGCAGGCATTTTCGATGGTGATACGGTCATCATCCGCAATTCGACGACGGCCAATCCCGGCGATATCGTCGTAGCGCTCGTCGACGACGAAGAGGCAACGTTGAAGCGCTTCCGTCGCAAGGGCGCCTCGATCGCGCTGGAAGCAGCCAACCCGGCCTATGAGACCCGCATCTTTGGACCGGATCGCGTCAAGGTCCAGGGTAAACTCGTCGGCCTTATTCGGCGCTATCACTGACCGGTGACGCCGGCACGATTAGCGCGTCGAATTTGTCGGTGCGCCAGTCATAAGTTCGATGTCTGGTCCATGGTCGCTGCGGATCTTGGAATGCCGCGGAAACGACGGGCTCTTCGGCACTGAGCGCCATTTCGATCGATCCCGTTCGCCGCAATGTGGCGCCGGTAATAAGTGTCGCGCCGGAGCGGCACCGATCCAATCGTAGTCGGATCGGCGTCACGACAATATTTGCGGTATCGCAGGCGGACGGCAGATAGGCCGCATTCTCTACGGTCGCCAATATGGCGCCATTGTCGAGCATCGCCATGCACCATGCGCCTTTCTGGCAGACGAAACTTCCCTGCATTGTCCGGTCGAGCGCCTCTTCCATGGCCTTGCGGACCGCATTTTGCTCTTCGCCGCTTAATCGCCTACGGCGATCAGCCTTGCTGATCTGCGGGAGCCGGCTATCGTTGGCAAGCATGGTCGGCGGCTGATGTTCCGCTGCAGCCAGGGCCTTTTGCCATTGTTCGAAAATGAAGGCCTGCGGCCTCTCGCGATTGGTAACAAGTATATCGTCCTGCCGCAGCGCCACCAGGACGCCATCCTCGGAAATCATCAGATCGGGCTTCGGCACACCGGTCCCGAATGCCGCCACGCCAACGGACGCGAGCAGCAATAGCAGGCCGAGATGGCGAAGCCGCGTTCGCAATATGCTCATGACCAGGAAGCCGACGATGAATGTCGGCATCAGCCAGGCGGGCTGACGACCGAAGGTGATGTCACCTCCCCAGCCGGCTACTGTTCTTGCAATCACTATGACGAGTTCCAGTCCCTCTCCTGTGACCTTCCAAAAGGGTGCATCGAGACCGAGAGGCATAAGCAGCATCGCCGCCATGCCGAAGGGCATGACGACGAAGGAGACCACCGGCATGGCCGCAAGATTGGCGGCAAGGCCATATGTCGCCAATCGGTGAAAATGCTCGATGGAGAAGATAGCGGTCGACGCGCCGCCGATGAAAGAAGTCGACAACACGCCACCGAAGAAACGGGAGACAAAAAGCAGCGGACTTACCAGACGGGCGCGCGACAGGATATTTTCGCGATGCCGCCGCCGCTTCCATAGCGAATAGCCAGACACCAGCGCCAACGTTGCGGCATAGGACATCTGAAAACTCGGGCCGAGCACCTGCGACGGCGATAGAACGAGAATGACGATAGCGGATAACGCAACATTGCGCAGGCTGAGCGATGGCCGATCGAAAAGCACGGCGACCAGCATGATCGCCATCATGATGAAAGCCCGCTCAGCGGAGACGCCGAAGCCGGAGATGAGATAGTACGCCGTCACCGTGACAAGTGCGCCGAAGGCCGCGAATTTCTTTGTCGGCCAAGCCTGCACGACGCCAGGAAACAGGCTGAACAGATAGCGCAGGCCGACATAGAAGATGCCGGCCGACAGCGCCATGTTCAGGCCCGAAATCGCAATGATATGGGTCAGGCCGGCAATTCTCAGGGCCTCGGTCGTATCCTTGGAGATCGCCCGTCTCTCATCGGTGACAAGCGCGGCGGCAAAGGCGCCGGTATCGCCCGGCAGGGTTTGCCTGATCCTGTCGCCGATGCTGTTGCGCAGGCCGGCAAGCCAGATATCGGCCCTGTCGATCGGCGAGTCCGCAGCATTATCACCGGCCGGCGACAATAGTTTCGGCGTTCCATAGGCAAAGCCATTCGCGCCGATGCCGTTGAAATAGGAACTGAAGGCGAAATCGTTGAGGCCGGGCAAGGCTGGTCCCGCCGGAGGCGTCAGACGCGCCCTGCCCTGGACACGATCGCCGAGTTCAAACGGCTCCGCCTGCTTGCGCACGAAGATCGTCACCCGCTCCGGCGAGCGGCGGATGGTCGGCTTTTCCGTTGCCTCGACGCGGACGACATAGCGCCAGCGTCCATTGTCATAGGATTCCCGTCGCTCGACCTGACCAGTCACGGTCGTCGTCACGGCGGAATCGAGCATGATAGTGGAGGCCCTCCAGCTTTCGCATTGTGCCAGCGCCATGCCCAGACAAAGAAGCATGCCGGCGAAAAGCGAATGGCGAAGCAGCCTGCCCGCTTCCCGCCTGAGCAGATAAGCACCAGTAAGGACCAGCAGGCCTGCAAGAATGGCCTGCGGCGGCGGATCGCTGCCAGCCTTGAACCAGAAGATCGCGCCGAGGCCCATGTAGATCGGCGCGAGCAGGATGGCGCGGCCATGGGCCGCCTCCTCTTCGATCAGTGTGAGAGTACCGGCACGAATGCGGCTCAGTATCCGCAACAGCCGCGATGTCAGACGGGCCTGCTCCTGCGTCCGTTCCCGTTGTCCTGCTTCGGCACGGAGAACAATCGTGGCAACAACAGGGCGAGGCTGCAGGGGCGCAGCAACGCCCCGGCCACTCTCCTGTTGCTCAGATGCCTCCAAATTAGGCACGCGCTGCCGCCCCCACGCAAAACTACAGCTTTCGCGCGATTTTTGCCGTCACCACACAATGAATTCAATCGAAATCGGCATGAGCGGAGCTAAATTGGGCCGGTTTCGCCGCGTAGCACAATCGATGACGCTTCTGCAGTGCCCTAAAGTTGATACTGCATTGCACAATTCAGCGTTAGGATAACTTGGCATTAGGCTCTGGATCATATAGCTAGTCGGTAGTCGCTTAACCTTTTGGCGCTTTTTATGGCGTCAATCCCGCCAAATCTTGGAGGATCAGCATGACGGAACAAAGCGCGAAACTAACTTGGGGTGAAAAGACGGTGGACTTGCCGGTCAAGACCGGAACCATCGGCCCAAGTGTCATTGATATTGGTGCCCTTTATAAGAACACCTCCACTTTCACTTACGATCCTGGCTTCACCTCCACCGCGTCGTGCGAGTCCAGCATCACCTATATTGATGGCGACGAAGGCGTTCTGCTGCATCGCGGCTATCCGATCGATCAGCTGGCCGAACACGGCGATTTCCTCGAGGTATGCTACCTCCTTCTCTACGGCGAACTGCCGACGGCAGCGCAGAAGAAGGACTTCGATCATCGTGTGACCCATCACACGATGGTGCACGAGCAGATGTCGCGCTTTTTCACCGGCTTCCGCCGCGACGCGCATCCGATGGCCGTCATGTGCGGCTGCGTCGGTGCTCTCTCGGCCTTCTATCACGACTCGACCGACATCACCGATCCGCACCAGCGCATGGTTGCAAGCCTGCGCATGATCGCCAAGATGCCGACGCTCGCCGCCATGGCCTACAAGTACCATATCGGCCAGCCCTTCGTTTATCCGAAGAACGACCTCGACTATGCGTCGAACTTCCTGCGCATGTGCTTTGCTGTTCCCTGCGAAGAGTATGTGGTCAATCCGGTGCTTGCGCGCGCCATGGACCGCATCTTCATCCTGCATGCCGACCACGAGCAGAATGCCTCGACCTCGACAGTCCGCCTTGCAGGCTCTTCGGGCGCCAATCCGTTTGCCTGTATCGCCGCAGGCATTGCCTGCCTCTGGGGCCCGGCTCATGGCGGCGCCAACGAAGCCGCGCTGAACATGCTCAGCGAAATCGGCTCCGTCGACCGCATTCCGGAATATATCGCCCGTGCGAAGGACAAGAACGACCCGTTCCGCCTGATGGGCTTTGGCCACCGCGTCTACAAGAACTACGACCCGCGTGCCAAAATCATGCAGAAGACGGCGCACGAAGTTCTCGGTGAACTCGGCATCAAGGACGATCCGCTGCTCGATATCGCGATCGAGCTGGAGCGCATCGCACTCACCGATGAATATTTCATCGAAAAGAAGCTCTACCCGAACGTCGACTTCTATTCCGGCATCACGCTGAAGGCTCTCGGCTTCCCCACGACCATGTTCACCGTGCTGTTCGCTCTTGCCCGCACCGTCGGCTGGATCGCACAGTGGAACGAAATGATCGAAGACCCGCATCAGCGCATCGGTCGTCCGCGCCAGCTCTACACCGGAGCGCCGCTGCGCGAATACGTGCCTGTTTCCAAGCGCTAAGCTTTGGAGTTGAAACAAAAAACCGGTCAGAGATGACCGGTTTTTTTATTGGATACGACCGCCAGAATGATCGCCGCCGCCTTGTCGCCTGGCGGCTCCTCGGTCTGCATGCGCTGCCAGACCAGATCGTAGCCCGCAAGCATTGCTCGGCGTTCGGGACTGTCGCTTGACAGGCGCTCCATATAACGGGCGAGCAGTCCCGGCCGTAAAACATCGTTGATGAGCTCGGGCAGCACGGCGTAGTCGGCAATCAGGTTCGGCAGGGCCGCCGTCCAGACCTTGATACGCGACATCACGAATCTCGCCAGCCACTCCGTCTTGTAGGTCGAAACCACAGGAACGCCGGCAAGACCCAATTCCAGGATTACCGTACCTGACGCGGCCATGGCGGCATCCGCCCGCGCGAAGGCTTGCCATTTTGCGTCCTGACCAATGAGAATCTCCGGCTTGGCACTCCAGCTCTCGATCAGCGAGCGCACGAGCGCCTCCTGCTTTGGCACGGTCGGCAGCAGGTAGCGAACATTATCATTTCGCCGGCTCAGTTCTTCGGTAGCCCGCTCAAAAACCGGTAGGAGTTGCCGGATCTCCGATGCGCGTGATCCGGGCAGAAGCAGGATCGTTTTCTGCGCATCAGGGCCAGCCAGGCCGCGCAGGGTACGCTGGCGACGCGTCTCCAGCAGATCGGCATCGACCGTCAGGCGATGGCCGACATAAGTGGTAGCCGGACCATCCAGGCGCTCCATGGCGGCAGGTTCGAAGGGGAGGACAGCCAGCACATGGTCGACATAGGCAAGCATCTTCTGCGCACGATATTCCTTCCACGCCCAGACGCTGGGACAGACGTAATTGACGATCGGCAGATCGGGCAGAGCCTTGCGCACCCGCTTCGCCACGCGATGGGTGAAATCAGGGCTGTCGATGATCAGGAGCACGTCCGGCTTTGCGGCGATGATCGCATCCGCCGTCTGCCTGATGCGCGCAAGCAATTTCGGCAGCCGTTTGATGACTTGAATGAAGCCCATGATCGAAAGTTCGGAATAATCGAAGAGCGAGCGCAGACCCTGCGCCTCCAGAGCTTCACCGCCGACGCCCACCAGCTCGACCGGGCCGCCGTAACGCCGCTTCAGGGCGGCGGCGAGATCGCCTCCCAGCAGATCGCCGGAGACCTCTCCGGCGACGACGGCAAGTTTCAAGGGCGCAGCGCTCACATAAAGCCCTCCGCACTCAGGCCCCGATCAATTCCGCAGATGAAAATGCCGGCCTCGTCGGCAGCGGCGATCACCGCCTGCCGGTCGAGGATCAACGCTCTTCCTGCTTCGACGGCAACACCTGCCAGCCCAGCCTTCTTGGCGTTCAACACTGTAGAGACGCCAATCGATGGCAAATCGGCCCGGACATCCTGTTGCGGCTTGCAGAGCTTGACGAGAACACCGCGACGTCGGGTCGAGATGCGCCCGGCGGCGCGCAGCTCGGCAACCCGTTCGATCATCTTGTCGGTGCCTTCTGCGCCTTCCAATGCGACAACACGGCCGCCGACGCTGACGGCGCCCTGCCCGACATCCAGAAGCCCGAGCGCGTCTGCAGCCTTGGCGCCCTGCGCAATATCGCGCAGATCCTCGTCCGCTGGCGAGATTTTCCCAAGAGGGCCGGTCGTCGCCAAGAGATCGGGGGCGATTTCATGCGCACCCACGACGCGGACACCGCCGGCCTCGATCAGGCGAATGACCATCTGCAGCACAGCATTGTCACCACCGGAAAGAAGTGTTCGAATGGTCAAGGGCAATTCCCTGATCACGCGCCAGGTCGGATGAATCTCGCGCCAAGGCGGGCGACGGGCGACGCCGCCGGACATGACGACCCGGTCAACGCCATAGCGCCGAAACGTGGCTTCAAGGCCTGAAAAATTACCGACGCCGAGATTGGCATGATCAAAAGCGGACCAATCACGGTCCGCCTCATCGGTCAATGCGATGATGACGGGGTCTTCGCCGGCCTGCCGGGCGGCGTCGGCGACATAAACAGGCAAAAGCCCACTGCCTGCGATGATCGCCAGCCTGCCGTCGCCGTTTTGGCCGGCCGAAACCACGTCAGCTCTTGCCGCGATTGGGCGACGACAGCGCACGGTCGCTATCGGCTGCAATGAAATCGAGGATCTCGAC
The DNA here is from genome assembly GCF_044769665.1 of Rhizobium sp. NPDC090279. Classification (NCBI taxonomy): domain Bacteria; kingdom Pseudomonadati; phylum Pseudomonadota; class Alphaproteobacteria; order Hyphomicrobiales; family Rhizobiaceae; genus Rhizobium; species Rhizobium sp. NPDC090279. The sequence goes on along the minus strand of NZ_JBIVYI010000009.1, from coordinate 183,267 downwards.
CACTTCCTTGCAATCGGCATATTCGTCGCGGATCGCCGCGGCGTTGTCACGGATCGAACCTTCGCCCTCGAAGATGCTCTTGTAGGCGCGTCGAACCCTGTGAATGACAGCGCGGTCTATGCCGGCGCGCGACATGCCGACAATATTGAGGCCCGAGAGTACGCCAGGGTTGCCGTTCAACATGCCGTAGGGAATGACATCATAGCTTGCAGCCGAAAGGCCGCCGATGAAGGCCTGTCGGCCGATGCGTGTGAACTGATGCACAGCGCAGCCGCCGCCAAGAATGGCCCGGTCTTCGACGACCACATGCCCTGCCAACATGACATTGTTCGACATGATGACATTGTTGCCGATGCGGCAATCGTGAGCCACATGCGAATTGGCGAGGAACAGGTTGCTATTGCCGACAATCGTCTTGCCGCCGTAATCCGCGGTACCGGTATTGATGGTCACGCCTTCGCGGATCGTGCAATTCTCACCGACATCCAGCGTCGTCTCTTCGCCGCCGTGATGCACGCTCTGCGGATCGCCGCCGACAACGGCCATCGGAAAGATCTTCGTTCCCTTGCCGATCGTGGTCCGTCCGGTCACAACGGCATTATTGAGCAGCTGAACATTGTCATGCAGCACCACCTTGGGACCGACATAGCAGAACGGTCCGATCGTCACGTCTTCGCCGATGACTGCACCATCCTCGACGACCGCCTGCTTGTGGATGCGGGCGCTTCTTGCAATGCTGCTCATGCCTGCTCCTGATCCTTCCGTACGATCATCGCACCGATATCGGCCTCGGCGACCAGAGAACCATCGACCTTGGCATCACAATGGAATTTCCAGATGGTCCCGCGCTGCTTCTGCTTGACGACGTGGAATTCGACGCGGTCGCCCGGCACAACCGGCCTGCGGAAGCGGGCATTATCGATCGTCATGAAGTAGACGAGATTGCCGCCGATGCCATCCTTGCGGGCGCAGATGGCGCCGGCAGTCTGCGCCATGCCCTCGATGAGCAGCACACCCGGCATGATAGGCGATTCCGGGAAGTGCCCGGTGAATTGCGGCTCGTTGGCCGTCACGTTCTTGATGCCGATCGCGGAATTGTCGCCATCGATCTCGATGATCTTGTCGACCATCAGGAAGGGGTAGCGATGCGGCAAAAGCTTCATAATTTCCAGAACGTCAGCCGATGACAACGAGGTCTTGGCTCCTTCAGTCATGCTCCGCACTCCCGTCTTTCTTTTCTCTAGCTCCTGACCGCTTTGCGATCTCCGCCGATTCCCTTAGAAAATCCCAAAGCGGCCGCGCCGGGAGACCTGCATAGCGCTCGCCCGCCGGGATGCTGTTCATCACGCCGCTCTTGGCACCGATCTGCGCGCCGTCGCCAATGTGGATATGCCCGTTTAGACCCGCCTGACCGCCGATCTGCACGCCATCACCGATCACCGTGCTGCCGGCGATACCGACCTGGCTGACGATAGCACAGTGACGACCGATGCGGACGTTATGTCCGATCTGAACCTGATTGTCGATCTTGGTGCCTTCGCCGATCACGGTATCGTCCATGGTGCCGCGATCGATCGTCGTATTGGCGCCGATCTCGACATTGTCCTGGATGATGACACGCCCGATCTGCACGATCTTGACCATGCCGCGCGGCCCTGGCGCATAGCCGAAACCATCCTGGCCGATGCGCGCACCATTATGGACGATGACGCCATTACCGAGATAGGCGCAGAGCACGCTCGCCCCCCCGCCGATGCTGCAATTGCGCCCGATTTTGACGCCCGGTCCGATAAGAGCATTGGGGCCGATATACGTCCCCTCGCCGATTTCCGCACCAGGACCGATGATCGCACCCGGCTCGACGCCGATATTGGCCTCCAGCTTCGCAGTCGCATCGATCGTGGCAGCAGGCGAAATCGTTCCCGAATTCGACGTGAACGCAATCGGCCGCATGGCTTGTGGATGCAGCAAGCCACCGACAATCGCGAAATCCGTATGCGGCTTCTTCGACAGAAGCACCGGAATATGATCAGGGACGAAAGATTTCAGTGCCGGAAGGCAAATGATAGCCGAAGCCTTGCAGGTCTCCAGCTCGGCCCGATTCTTTCGGGAAAGGATATAGCAAATGTCACCCTCGCCCGCGCGATAGACGGGAGCGATAGATCTGATAACGACCTCCGAAGAGGCCGTATCAGCAAGTTCCGCCCCAAGATGTTCAGCCAGCTTTTTCAAGCTGATGCCACCATGGGGCGGGAAAAAACCAGTATGTTCCATAAGCACCAGCTCCAGAACGGTGTTCAAGCCCGCAGTTCTGGACTGCCGATATCAGAACTGGTTGGCGATGCCAAACCGGAAATTCTCAACCTGGTCGTAATCCTGCTTGAGAACCGGCACAGCATAGTCGACACGGATGACACCGAACGGCGACGACCAGATCAGACCGGCACCGAGCGAGGCGCGGATGGAGCTGTCGTTGAAAACCGAATCGCCGAAGGAATTCGCCTTGTTACCGTAGAGCGTACCCGCGTCCGCGAAAGCTGCGACACGCAGACCGATATCCTGCGGTATGCCCGGCATCGGCATGCTCGCTTCAGCCGAAGCAGTAAAGTAAGTCGTGCCACCGAGCGGATTGTTGTCGTTATTGCCCACACGCGGACCGATACCAGCATTCTGGAAGCCGCGGATTTCACGGCCACCCAGCGTGAACTGGTCGAAGACGTTCAGCTTGCCGTCCGTCGGCATCACATAACCAGCACCGACCGTTATCGAGCCGATGATATCGGCTTCGTCGCTGATCATCTTGTAGTAACGAGCCTTGCCACTCAGCTTGTAGAAGTTGGAGTCGCCGCCCAGCCCCGCAAATTCATGCGTGAACTTGGCGATGATACCTTCACGCGGCAGATTCTGGTCGTCCAGCGTGTTGTAGGTGAAGGTTTGCGAAACCGTTGACTGGGTCCAGGGACCGTTCTCAATAAGATTGACATACGCACGCGAAAGATTGTCCTGCCAATCGTTCGTGCCGTCGTAGGTCAGGCGCTTGTAGTTATAGCGCAGGGTGGTCGCCAGGTTCTCGGTGATCGGCGCGGTCACGCGCAGCGAGAAGCCTTCTTCCGAATAATCATAGTAGTCCGCGCTCGACGTCTGGTTCTTGAAGATGTCGAAACCGGCAGCCAGACGATAACCGAGGAAATAGGGCTCGGTGAACGAGATGTTGTAGGTACGGTTGCCTTCCGTGCCGGCGCCTGCGGCGAGACGGATGTACTGACCGCGACCGAGGAAGTTCTTTTCTTCGACCGAGGCTTCCAGAAGCAGACCACCGTTGTTGCCGACAGCGTAACCGGCGCCGATGCCGAACGAGCCCGTCGGCTGATCTTCGACGTTGACGATAACAATCACGCGGTCCGGAGCGCTACCCTGTGCCGTGGTGATGTCGACCTTGGTGAAGTAGCCGAGCGCATCAAGGCGACGCTTGGCGCGCGTGATCATTTCCTGGTTGAAGGCATCGCCTTCGTTGAGGTCGAACTCGCGGCGAATGACGTAATCGCGCGTGCGGGTGTTGCCGCGGATTTCGATACGCTCGACATAGGCGCGCTCGCCCTGGTCGACCAGATATTCGATGCCGATGGTGTGACCCGTGAGATCACGATTGCCGCGCGGCGTAATGCGGGCAAACGGATAACCGGCCGCCGCGACGCGCTTGGAAATGTTCTCGATCGAGGTCTGGATATCCTTGGCGCTGTAGACATCGCCCTTGTGGGTGATGACAAGGCCCTTCAGCTCGTCGGCATTGATGCCTTCGACGGTCGAGATGACATTGACGTCGCCGTAGGTGTAGCGCGGACCTTCATCGACGTTGAAGTTCAGCGTGTATTCGTTGTTCTGCTCGTTCAGCGTCGCATCGGCGCTGACGATGCGGAAATCAGCATAGCCATGGTTGTAGTAGAACTGGCGCAGCTGATCCTGGTCGCCCTGCAGCCGGTCGGCGCTGTAGACGTCCTTGCGCGTCAGGAACGACAGGAAGTTGCTCTTCTTCGTGCTGATGACCGAAGCAAGGCGACCGCTGCCATAGGCCTGGTTGCCCGAAAAATTGATCTTGTCGATCTTGGTGCGATCGCCTTCGTTGATGACGAAGGCCACGTTCAGACGGCCCGGCGAGACCTCGGCGGTCTGCGTCGTCACCTGCACATCGTTACGTCCGATGGATGCATAGGCATCCCGGATGGTCTTGATGTCGGCCTGGACGGTCGCTTCATTGTACGGGCCTGCCGCATGGGTCTGGACGATGCCCTGAAGCTTGTCGTCCTTGATCTTGCGGTTACCGTTGAAGACCACGGCGTTGACCAGCTTGTTTTCGCTGACCGACACGACCAGCGTGCTGCCCGAAACGGTAATGTGGACATCGGAGAAATATCCAGTGGCATAAAGCTGCTTCACTGAAGCGTCGATGTCACTGGGGGAGAAGTTCTTACCGGGCTTAATCGAGATGTTATCCCGAACAGCCGTTGCGCCGACACGTTCAGCTCCGCGAACGTCGACCCGCTGAATGACAGCTGCTTCCGCGACTGAAACAGAGGCAAGGGTGATCACACCAGCGCCCGACGCAACAACACCTGCAGACAGCGCTACCGCCGACACTGCGTTCAAAAATTTTGAACCAGCCTTCATTTCACTTCTTACCTTTTTTTCAATCGTCCCCAGCCCCGAGCGAACCCGATTCCGGCCACGTGTGTCGTTTTACCCGCTTTTGACATACAAGCAAGGGAGCACGTTAATTTCTGTTTACTTCATTTCAAAGCGTGGCCCATTCGCCACTACGGCTTTGAAACATCGTAAATAAATCGTAATTTCCTCTCGTCGCCGACTAGCCTAATCTGGAACTAATATCGTTCCAGGTCGCAAACACCATGAGCGAGAGCACCATCGCAAATCCGATCCGGAAAGCGATATCCTGCGCCCGTGCACCCAGAGGTTTTCCCCTTACGGCTTCAATCGCATAGAACATCAGATGGCCGCCATCAAGTACCGGAACCGGCATCAAATTTAATAACCCTATTGAAACAGAAAGTATGGCGGCGAATTGGAGCACCGCAGAAAAGCCCAGAGTTGCCATCTGCCCGGAAAGTTGCGCAACCCGAATCGGGCCACCGAGCTGATCGGCCTTCATATAGCCGCCGATGACATTGCCGATATATTCGAAAGTGCCGGAAACGATGCTGCCAGTCTGCTTCACACCCTCGGCAAGCGCCTGCAGCGGCCCGTAGGCCTCGTAACGCAGCCTGATCGGCTTCTGGCCATCACCGATGCCGATCGTGGCTATTTCCGTCCGGGCGCCGAAGACATCGGTCTCTTCCGACTTTCTCGGCGTCACCGTCACGTCGCGCGTCTGGCCGTTGTGTTCGACCGACAACGTCATGGGCTTGTCGGCATGGGTCGCCGCATAACGCTGCACTTCGCCGATGGTGCCGATCTCTCGCCCGTCCACAGAAAGAATACGGTCACCGAGCTCAAGACCCGCCGTCTGCGCCGGACTGTCGGAACCGATTGATGCGACCAGCGGATCGATCGGCGCAATGCCGATGCTGCCAACATCCTTCTTGTTGCCGGATGCATCCGTACCCACCAACGTCTCGGTCACTATCGGGAAATCGCGGATCACGTCATTGCGCTGTATGGTCAGCACGATGCCTTTGCCAGGGCGATCGGCGATATAACGACCGATATCATAATAGGTGGCGGCATTGTTGCCATCGACCGCAATCAGCCGATCTCCCGCCTGCACGCCGGCCTTTGCCGCCGGCCCAGCCGGCTCCACAGCGGTCACGACGGGATCGACGAGCGCAATGCCGATGCGGCCCATCTCCATCTTGTTGCCGAACTGATCGGTGTCCTCGACCAATTTCGGGACGATCCGGAAATCCCGATTCTGGCCATCCCGGTCGACGGTCAGCACAATGGTACGGCCCGGGCGCAGCCCGACATAGCGCTGCACTTCATCGAAAGTCGTCACTTTGTTGCCATCGACGGCAATCAGGCGGTCTCCCGGCTCGATGCCGGCCTCGGCAGCAGCGCCGTCGCGCGTCACCATGGCGACGACAGGATCGGCGACCGTGCGGCCGTAAATGCTGAAAAGAACTGCGAAGATCGCAATGGCGAGAAGGAAATTGGCGATCGGACCCGCTGCAACGGTTGCGGCCCGCTTCCAGAGCTTGGCCCCGGCAAAGGATTGGGCGCGCTCCTCCTCCGTCATCGCCGAGAGCTGATCCACGTCAGTCTTGCTGGAGGCGTCCTCGTCACCGAAGAATCGCACGTAGCCGCCGAGCGGAATGAGGGAAAGCTTCCAGCGCGTGCCGTGCCTGTCAGTAAATCCGGCAATCTCCGGCCCGAAACCGATCGAGAATGCCATGATGCGGATGCCTGACCAGCGGCCGACCAGATAATGGCCCATTTCGTGCACAAAAACGAGCAACGACAGCACGAAGACAAACGTGATGACGTTGTTCGTCAAGAAACCGATGAAGCCAGCCGCGCTACCCATGCAACGATCCTGTTCGTGTTAGTATCCGACCCCGAGCAGAACGCCGCCCAATGAAAAGGTCTCGCCGCTCATTGTCAGCGATATTACGATAGCCAACAAAAACGCTGCAAAACAAGCAAAAATTAGTCCATCGACCCGATCCATGACGCCGCCATGGCCGGGAATCAGATGGCTTGAGTCTTTCACGCCGAACTTGCGCTTGATGAACGACTCGAACAGGTCGCCGATCTGGCTGCAAACGGAAAGCACCAGGGCAAGAACGGGAATCCGCAGATTATCGGCGGAAAAGAAGCTCCAGACCACCGCCGTTCCCGCGATGACGGCCGCAATCGCGCCGCCGATCGCACCCGACCATGTCTTGCCCGGCGATATCCGCGGCGCCAGTTTCGGCCCACCAATGGCGCGACCGACGAAATAGGCAAAGATGTCCGTTGCCCACACCGTGGCAAGAACGAACAGCATCAGCACGAAACCGCGAAAATCATCGTCGCGGATCTCCGCAAGGGCAATCGCCGTCAGTCCGGAATAGAATATGCCTCCCGGCAGCCACCAGCTCTTGCCACGAGCGGCGACCATGATCGCCGTAACTGCGACGAAGGCGAGCAGAACCTCGATGGAATAGACGGACTCGCTTAAGGCCGTCGCACCGGCGATCAGTACCAGCCCAAGCCAGCCAAGCGCGTTCCCTTGAGGATCGCGACCGTGCAGATCCGATATCGTCGACCATTCATAATAGACGAGCAGGCCGATCACGGCAGCCAGGAGGCGAAAGGCCGAACCGCCATACCATGTCGCCGCAAGAACGATGACTGCGAGAATGATGCCGGAGATGATGCGCAGCCTGAGTTCGCGGCTCATCAAGACCCCACGGCCGCCTGCTTGGCGGAAAGGCCGCCAAAGCGCCGGTCGCGCGCAGCATATTTCTCCAGTGCGGAGAAGAAGAGATCGCGGCTGAAATCGGGCCAGTAGTCCGGCACGAACATGAATTCCGAATAGGCGGCCTGCCAGAGCAGGAAGTTCGAGAGCCGCTCCTCGCCGCTCGTCCGGATAATGAGATCCGGATCGGGAATGCCGGCGGTGTCCAGACGGGCATCGACCAGTTCCGGAGTGATGTCCTGCGGGCGCAACCGCCCGGCCTCGACATCCTTGGCGAGGCTTACGAAGGCTCGCGTGATCTCGTCGCGCGAACCGTAGTTGAAGGCAATGACCAGTGTCAGGGCCGTATTGTTCCTGGTGGTCTCTTCCGCCTCGATCAGCAAGGGCAGGATATCGCCGCGCAGGCCGGTACGGTCGCCGATGACTCGGATGCGCACATTTTGGCGATGAAGTTCGGCCAAGTCCCGCCGGATGAAGGCCTTGAGAAGGCCGAGGAGATCACTCACCTCCGCCTCGGGACGGCGCCAGTTCTCCGAAGAGAAGGCGAAAAGCGTGAGGTATTTTATGCCGATATCGCCAGCCGCCCGCACTGTCTCACGAACCGCCTCCACTCCCTTGCGATGACCCATGGTGCGCGGCAGGCCGCGCGCATTGGCCCAGCGACCGTTGCCGTCCATAATGATGGCAACGTGTTCGGGTACGACAGAGAACGTAGGAGCTGACATATGGGTCCGGTTTCGTTCGGCGAAAAGATGCTCTGGCCTCGTAATCTAGGGCGCAATCACCGCTTTCAATGTTTCCAAATCGAAAGCGTGATGTCCCCAGCATACGATCAGACCTGCATGATTTCCTTTTCTTTATCGGCTAGCAAGCGGTCGACTTCCGAAATCGTCTCATCTGTCATCTTCTGCACACGCTCGGAGAGGGATCGGCTCTCATCCTGGCCGATTACGCCATCCTTTTCGGCCTTTTTGAGACCGTCCATGCCGTCGCGACGAACGTGGCGAATCGCCACCTTGGCTTTCTCGGCATATTCGTGAGCGACCTTGACGAGCGAACGGCGGCGCTCTTCATTGAGTTCCGGCAGCGGAATGCGCAGGTTCTGGCCATCGATGATGGGATTGAGGCCAAGATTGGATTCGCGGATCGCACGCTCGACGGCACCCACCATCGACTTGTCCCAAACCGATACGGACAACATGCGCGGTTCCGGGACGGTGATGTTCGAAACCTGGTTCAGCGGCATGCGCGAGCCATAGGCCTCGATCGTGACCGGATCGAGGATGTTGGCGGATGCGCGCCCGGTGCGCAGCGAGGCGATGTCGCTCTTGAATGCAGCGATGGCGCCATCCATGCGGCGCTTCAGTTCCTTGAGGTCTGTGCCGTCACTCATGTCTATACTCCCCTGTAAAAAGGCGACGCCGAGGCGGCCCGGCGCCACAGGAATGTCAATTGTCTGATACGATGGTCTTGCGGCCGCCGCCGGTCAAGATTTCCGCGAAACCGCCCTTCTCGTGAATGGAAAAAACAATGATCGGAATCGAGTTTTCCCGAGCAAGGGCTACGGCGGCCACGTCCATCACGGCCAATCCCTTCTCAAGCACCTGGCTATGGGTCAGATGTTCGAAACGCTCGGCATCGGGAAACTTCTTCGGATCGGCGGAATAGATGCCGTCGACCTGCGTACCCTTGAAGATCGCCTGCGCACCCATCTCCGCTGCGCGCAATGCGGCTGCCGAATCGGTGGTAAAGAACGGATTGCCCGTGCCGCCGGCGAAGATCACCACGCGGCCGAGCGAAAGATGATAAAGCGTGGCGCGCTGCGAGAAGCTCTCGCAGATTTCCGGCATGGAAATGGCCGACAGTACGACGGTGTCGATATCGAGCTTGCGCAGCGAGGTCGCGAGCGCCAGCGCGTTGATGACGGTTCCGAGCATGCCCATATGGTCGCCGGTTACGCGATCACCACCCTTGGAGGCCACGGCGACGCCGCGGAAGATGTTGCCGCCGCCGACGACCACGCCGACTTCAACGCCCATTGCACGCGCTTCCGCGATATCGGAGGCAATCCGGTCGGAAACGGTCACGTCGATACCGAATCCCTGACTGCCCATAAGGGCTTCGCCGGAGGCCTTGAGCAGTACGCGCTTGTAGATCGGCTGAGACATCGTGGCTCCTTGAAGTGATCGCGGGGGATGATTGTGAAAGCCGGATACACGAAGGGCACCGCGTTGTCACGCGATGCCCATACGTTTTCCCTGATATGGTTTCACCAATCCGGGATATGATTTCTTTTTGCTAATCAGCCCTTGGCGACAGCGGCAACTTCGGCAGCGAAGTCGGATTCTTCCTTCTCGACGCCTTCGCCGAGCAGCAGACGGGCCATGCCGACGACTTCGATCGCGGCGCCGGCGGTCTTTTCAGCTTCCTTGATGGCAGCACCGACCGTCAGGTCCGGATTGATGACGAAGGCCTGCGAGAGAAGAGCGACTTCCTCGAAGAACTTGCGCATGCGGCCTTCCACCATTTTTTCGATGATGGCTTCCGGCTTGCCGGATTCGCGGGACTGCTCGATGAAGACGTTGCGATCGCGCTCGGCGACTGCGGCATAGACTACTTCGGCGCGGATAGCCAGCGGGTTGGTAGCAGCAATGTGCATGGCAACCTGACGGCCGATCGACGTCAGAACGGCCTTGTCACCGACCGACTTCAGGGCGACCAGAACGCCGAGCTTGCCGATACCGTCGCCGGCAGCGTTGTGGATGTAGGTCGCCACGACGCCGTGCTCGACTTCCAGCTTGGCCGCACGACGAAGCGTCATGTTCTCGCCGATGGTTGCGATCGCGTCCTTGATGGTGTCGGCGACCGGCTTGCCGGATGCGGGATAGGTCGCAGCCGAAATGGCTTCGACCGTACCGTCGGTGGACAGCGCAACTTCGGCGATGCCGCGAGCGAGGTCCTGGAAGGCATCGTTACGGGCAACGAAGTCGGTTTCGGAATTAAGCTCGACAACAACGGCCTTGTGACCGGCGCCGGCAATGGCGACCAAGCCTTCAGCGGCGGTGCGGCCGGACTTCTTGTCGGCCTTGGAGATGCCCTTGGCGCGCAGCCAGTCGATCGCGGCTTCGATATCGCCGTTGGTTTCGATCAGCGCCTTCTTGCAGTCCATCATGCCTGCGCCAGACTTTTCGCGCAGTTCCTTCACCAGTGCAGCCGTAATCTCGGTCATAAGCTTCCTCTTTGTCGGTTCATACGGTGCGGCAAGCGGTTTTGAGCCGAGGCGGCACCGATTTGAGGGACGAAATGTACCCGTAAGTATGACAGCGTTATGAAGCCGCGTCACACTCTGGAATTCTTGATTGGAACATGCCTGGATTTACCGCCCAGGCAAGGCGTTATGCAAAACGCGATAAGGCCGCTCGAACTTGTTGAAGTCGCAAACGGCCTTATCCCGGATGTCATTGCGCCTGGGCGGACGACAGTCCGTCCGCCTCTTGGCGCGATCAGGCTTCGGTGCCGTCCGCCAGGGTCGGCTCGATCGGAGCTTCCTCGGCAGCGCCGAGGTCACGACCGGATGCACCCTGCTGGCGAGCAATGCCGTCGATGGCAGCGCGCGCGATCAGGTCGCAGTAAAGAGCGATGGCGCGCGAAGCGTCGTCGTTGCCCGGGATCGGATAGTCGATCAGGTCCGGATCGCAGTTCGAGTCGATGATGGCGACGACCGGGATGCCGAGGCGCTTGGCTTCGTCGATCGCGATCTTTTCCTTGTTGGTGTCGATGATGAACATCAGGTCCGGCGTGCCGCCCATGTCCTTGATACCACCGAGGGCCTTGTCGAGCTTTTCGCGCTCGCGCTCAAGGTTCAGACGCTCCTTCTTAGTGAAGCCCTGGGCTTCGCCGGAGAGGATCTCGTCGAGCTTGCGCAGACGCTGGATCGAGTTGGAGATCGTCTTCCAGTTGGTCATCATGCCGCCGAGCCAGCGGGCGTTGACGTAGTACTGAGCCGAGCGCTTTGCGCTGTCGGCGATCAGTTCAGACGCCTGACGCTTGGTGCCGACGAACAGAACGCGGCCGCCACGGGCAACGGTGTCGCTGACAACCTGCAGGGCGCGGCTCAGCAACGGAACCGTCTGCGCGAGGTCGATGATGTGAATGTTGTTACGATCGCCGAAAATGTACGGCTTCATCTTCGGGTTCCAGCGATGCGTCTGGTGGCCGAAGTGAACACCTGCTTCGAGAAGCTGGCGCATAGAAAAATCGGGCAATGCCATGCCTTTGTATCCTTTTCCGGTTGAACCTCCGCAAGGCGAACAGCACCCTCTTCGAGAATGCCACCGGGCGGAACGATCCGGATTTCTCCCGGACAATCCCATGCCTTACGTGTGGAATGGGGGTGCCCATACATTCGATTCGCTTGGAATGCAAGGCTTTTGGATCGAAAAATAACGCGCCCTGCCCTCAGCTGGCGAGTTTATCGAGCAGCGCCAGCATGACATTGGCGTCCGGCATCGGCAATACGGCATCGATTTCAGCCGGCAGCAGACCAGCAATCGCGCTGTCGGCATCACCTGTCGCTGTGCCCAGAGGTCCACGGAAGCCGTGCTTGGTCCAGGCGAGCTCCTGCAATCGCGGACTGATGAGAGCCTCGATCATGCGATCGACCTGCTCGTCGATGGCAATCAGCGGATGCGCCGAATAGATAGTCGGATGCGGATAGAGGACGACGGGTTTGGCGCCGTTTCCGGCCTGTATCCGCTGCCAGCGCTTCGGATCGGCAAGTATCCATTCCACGAGCTGGTTTTCGTAACCGACGATCATCGGTTCGCCGCCGATGCCGCCGGCGAGATATTGCTCAAAGAGCTTGCCCGACGATGACGACTTGAAACCCATGTTGCGGAAGATGGTCTGTGCCTTGTCTCCGAACTGGCTGAGAGCGTCAGCGCTGGCCACGTTGCCGTTCAGGAGGCTGAGCACGAGGCCGGAAAACATGAAACCGGAGTTGGAACGGTTGGGGTCCGTCGAGACGATTCTGGCTTGGCCGTAGAGCGAATTGACGCCGAGCTTCGACCAATTCGTCCCGGCAAGCACGGCATCCAGCAGCGCCTTGAGATCGAGCTGGTGCTGCCCTTCCGTTGTCGTGGTGACGAGCCCCGCCTTGGTCAATCCATCGACGACTGGCTGCCAGGAATAGACGACAACGGGCGTATTGAGGATGACGCGGTCGTTGCGGATCTTGATGCCGCCCTGCCGGGCGATATCGACCATGATCGACGAGGAGGGCCAGAGGAAGGCCGGATTCTGCGACAGGAGCGCCTGTTCGCGCACCATCTCCACCGAGCCGGCGACGCGGCTGTTGATTTCGAGCCCGTGGCTGTGCAACGCCGAAATCACATTGCTGTCGGCCAGGAATGCTTCCTTCTCGCCACCGATGAAGCCGAAGAGCTTTGTGCGGTTGCCGAGCAATCCCTGCAGCTCCGGCCGGTCCTTGACGGCGAAATAGCCGCCCGTTCCCGCGACACCGACGGCAAGAAGCCCTACTCCAAAAGCGCGGCGGGAAATGGCCATCAGCGTCCTATATCCTCTTTGAGCGAGGCCTGTATCAGGCGCAGCTCCGTATCAAGCGTATCGAGCCTGTCTTCGACCAGGCTATCGGAATAGTGTACGAAAGCGTCTTCCAGTTTGGTCAGAACGAGACCGACCTCCTGCAGACGCGCAACATCCGGCTGGCGTTTCGCCTCGATTGTGGCAAATCCCTCCGCCACCTCGGCGGCACGCGGCAGGTAATAGCTGAGAAACCGCCTCACCGTGCCGGCACTTTCCGGGTTGGCCTCCACCTTGGTGAAAACGTCGGCGGCAATTTCCGCCAGATGCCGCACCCGCTTTGCCGTTTCCTTGCTGCCGATCTGGTTCGCCGACGCTTCGAGCCTCTGGGCTGCGGGAGTAGCCGCGCTCAACAGGTCGCGGGCAAAATCCAGGCGCCCCCTGCCGATCGTTTTCGCATCCACCCCCTCGAACAAGCGCTTGGGCGCGAGCACGAAGATCAGGCCGACGAAGACCAACAGACCGATGATCGCCGCGATCCATATCGGCATGCCGGCAAGGAAGCTAAGCACGGGAACGACGATCGCGGCGGCGAGCCCCGCCACGATCCAATTCCAGTCATTGCCGAACCAGTTGCGCATTATCGTCCTAATTATAGCCGCGCACCGCCCGGAATGCGCTGACGAGATCGCCACGGCCGTCGAAGACACGCGCCGAAGTTTCCTGCGCGAGGGCATCGAGCTGCCGCTTGTCCGCATCGCCGAAGGTGATGCCGAATACCGGCACATGCGGGCTGACCGACGCCCATCGGCTCATGAAATCGCCATTGGCGTCATCGGATTTTCCGTCGGTCATGATGACGATCGCCGGCAGGTAGGATGACAGATCCCGCGTCCCCTTCATCCAGTCAAGCGCCCGGCTCGCGCAGGCATACATATCCGTGCCGCCGCCGGCACGCTGGCGAGAGACCTTGTCGACCAGCATTTTCTGCTGAGCCGGATTTCCCGTGCCCTCGAAGGTCATGCGGACATTGGCGTCGAAGGGAATCACCATGATGCGATCGGCCGGCGTCCATTGCGCCAGCACCTTGCCCGTTTCATCCGGATTGAACAGGAATTGCATGGCCGCTTGCAGCTGCTCTTCGCCCTTGCCTCCCATCGAGCCTGAAAAATCAAGGCAGAGCGCTGTCAGTGAAGGCTTGCGCAGCGCCACCTGATAGAGATCCAGCGCCTGGCGGATCATGGCGGGCTCGGGCATGCGGATTGCGGTCACGATCCGGGTCGGATCGAAATTCCATGTCGGGTCCGGTTTGGCGGCGATATCGGACAAGGGAATGCGTCGGCCCGTATCGGCGATACGGGTCTGCACCGGGGCCGACCGCAAATAGTCGGCGAGCTGGTTGAAGAAGGTCTCGACCTCCTGCCCTCGCCCGTGGTCGACGAAGCCGATCGGCGAATCGGCAACCACCACGCCATCGGCCGGATAGATCGCATAGAGCGGTTCCTTGCCCATACCGGCGAGCTTGTCGTTGGTTTCCTTCAGGATCGCTTCGTAATTCCACATGGCGTCGTAGAGCACGCCCTTGCCGGCGGAATCCGTATAGAGATCCGCAAGCCAGCCCGACGAGCCCGACGAGCGCTCGACGCCGGCAAGCAGGGATCGAACCGTACCCTGGACATCGGGCTTGTCGAGATCGCCCGGCTCGATGACCGGCTTGTTGCCGAGCGCGCTCGACAGCATGGCGAGATAGGCACTGGCGCCGGAATTGGATTGCGTCGCCGACGTCATGAGGAACTTCAGCGAGCCGTTCTTAACCGCCGCCAGAATGTCTTTCATATAGACCGGCTTGCCGACCCAGCCGAGCGCCTCGGCCTTGGACTTGCGCACGCCGAGAATGACCGGCATCTGCGCAACTGACGTCAGCGACTTCACGCGGCGCTTGGCATCGAACATGTCGACCCAGACGCCCGACGCCGGCCAGACGGCATCCTGTTCGACGCCCTGCTCGCTCTGGAGCGCCAGGCCGATATCCAGCGTCCCCTCATAGGTGAAGCTGCAGGTCGCCTTCTTCTCCCTGCAGAATTCCTCGACGATCGGTTGAAGAACAGTGTTTTCGGAGCCGGAAACGATCGAGAACTTCGGGCCCTGGCCGCCGACGTCGCAGCCGCTCAGCGCAAGAGCTGCCGCGAGCGTCAGGCCGGTAACGAATGTGCGGATTGTCATGCGAATTACCGCGCCTCGATCATTGCTTTCTTGAGCTCGATGGTCATTTTCTGCATCCGCTGCTCAGCCTCGGCCCGCTTGGCGCGGCCATCCTCCTGCACCTTCAGAACGCCGCCGATGGTGTCGATGAGATCGCGATTGGCTGCGGCGAGCGTGTCGATATCGACGATACCGCGCTGCGATTGCTGCTCTATGGCAATCGCCTGATCCTTCATCATTTTCGACGCCTGGCGGATCATGTCGTTGGTGGCGTCGGTGACGGTCTTCTGCAGTTCGAGCGCGGACTTCTGCTGGGTCAGGCCGAGCAGAATCACCATCTTCTGCTTCCATGCCGGCACCGTCAGCGCAGATGTCGCCTGAAGATTTTCGATCAGCGTCTCGTCTCCCGCCTGGACGATGCGGATCTGCGGCAGTTGCTGAATGCCGAGCTGACGGGCTTGCTGCAGGTAGAAAACCCGCTTTTCGAGTCGATCCAGAGCCTGCAGGCTGTCCTGATAGACCTGCGCCTCCAGCATGCCGCCGCCGGGACCGGTGGAGGCTGCGTCGGCCGTGCTCTTCAGGCGTGGAAGTTCGGTCGCGCGAAAGCGCTCGGCGAAATCCTTGCCGGCCTGCACATAAGCGTCGAGGTGCACGATGGATAGCTTGGTCTCTTCGTGCAGATCGTCCAGGAGGGCGATGTCCCTGCGCAGAACGTCCTTGTGCCGATCGAGCTCGAGCCCGATTCGGTCGATCTGACCGGCCACATCCTCGAACTGTTCCTTGAAGCGCTCCAGCTTGGCCCTGAACGAGGAGAACATCCGGGACAGGAAACCCTCGTCCTTCAGGGAGGCCGGATCGAGTTTCTTCGATTTGACGATGATATCGGTCAACAGCTTGCCGACCTCGCCGAGATCGCGGTTGCGCACCTCGCGCAGGATACGGTCGGAATAGTCGGAGACGGCCTGCTGGGCGCGGTCGCCATAGACGGAAATGCCAGCACGGTCGGTTAGATCGATGCTGTCACCGATGCGGGCGATTTCCGCAGGATCGGCTGCAACAGCCGGCAAGGTATTATTGGAACCGGTGGAGATATCGGTATTGCTCATAGGTCGTGCTTTCTCGTCCATAGACTCGGGAGCCGACCGCAAAAAATGCCAATCGCCCCCAAGACGATGCCCCCGCGCGCCCCACTACAATTCCAGATCGAAGCATAGATAAGCTACACTTACCTGTGCGTGTCGATCATTCCACACAATAGTGAAACTTGAATCACAGTTTTATGACAAGGATTTTGCACGCCGCGCGAGAGCTATTGGCACGCCTTGGTACCGAGAACTTCGA
The DNA here is from genome assembly GCF_044769665.1 of Rhizobium sp. NPDC090279. Lineage (NCBI taxonomy): Bacteria > Pseudomonadati > Pseudomonadota > Alphaproteobacteria > Hyphomicrobiales > Rhizobiaceae > Rhizobium > Rhizobium sp. NPDC090279. The sequence goes on along the minus strand of NZ_JBIVYI010000009.1, from coordinate 166,772 downwards.
GTTTGGTAAGCTTGCCGGTCAGCACGAAGTCGCCATAATCCATGGTGAGGTCGCGCGTTATGCCGTTCTCATAGAGCTTGAAGGACATGCGGTAGACCGGCGTGGCATCGCCCGTGGATTTCTCGTTGAAATAGGCGACAGTCACCGGCCAGAAAGGCGTCTTGGCAAAAGCGCCGGCCTTGTCGGCATCGGGATCATCCGTGGCCGGCGTCTGCTCCTTGCCGACGACGGTGGTCGCGATCAGCGGCTTGTCGCCGTCATCGGAACCATCGAAGACCTGCGCCTCGAAGAAGTTCTTGCCGAGCTTCGCATTGTGGATGATGTCGAGCATATGCTCCGTCGGGAAGCGGCTCTCGATGATCTGAACCTGCTTGCTGTGCGGCTGGGTGAGATCGACCTTGATGCCTTTCTGGTCGTCGCTCGCGGCACCGCGCACATCCTTGTCGAGCTGGTTGTCGGTGTAGGACTTGGTCTCGAAGCGGAACAGGCGCTTGCCGAGATCCTCGAAGGTCGTCGTCTGCTGATCGCTGACGCGGGTGGAATCGCCGGTGTCGATCTTCGTCACGAAGCGGAAATTGGTGGTAAATCCGGTGCAGTCGGAACCGTCGAACTCATAGACCATGCGGCCGACCATGCCGGAAATGCCCGAGCGATCGGAAGCATCCTTCAGCTCGAGATCGTAGACGGCGCGATGTGCGATAAGCCCGCTCGGACCGGCCGCATAGGCCGCCGAAGTCCCAAGTGACAGAATGCCCAGCCCCGAAACGACGGCGGCAGCAAGACTCGAGCGGAACATTCATTATCTCCTGTTGGACTCGCATGCGATGTTATAAGAACGCTTTCGGCTGAAACGAGGCTGCCGATCCTAAGTGACGGAATTTAGTCTTGATGCCGGATTTTTGAAGTTTTTACAACAAAACGGGAGATGAAAATGTCCGACGCTATCGAGGGCCGCCTGAAGGAACTCGGCATCGTTCTGCCGCAGGCCGCGGCACCTGCCGCCAACTATGTTCCCTATGTCATCAGCGGCAATCTTCTCTATCTGTCGGGTCAATTGCCGATGGAAAATGGCAAGGTCGGCGTGACGGGCCATCTCGGCAAGGATGTCGACGTTGCCGGCGGCCAGCGCGCAGCTGAACTCTGCGCTATCAACATCCTCGCACAGGCAAAGGCTGCCCTTGGCGGCGATCTCAGCCGCATCAAGCGCCTGATCAAGCTGAACGGCTTCGTTGCCTCGACACCGGATTTCGTCGAACAACACCTTGTGATCAACGGTGCCTCCAATCTTCTGGCAAACGTCTTGGGTGAAGCCGGCAAACATGCCCGCGCCGCCGTCGGCATGGCAGCCCTGCCGCTCAATGCCGCCGTCGAAATCGATGCCATTCTGGAAATCGCCTGATGAGCAAGCTTGCCTGGTTGACCGAGCGTCCCGTCGCTCACCGCGGCTATCATGACATGAACAAGGAGGTTTGGGAGAATACGCTCTCAGCCTTCAGCCGCGCCATCGAGGCGGGTTTCGCCATAGAGTGCGACCTGCATTACGCCTCGGACGGCGTTCCGGTCGTCTTCCATGACGACGATCTGCAGCGCGTCTGCAATCTGCCCGGCCAGTTGCGCGATCGCACCTCGGCCGAGCTGGGACTGCTGTCGATCGGCGGCACCAAGGACAAGATCCCGACGTTGAAGCAGCTCCTGCGGCTCTGTGACGGCAAGGTGCCGCTGGTGCTGGAACTCAAGGGACGCGAGGGCGATGACGAAGGATTTGCCGAATCCGTGCTCGAAGTGCTGGAAGGCTACAAGGGGCATGTGGCCCTGATGAGCTTCGATCATTGGTTGCTCAAGGACCTCAAAGGCCTGGAAGCACCCTATCCGGTCGGGCTTACGGCCGAAGGAAACAAGCCTGAGACGTTTTTTCAGCATGACGAAGCCATGCATCTTGGGCTAGACTTCATTTCGTACTTCTACGGCCACCTGCCGAACCCATTTGTCACGGCGCAGCGCCAGCGCGGCATTCCGGTCATCACCTGGACCGTGCGCGACGAAGCAGCCCGCAAACATACATTTGCCAATGCAGACCAGATGACCTTCGAAGGTTTTGACCCGCGTATAGTCTCGTAAATCAGGATCGACTGAAGGAGAGGCTTTACGCAAACCCAAATTATCGCTGCGCCTACGGCGCGTCCGATCGGATGCATGGCGCAGCGGTGAGAGCCCTCCCTTCCTTCCTAGCGCAAGACCTTGATGACAGACGAATTATCCATTCGAGTCGAACGATCCTTCAAGAACATCGCCCCGGAGAGCTGGTCCAAGCTGGCCGGGGCGTCCAGGGCCGGCAGCGTCCTGCCATACAACCCCTTTGTCTCGCACGCCTTCCTGTCGTCGCTTGAGGAGTCCGGTTCCGCGAGCGACAAGACGGGCTGGCTCGGCAACCATCTGCTGCTGGAAACCGATGGGGGCGAATTGCTCGGCGCCGTCGCGGGCTATCTGAAGAGCCATAGCCAGGGCGAATATGTCTTCGACCATGGCTGGGCCGATGCTTTCGAGCGCGCCGGCGGCCGCTATTATCCGAAGCTGCAATGCTCCATTCCCTTCACCCCCGCCACTGGGCCGCGGCTGCTCGTCACCGAGGGACAGGACCGCAGCGCGCTGCAGCCGGCGCTTGCCGAAAGCCTGAAGGAAGTCACCCGCCAGCTCGGGGTTTCCTCGGCGCACATCACCTTTCTGCCGGAAGACGAAGCTTCGGTCTTCGAAGGCGACGGCTATCTGCACCGCACCGACCAGCAGTTTCACTTCATCAATGAAGGCTATGCCGATCACGACGCCTTTCTGGAGACGCTGGCCTCGCGCAAGCGCAAGGCATTGAAGAAAGAGCGGCGCGCGGCGCTGGAGCACGGCATCAGCATCGACTGGCTGACCGGCAGCGATCTCACCGAAAACATCTGGGATCAGTTCTTCGCCTTCTACATGGATACCGGTAGCCGCAAATGGGGCCGCCCCTATCTCACCCGAAAATTTTATTCGCTGATCGGCGAGCGCATGTCCGACGACGTCCTGCTCGTCATGGCCAGGCGCGAGGGCCGCTACATCGCGGGCGCCATCAACTTCATCGGCGGCGAGACGCTCTACGGCCGTCATTGGGGCTGCATCGAGGATCATCCCTTCCTGCATTTCGAGGTGTGCTATCATCAGGCGATCGATTTTGCGCTGAGCAAGGGATTGAAGCGGGTGGAGGCCGGCGCCCAAGGTGAGCATAAGCTGGCGCGTGGCTATCTTCCCGTCATCACGCATTCTGCGCATTATATCGGCCATCAGGGCTTGCGACGCGCGGTTGCCGATTATCTGAAGCACGAACGGGAACAGGTGGAGGAGATGAGCGAAATCCTCACCGAACACAGCCCCTTCCGTAAAGGCGAACGGCAGGATATCTAAAGCCTTTCCGCTTTTCCTCGAATCGAGAAAACGCTCTATCTTTTTGTTTTTACGCAATTCCGGACGGAAAACCGCTATAGATTTTTCCCGGAATTGCTCCAGCCGTTCAGAACAATCACAAACGGAAGACGAGGAGACCCTGGATGACCAGCCCGGCCTATGACAGCAACAACATCTTCGCAAAGATCCTCAAGGGCGAGATCCCGTCCCATCGCGTCTATGAGGATGAGCACACGGTCGCCTTCATGGACGTCATGCCGCAATCACCGGGCCATACGCTGGTTCTGCCGAAGTCCTCGTCCCGCAATATCCTCGACGCCGATCCGGCTGCACTTCAGCACGCGATTGCCGTCGTCCAGAAAGTCGCCGTCGCGGTTCAGGAAGCCTTCGATGCCGATGGCGTCTACATCGCCCAGTTCAACGAACCGGCTGCCGGCCAGACCGTGTTTCACCTGCATTTCCACGTCATTCCGCGTCACGAAGGCGTCGCGCTGAAGCCACACTCGGGCAAGATGGAAGATGGTGCGGTGCTGGCTGACAATGCCAAGAAGATCATCGACGCGATGCGCTGATGCGCTCAATCCCTCGAGTCGTTTATGAAGTTTCCGTCATAAACATATAAAAACGGCTGCATTGTTTCCAATGCAGCCGTTTCATTTTTCTCAAGCAGCCAGTCGGCGATTATTTGCGCGGAACCTTCGGAACCGTGCCGCCGCCCTTGCGCGGCGACTTGCCTTCCGGCTCATCGCTGTCACCGCCCGCAGCGACCTTGGCCGAACGGCGCGCATCAGCTGCCGCTCCGGCCTTGCCGACGCGGCTTCTGGCCTTGACGGTGGTGTCGCCATCATCCTGTTCCACTTCGACCGGCACATCACCGACCTCAGCTTCCGGCTTCGGCCGTATCGGAGCGGTCTCGGAGACGGATTCGAGCACGATGCCCGTGGTGCCGTCTTCCTTCGTGCCGACCGTGACGGTGACGACGCCGCCCTTCTTCAGCTTGCCGAAGAGGATTTCGTTCGCCAGCGGCTTCTTGATGTTTTCCTGGATGACGCGCGCCAGCGGACGGGCGCCCATCTTTTCGTCGTAGCCCTTTTCGGACAGCCATGCGATCGCGTCCTCGTGCAGGTCGAAGGTCACGTTCCTTTCGGAAAGCTGCGCCTCCAGCTGCATGATGAACTTCTGAACGACCTTGTGGATGACGACGGTCGGCAGCGGCGCGAACGGAATGGTCGCATCCAGACGGTTGCGGAATTCCGGGGTGAACAGGCGGTTCAGAGCCTCTTCATCCTCGCCAGTACGCTTGGCCGAGCCGAAGCCGATCGCAGCCTTGGCCATTTCCGATGCGCCCGCATTGGTCGTCATGATCAGGATGACGTTGCGGAAGTCGATCTTCTTGCCATTGTGGTCGGTCAATGCGCCATGGTCCATGACCTGCAGCAGGATATTGAAGATATCCGGATGCGCCTTCTCGATTTCGTCGAGCAGGACAACGCTGTGCGGATGCTGGTCGACACCGTCGGTCAGCAGGCCGCCCTGATCGAAGCCGACATAGCCGGGAGGTGCGCCGAGCAGACGGGAAACCGTGTGACGCTCCATATATTCCGACATGTCGAAGCGCAGCAGTTCGACGCCGAGCGACGACGCAAGCTGCTTGGCGACTTCCGTCTTGCCGACGCCCGTGGGGCCGGAGAAGATGTAGCAGCCGATCGGCTTGTTCGGTTCGCGCAGGCCGGCACGAGCCAGCTTGATTGCCGTCGACAGAGCCTCGATCGCCGTGTCCTGGCCGTAGACGACCGAACGCAGCTCCTGTTCGAGATTGGCAAGAACCATCTCGTCGTCCTTGGAGACCGTCTTCGGCGGAATACGGGCCATCGTCGCGATCGTGACCTCGATCTCGCGTTCGGTGATCAGCTTGCGGCGCTTTGACGGCGGCAGCAGCATTTGCGCGGCACCGGTTTCGTCGATGACGTCGATCGCCTTGTCCGGCAGCTTGCGGTCGGAAATGTACCGAGCCGACAGTTCGACGGCCGACTTGATGGCGTCGTTCGAGTAGCGCAGGTGGTGATACTCTTCGAAATAGGGCTTGAGGCCCTTCATGATTTCGATGGCATCCTCGATGCTCGGCTCGTTGACGTCGATCTTCTGGAAGCGGCGCACAAGTGCCCGGTCCTTTTCGAAGAACTGGCGATACTCCTTGTAGGTGGTCGAACCGATGCAGCGGATCGCACCCGAGGACAGAGCGGGCTTCAGAAGGTTCGACGCATCCATGGCGCCGCCCGAGGTGGCGCCCGCACCGATGACGGTGTGGATCTCGTCGATGAACAGCACGGCGCCCGGATACTCCTCGAGTTCCTTGACGACCTGCTTCAAGCGTTCCTCGAAATCGCCGCGATAGCGGGTGCCGGCCAGCAGCGTGCCCATATCGAGCGAAAAGATCGTGGCATCGGCCAGAGCTTCCGGAACCTTGCCCTCGACGATGCGCTTGGCAAGGCCTTCGGCGATCGCCGTCTTGCCGACGCCGGGATCACCCACGTAGAGCGGGTTGTTCTTGGAGCGGCGGCAAAGCACCTGGATGGTACGATTGACCTCGGAATGGCGGCCGATCAACGGATCGATCTTGCCGTTCTTGGCCTTCTCGTTGAGGTTGACGCAATAGGCCTTCAGCGCGTCCTGCTGCTTCTTGCTATTGCCTTCCTCCTGCTCGCCACGGGCGGTCGGCTTGCTTTCGGATTCGCTTTCCTCGGCGCCGCGCGGCGTGCGGGTTTGGGAGGAACCCGGGCGCTTGCCGATGCCGTGAGAGATATAGTTGACCGCATCATAGCGGGTCATTTCCTGCTCTTGCAGGAAGAAGGCGGCATGGCTTTCCCGTTCCGCGAAAATCGCGACGAGCACGTTGGCGCCCGTCACTTCCTCGCGTCCGGAGGACTGCACATGGATCACCGCGCGCTGGATGACGCGCTGGAAGCCGGAGGTCGGCTTGGAGTCCTCGTCATAGCCCGTAATCAGGTTTGAAAGTTCATTGTCGACGTATTCAGTCAGAGTCTTACGGAGCGCGTCGAGATCAACATTGCACGCGCCCATGACAGCTGCGGCGTCGGCGTCGTCTACCAGCGCCAAAAGCAGATGTTCCAGCGTGGCATACTCGTGATGCCGCTCGTTCGCGTAAGTCAGTGCCTGGTGCAGCGCCTTCTCAAGACTAGGCGAAAATGTTGGCACGTTCAGATCCTCACTTCTTTTCCATAACACATTGCAGCGGATGCTGGTGCTGCCGGGCAAAATCCATCACCTGGCTCACCTTCGTTTCAGCTACTTCATATGTATATATCCCGCACTCGCCCACGCCGTGGTTGTGGACATGAAGCATGATACGGGTGGCACCTTCTAGATCCTTTTGGAAGAAACGCTCCAGGATGTGGATCACGAAGTCCATGGGCGTATAGTCGTCATTCAGAAGCAGCACGCGGTACAGGTTCGGTTTTTTGGTCTTGGGCTTGGTACGTGTAATGACCGAGGTCCCACGATTTCCGTTGTCCCCGTTCCTTTCGCCATTGTTTTGCATCCGGATCGGCTCAGCGATCATTTCATTCTTTCCTCAAATCATCCGGCAGAAGCTATCGCATTCCGACTTGGCACTGGGTTGGCGTCTTCACTTGCTCGGGCCGGATATCCGAACCTCTAACTTAGTTCATATTGGTGTGATTTTAAGCCCCTTGCCGGACACTGCAATCACAATTCGCTGACAAAACGGGCTGCGGTGAAAAAAGTCGCTGCATATCCTCTGCTCTGGTTCGGTGCGCCTAAACGCAAAAGACCGGCCACGCGTCGCGCAGCCGGTCTTTCCGGAATTTTTGCCTTTCGGCGAAAGTTTAAGCGGCAGTCGCCGTTGCCGCTGCCTTGCTGGCAGCCTTCGTTGCAGCCGCGACGGGCGCTTCGTAAGGCTTGTAGGCAACCTTGGCGAGATCGGCATACATTTCGCCAAGCTTGGTGGCCTCGGCGACGAAGTTTTCATAGGAAGATTTCACATAGCTGCTCTGCAGTTCGAAGGCAGCTTCGAAGCTCTTGGTGCCGGCGAGTGTTTCGAAGTGTGCAACGCCATCTTGGAAAGACTTCTTGGAATATTCAGCGGCTTCGGCAGCAATCGCCTGAAAGCTCTTGGTGACATCGGAATAGCTCTTCAGCGCCGTGTCCATGGCTTCCTTGCCCTTCTTGTTCGCGTCATCGAAATTGAACATGCTTCTCCGTCCCTTGTTGGCCGGCCGGCGGCCGGTTTACAGGTCAAAGGTTAAATGCGACGCACAATTAGTCAAGTAGTCTTGTGCGTCGCAATATCACCTTTTGGTTGTATTTCGAGTGACAACAGGGTGTCGACAACAATGAGTGCGCTGCATCATTCTGTTTTTCCTAATATATATCCTTACCCCTGCAACCATAGGCTTTGATTAAAATATTGGCATTGAGGGAGAAGAAGCTGCAAGAAATCAGAACGGCAGCGGAATGATCAAATTGGCAATTGCCAAAGAAAAAGGCCGTATCTCAATGAAATACGGCCCGAATATTCGATCGCTATACAGGATCGTTGCAATTAGAGATCGACGTCCAGAATGGCCATCGAGAAATTATAGGAGCGGTCGCCATCTTCGTCGTCGATATAGACGACGCCCAAAAACTCTTCGCCGAGATAAACTTCCGCGGAATCGTTCTTGCGCGGACGGGCCTTCACCACGATCTGCGGGTTGAACGTGCGCTTGAAATAGGCGTCGAGTTTCTTGATTTCTTCAGGCTTCACAATGCTTCTCCGTGAGGATCTCGGTTGGCCGCTTCTTGCATAGGAAAAGCGGCGGTGTAAAGACCGGAACCGCGCATACGTCCCCAGCGACAGCGCAAGCCTCCGAAAGTCAGTCTGGATTTTCCTAGATTCCCGCGCCCATGATCTGATCCACGACCAATTGCTCGGCCAACAGCTGGTCCATCGAGCGTGAGGGTTCCGAACACCCTGCTTCTCCAACCACCTTGGCCGGAACGCCGGCAACCGTCGTCTTGGCGGGCACTTCCTTCAGCACGACCGAACCGGCGGCGATGCGCGAGCAATGGCCGATCTGGATATTGCCGAGAATCTTGGCTCCGGCGCCGATCAAGACGCCATGGGCGATCTTCGGGTGACGGTCGCTGCCCTCCTTGCCGGTGCCGCCAAGCGTCACACCATGCAGGATGGAGACGTTATCGCCGATCACGGCCGTTTCGCCCACCACGAGACCGGTCGCGTGATCGAGGAAAATGCCCTTGCCGATGCGTGCCGCCGGATTGATGTCGGTCTGGAAGACACTGGAGGAACGGCTCTGCAGATAGAGCGCGAAATCACGCCGGCCGCGATTATAGAGCCAATGCGCGAGACGGTGCGTCTGCAGTGCATGGAAGCCCTTGAAATAAAGGACAGGCTCCAGAAAACGCAGACAGGCGGGATCGCGATCGTAGACGGCCTGGATATCGACACGCAGAATCGATCCCCATTCCGGCCAGTCGGCCAGCATTTCTTCAAATGTCTGCCGCAGCAGAATGGCCTGCAGGTCCGGATGGTCGAGGCGTTCGCAGATGCGGTAGATGACGCATTCCTCCAGCGAACGATGGTTGATGATCGTCGAATAGAGGAAGGCGGCAAGAAGTGGGTCGTGCTCGGCAGCGGCGCGTGCTTCCTCGCGCATGCTGTCCCAGATCGGGTCCATGACCTTCACTGCGCCCAAGCCTTCTACCTGGCGAATATCCGTTACTGCGACCATTGGCGGTCTCCCGATTTTCTGTCAGGGGTGCATTATATAGAATAAATGCCACACAAGACAAATGGGTTGGTCGCGCATGAATTTCGAGCATGATTTTGCCGGCGGTCTCATTCGCGCGACAGGCAGTGACGCGATAGGCACGATCACGATCGGCAACCCCGACAGAAAGAATGCAGTGACGGCCGCCATGTGGCGCGCTATCCCGCAGGCCGTACGCATTCTGACCGATGAAGCGCACGCGCATGTCATCGTTCTGCGCGGCATTGGCGCGGATTTTTCGGCCGGTGCCGATATCAGCGAATTCGACAGAGTGCGCAGGAATTCCGAGACCGCAATCGCCTACGAAGCGCTGAACAGCCAGGCTTTCGAGGCTCTCCGTCACTGCCGCGTGCCGACGATCGCGGCGATCCGCGGCATTTGCTACGGCGGTGGCTTCGGGTTGGCGGCGGCCTGCGATCTGCGGATCGCTGAACGAGGTGCGCGGTTTGCCGTGCCAGCCGTTCGCCTCGGCATCGCCTATCCGGCCGATGCCGTGCAGGACATCGTCAATGCGCTCGGTGCGCAGATGGCGAAGGTCACGCTGTTTACCGGCGCGCCCATGTCTGGCGAGAAGATGGTTGCCGCCGGCTTCCTTCTGGAGGAAATCGAGGCAGATGTATTCGATGGCGAAGTCTCCGCCCTCGCCCATGCGATCGCCGTCAATGCGCCGATCGCGCTACACGCCTCGAAACTCGCGATCCGCGCCGTCATCGAGCAGGATGGCGACCTGTTGCGAGAAGCGGAAGTGATCGGAGCGGAAACCTTCGACAGCGCCGATTATGCCGAGGGCCGCGCCGCCTTCGCCGAGCGGCGAAAGCCGCATTTCACCGGCAAGTGACCTGAATTTCAGCGCTTGTCGAGGCGCTGATAGAACTCCAGAACGGCCGTCTTGAAGATCTTGTCGCCGACGGCGAGCATGTGGTCGCGATTCGGGATGTCGATCGCCTCGGCATTCGGCATCAGTGCCGCCAGTTCGTGCCCGGAGCCGGCAATATCGTCCTTGGTGCCGACGGCGATCAGCGTCGGCGCCTCGATCTTCGCCACGTCTTCTCTCGAAGCCAGATCGCGCGAGCCCTGGATACAGGCGGCAAGCGCCTGCCGGTCGCTCTTCGTCTGCTCGGCAAAGGCGCGGAACATGCGCCCGCGTGCATGCGTGACGTCATCGAGCGACGGCGCAACCAGCGCGTCGGCGATCGGGTCCCAATCGCCGACGCCCTCGACCATGCCGATGCCGAGACCGCCGAGCACCAGCGAACGGACGCGATCGGGATGGGCGATGGCCATGAAAGTAGCAACGCGCGCGCCCATGGAATAACCCATCACATACGCCTCTGATATGCCCAGATGGTCGAGAAGAGCAACGGCATCTTCGGCCATGATCCAGGGATGATAGACATCGGCATCATAGAGCTTGTCGCTCAAGCCGTGGCCGCGATTGTCGATGGCGATGACGCGATAACCCGCCTCGCCGAGCGTCTTCAGCCAGCCGGGATTGACCCAGTTCGCAATCGCGGTCGAGGCGAAACCGTGGATCAGCAGCACCGGCAGTCCGCTCGGATCGCCTTCATCGAAAAAGGCAAGCTTCAAGCCGTCTCTGACAAAATGGGACATCGGAGGAGCATTCAAATTCATTGGCTTCGTCTTTACATACTGGGTCGTGTTGGCGCCGGACCATATTTTATCGGCGATATCAAATGAACCCTACGCCTGCGAAAATCTCTGCATCAAGCCGGACTTTCGCACTACACAATCGGGAAGAAGGATTATAAAGAGGGGCTACCAAGTCTGGCGCAACATTCATGCCGCTTACGGCAGAACGCATTCGGAGATCATCATGGCCGGCCATAATATTCCCCATTTCCAGAACGACGGCGGACATCGCGTCATCGAAATCGGCGTGAAGGAATTCATGTGCACCGGCGCCTCGGTTCCCTACGATCATCCGCACATCTTCATCGATCTCGGCGACGAAAGCGAGAAGGTCTGCTCCTACTGCTCCACGCTCTACCGCTACAATCCGTCGCTGAAGGCGGACCAGACCAACCCGGCCGGCTGCGTCTTCCACTTCAAGGCAGCGTGACCCCGTAGCCTTCGATCGGACATAGAGAAATGCCGATCAAAGCAGCCGCAATCATCGGCGCCGGAATAGCCGGATTGACGGCGGCGCTGGCGCTGGCAAGACATGGGATAGCCTCCGATGTGTTCGAACAGGCAGAGGCGCTGACCGAAGTCGGCGCGGGCCTGCAGATTTCCCCTAATGCCTCCCGCATCCTCGACACGCTCGGCGTGCTCGAGGCGCTTCGGCATGTCTGGCTCGAGCCGGAAGCGGTCCATCTGGTCTCCGGCTCGTCGCTGCGGCCCGTCGCATCCATTCCCTGCGGCAATTTTGCGAGGGAGCGTTGGGGCGCACCCTATGGAGCCGCGCATCGCGCCACCCTGCAAAATGCGCTCCTCGATGCCGTAACCTCCAATGCGCTTTGCAGACTGCATCTCGGGCGGCACATCGACATCAGGGACAAGCAGGCACTGGAGCAAGCCGCCGGCCGAGAATTCGATCTCGTTATCGGGGCCGATGGTGTCTGGTCGAAGGCACATGCGATGGTGCCCGGCGCGCCCTCGCCTCTCTTCTCGGGCAATATTGCCTGGCGCTTCTCCATTGCCGAGGCGGCCGCACCCGCGATTCTTAACGAGACAAGTGTCACGGCTTTCCTCGGCTCTTCCAGCCATCTCGTCTGCTACCCCATCCGGGAAAATGCCGCCTTCAATATCGTCGCCATCGTCTCCGGCAGCAGCACTAGCCGTGATTGGGGCGCTGCCGGCAGCAAAGCTCAGCGCGAGCAGATGCTACGCGGCTTTTCCGGATGGAACAGTGCGATCCTGCGCCTGCTGGAAAACCAGGAGCAGGCAAGCTTCTGGCCGCTCTATGAGATGAAGGCGGGACGGTGGCACAATGGCCGCGACACGATCCTGATCGGCGACGCCGCGCATGCGATGATGCCGTTTGCCGCGCAAGGCGCAGCCATGGCGATCGAGGATGCCTTCGAGCTTGCCGGGCTGCTTTCCGCCCGCACGCCGGCCGAAGCTTTCGAACTCTACGAAAAGCACCGGGCGCCGCGGATCGCACGCCTGCGCCAGCGCGCCGCCTTCAATCAATTTGCCTATCACGCCGGCGGCCCGATCCGCCTGGCGCGCGATCTCGTTCTCTCGCTTCGCCCGCCGCAAAGCCTCGCGGCGGACATGGACTGGATCTACGGCTATCGCGCGATCGGCTGATCAGGCCTCTTTTGCAGCGGCAAAGCCCTTCTCGATGTCCGCCTTGATATCGGCGACGTCTTCCAGGCCGATCTGCAGGCGGATGACCGGCCCCTCCGTCGGCGCCTTGGTCACGCGCCGGTCATTCAGATTGACCTGCAGGGCAAGGCTTTCGAAGCCGCCCCAGGAATAGCCGAGACCGAAAATACGCAGGGCATCAAGGAAGGCATGTGCCTTCACCTTGAACTTCCGGGGATCATCGACGGCAAGAACGAAAGAGAAGATCCCGCTGGCGCCCTTGAAGTCGCGCTTCCACAGCGCGTGGCCGGGGAAGCTCGGCAATGCCGGATGCAGCACGCGGGCGACTTCCTCCCTGCCCTCGAGCCACTGCGCAACCGCAAGCGCGCTTTCCTGGTGGCGCTCAAGGCGCACGCCCATGGTGCGCAGGCCGCGCAGCACCTGATAGGCGTCGTCAGGCGCGCCGCAGATGCCAAGCTGGCCGTGGGCATCAAGCAATTGCTTCCAATGCGCTTCATTGGCCGAAACGGTTCCCATCAAAATGTCGGAGTGGCCGGCCGGATATTTCGTCACCGCATGGATCGAGACGTCGACACCGTAGTCGAGTGGCTTGAAATAGAGCGGCGTCGCCCAGGTATTGTCCATGGTCACAACCGCGCCGTGCTGGTGCGCTGCAGCCGAGATCGCCGGGATATCCTGCATTTCAAAGGTATTGGAACCCGGCGCCTCGGTATGGACCAGCTTTGTGTTCGGCTTGATCAGTTGTTCGATGCCGGCACCGACCAAAGGATCGTAATATTCGACCTCGATGCCGAGACGGGTCAGCATGGTATCGCAGAAGAAGCGCGTGGGACCATAAACCGAATCAACGATCAAGGCATGATCGCCCGCGGACAGGTAGGCCAGGAATGGCACGGTGACCGCCGCAAGCCCGGAGGGGACGAGCACCGTTCCGGCCGATCCTTCCAGCGCATCGATCGCATCGCAAAGCGCATCCGTCGTCGGCGTGCCGCGCGTGCCGTAGGTATATTTCTGGTCATGCGTCTCCATCACGCGCGCATTCGGGAAAAGCACCGTCGAGGCATGCACCACGGGCGGATTGACGAAGCCGTGGTAGTCGAATGGCGAATTGCCGATATGGGACAAACGCGTGTTGATGCCGGCGTTTTGCAGGAATGTGTCTTTGTCTTTCATGTCCGGATATGCCCTTGGCGCTGCGGGAAACTGGATTTGTGGCGACCAAGCCCTCCCCGGTCAACCCCCGATCCGTTCATTAGGACCACATTATTCGAAGGCTAAAATAGCGAAAATCGCAGCGCAAACCGCATTTTCGCGCAGATTTTTGGCAAAATGCCGCTCATTTTGACGCCAAATGCCCATTTTTCGGCAGCGTAAGGCGAAAATGCCGAATAAATCCGCAATAATCGGGGCGATCTCTTGACCGCTACACCATTTACGACTGTGATAGCGCCACTCGCACCGGGAAAGGGAAGGAACATGGTTCTCCAAGAACCTGCTTCGGAGGCGATACACTTTAACTATAAAACAAATAGACAAAGGTAGGGAAAATGAAAAAGTTTGCTCTCTCCGTATTCTTCGGAGCCGCAGCCTTGGCTTACACCGCGTCCGGCGCATCCGCTTCGACGCTGAGCGACGTAAAGGCGAAGGGCTTCGTTCAATGCGGCGTGAATACGGGCCTTCTCGGCTTCGCACAGCCAGACGCCTCCGGTAACTGGGCCGGTTTCGACATCGATTTCTGCAAGGCCGTCGCTTCCGCCGTATTCGGCGATGCGACCAAGGTAAAGTATACGCCTCTCAGCGCCAAGGATCGCTTCACCGCGCTGCAGTCCGGCGAAATCGACGTGCTTTCCCGTAATACCACCTGGACCATCAACCGCGACACGGCGCTCGGCCTCAAGTTTCGCCCCGTCACCTATTATGACGGCCAGGGCTTCATGGTCCGCAAGGAGCTGAACGTGAAGTCCGCGCTTGAGCTTTCGGGTGCCGCCATCTGCGTGCAGTCCGGCACGACGACGGAACTGAACCTCGCCGACTATTTCAAGACCAACAACCTGCAGTACAATCCGGTGGTCTTCGACAAGCTCGAGGAAGTCAACACGGCCTATGATTCCGGCCGTTGCGACGTCTACACCACCGACCAGTCCGGTCTCTACGCTCTGCGCCTGACCTTGAAGAACCCAGACGACAACGTCGTTCTGCCTGAAATCATCTCCAAGGAGCCGCTCGGCCCGGCCGTTCGCCAGGGTGACGACCAGTGGTTCAACATCGTCAGCTGGACGGCGTATGCGATGGTCAATGCCGAAGAGTTCGGCATCACGCAGAAGAACGTCGACGAGATGAAGGGCTCGGCAAACCCGGATATCAAACGCTTCCTTGGCGCCGAGCAGGGCTCCACGATCGGCACCGACCTGGGTCTCACCAATGACTGGGCCTACAACGTCATCAAGGGTGTCGGCAATTACGGCGAAGTCTTCGACCGCAACATCGGTGCCGGCAGCCCGCTGAAGATCGCCCGCGGCCTCAACGCGCTGTGGAGCAAGGGCGGTATCCAGTACGCGCCTCCGGTCCGCTAAGCGGTTAGCGGCTAACTTATGGAGAAAGGCGGCAACCCGCCTTTCTCACCTCAAGAAAACAAGCCTGAAACAGGCACATTGGGGAAAAACTCTATATGGCAATTACTGTAAATTCGCCTGAAGGCGAGCGCTCACCCATATCGGCGGCGCTGTACGACCCCAAAGTGAGGGGTGCGTTCTACCAGGCCATTACGATTATCATTCTGGCTGCTATCTGCTGGTTCATCGTCACCAATACGATGGACAATCTGCGCGCGTTGAACCGCTCATTCGGCTTCACCTTCCTCGAAGGCCGCGCCGGCTTCAACCTGGGACAGGCACTCATCCCCTATTCCAGCGATTCCACCAATGCCACCGCGCTCCTCGTCGGCCTGCTCAACACGCTGCTCATATCGGCTGTGGGCATCGTTGCTGCGACGATCGTCGGCTTCGTCGTCGGCATAGGCAGGCTTTCAAACAACTGGCTGATCGCGAAGCTTTCTCAGGCCTATGTCGAACTGTTCCGCAATATCCCGCCTCTGCTCGTGATCTTCTTCTGGTACAGCGGCGTTCTCGTGCTGTTGCCGCAGGCGCGCGATGCCGTGCATCTGCCCTTCTCCAGCTATCTCAGCAATCGCGGCCTCGCCTTCCCCAGCCCGATCTTCGGCCAGGGCATGTGGGCCGTCGGCATTGCTTTCCTCATCGCCATCGCCGTCGTGTTCCTTGTGGCGCGCTGGGCGCACAAGCGACAGGCGGCAACCGGCCAGCAATTTCATACGATCTGGGTGTCGATCGGCATATTGGTCGGGCTGCCGCTACTGGTCTTCCTGGTCATGGGCATGCCGCTCTCCTTCGACTATCCGGTTGCGGGCAAATTCAACCTGACGGGCGGGACAGTCATCGGACCGGAGTTCCTCGCTCTCCTTCTGGCCTTGTCACTTTACACGGCGACCTATATCGCCGAGATCGTGCGCGCCGGCATTCGCGGCGTGGCAAAAGGTCAGTCGGAAGCCGCCGGTGCACTCGGCCTTCGCGCTTCAGCCATCAACAGGCTGGTGGTCATCCCACAGGCCATGCGCATCATCATTCCACCGCTGACGAGCCAATACCTTAATCTCATCAAGAACTCCTCGCTCGCGATCGCCATCGGTTACGCCGATGTCGTCGCCGTCGGCGGCGTCATTCTCAACCAGTCCGGAAGAGCCGTTGAAGTCGTCATCATCTGGATGATCATCTATCTCGTTTTGAGCATCGTAACGTCGCTGTTCATGAACTGGTTCAACGCCAAGATGGCTCTGGTGGAGAGATAAGATGTCGGGCGTAGATCAAAACTTCGTCAGCAAGACGCTTCTTGTGGCACAGCCGGCTCCCGCCAGCGAAAAAGGCGCATGGCACTGGTTGAAAAAGAACCTGTTTGCCACGCCGAAGGACATCGTCCTGACCGTGCTTGCGATCACCCTCCTTGCCTGGGCGATCCCGCACTTGGTCGACTGGCTGTTCATAAATGCAGTCTGGAGCGGAACCGACCGCACCTTCTGCGCCACCACGGTTCAGGGCGGAACGCAGCCGGACGGCTGGAACGCTGCCTGCTGGGCCTTCATCCGCGCGAAATTCGCCATCTTCATGTTTGGCCTCTATCCGCCGGACGAGCGCTGGCGCCCCATACTCGTCTGCATCCTGATGATCGTCAGCTTCGCGCCGCTGCTGATACCATCCGTTCCCAGGAAGGGATTGAACGCTATCCTGGCGTTCTTCGTGCTGCCGGTTGTTTCGTTCTTCCTACTCCACGGGGGCTTTGGCCTTGAGACCGTCGAAACGGAAAGATGGGGCGGCCTGCTCGTGACACTGGTGATCGCTTTCGTTGCGATCGCAGTCTCCTTCCCGTTCGGCATCGTGCTTGCACTCGGCCGCCGCTCCAAGATGCCAGTGGTCCGCATGCTCTGCGTGGCGTTCATCGAGATCATCCGCGGCGTTCCGCTGATCACGGTGCTGTTCATGGCAAGCTACATGCTGCCGTTGTTCATGCCGCAGGGCTGGACGGTGGATAAGCTGTTGCGCGCCGTCGTCGGCGTTGCGATCTTCACTTCGGCCTATATGGCCGAAGTCATTCGCGGCGGCCTGCAGGCCATACCGAAGGGTCAGTTCGAGGGCGCCGACTCGCTCGGCCTCGGCTACTGGCAGAAGATGCGACTGATCATTCTGCCGCAGGCGATCAAGCTGGTCATCCCCGGCATCGTCAACACCTATATCGGCATGTTCAAGGACACGTCGCTCGTGGCGATCATCGGCATGTTCGATCTGCTCGGCATCGTCCGCCAGAACTTCTCTGATGCCAATTGGGCGAGCGCTGTAACCCCAATCACGGGTTTGGTATTTGCAGGATTCGTTTTTTGGCTGTTCTGCTTCGGCATGTCGCGCTATTCAGGCTTTGTGGAACGCCATCTCGACACCGGCCACAAGCGATAAAATTGAGGGAAATATAAATGGCTGAAGCCCAATCGAAAAAAATGACCATCTCCGAGACCGAGGTCGCGGTAGACATGATCAACATGAACAAGTGGTACGGCGATTTCCACGTGCTGCGCGATATCAATCTGAAGGTCATGCGCGGCGAGCGCATCGTCATTGCGGGCCCTTCCGGCTCGGGCAAGTCGACGATGATCCGCTGCGTCAACCGCCTGGAAGAGCACCAGAAGGGCCAGATCATCGTCGATGGCGTCGAGCTCACCAACGATCTGAAGAAGATCGATGAAGTGCGCCGCGAAGTCGGCATGGTGTTCCAGCACTTCAATCTCTTCCCGCACCTGACCATTCTGGAAAACTGCACCCTGGCGCCGATCTGGGTGCGCAAGATGCCGAAGAAGCAGGCGGAAGAAATCGCCATGCACTTCCTCACCCGCGTCAAGATCCCGGAACAGGCGAAGAAATATCCCGGCCAGCTTTCCGGCGGTCAGCAGCAGCGCGTGGCGATCGCCCGCTCGCTCTGCATGAACCCGAAGATCATGCTGTTCGACGAGCCGACCTCGGCGCTCGATCCGGAAATGATCAAGGAAGTGCTCGACACCATGGTCGGTCTTGCCGAAGAGGGCATGACGATGCTGTGCGTGACCCACGAAATGGGCTTCGCCCGTCAGGTTGCCAACCGCGTCATCTTCATGGACCAGGGCCAGATCGTCGAACAGAATTCGCCGAAGGAATTCTTCGACAATCCGCAGCATGAGCGCACCAAGCTCTTCCTCAGCCAGATCCTGCACTGATCCGGCAGAGATCGAATGAAACGAACCCGCCGCTGCAGCGCAGCCGGCGGGTTTTTAGATGATTGTCCTTCATGGACGGCGCTCGACGAAACGCGGCCGTTTACCGCAAAGGCAGCGCATATGTCTGCTTGACGATCTCGCTCGGCACGTCGGTCTTGACGTTCTGGATGCCGTTGACCTTCGTCAGATGCGTCGACTGGAACCGCCTGTAATCATCGAGATCGGAGACGGCGACGCGCAGCAATGCGTCGCTCTCGCCGAGCATGATGTAGCATTCCATCACCTGCGGCAGCTTCTTCATGGCAGCGATGAAGCGGTCGATCGTCTCCGCATCCTGCGCCGTCAGCCAGACGCGGGCAAACATCGAAAGCGGCAGGCCCGCCTTGACCGGATCTACCACAGCCACGTAGCGATCGATAATGCCCGCGTCCTCAAGAAGCTTGACGCGCCGCAAGCAGGGCGATGGCGAAAGCCCGACCTCTCTTGCCAGCTCCACATTCTGAATCCGCCCGTCGCGTTGCAGCGCGCGCAGGATGCGTCTGTCGATCTCATCCAGCCGCATTGGCATCTCCCGTCCATATGTTCAAATTCTTGAAATCCGATGCCAATAAGCTGACAGAAATTGGCATCTTCGCAAGCCGATTGCGCTGATGAGCCATTAGGCTTCCATTCATGGAAAACGCCAATCTCCTTTTCTTTGCAGCCACCGTGCTGCCGCTCATCTGTACGCCGGGGCCGGACATGCTATTCGTGGCATCGCAGGCGATGTCTGGGGGCGTTACTGCCGGGTTGCGTTCGACCGCAGGCATCTGCGTCGGCTACATCGTGCATTCGGCGCTGGCAGCGCTTGGCGTGGCCGCCATCATAGCCGCCTCGCCGCTGCTGTTTGCAGCGCTGAGATGGCTCGGCATCGCCTATCTGAGCTACCTCGCCTTCCGGCTCATTGCATCCTCCATGAAAAGCGACGGGGTGACGCCGTTATCTTCAAAGGCTGCGACCAACAGGTTTCGCCGCGGCTTTCTGACGGCCGCCCTCAATCCCAAAGGCATGATGATCTATTTTGCCATCCTGCCGCAGTTCATAAGCCATGATGGCAGCATCGCCCAGCAGGCCTGCCTGCTGTCGGCGGTCTTCATCGGCCTGTGCGCCGCCGTCTATGCCTTGCTGAGCCTCGTCATCGCGGCCGTCGGCTCCCGCGGCCCCTTCAGCGATCGCCGGCGCAGATGGATCGAAGGCACTGCGGGCTGCCTCCTGCTCGTCGCGGCCGGACGGCTGGCGACGTGAACAAGCCCCGTAGCACTTCCCGCAAAACGCGATATACTGGTCAACGCCGCGAATGACGCGGGATTCACGAGACGTCAGGGGAAGCGCGCCGTGAAAAAAAGCGACAGAATCATCGGTGGGCTTGCGCTCTTGAGCGTCGCCATCATCGTCATCAAGCTGGCCGGGGTGATGTACGGTTACGACCTCATCCAGATGGCGGTCGATGCCACGAGGCCAAAAGCGCCCGGCGGCTGGCCGGGGGTGGCGAACTGAACGGCGGCATAGCGCCGATGGCACTTGGATAGCGGCAAGCCAAGCCGCCGCACGCAAAATCTTATCGGAGAAATGGCGACCCCTACAGGATTCGAACCTGTGACCACATGCTTAGAAGGCAAGTGCTCTATCCAGCTGAGCTAAGGGGCCGTGAAGCCTTGCCGCATCTTGCGCGCGGCGGGCAACACATGCCTGAAACCGCCAGCAAACTCAATGGGCGGCGTTCAATAAGTGCTTGGCTTCAGTGAGTCCAGGGCTGGATGCGGTTGAAGCGGAAGTTGTCGGTATAGGATACGACCTGCCGGATGGGGTCCTTTGGCGGAATGACGCGATAGTCGATGCCTTCGCGCTTGGCGTAGTCTTCCGCCTGCTCCTGCGTGTCGAACGTCAACTTCAGCTGCTGGCGCGTATCGCCCGACGACGTATAGCCCATGATCGGATCGATCTTGCGCGGCGTTTCCTGATCGAACTCCAAAACCCAGAGATGGGTCTTGGCCTTGCCGGACTGCATGGCGGTCTTTGCGGGACGATAAATCTTGGCAGGCATTGCTGCAGCGCCTCCGAATAAAGCGGGAGCGACCCGCCTTTGTGCTTCATTTGTCTTGCTGCGGCCTTTTCAGACCGATGGCATCTCGATTTTTGCTTAGCTGTGAATCCCTTTGTTTTCAAGCAAAAAGCAGCCGAAATCCGCATGACTTCTCCGAGCGGAGCAAGCCATGAAAGAACGGTGACACGACATGCTCACGCCTGCCATACGCCGCGCCAAGCGGCAGGGAGACGGCAAACTCGAACCATTCCTGGACATTCCGCTTGCAACGCAGCCGTTCAAGGCGGGCAAGCAGCGCATGATTACCGTGTCACGCCTGGTGTCACGCGACAGCCCGCTTCCATTCCTGTAAGCAACACCCCTCGTTTGCAGTGAGACTTTGGGGGAGCGATATGATGTCGACTTCGGTACTGATTGTTTTGACGGTGTCCTCCGCTTTGGCGACACTGGGTCTCATGGCCCTGCAGTTCATCCACTGATTCTCGAAAGGGCACCTCCCTTTAGCAAGTGATCTGCACGAGGCTCATCGCGCTTTCGCCTCGACTTCATTTTGCACAGGGCCTGGCAGCGCCTACGTCCCAAGATAAATCGGGGCGCTCCCGCAGGCGCATCACAGGCGACGCCCAAACCGGCAATGCCACGTCACGCCGTGCCCTCCCTCCGTTGCCGGAGTTGTTTGTGACCCAGATTTCACCCGTAAGCACCTCCCTTGCGGAAGCACTTGTTGATGATCCGTTCTATCGCGCCATGACGGTCGAATCGGATGGGGATGAAAGGAAGAGGCAAACAGTTCTGGCCCAGTATTTTGATCTCGCCATTGCCGAAGCGCGGGGAATTGGCGAAGTCCAGTATGCGGGCACTGACGGTGCGGCCATATGGCATACCAATGAAGCGACCGACGAGGATGCGGCACGATATATTGCCGCTCGCAAACAAGCGTTGGCGGCGCTGCTGGGACGTGCGGGCTTCGACGCCTATCTGCGGATCTCCGAATCCATGGCGACAAAAGTGCCCCCTCACCTTGCCGATGCCTGGTATCTATCGATACTGGGCGTGCGGCCGGCGGCGCAAGGGCAGAGACTGGCGCAACGCCTGATCGAACTGACGGTGAACCGGGCCGATCGCCACGGCGCGACTTGCTTCCTGGAGACCTTCAATCCCCTGAGCCTACCCTTCTATCGACGTCTCGGCTTCGGCGACGAAATTCGTTGCTTCGAAAGGGTGACGGGTCGAGACTATTGGATACTCACGCGGCAGCCACCTTCGGTGCCTAACAACGATTGACGGCCGTCAAACCAAAGCCGCCAAAGCTATCAGACACCAGGAAACGATTGGCAGCGCAGAATTGCAATTGCCGCCGTTCGCAGGTCTCAAACTTCGGGATGAATTCAGTTAATGGTCGGAGTGGAGAGATTCGAACTCCCGACCCTCTGGTCCCAAACCAGATGCGCTACCAGACTGCGCTACACTCCGTACCGTCTCAGGATGATCACATAAAGGATCATGTCCTGATTTCCGAACCGCCGGGCGTGTGGCCCTGCGGAACGAGTGGGGAGATACACGGTTCACCTGCCCGCTGCAACAGGTAAAATCTTGCCGGGCAAATCTTCCCCGATGAAAATCTACTTGTCGAGCTTTGCCGAAATGGTCGCGCTCGTCACCTTGTCGCCGACGGCAAGGCCGAGTTTCCTGACCACTCCGCCGTTCAGCTCGATGACATAGGCAACCGGGCCGCCAGAGCCGATGATCGCCTCCGAAAAGGGCACGGCATTTTCCTGGATATGGGTGACGACGCCCTTTTGATCCAGAAACAGCATGTCGAGCGACAGCTTGGTATTCTTCATCCACATCATGACAGGCCGCGGTGTGCCGAAATCGAACAGCATGCCGTGATCGGCCGGCATCTTGTCGCGATACATCAGGCCGAATTCAAGCTGCGGCGCCGTCAGCGCCAATTCCACGGTGAACTTATGAACCTGGCCCTTGGGCGATGCGATCGAGAGCGGTTCCGAATCGAAGGCCATCGACTGCTGTCCTGCGGTCTGCGCCGCGAAAGACGCTGGCGCGATAGCCCCAACGAGAAAAAGCGCCAAGATGGCGCTTTTCAAAACTCCGAGAAACATGTCTCTCTTCATGTCAGTGCGGCCGCGTAACCGGGCTTGGCGCATCCGGATGGATTTCCGCCGCCATCAGGCCCTTTTCGCCCGGCCCGAAGCGGACAAGCACCACCTGCCCCGGCCGCAACTCGGCAAGGCCGAAGCGACGCAGCGTTTCCATGTGTACGAAGATATCCTCCGTGCCTTCGCCGCGCGTCAGGAAGCCGAAGCCCTTGGTGCGGTTGAACCACTTCACCAGAGCGCGTTCCAGACCGCTCGTCGCCGTCACCTGCACATGCGTGCGCACTGGCGGCATCTGCGAGGGATGCACTGCGGTCGATTGATCCATGGAGAGGATCTTGAAAGCCTGGAAGCCCCGCTCCCGGCGCTGGATCAGCGCAACGATGCGGGTTCCTTCGAGAATCGTCTGATATCCGTCGCGGCGCAGGCACGTCACATGCAGCAAGACATCCTGCATGCCGTTATCAGGCACGATAAAACCGAACCCCTTGGCGACATCGAACCACTTGACGACGCCTGAGATTTCGATGAGCTCGACGGTATCGCCCGACATCTCCTCGAAGTCGTCAACTCCCTTCGATGAAATTCTGTCACCCATCTTAGCCAGCCCTCGATTACGCGTCACACTGTTACGGTTAACTGATTCCCTGATATCAAGATTAACATCTTGGTAACGGAAAAGCGCAAGTCCTAGTTTTCGTTTATTCCCACCCTAAGATTATTGCTCCAATGACTTGCGCGAAGCTGGTGCTTCGATCGAAGATCCGCCCGGCCCAACATTAAGAGAGGAAATAGAATGCGTTATCTCCATACGATGGTTCGCGTCACCGATCTCGACGCCTCGTTGCATTTTTATAGCACCTTGTTCGGGCTTCTCGAAACCCGCCGCTACGAAAACGAGAAAGGTCGTTATACGCTCGTTTTCCTTGCAGCCAGCGAGGATGCCGAATCGTCCCGCAGCAACGGTGCCCCCAGCCTGGAACTGACCTACAACTGGGACCCGGAAGACTATAGCGGCGGACGCAATTTCGGCCACCTTGCCTATGAGGTCGACGACATCTACGCGACCTGCCAGAAGCTGATGGACAACGGTATCACGATCAACCGCCCGCCGCGCGACGGCCACATGGCTTTCGTGCGTTCTCCGGACGGCATTTCCATCGAGATCCTGCAGAAGGGCGCCAATCTTCCCTCCGCCGAGCCCTGGGCCTCCATGCCCAATACCGGCTCCTGGTAAGACGCTAGCTTTCGCGAGGCTTACGGCACGCGCGGAGCCATCCGTTTCGCGCTTGCCGCCCATGCCCATCCTCCGGCATGCTTGGACGACTCGAAGCATCATGCATCGGATGTCGCGCGGTCACCGTTCCCAGTCGGCGCGTGCGATATCGTCGTCCCTCGCAGGAGGCCGTTCCGATGCAAACCTTTTTGCAGGGGACGTCCTATGTGCGATCAACGGATTTTATACGGCCGGAAGAAGCTAGCAAGCACAATTGCCGTCATTGCTTCATTTGTGATGATTGCGGGTTGCGCAACCACCGCCAAAAAGCCGACGGAGACATCGGAAGTCACGCCCGCGGCCCAGCCGACGGCGGCCGAGCAGCTCGCGGACGACATGAACAACAAGGCCGATGCCCGGCGACGCAAGGGCGATATCGCCTATCGCGACCCGCTGGTGCATAGCGTCAACGGCACGCGCCAGCAGATCGTCGCCCAGCAGAATCAAGCGTTCTATCAGGCCCCTGCGGCCGCTGCGCCTGCAGACGGGCAAACCGGCATTGCCGGCCTGGTCACGCAGCCGACCGGCGTCAATGCGAATAGAAGCAGTATCTATTCCGCACCGCCGCCGATCGCCGTCAATCCGGACGGGACGCTCGCCAACACCCAGCCTGACGGCGGCCAGGCCATCACGCCAATGATGCGCAGCGTCTACAGCACACCGCCGGCTGCCATGCAGACCGCAGCACCGCAGACGATGGGCGCCGCCGCCGTGCCGAACGGCCGCACGTCGGCCGATATGCTGCCGCCGCCCGTCATCCGCCATGCTACCTCGCCGGCTGCCGCTTCGCCGCAGCCCGTTGCGCAGGTGACATCCTCAGGCGTTGCGGCAACACCGAACCCGAATGTCCATGAACTGAATGGCAGACAAGCGGCCGCCCTGGCACAGTTCATAGCCGCGAAGAACCAGCCCCAGAACGGCAAGCTGCTGGTGCAGCCTGTACAAGGCGCGAACGGCCAGTAAAGAGCCCGCGTTTCCAGGGATTCTTCAATGTCGCCGGCAAGAGCCTGTTAAATCTCACTTATTCAGGGCCGACGGCGGTTTCACCCATCTGTCATTTTTTCCACGAAAAAGCAAAATTGCCGCTTGCAGGAATGAAATCACCCCGCTATAAGCGCGCCACACAACAGCTGCACGCGCCCTTCGTCTATCGGTTAGGACGACAGATTTTCATTCTGTAAAGAGGGGTTCGACTCCCCTAGGGCGTGCCACTGTTGTTGTTCCCCCCACAGTCAATTCAATTGGACTACCGCTTGCGGACGCAATAGGCTATTCCTATCTAGGTCTCGCCTGCGCCCTTCGTCTATCGGTTAGGACGACAGATTCTCATTCTGTAAAGAGGGGTTCGACTCCCCTAGGGCGTACCATCTCGCGATGTCCCGACGTTTTCCACAGGCGCCTCGAAAAATCTGCCTCTAGTCATGGATTTTTCTGGGATTTTTCTCGATTTTCCGCTTGCGGGAACAAAAGGTGCTGACTATAAGGGCGCCACAGCACGCGCCCTTCGTCTATCGGTTAGGACGACAGATTTTCATTCTGTAAAGAGGGGTTCGACTCCCCTAGGGCGTGCCACTGTTCTTCTCCTCGAAATCGTTGATTTTGCTTCCTAAAGCGGCGACGTGAGTGATTTCTCTTACGGAGCCTTGGCCGCGTCCGTGACGCGCAGCTGCACGCGGCGGCTTCCCTGCCAATGGTCGGCACCGAGCGTCCCGGCGACATGGATCTGCGCGCCACGAGACGACATCAGCAGCTCGCCCAGCGGCGTTTCCGCCGCGCGGAAGGCGATGCCATCCACGCGGCCGCCGTCCATCGCCTCCAGCGTGATCTTGATATGCGACTGGCCGACGAGGCGGGAATCGCGCAGCCTGTGGCTCGGAAGCGCAAAGACGGGCTGCGGATGGCCCGAACCATAGGGACCGGCCGTCTCAAGCCTGTCGATGAGCTCCACGGTCGCGCCGCTTGCGCCGAGCGCGCCGTCGATCTTCAGAGTTTCACTCGCCACCAGGCCGGCAACCTGCTTCTCCGCCTTTTCCGTGAAGAAGGCGCGCAGCTTGCCGAGATTACCTCGCTCCACCGTCAGCCCGGCTGCCATGGCATGGCCGCCGCCCTTGACCAGTAGACCGGCATCGACGGCCGCACGCACCATGCGGCCCATGTCGAAACCATTGATGGAGCGGCCGGAGCCGGTGCCCTTACCCGTCGGATCGAAGGCAATGGCGAAGGCCGGCCGGCGAAACTTGTCCTTGAGGCGCGAGGCGATCAGACCGACGATGCCGGGATGCCAGTTCTCCCGCGCCGTGATGATGACGGAGGCGCCGTCGCCATTGCCATATTCCGCCAGCGCCTCGCCTTCGGCCTCCTGTAGCATGGCGGCCTCCATGGCTTGGCGTTCGCGGTTGAGCTCGTCGAGCTTGGCGGCGATGGTCTCGGCCTCGCCGGTATCCTCCAGCGTCAGCAAGCGCGCGCCGAGCGCGGCATCGCCGATACGGCCGCCGGCATTGATGCGCGGACCAATGAGGAAGCCGAAATGGTAGGGCGTAACGGGGCCGGCGAGCCCCGCCTTGCGGAACAGAGCGGCAAGGCCGGGATTGCCCTGATGGCGGGCGGCAATCAGCCCCTTGACGACATAGGCGCGGTTGAGGCCCTTCAGCGGCACGACATCGCAAACGGTCGCCAGCGCGACGATGTCGAGCAGGGCAAGCAGATCGATCGAACGCACGCGGGAATCGCCCGCCTCGCGCAGCAGCCGCAAGGCCGCGACCAATACCATGAAGACGACGCCGGCGGCACAGAGATGCCCCTGCCCCGACAGATCATCCTCGCGGTTCGGATTCACCAGGGCATGGCATGGCGGCAGCTCGTGCGCCACCTGATGGTGATCGATGACGACGACATCGATACCCCGCGTCTTCGCCACCTCAAGCGATTCGAAGCTGGTGGAGCCGCAATCGACCGTCACGATCAGCGTCGCGCCATTGTCGATAAGCTGGCCGATGGCGGTGGGATTGGGGCCGTAGCCTTCGAAGATTCTGTCGGGAATATAGATGCTGGCGGCAACGCCGAAATGCGTCAGGAAGCGATAGAGCAGCGCCGATGAGGCGGCGCCGTCGACATCGTAATCGCCGAAGATCGCGACTGTCTCACCCTTCTTGATCGCCTGGAGGAGACGCTTTGCCGCCTTTTCGCAATCGGTCAGCAGATGCGGGTCCGGCATCAGGCCGCGGATGGTCGGATCGAGGAAGGCCATGGCTTCGTCCTGTCCGACGCCGCGGCCGGCAAGCACGCGGGCGATCAGCTCCGGCAAGCCATGCGTCTGCGCAATGGCGAGCGCCCTGTTCTGACCGGCCTGATCGAGCCGGGAAACCCAGCGATTGCCGGACACCGAGCGCTCGACACCCAAAAATGCCCGCTGAACTGGATCGACCGGTTCTTCCACCATCTCTCCCGGAATTTGAGGGCGGCCTATCTGTAAGATACGCCGCCGCTATCAGCCTATTCTTTCGGCCGCTCGATACGGATGACCTGCGGTTCGCCGACGAGGTAACCCTCGTTCTTGATGGAAGCAACCGCCTTGCGCACCGAATCCTCCGTCGTCGCATGAGTGACGAGGATGATCGTCTGGTGATCGGAGGGCGAAAGATGCTGCTTCGAGCGCTGGACGATCGATTCAAGCGAGATGTGGTTTTCAGCCATGCGGGTCGCGACGCTTGCAAAAACGCCCGTGCGGTCGAAAACGGTCAGGCGGATGAAATAGCCGCCTTCATGGCTCTGCATCTGCGCCTTGCGGTAAGGCTCGAGCGCCTTGGCCGGATGACCGAGCACAGGCACGCGCTGTTCGCCCGGACGGCTCTTGGCGATATCGGCGATGTCGCCGAGCACGGAGGAGGCCGTCGCATTGCCGCCGGCACCGGGGCCGACCATCAGCAGTTCGCCGAGGATATCGGATTCGATAGCGACCGCATTAGTGACGCCATCGACCTGGGCGATGACCGAATCGAGCGGCACCATGGTCGGATGCACGCGCTGTTCGATGCCGCTCTCGGTGCGCTGGGCGACGCCGAGCAGCTTGATACGATAGCCGAGATCGGCGGCGGCGCGGATATCCTCGATGGAGACGTTGGTGATGCCCTCGAGATAGATGTCGTCGGCCGCGATGCGATTGCCAAAGGCAAGTGTCGTCAGGATGGCGAGCTTGTGGGCCGTATCATTGCCTTCGATGTCGAAAGCCGGATCGGCTTCGGCGTAGCCGAGGCGCTGCGCTTCCTTCAAGCAATCGGCGAATGACAGGCCTTCCTTCTCCATCCGGGTCAGGATGTAGTTGCAGGTGCCGTTCATGATGCCGTAGATACGCGAAATCGTATTGCCCGTCAGGGATTCGCGCAGGGCCTTGATGACCGGAATGCCGCCGGCAACAGCCGCTTCGAAGTTGAGCAAGGCGCCCTTCTCTTCGGCGATCTGCGCAAGCTCGACACCGTGATAGGCAAGCAGCGCCTTGTTGGCGGTGACGACATGCAGGCCACGCGCCAGAGCGGCGCGCACGGCGGCATTGGCAGCACCCTCGGAACCGCCGATCAGCTCGACGAACACATCGATATCGGCCTTCTGCGCGAGATCAACCGGGCCGCCGAACCATTCGATGCCTGTCAAATCGATGCCACGATCCCGTGTGCGATCGCGCGCGGTGACGGCGACGATCTTGACGGGACGACCGCAGGTAACGGCAAGCTCGTTAGCGCGGCTCTGGATGATGCGGACGAGCGAGGCACCAACGGTGCCCAAGCCCGCAATGCCGATTTTGAGGGCATCTGCCATAGAAAATTCCTGATCAGTATTGGGAACGGCAGCCGCGAGAACGGCTGCCGCGCGATATTAACGATGAGCGTTCAACGAAATGACATTGTGCATCGTCTCGTCGGCAGTCGAGAGGAAGCGCTTCAGATTGCGCGCCGCCTGCCGGATGCGATGCTCGTTCTCAACGAGTGCGATGCGGACATAATCGTCGCCCTGCTCGCCGAAGCCGATGCCCGGAGCAACCGCAATGTCGGCCTTCTCGACCAGCAGCTTGGAGAATTCCAGCGAGCCGAGATGACGGAACTTCTCCGGGATCTTCGCCCAGGCAAACATCGTTGCCGCCGGCGGCGGCACGTCGAAGCCTGCCTTGCCGAAGCTGTCGACCAGAACGTCGCGGCGCCGCTTGTAGATGCTGCGCACTTCGGCGATGTCGGAACCGTCACCGTTGAGCGCATGGGTCGCCGCTACCTGGATCGGCGTGAAGGCGCCGTAATCGAGATAGGACTTGACGCGCGTCAGCGCCGCGATCAGCCGCTCGTTGCCGACGGCGAAGCCCATGCGCCAGCCGGGCATCGAGAAGGTCTTCGACATCGAGGTGAACTCGACCGTGACGTCGATAGCACCCGGAACTTCCAGAACGGATGGCGGCGGCGCGTCATCGAAGTAGATTTCCGAATAGGCCAGATCCGACAACACGATGATGTCGTGCTTCTTCGCAAACGCGACGACTTCCTTGTAGAAATCGAGCGTCGCCACATAGGCCGTCGGGTTCGACGGATAGTTCAGGATGAGCGCCAGCGGCTTCGGGATCGAATGGCGCACGGCCCGCTCCAGCGGCGGGAAGAAGCTGTCATCGGGCTCGACCGGTATCGAGCGGATCACGCCGCCGGCCATCAGGAAGCCGAAGGCATGGATCGGATAGGTTGGGTTCGGGCAGAGAATGACATCGCCCGGCGCAGTGATCGCCTGCGCCATATTGGCGAAGCCTTCCTTGGAGCCGAGGGTGGCGACCACCTGCGTATCCGGGTTGAGCTTGACGCCGAAACGGCGAGCGTAATAAGCGGCCTGTGCCCGGCGAAGGCCGGGAATACCCTTGGACGACGAATAGCGATGCGTGCGCGGGTCCTGAACCACTTCGCACAGCTTGTCGACGATTGCCTTCGGGGTCGGAAGGTCGGGGTTGCCCATGCCGAGATCGATAATGTCCGCCCCGCCCGCTCGCGCGCTTGCTTTCAAACGGTTGACCTGTTCGAAAACGTAGGGCGGCAAACGCCGGACTTTATGAAACTCTTCCATTTCTTTCCCCAGGGACAGCGGCCCTCACAACCGCGATGAAGTTCGTCGATCTTCCGGTGAGCCGCGATACGAACTTGGAATCGCGGCGCCGCAATTAGCTGACTCGAAAGATAAGGTGAATCTTGGGCGGTTGCGCGGACAAAGTGCGCTTAACCGATAAGACACATCCAAATTCGGCCTATCCGAACGCTTTGCGTCGAAATTGCCTGAAACGCAAGGTTAATTCTGCGTCTGGCTCGGCTGAGCGCTGCTCTCTTTCTGAATTTCCTGCAGCGTGTCCGGGCCATGCTCGGCGGCGAGCTTGCGCATCTCGGCGACGCGCTTCTGGTACTCGGCCTCCGAGATCGTGCCGGCCTTGCGCTGCGATCCGAGCGCCGTCAGCTGCTTGACGAGGTCTCCGGCCTGCTGATCGTTGATCTGGACGTTTGCAGCCGTCGGCGGTGCGTTGAAGGAAGGATAGCCGTCCTTGTAGTGCTGCTGCGTGCTGGTTTCTTCGACCTGGCTGCCCTTGGCGGGCTTTACGATCACGGCTTGAGGCGGCTGCTTGCGCTTGGCGAAGGCCGCCTTTTCCTCAGGCGTCGAGCAACCCGCAAGCGTCAATGCGAGAATCCCGCACATTGCACCGCAGAGTACGGAATACCGGTTCAGTCTTGCCACCATGCCGCTGCCCATAATTGTCTTCCTGCTCAATTCCTTGCTGTGGGTTGCGACTGTTAAATTTGTCGCAGCAGCAAAGCAAGAGCAGGGTTGCGTTTCATTCGACTTGTATTCCTTTTCCCGCAAGATGTACAAATGGAAAACAAGACATGAGCTGCCGCCGGGAGGATGATGCGTGACCGACAGCAAGCGGGACAACAACGAAGGTAATGGCGGCTTTCCAGGCTTTGATTCAAAGTCAGTCGAGCCTTACATCGTCAGGGACCCCGAGGCGATGGCCGTCAACTTTGCCCGTGCGCTGGAGAATCTCGGCAAGGCCGCCTCCGCATGGCTTGCGCCTCGCGAGCGCGGCGAAAAAGTTGATACGGTCGCCGATCCCTTCACCGACATGGTCAAGACGCTCTCCAAGGTCGGCGAATACTGGCTCTCCGATCCCCGCCGGACGCTGGAGGCGCAGACCCACCTCCTCTCCGGCTATTTCGGTCTCTGGACGAAAACCATGCAGCGCCTCAGCGGCGATTCGTCGGCCGAGGCAGAGGCTGAGCCGGTCAAGGATAGGCGCTTCGCCGACGAAGACTGGCAGAAGAACCCTTTCTTCGACTTCCTGAAACAGACCTATCTTCTGACGTCGAATTGGGCGGAAAAACTGGTCGGCGAAGCCGAAGGGCTGGACGAGCATACCCGTCACAAGGCGGCTTTCTATACGAAGCAGATCACGGCCGCCTTTTCGCCGACCAACTTTGTCGCAACGAACCCGCAGGTCTATCGCGAAACCATTGCTTCCAATGCCGAGAACCTGGTGCGCGGCATGAAGATGCTCGCCGAAGATATCAGCTTCGGTCACGGTGAACTGCGGCTGCGGCAGACCGATATGACGAAATTCGCTGTCGGCCGCGATATGGCCCTGACCCCCGGCAAAGTGATCGCGCAAAGCGATGTATGCCAGGTGATCCAGTATGAGCCGGCGACGGACAAGGTGCTGAAGCGACCGCTGCTGATCTGCCCGCCCTGGATCAACAAATTCTACATTCTCGATCTCAACCCGCAGAAATCCTTCATTAAATGGTGCGTGGAGCAGGGTCACACCGTCTTCGTCATCTCCTGGGTGAACCCCGATCAGCGGCATGCGGCAAAGGACTGGACGTCCTATGCGCGCGAAGGCATCGACTTCGCGCTGGAGACGGTCGAGAAGGCAACCGGAGAGCGGGAGGTCAATGCTGTCGGCTATTGCGTCGGCGGCACGCTGCTCGCCGCCACTCTGGCGCTTCACGCCAAGGAAAAGAACAAGCGCATCCGCACGGTGACCTTCCTGACGACGCAGGTCGATTTCACCTTCGCGGGCGACCTGAAGGTTTTCGTCGACGAGGAGCAAATCGCGGCGCTCGAGGAGCAGATGAATGTGCTTGGCTATCTCGAAGGCTCGAAGATGGCGACGGCCTTCAACATGCTGCGCGCCTCCGAACTGATCTGGCCCTATTTCGTCAACAACTATCTGAAGGGCCAGGACCCTCTGCCCTTCGACCTCCTGTTCTGGAACGCCGATTCCACCCGCATGGCGGCGGCCAACCATTCCTTCTATCTGCGCAACTGCTACCTCAACAATGCGCTCAGCCAGGGCAAGATGGTGCTCGACGGCAAGACGCTGTCGCTGAAGGACGTGCGCATTCCCGTCTACAATCTGGCAACGCGCGAGGATCACATTGCGCCGGCCAAGTCCGTCTTCGTCGGCAGCCAATATTTCGGCGGCCCGGTGGAATTCGTCGTGACGGGCTCCGGCCATATCGCCGGCGTCGTCAATCCGCCAGACAAACACAAATACCAGTTTTGGTCGGGCGGCTCGATGAGCGGCAACTATGAAAACTGGCTGACTGAGGCGAATGAAACGCCGGGCTCCTGGTGGCCGCATTGGCACTCATGGATTCTCGCGCAGGATCATCGCATGACGGCAGCACGCCAACCCGGCGGCAAGGCTCTCAACGCGCTGGAACAGGCACCTGGCAGCTTCGTCATGGAACGGGCATAGACGATAGCAAGACCATGCTCTTCCATTCACCTCTCGTCCCTGCCCGCCTGATTTCGCGCTACAAGCGCTTCCTCTTCGATGCCGAGCTGGAGGACGGAACGTTGATCACCGGTTCCTGCCCGAATACCGGATCGATGCTCGGCCTGACGGCGCCGGGCTCGCGCATCTGGCTCTCCGAGCATGAGGGGGCGAAGCGAAAATACCGCCATGTCTTCGAGCTGATCGAGGCCGACGGAACGACGGTCGGCGTCAACACCGCCATGCCGAACCGCATTGCGGCAGAGGCGATCGCTCTCGGGCAGGTTTCGGATCTCGGCGATTACACGACGGTCAAACGCGAGCAGAATTACGGCCGCAGTTCCCGCATCGACCTGCTCTTGACCGACCCATTGCGGACATCAACCTACGTCGAGGTCAAAAACGTCCATTTCATGCGGCAACCGGGCCTTGCCGAATTTCCCGACACGGCGACGGCGCGCGGCGCCAAGCATCTGGAAGAACTGGGCGATATGGCCGAGGCCGGGTACCGCGCCGTCATGCTGTTCGTGATCCAGCGCGATGATTGCGATCGCTTCCGCATTTGCGGCGATCTCGATCCGGTCTACGCCCGGGCCTTCGATCGCGCTTTGGGGCGTGGCGTCGAAGTCTATGCGCTGAAATGCAGGGTCTCGCCAACGGAAATCGCGCCTGCCGGGTTGATCCCGATAGACGAACCCGGCATAGCTGCATTAAATACCAGTATAAAGATTTCTGCTGAAGGCTAACCATGGTGAATTACATCGAAGCGGCAACGGCGCCGGCGAAGAATACGGGCGCTATCCGCCTCTACGGGCAGGATGCCTTTGCCGGGATGCGCAAGGCGTGCCAGCTGACCGCACGCTGCCTCGATGAACTCGCCGCGATCGTCGAGCCGGGCGTGGCGACCGATGTCATCGACCGCTTCGTTTTCGAATTCGGCATGGATCACGGCGCCTATCCGGCGACGCTGAACTATCGCGGCTACATGAAATCCTCCTGCACGTCGATCAACCATGTCGTTTGTCATGGCATTCCCAACGACAAGCCGCTGCGCGAAGGCGATATCGTCAATATCGACGTGACCTATGTGCTCGACGGCTGGCACGGCGATTCCAGCCGCATGTATCCGGTCGGCGAAATCAAGCGATCGGCCGAGCGGCTGCTCGAAGTCACCTACGAATCCCTGATGCGCGGCATTGCCGCCGTGCGGCCAGGCACTCGCACCGGGGCCATCGGCGAAGCGATCCAGACCTATGCCGAAGGCGAGCGCTGCTCGGTCGTGCGCGACTTCTGCGGCCACGGCGTCGGCAGCCTTTTCCATGACTCGCCGAATATCCTGCATTACGGCCGGGTCAATGACGGGCCGGAGCTGCGCGAAGGCATGATCTTCACCATCGAGCCGATGATCAATCTCGGCAAGCCGCATGTGAAGGTGCTCGGCGACGGCTGGACGGCCGTCACCCGTGACCGTTCGCTGTCGGCGCAGTACGAGCATACGGTCGGTGTCACCGCGACGGGCTGCGAAATCTTCACCCTGTCGCCCGGCGGCCTGGATCGCCCCGGCCTGCCGCCGCTGCAGGGATAATCCATGGCGAAACGCCCCGCTTCTTCCAACGGACATGGCGACATGCCCCTCGATAGAGGCGGGAAGACGGAGGCGTTGGAAGATGCGCCGCTGCTGGACGAGCGGCTATTCTTCGCCCAACAGGTTGCCAAACCCGTTTCACAGACCAACAAATCCGCGCCGGCCACCAAGTCCGCGCCAACGAACGTGGAGGCCCATTATCATGGTCACCGCGAACGGCTGCGCAATCGCTACCGTGACGGCGGCGATGCGGCGCTCGCCGATTACGAAATCCTCGAACTGCTGCTTTTCCGGCTGATCCCCCGCCGCGACACGAAGCCGGTCGCCAAGGCGTTGCTTGCCCGCTTCGGCACACTTGGCGGCGTATTTGGCGCTCCTGTCAACCTGCTGACGGAGGTCGGTGGCGTCGGCGATGCCGTCGCCCTCGACCTGAAGCTGGTCGCGAGCGTCGCGCAGCGCATGCTGAAGAGTGATCTCACCGGCAAGCCCGTGCTTTCCTCCTGGAAATCGCTCATTGACTATTGCCATGCCGCCATGGCGCATGAGGCGCGCGAGCAATTCCGCCTGCTGTTTCTCGATAAACGCAACGCCCTGATCGCCGACGAGGTACAGGGCTTCGGCACGGTCGATCATACACCGGTCTATCCGCGCGAGGTCGTCAAACGCGCGCTCGAGCTGTCCGCCTCGGCGGTAATTCTCGTCCACAACCATCCGTCGGGAGACCCAACCCCGTCGCGCGCCGATATCGACATGACCAAGACGATCATCGACACCGCCAAGCCCCTGGGCGTCACCGTTCACGATCATGTTATCATCGGCAAGAACGGCCATGTCAGCTTCCGCGCATTGCGGCTGATTTGACATTGTCGCACTTACGATAATCCAAATATATAGATTTCTATTATAGAATATTGATTTATATAATTATCTTAGATCGTATCTCCACACAATCGTTGCCAAATATCCTGAAATCGCCATCACGACCCCCGGCTTTTGTTTTTCAGCTTAGCGTCAGGATGATCTGGCAGAAGGATCGCCGCATTCCAGCCGGCGAGTTCGTCGGCGGAAACAATTGTTTTGATTTGGCCCAGCCGCGCGCGGGCCACGCGGAGATCGAATGCCGAAGATGTCGCCAGTGCTTGCTCATCGCCTCTCCCGGCTCGGTCGCGGCGTGCTTGTTGCGGCTGGCGCTTTTCTGGTGGCCGCCGGCGGCTTCTATGCGCACATGCTCTGGACGACGAATTTCCATCCGGTCATTGCCGGCGAGCTTTACCGCTCCTCGCAGCCGTCGCCCGCCACCATTGCCGAACTCCAGAAGCAATATGGCATCAAGACCATTATCAACCTGCGCGGCTACAATAGCGGGCGGCATTGGTATGATAACGAAGTCGCCGAGGCGAAAGAGCTCAATATCGGCCATATCGATTTCCACATGTCTTCCGGCCGCGAGCTGACGCAGGCGCAGGCAGCGCAGCTCGTCGAGATCATGCGCGATGCGCCAAAGCCGATTCTCATTCATTGCCAGGCCGGCGCCGACAGAACCGGCCTCGCCTCCGCGCTTTACCTTGCCGCCATCGCCAAGACGAATGAGGCAACCGCAGCAGGTCAGATGTCGATCATCTACGGTCACCTGCCGCTGTCCTTCACGCGTGCCTACGCCATGGACCGGACTTTTCAGAAGCTGGAACCCTGGCTCGGCCTCCCGGCGTCCTGAGCACCAAATTTTCCCGTTAGATAATCTGTAACATTGAGCAGCTACCGGTTGACGGAGCATGTTGCATTGCGACATTGATTCCCTATCCAGTCATTCGAGGCTTCCCGATGGACCAATTCGATCTCCTAGTCGTGGGTAGCGGCCCTGCTGGCCGCAGAGGCGCCATTCAGGCCGCCAAACTCGGCAAGAAGGTGCTCGTCGTCGAGCAAGGCAAGCGCGTCGGCGGCGTCTCGGTCCACACCGGTACCATTCCCTCCAAGACGCTGCGCGAAACCGCGCTCAACCTGTCCGGCTGGCGGGAACGGGGCTTTTATGGCCGCGCCTATCGCGTCAAGCAGGAAATCAGCGCGGAAGACCTGCGCCGTCGCCTGCTGATTACGCTCGACCACGAAGTCGAAGTGCTCGAGCATCAGTTCGCCCGCAATCGCGTTCAGCATATACGCGGCAAGGCAAGCTTCGTCGATCCGCAGACCATGCAGATCGTCAAGGATGATGGCGAGGTCGTTACGGTATCAGCCGCCAGCATCCTGCTGGCGGTCGGCACCAAGCCCTTCCGCCCCGACTACATGCCCTTCGACGGCAAGACGGTTCTCGATAGCGATGAACTGCTCGATATCGAGAGCCTGCCGCGCTCGATGGTCGTCATCGGCGCCGGCGTCATCGGCATCGAATACGCCACAATCTTCAGCGCGCTCGATACGCAGGTGACACTGATCGATCCGAAGTCGACCATGCTCGACTTCATCGACAAGGAGATCGTCGAGGATTTCATCTACCAGCTGCGCGACCGCAACATGAAGCTGCTGCTTGGCCAGAAGGCCGAGAAGGTGGAGCGACAGAACGGCAAGGTCGAGCTGACGCTCGACAATGGCCGCCGCCTTACCACGGACATGGTGCTGTTTGCCGCCGGACGCATGGGCGCGACTGATACCCTCAATCTCCCCGCCGCGGGCCTCGAAGCCGACAATCGCGGCCGTCTGAGCGTCAATCCGGAGACTTTTGCCACGAAGGTCCCTCATATCTTTGCCGCCGGCGACGTCGTCGGCTTCCCGAGCCTTGCCTCCACCTCGATGGAACAGGGCCGCATCGCCGCCCGCGTCGCCGTCGGCGCGATCGCCAAGGAGCCGCCGAAATACTTCCCGTACGGCATCTACGCCGTGCCTGAGATTTCCACCTGCGGCCTGTCCGAGGAAGAGGTCAAGGATCGGCACATCCCGTACGAATGCGGCATCGCGCGGTTCCGCGAAACCTCGCGCGGCCACATCATGGGCCTCGACACCGGCCTCCTGAAGATGATCTTCTCGCTGAAAACGCGCCGTCTGCTCGGCGTCCATATCGTCGGCGAAGGCGCGACCGAACTTGTCCACATCGGCCAGGCCGTGCTGAACCTCAAGGGCACCGTCGAATACTTCGTCGAAAACACCTTCAACTATCCGACGCTCGCCGAAGCCTACAAGATCGCCGGCCTCGATGCCTGGAACCGCATGGGCGACATCAAGTCGGAACTCTAATAGGTCAACATTGACCATGCCGGCGGAGCTCACTACTCTGTCAACATGATGAGCATTCTCAACATCGCTTCGGTTTTCTTCATAAGCCGCTGATCCCTAGGCTTTCAGCCAAATGAAGACGAGACCGCCTTAGCGGCTATGTCGCCGCAAGTTGGTCTTTGCCGAAACAGCCGTAGCCCCTCACACGAAAGGGCCAGATACGGCGCGATGATCGAGAGAGATTTCATGCCATCCAAGAAACAGTACCCGGCTGCGCTTTCCGGCGCACAGCTGAACGATTTCATCGAGCAAGGTTTTATTCGCATCGATGATGCGTTTTCAGAGGAACAGGCCGCCGAGGCTCGTGCCATCATGTGGCGCGATCTTCCCTGCAGCGAACACGATCCGGCGAGTTGGAGATTTCCGGTCGTCCGGTTGCCCGGCTATGGAGGCGAGCCATTCCGCACCATCGCCAATAGGCCCGTTTTGCACGCGACTTTCGATCAGCTGGTCGGGCGCGGACGATGGCTTCCAAGAGATGGACTTGGCACCTTCCCCGTGCGTTTCCCGCACCCTGATGATCCGGGCGACGCCGGCTGGCATGTCGACCTAAGCTTTCCGGGTGATGACGGCGATCCGAATGAGCGAAACGACTTCTCCACCTGGTGCGTGAATATCGCCTCGCGAGGACGTGCGCTGCTTACTCTGTTCCTGTTTTCCGATGTCGGTGAAGACGATGCGCCGACCCGTATCCGCGTCGGCTCCCATATGGATATAGCGCGCTATCTCGAGCCTGCCGGAGATCGAGGGCGCTCTCACATGATGCTTGAGCAGATGGGAGCTTGCCGCCCACAGGCATTGGCAACCGGAAAAGCGGGCACAGTCTACATCTGCCACCCCTTCCTCGTTCACGCCGCCCAGAAGCATCGAGGCACTAGGCCGCGCTTCATGGCCCAGCCTTCGATTGGGCTTGCCGAGCCTTATAGGCTAGAGCGACCTGACGATGCCTACAGTCCGGTGGAAATAGCCATCCGCCGCGCCTTGGGCGGGGAATAGTCGCATAGGACCGAAGTCCCTCACCCCAACCCTCTCCCCGCAAGCGAGGAGAGGGAGCTCGCCGATTCATCACAAAAAAAGCCCCGCCGCGAACGGCAGGGCTTCATTTCGATCCGGAAGGAAGAACCGATTACTCGGCGCTGTCTTCAGTAGCCTTCTTCTTCGGAGCAGCCTTCTTCTTCGGAGCGGCGGCCTCTTCGCCTTCGGCGGCAGCTTCGGTCGCTTCAGCCTTGGCGGCAGCCTTCTTCTTCGGAGCGGCCTTCTTGGCAGCCGGCTTGCCTTCGTCTTCCTCGTCGTCGGCCAGCAGCGCTTCCTTGGAAACGGTCTTGTCCGTGACGTCGACTTCGGTCAGCAGATGATCGATGACCTTCTCTTCGAAGATCGGCGCGCGCAGGTTAGCGGAAGCGCCGGGCGTGTTGCGGAAGAATTCGAGAATTTCCTTTTCCTGGCCCGGGAACTGCTGAAGCTGGGCATAAAGCGCACGCTGCAGCTCGTCTTCGGTGACTTCGACGCCGGCCTTTTCGCCGATTTCGGAGAGAACGAGGCCGAGGCGAACGCGGCGCTCGGCAAGCTTGCGATATTCTTCGCGAGCCTTCTCCTCGGTGGTGTCTTCGTCTTCGAAGGTCTTGCCGGATTCGCCAAGATCGGCCTCGATCTGACGCCAGATGCTGGCAAATTCAGCTTCGACCAGCTTCTGCGGGGTGTCGAACTGGTACATTTCGTCCAGCTGATCGAGGATCTGGCGCTTGACCTTCTGGCGGGTAACCGAGCCGTACTGGCTTTCGATCTGGCCGCGAACGATTTCCTTCAGGCGGTCGGCCGATTCGAGGCCGAGCTTGGTGGCGAGTTCGTCGTTGATTTCGACTTCGCCGGGAGCTGCAACTTCCTTGACGTTGATGTCGAAGGTGGCTTCCTTGCCAGCGAGGTTCTTGGCCGGATAATCGGCCGGGAAGGTTACGTTGATGGTCTTCTCATCGCCAGCCTTGACGCCGACGAGCTGTTCTTCGAAGCCCGGAATGAAGCGGTTGGAACCGAGAACGAGCTGCGAATCTTCGTCCTTGCCGCCGTCGAAGGCAACGCCGTCGACCTTGCCGAGGTAGTCGATGGTGACGCGGTCGCCGTCGGCGGCCTTGCCCTTCTTGGCTTCGTAGCTGCGGGCGCTTTCGGCGATCTTGAGGATCTGCTCGGTGACTTCTTCGTCAGCGATCTCAGCGACTTCGCGGGTGACCTTGATGCCCTTGACGGACTTCAGCTCGATCGCCGGGATGACTTCGTAGGAGAGCGTGAATTCGAAATCGGCCTCAGCGGAGAGGATCTTTTCGGCCTCGTCCTGGTCTTCGGTCATGGCGATTTCAGGCTGGGTAGCCGACTTTTCGCCGCGCTCGGTCAGGATTGCCGGCGGCTGGTCGCGAACGATCTCGTTGACCAGATCAGCCATGATCGACTTGCCGTAGACCTTCTTGAGGTGCGAGACCGGAACCTTGCCCGGACGGAAGCCGTTGATGCGAACCTTGTCCTTGACCTCGGCCAGGCGCTCGTTCATGCGAACTTCCATGTCCTTGGCGGGGATAACCACCTTGATTTCGCGCTTCAGCCCTTCAGCGAGCGTTTCGATAACCTGCATTGTCCTACCTTCATTCATGGCGGCCGTGCCCAGACAGCCGTTCGTTTCGATGAGCACGACGCCGGAAAATCCCGAGCGTGGCTTGGATGCAATTCTCTTTCACCTTGCCAAGAGCGCCGCGCCTTCGAATGAACGCGCAAAAGGCAGCTCTATCCCGTCACGAGCCAAAACACCTTGTCCACTTCCGGTTCGAAAGCGGGATGCTTTGGGCAAGATGCGCGTCCTGCGGCACGTAGGAAGACAAGCTTGTTCAGCCTCCCCCGTCCATAAGACGTCTTGGTGCGGGTAGAGAGACTTGAACTCCCACGCCTTGCGGCACCAGAACCTAAATCTGGCGTGTCTACCAATTTCACCATACCCGCGTTCCCAAAACCGCATGGCGAATGCCTGCCCATGGGGCCTTCCGGAGCGCGGCGTCTCTATATCACCCGTTTCAAACCACGCAAAGGAAAAATGACGGTTGCGCGACGACGCCGAAAGCTTATCGGAGAACTTCGCGCAGATATGGTCAGTAAAGCGGTTCCTCATAGACGGATTTGCCGTCGAGAAGCAGGCTTCTGATATGGGCAACGCCGTCGGAAGACACACGGGCCGCGATAGCGACGCGATTGTCGTTGCGGGCACTCTCGATATCGTGCCCCTGCCCCTCGGGCACGTAGTATCGCTCGATACCATAGGTGACCCCGATCATCGCTTGCGACAGATCTGTCGGTTCGCCATAGAAAACATAGTCGTAAGGCAGGCTTTTGAGCACGACCGTGTCAGGCTTCGGATCGAGCGCTCCAAACGATGATTCGACAATGCCCCAGTAGCCGTCGTCCTGTTTCTTCAGGCGAACGGACAGGATCTGAGCATTCAGGCTTGTCTTCGGCGGGCCGTCGCGCAGCGTCGAGGTCGGAACCCGTGAGATATCGTAGTTCAAGGTGACGTAGTCGCCGCGCAGAAGATCGCGCGGATCGACCGGCGCCGTCTTCAAGAGAATTTCAGTGCCGCTTCGCAAGCCCCAGGCCCGCTCGCCGACCATATAGCCCAGAACCAAGGTCTGCAGTACGGCAACGATGATGGCTGCGATCCAGACCCGACGGGCACTCCCGTTTGCAACGACGCTCCTGTCAGCCAGATCAGTCATGCCCGCGTCCCCTGCCCGCTATTATCGGAAAAGCGCCGTTCCAGCTGGATGACCAGCCAGGCGGCAATCGCCACAAGCACGCCGGCGACGAGGAAGAACCCCGCCGTGCCGATGATCGAGCCGATCGTCTCGCTGGCGAGATAGAGAATCTCACAAGCAAAGACGAAATAGGCAAGATAACGCACCGCGCCGTTGTCGCGGCCACTGAGCGCGATGGCAATCACTGAGCTAGCCAGCGTCGCCGCCGCCACGATGATAAGCGGCAGCTTGTCTTCGACCCAAACGTTGTTTTCAAGGGAGCCGTTGCTGATCTCGGCATGGACCAGAAAGAAGCCGATCGACGCGATCAGAAAGGCATAAAAGGCCGGCGCCGCACCGGCCGTCCGCGCGAAAGGCATCAGCGGCGAAGCGGGAATGCTGACGACGAGAAACGCTGCCATCCCGAGAGCGGCAAACAGGATCGCGGTATTCAACCCTTCATGCCGGCCAAAGAGCCATGTCAGCCAGCCGACGAGCATGAGGTAGGCCAAATGCCGAGCCGCGGGGGCATCGGCATAGCGAACGAGCACAATCAGGACCACGGCCATCAGAGGCGGCATCCAGGGCATCAACCCATGCCATTCGTCGAAATGGCCCCAGAGATAGACGCCGCAAAATGCCCAGGCCAAAAAACCGGCAAGCCCGACCTGCGCCGAGGAGCGAAACAACGCCGCGACGACGCAGGCCGCAGCGAACCAGACGATCATCATTCTGAGCTCGTCCCCGGACAGATTGTACATCTGGCCGACCAGCGCCATGGCGCCGCCGAAACTCAAGGTGCCGAGGATCAACAACCCGGCTGCGATGATGGAGCGGCCCTGGGCTAACAGATATGCAGCTCCGAGATAGAAGGCCCATATCATCGCCA
This sequence comes from Rhizobium sp. NPDC090279, assembly GCF_044769665.1. Lineage (NCBI taxonomy): Bacteria > Pseudomonadati > Pseudomonadota > Alphaproteobacteria > Hyphomicrobiales > Rhizobiaceae > Rhizobium > Rhizobium sp. NPDC090279. Next base: position 124,664 of record NZ_JBIVYI010000009.1, on the reverse strand, counting down.
CCAGTCCCGTCAGGCGGGCAATCCTCGGAAGAGCCTCCCAGTTTGCGGAGATGAAAAACAATATGGCGAGACCGAGGAGCACGGCGGCGATAATCGTCAACACGCGGCCGGCGCTGAAACTCGACTGGCGGCCGTCATACTCACTCAGGATGGCTTTCGCCGCTCCCGCGTCGACCAGACCCTTTGCGGTCCAGATCTTCAGATCCCGCTCCAGCCTGCCTCTGTACATGCCCGGCTCCCCCCTTGCGATTCTGCTGACGACAGAGTTAGCACAAATCGGCGCACAATCGATGCGAGCCGTACGCTTCGAGCAGAAGCTTCCTCCGACAGGAACATGTGTCATATTAATACGGAATTAAGGGATCAGCTGGTATTGTTGGGACAGGTAAAGACATACCGATTCAAGGTATGCACGCAATTCATGCCTCCCATGAAATTATTGCGCTGCACAAATTCGAAAAGTCATACTATTTATTGAACAACAAACACGGCGGTGGCGCGCCGGGCCGATGCAGATCGGAGCGAGCCTGGGGATACATATCCCGACACTATATTCGGAGCCGCATTATCCTCCTCCCAATGCGCTCCGATCGATTGACGACACTCCTCCTCCCAAGTCGTCAATCACCATAAATGACGCCCACCGCATCCTCCTCCCGCGGTGGGCGTTATTTTTTGTCCATCTAAATCGGTTTACGCCATGCGGATGCGCGCACCGCCTGGGAATGGCGATTGCAGCTCTGGATAAGCCGCAAGCTCACTTCTCGCCGGCCGAACCCGACCCGCGGCAGCATTCGACCTCCTCCAAAACAGCAAGGCTGGCGAAAAGATGGCCAAAAGCCGGCAGCCCTCGGCAAACACAGCGGAAAGCCGGGCATCGGCCTGGAATCGACGTCATGCGGCGAACGCCCTTTGGCCGCGATATGCACATAAAGCAGCCATCATCTTAGGCAAACTGCTCACAAGGCTTGCACATAACGCATAGGTGACATGAAGCTTTCGCTCTTTTAGTTTTCGCGGCGCAGCATATATTTAAATCCATTAGATCGACGACGGAACCAATCCTGGAACTGCTCGATCCTCAGATCCTCGAAAGGGACTAAAATGAACCTGACCCGCTCTTTCAACAACTGGCGCAAGTATCGTCAGACCGTTAACGAACTCGGCCGCATGAGCTCGCGTGAACTGCACGACCTCGGTATCGACCGCGCCGACATCCATCGCGTTGCTCGCGAAGCCACCGGCCGCTAATCGCCGGATAGGCTTCGCCTTCTAGCGAAAGCCTTCTCAACGCCCGTTGCGGACCGCCGCGACGGGCGTTCTTTTTTGTCTATCGACTGAGCAAGCGCAGCATAATCGAACTTGCATCGAGCCATTCCCTGTATGCAAAGCACATAAATTTTAGGCATTGGCGGCTTTTTGGGCGTCATATTGCACAAACGCATAGCAGACGCCTTTTCTTTGCACTGCACAATCGACGTCCTCGAGCCTATATAGAATGCAATCGCTGAGGCGGTAATCACACCGCCCGCACACAAGCTACCGAGGATAAGATTATGAACCCGCTTCGCATTGCAAAGAACTGGATCAGCTACCGCCGCACCCTGAACGAACTTGGCAACCTCTCCAGCCAGACCCTTTCGGACATCGGCGTCAACCGCTACGAAATCCGCAACATCGCTGCTCGTTCTTTCCGTTAATAGGAACGAATTGAACAGACTGCTTCAAGACGGCGCCTTTTGGCGCCGTTTTTGATTCCCGCGATAGAAACACCGCCGGGGCCGCAAGCGCAGCCCACTTTTGCGCGACATGCCCTAGCAAAGCATTGGATCGCCGGCCTGCCCGTGATAATGACGCGCGCATGACACAGATCACTTCCCATTCTCCTATCCACGTCATCGGTGGTGGCCTCGCCGGCTCGGAAGCCGCGTGGCAGATCGCCAATGCCGGCGTGCCCGTCATCCTGCATGAAATGCGCGGCGTGCGCGGCACCGAGGCGCACAAGACGGACGATCTTGCCGAGCTGGTGTGCTCCAACTCGTTCCGCTCCGACGATGCCACAAGCAACGCCGTCGGCGTCATCCATGCGGAAATGCGCATGGCCGGCTCGCTCATCATGGCATGTGCGGACAAGCACCAAGTACCCGCCGGCGGGGCGCTAGCCGTCGACCGCGATGGTTTTTCGGCGGCCGTGACGCAGGCGGTGGAGAGCCATCCGTTGATCACAGTCGTCCGCGAAGAAATTCAGGGCTTGCCGCCCAGGGAATGGGACCAGGCGATCATCGCCACCGGTCCGCTGACGGCGCCCGGTCTTGCAAGCGCCATCCAGGCCGAAACGGGCGCCGATGCGCTAGCCTTCTTTGACGCCATCGCGCCGATCGTCTATCGCGACAGCATCAACATGGATATCTGCTGGTACCAGTCGCGCTACGACAAGGTCGGTCCCGGCGGCACGGGCAAGGACTACATCAACTGCCCGATGGACCAGGCCCAATACAACGCCTTCCTCGATGCGCTGATTGCCGGCGACGCAGTCGGCTTCAAGGAATGGGAAGGCACTCCCTATTTTGACGGCTGCCTGCCGATCGAGGTCATGGCCGAACGCGGCCGCGAGACCCTGCGTCATGGGCCGATGAAGCCGATGGGGCTCACCAATGCCCACAATCCCACGGTCAAGGCCTACGCCGTCGTGCAGCTGCGCCAGGATAACGCACTCGGCACGCTCTACAACATGGTGGGCTTCCAGACGAAGCTGAAATATGGGGCGCAGGCGGAGATCTTCCGGCTCATTCCCGGCCTGGAAAATGCGGAATTCGCACGCCTCGGCGGCCTGCACCGCAATACCTACATCAATTCGCCGACCCTGCTAGACCACTCGCTGGTCCTGAAGTCCCGACCCGGACTGCGGTTTGCCGGGCAGATCACCGGCTGCGAAGGCTACGTCGAAAGCGCCAGCATCGGGCTGCTTGCCGGCCGTTTCGCCGCTGCGGAACGCAAGGGGGAAGCACCCTCGCTACCGCCAGCCACGACGGCGCTCGGTTCGCTGCTGAACCACATCACCGGCGGCCACATCGTCTCCGATGAAGAACCGGGCAAACGCTCTTTCCAGCCGATGAACATCAATTTCGGGCTTTTCCCGGAGCTGGAGCCGGGCTCGATCGTCAAGCCGGAAGGCGTCAAGCGTTTTCGCGGCAAGGACAAGACCATCATGAAGCGCCAGCTGGTCGCCAGGCGCGCGCTTGCAGATTGCGCCGAATGGCTCGGCGTGCGTGCGCCTGCGCTCGCCGAAAGCGCCTGACTATCGGGCTGATGGACTTCTCAGGTCGTTGCCGGCGGCGCGTGGTGCTCCAGCATGACGTCGTCAGCGGCAACATAATTGCCGAGCAGCCAGAGCGAGACCTCCGCAGCCTCGGTTGATGTCTTGAACTCGAACGTATCGTTATGATGCGGTACATCCAGGAAATCGACCGTCAGGCCGCGACCGCTTCCCGAGATCTTGGCATGCGCTCGGCCTGGCTCGATCAGATGGACGCTGAAGTGATTGCGCACATTGCGCATGAATCCGGCTTTGTCGTCATGCAGGCGCACGAAGACCGCCTGCCCGTCGGCCGTCGTCTGCAACTGGCGAATCGCCTCGGTCGGAAAGGCGCGGCCGAATTCCAGAATGGCAAGGCCGGTATCGTGCAGGCCGTCTTCCTTGTTCTGCGATGCCATGCGCGTCGCGAAATAGGCAAAGAAGACGACGATTGCAAACAGTATGCACCAGACGACAATACCCACGGCAGATCCCCCTGAAATGCAAATCAAGTGCCCGTCTATCTCCATAGACGCCGAGACTTGTGCGAGCTTGGTGTATTTTAGAGTTTCTTTGTGATCGACGCTATCGCCATGCGCAGCTGCCGACGCCATTGCGGCAATGCCAGCGACCGATCGAAGATGCCGGCGCCAAGCTTCTGTGCTCTCTTCAGGACGGGCTCGGCCAAAGTGGCAGACAGAAAGGCCGGGAATACGCCCTGCGGTATGGGACCTGCCGCCCTTGCCCTGGCGAGATGCTCGCGGCCGAGGCCGGCAAAAGCCTCGATCGCCGCCGAAATGCGCGGCTTGTCCTCACCGGCCAGGAAGCTGTCGCGATCGAGCCCCGTCGCCGACAATATTTCGAGCGGAAGATAGAGCTGGCCGCGATGGCGATTGAGCGGCATCAGGAGCAGCAAGCCGCCGATCGCCTGCGCGACGCCGGCATGGCCGGCGGCATCGGCGGAGCGCTTCGCCTCATCGGCGGAAAGAACCAGGCTCGCGAGCTGAATGAGAGCCGAAGCGGTTTCGCCGGCATAACCTTCCAGGCTGCTACGGCTTTCCATGGGATCGTCGTAGAGATCGAAGATGCGGGCATCGATCATGTTGATCAGCGTCTGGCGTGGCAGACGGTATTGTTCGATCGCGGCGAGAAGTTCGGACGCCAGCGGGTTGGCCTCGCTCGATCCGTGAGACTGTCCCTCGAGGAGATCGCGCCAGTACTGCATGCGCACTTCACCCGGCAGCGGCTCATGCACGAGATCGCGCACGCGCGCCAGCTCGGCATTGAAGGCATAGAGAGCGGCAAGCGCAGGACGCCTGTCTTCCGGCGCCAGCAGGCAGGCGAGATAGCGATCGCGATCGGTTTCGCGAAGCGTGGCAAGGCAGATATCCCGGTTGCTACGGGGCGCAGCTGTTGTCGTCATACTCACGATCCGAGGGTCAGACGGCGATCAGCGCCGCAGCCACGGCACGCGATTCGGAAAGCATGATGTTGAAAGTGCGTACGGCAGCGCCGGTGCTCATCGGGTCGGACGAAATCTGTTTGGCGCGCAAGGCTGCCTTCAGATCGGCGGGCAGCGGACGCAACTCCATGCCTGTGCCGACAAGCAGCACTTCGATCTCGGCAGCTTCGTCGAGAACCTTCTGGAATCGATCCGGCGTCAGCGCATCGCCTTGCAGCATGTCCCAGCCGTAAATGCCCGACGGCAGGCAGAGCAGCGAGCCGCGATGCGACATGTCGGCAAAGCGGAAGCCGCCATTGCCATAAGCGTCGATCGGTGCGCGCCCGGGGAAATGCGCGCTACGGATTTCTATTCCTTTAGCCAATGTATCACACCGCTGGTTTGCTTGACTGGATATTGCCGGCCGCTGGTCCATTGCTTTCGCCGCCGGTCTGGAACTTGTCCGGACGCAGCTTGAACAGGATCAGCACGGGCGCCGCAATATAAATCGACGAAAAAGTGCCGACAGCGACGCCGAAAAGCAGAACGAAGGTGAAGGCACGGATCACCTCGCCGCCAAAGATGTAGAGTGCGAGCAGCGCCAGAAGCGTGGTCGCGGACGTCAGAATGGTCCGCGATAGTGTCTGATTGATGGAGGCATCGATCAAAATCGGCAGCGGCATTTGCGAATAACGCTTCAGGTTTTCGCGCATGCGGTCATAGACGACCACAGTGTCGTTCAACGAATAGCCGACGATGGTCAGGATCGCGGCGATGCCGGTCATGTTGAATTCCATGCCGCTCAGCACGAAGACGCCGAGCGTCAGAATGACGTCGTGCAGCGTCGCGATGATCGCGCCGACCGCGAACTGCCACTCGAAACGCAGCCATATGTAGACCAGAATGGCTGCCAGCGCCGCCAGAACGGCAATGGAAGCCGTGGTGGTGATTTCGCCCGATACGGCCGGGCCGACCACCTCGACGCGGGCGAAATTATAGTCCTTGCCCAATTCGTCCTGCACGAGGGAAACGGCGGATTGTTCGGCGTTCTCGCCGCCTTCCTGCGCATGCACGCGAATCACCGCGCCGAGACGATCGGCCAGCCGCTCGACGCGCACGTCTCCCGGAATGACGGCATCAAGGCGCGTCTGAATGTCGACGGGATCGGCGACACCCTGCTTGGCGCGAACCTCGATGATCGACCCGCCGGCAAAATCGATGCCGAGATGCATGCCGACAGCCGCAAAGGCAATGAGCGTGATGACGGACAGGGCGGCCGAGACCGTGAATGTGTAGCGGCGAATGCCCATGAAACGGATATTGGCGTTGTCGAAGATTCCGCTCCGCACACCAACAAGCAAAGTGCGCGGCTTGCGGCGTGAAATCCACATATTCACCAGCGACCGCGTAACGAAGCAGGAGGTGAAGAAAGTCGAGATAACACCGACCATCAGCGTGGCGGCAAAGCCGCGCACGGCGCCGGTACTCGCATAAAAGAGAATGGCCGCAACGATGAGAACCGTCAGATTGGCGTCGGCGACCGTCGCCGCCGCCCGGTTGAAACCATGGCGCAACGCGTCGACAAGAAGATGGGTCTTCTTTTCCTCCTCGCGGACGCGTTCGTAGATCAGCACCAGCGCATCGAGGCCGATGCCGATGATGAGGACGATCGCCGCGACCCCCGGCAGGGTCAGTGTGATGCCGAGCAGGCCCATGAGCGCTGCCACCATGACCATGTTGATGACGAGCGATATGGACGCGATAATGCCGAGCAGGCGATAGAAACCGATCATCAAGACGGCAACGAAGACCGCGGCGGCGATGCAGGCAACCAAGCCGTAACGCGCCGTTTCGCCGCCAAGGCCCGGCTGGATGGTGCGCTCTTCGACCGTCGTCAGTGTCGCGGGCAGCGGCCCGCTCTTGATCATGACGGTGAGATCCTGCGCGCCCTGGGCGGTGAAATCTCCGGGAACGTCGATTTCGCCCGTCGCGATGACCGTCTTCAGGGACGCTGCGGAGATGACCTGATCGTCAAGCACGACGACGATGATCCTGCCGAGATTGCTTGCCGTCGATTGCGCGAAGCGATGGGTCGCCTCCGACGTCAGCCTGACGGAGACCGTCCCCTCGCTCTTCTGATTGTCGACGACTGCCATCGCATCAGAAAAATCCACATTCGAAAGCAGCGGCTGTCGTTGCACGAGATAGCCGACAGGCGGATCATCCTCGGAAAACAGCACGTCGGACCCGGCCGGAGGATGTCCGTCCATGGCATCCTGTACCGACATCGATTGATCGATAAGGCGGAAGCTGAGCCTGGCAGGTTGGCCGAGAAGGTTTTTCAGCCGCTGCGCGTCCGCGAGATCGGGCACCTGCACGACGATACGGTCGGACCCCTGCCTGCGGATCAGAGGCTCTCCTACGCCGAGCTGCGCGATACGGGCGTGAATGACCTTGATTGCACGCGCTATCGCCAACGACACATGGCTGTTGATATCTGCATCGGTGATATCGAGCGTCAGTGCGCCGTTGTCCCCCTGGGACAGAACGACGGACTGCTTGTCCGGCCCGGCGGTCAGCGGTCGCAAGGCCGTCAGCGCAGCCTGGACCTGTGAGGGATCGTTGATGCGGAGCTGGATCTTGCGGCCGGTGCCGGTGAGGCCTGAATAGGCGACATTGACGGTGCGCAACCGCGTCCCGATATCGCCGACGATACTTTCCAGGCGATCCTTTTCGACGTCGCCCCGTTCGATCTTCAACAGCAGACGCGATCCGCCGCGAAGATCGAGGCCAAGCTCGATCTTCCGATGTGCCCACCATGCAGGAAGGGATGAAAGTGCGCGCTCGCCAAGCAGGTTGGGAGCGGCCAGAAGCACGCTCAGCAGAACGACGAACCAGATCAGGGCGGTCTTCCACCAGGAGACGTGCAGCATCGCTCTCTCGAATTAGGGCTCCCCTGCTGCGCCCTCAGCTTCGACAGAAAATGCGAAGGGCGCAGTAACACCTTGAATTTGTGCACAGTCCTTCAAGAAAGTCGATGCCGAATTTCGAAGATGCGCAGCGGCGCCGAGCGCCGCTTCCTGCAGAGTGCGTTACGCAGCGTCCGCCTTGACGGGTTCACCCTTGACGCGAACCTCGGAAATGGCGCTGCGGACGACGCGGATGCGCACGCCTTCGGCAATCTCGACTTCCAGTTCCTTGTCGTCGATGACCTTGGTGACCTTGCCGACAATGCCGCTGGTGACGATCTGATCGCCGCGACGAATGTTCTTCAGGATCTCGTCACGCTTCTTCGCCTGGGCGCGCTGCGGACGGATGAGGAGGAAATACCAAACGACCATCAGCGGCACAAACAGGATGATCATTTCAAAGCCGGAACCGCCGAAGACGCTCGCGGCCGAATCTGTCGCGCTCTGCGCATATGCGTTGGTGATAAACATCGAGAACTCCCTTGAACTCCGAGCGGGAACAGGCCCCGCGTCAGGTGGCCGGAATATAGTTACGCGCATGGCGAATGCAACAAAAACAGCCGCCAACCGTACCGTTTTCCCGGTCTGTTAGCCTTTCAGCCCCCCAAGGAGCATGATACCCGGCAAGACAGCGCGCATTTTACGACTTTCTTGTTCAATATTCAGGAGGAAACGGTGACTGAAGACCAAAACGCCCTGATCCTTGCCGAAGTCCGTCGCCTTGCCGACGCTGTCGAACGTCTGGCCGGGCCGGCACCGGCCATCAATGACTGGAATGCCGCCGATTGCTTCGTTTGGGTGCCTGCAAGGCTTTATCTGCAGCCGGTTGCGCGGCCGAACCGTGTTGCGCTGACCCTCATTCGCGGTGTCGACCATGTGCGCGACATCCTGCACGAGAACACGCTGCGTTTCACGGAGGGCTTCGCCGCCAACAACGTGCTGCTCTGGGGCGCGCGCGGCATGGGCAAATCCTCGCTCGTCAAGGCAGTGCATGAAGATGTGCGCCGCTCGACCGGCGTGTCGCTGAAACTGATCGAGGTGCATCGCGAGGATATTTCCTCGCTGCCGGTGCTGCTCGACATCCTGAAGGTGGCGCCGCATCGCATCATCATCTTCTGCGACGATCTCTCATTCGACCACGACGATACCGCCTACAAGTCGCTCAAGGCGGCGCTGGATGGCGGCGTCGAGGGCCGGCCGGACAATGTGCTGTTCTATGCAACGTCCAACCGTCGCCACCTGTTGCCGCGACATATGATGGAAAACGAGCAATCGACCGCCATCAATCCTTCCGAAGCCGTCGAGGAGAAGGTATCGCTCTCCGATCGCTTCGGCCTCTGGCTCGGCTTCCATAAATGCAGCCAGGAAGACTATCTGCAGATGATCGACGCCTATGCCGATCACTTCAAGCTGGACCTCGACCGTGCCCGGCTGCATCACGAGGCGCTGGAATGGGCGACCACGCGCGGAGCCCGCTCCGGCCGCGTCGCCTGGCAATATATCCAGGATCTCGCCGGCCGGCTGCGCATAGCACTCGACCGCGACTGATCTTCAAAGCAAGCCCGCAAACGACAAAAAGCCCGGCACTGGCCGGGCTTTTTGCAGAGTCCTTGAGACGCACTACCTATTCAAGGAACGTCATTGGGTTGACCGGAGCCGAATTCTTCCGGACTTCGAAGTGTAGCTGCGGCTGGCTGACATTGCCGCTCATGCCTGATGTCGCCAGCGTCTGACCGCGCTGGACTTTCTGGCCGCGAGCGACGCTCAGCGCATCGGCATGGCCGTAGACCGTAACGGTACCGTCGTCGTGGCGGACGAGGACCGTGTTGCCAAGTTCCTTCAGGCCGTTGCCGGCATAGATGACGACGCCGTTTTCGGCAGCCTTGATCGGCGTGCCCTCGGGGACCGAGATGTCGATGCCGTCATTGCGGCTGCCATTGACGTTGGCGCCGTAGCTGGCGATGACAGCGCCGCGAACCGGCCAGCGATACTTACCGATGCCGGTTGCTTCCGGCGCATCGGCCTGCGTGTCCGACTTGGCGGCATCATTGATCGACTGGCTCGGAGAAGCAGAAGCAACTTCCTTCGGTTTGGCAGCGGCATCGCCCGCCGCATCGGCATGGGCGACAACCTTGGGCGCCTGCTTGGCCTCGACCGGCAGCGCGCCGGGCTTGGCGGAAACCTTCTGGGGCTCGATGGAAGCGGTCTTGACGGGGTCTGCGGAAGCGACTGCGCCGTGCGGCAATGCGAGCGCCTGACCGATGCGAATGCTGTCGCCGGCCTGCATGTTGTTCGCACGCTTCAGTTCGGCGACGGTCACGCCGCTTTCCTTGGCAATTCTCGCCAGCGAGTCACCCGGCTTGACGACATAGGTGCCTTTCGGCGCGGGGCCTTTGCCATTGCCGGCAGCGAGCTTGTTGGGGTCAGCAAGCCCCGCCTGGGATTTGCTGCGCATCTGACCGCCGGAGGGCAGCGCCAATGCTTCCTGCTGCGGAGCCTTGCCCGGGCCCGGCATCTTGCCGTCCCTCGAAAGATCGGTCGCTTCGGATGACATCTTGGCCGGGCTGGACGCGCTGGCACCATTCATCGTCGGGATGATGATCTGCTGGCCCGGCTGGGCGCCGGCGCCATTGCGCAGGCCGTTCGCACGCAGGATTTCCTTTTCCGGAACGCCGTAGCGGCGCGACAGGAGCGCGATATTTTCGCCCTGATGCAGGGTCACGCTAGGAGCATTGACCGTAGTCCAGCCGGGAGACATCTGCTGCGCAGCGGCGGTCTTGATCGTGCCCGTCGACATCGTATCGGGGGCAAGGCCCGGTGCGGCGCGGGAGCCGTTGTTGCCTGATGCGGGGAATGGCTGCGCAAGCGCCTCAGATTCACCCTGTGGCACGCCGCGAGGACGACCGGCATTGGCGGATGCGTTGGGAGGAGCAAGTTCGGTGCGTTGAATTGCGACAGGCGCAGTGGATGCCCGTGCGCTGGAATAGGACGGATTATAACGGGCCGGCGAATTCGGGTAGGGTTGCGTGACCGGTGCGCTCTGCTGCGAATAATCCTGCTGACCGTAACCGCCCGCCTGGGCGACATCGGCGCGTGGCACCGGATCGCCGTTCGGACCATTGAGGCTGCGACGATTGATCGAGCCGGTCGTCACATTGTCCGTTTTGTTGAAGAGCCCGCTGAAGCGGGTCGTGTCCGAACTACAAGCTGTGGCAGTGCTCGCCAGAAGAATGGCCACCAGGACTTTCCCTGCCGATTTGCTGACGTTTGAAGAAAGACTGAAACCCATGACTCGACCCACTTAAGACGCAACCGATTATGGGTCGATTAAAGCGCGTTAATCTTACCATGCGGTTAAAGCACTGGTGCGGCATGTGTTTTTTTGAGGAATTGCTAACCATAGGAGATGAAGCGGCGCCAATGCGCCTGTTTCACCGGCATCAAGCCGATTTGAGCCTCAAAGATAGGAGGCGAGCATGGGCACGATGGGCTGATAAGGAACGTCGAACAATTCCTCACGCTCGAAGCGACTTCCCGTCTTGGTCAGCCGCACGAGTCGGCAGACATCATCCGATACCAATAGCGGCGCGATCATCGACCCGCCGGAGACAAGCTGCTCGGCGTAGAAGCGTGGCATGGTGGGAAATGCGGCTGTCACCAGGATGCGGTCGAAAGTGCCCTCGCCCTGCAGACCGGCGCTGCCGTCCGCCTGACGGATGATGACATTGCGCAGGCTGAGCGCATCCATGCGCTGCTGCGCCGATGTCGTCAGCGTCTTGTAACGATCGACAGTCAGCACCCGCTCGACGATTCGCCCCATGACGGCGGCTGTAAAGCCGCTGCCCGTCCCGATTTCGAGCACACGATGACCGGGCTTGATCTTCAGGCTGTGAAGCATGCGCACGACCAGATCGATACCTTCCATGAAGGCACCGCAATCGATCGGGATCGTCCGGCTGGAATAGGCGTCATCGGCAAATTGCGCCGGCACGAAAGGCAGGCGCGGCGTCTGCTCGACCGCCGTCATCAGATCGATGTCCAATATGCCTTCCGCCCGCAACCGCAGAACCACGGCGGCAAAGCCTTCCTTTTCCACCAAACGAGGTGTCAATCCGCTACTCCATACCGAGCGCCCGCGCCACGCGGTCTTGCGCCGAATAATCCGTCAAATCGAGTTTCAAAGGCGTTACCGAAATACGATTTTGTTTCAACGCCTGAATATCGGTGCCCGGACGGAAGATACCACTCCGCTCGCCGAAGCGAAGCCAATAATAAGGGAAGCCTCGGCCATCCGCCCGCTCCTCGACCTGCACATTGAAGGCAAGATTGCCCTGCGCGGTCACTTCCGCTCCGTCCACTTCGTCGGGGCGGCAATTCGGAAAATTCAGATTGAGGAAGGTGCCGTCAGGCAGATCGACATCCATGAGCTTGCCAAGCAAGGCGGGCGCATGCGTCTCGGCCACTTCCCATGGCACGACACGCGCGCCGTTTTCATAAATGTAGGCCTGGCTCAGCGCGAAGGAGCGCACACCCTGCAGCGTACCCTCGATCGCGCCGGCGATGGTTCCGGAATAGGTCACGTCGTCGGCGACGTTCGAGCCGGAATTGACGCCCGAAAGCACGAGATCGGGCTTGATGTCCAGGATCTTGCGGATGGCCATGATGACGCAATCGGTCGGCGTACCCCTGAGCGCATAATGCTTGTCGGAGATCTTGCGCATGCGCAACGGCTCGGAAAGGCTCAGCGAATGGGCAAGGCCGCTCTGATCCGTTTCCGGTGCGACAACCCAGACATCATCCGAAAGGGTGCGGGCGATGCGCTCCAATGCGGCCAGTCCTTCGGCATGAATGCCGTCATCATTGGTCAGAAGAATACGCATCGCCCCACCACCCGATTATGCTGCTTTTTCGATCCTTTTCAGACCACCCATATATGGCAGGAGTACGTCGGGGACCGTGACCGAGCCATCGGCATTGAGATAATTCTCAAGCACGGCGATCAGGCAACGGCCGACGGCCGTACCGGAGCCGTTCAGCGTGTGAACGAACTTCGTGCCTTTGTCGTCCTTGCCGCGATAGCGGGCGTTCATGCGACGCGCCTGGAAATCACCGCAGACCGAGCAGGACGAGATCTCGCGATAGGTATCCTGCCCCGGCAGCCAGACTTCGAGGTCATAGGTCTTGCGCGCGCCGAAGCCCATATCGCCGGTCGACAGCGTCATGACGCGATAATGCAGGCCGAGGCGCTTCAGCACCTCCTCCGCACAGGCGGTCATCCGCTCGTGCTCGGCAATGGAGCTCTCGGCATCGGTGATCGAGACCAGCTCGCACTTCCAGAACTGATGCTGGCGCAGCATGCCGCGCGTGTCGCGGCCGGCGGAGCCGGCTTCCGAACGGAAGGACGGGGTCAGCGCGGTAAAACGCAGCGGCAGCTTCTCTTCATCGAGGATTTCGCCGGAGACGAGATTGGTCAGCGTGACCTCGGCCGTCGGGATCAGCCAGCGGCCATCCGTCGTCTTGAACAGATCCTCGGCGAATTTTGGCAGCTGGTTGGTGCCGAACAGAGCCTCATCACGCACCAATAGCGGCGCACTGACTTCGGTGTAGCCATGCTCGCCGGTATGGAGATCGAGCATGAACTGGCCGAGCGCCCGCTCTAGGCGCGCAAGCTGTGCGGTCAGCACCGTGAAGCGCGAACCGGAAAGCTTCGCAGCGCGCTCGAAATCCATGTAGCCGAGCGCCTCACCGATATCGAAGTGCTCCATCGGCTCATGGTTCCAGGTCGGCTTGGCGCCCCAGACATGCTTGACGACATTGTCATGTTCGTCCTTGCCAACAGGCACATCCTCGAACGGGATATTGGGAATGCGCGACAGCGCATCGTGGAGCTCGGCTGTCAGCGTGCGCTCCTGCTCTTCGGCAGCCGGAAGCAAGGTCTTGATGTCGGCAACCTCGGCCTTCAGCCTCTCGGCAAGCTCGGTGTTCTTCTGCGCCATAGCCGCGCCGATCTCCTTCGAGGCGGCATTGCGGCGGGACTGCATATCCTGGACGGACTGAATGACGGAGCGGCGCTTCTCGTCGAGCGCGATGAGGCTTTGCGACTGAGGCTCCGCACCGCGCTTGGCAAGCGCCGCATCGAAAGCCTCGGCATTCTCACGAATCCATCTGATATCAAGCATCTTCGTTCCAGGTCGTTTGACATGAGTATAACTCCGACCGAGGTCTCGGTCGGAGGTCGAAACGGCAATAGCTGGGAAACGAGGCCGGAGCTCCCTCGCCTAGACGTCGTCCGTCTTGGTGATCTCGGAAGTCCCGCCACTCTCTTCAAGCGCTTGCCGGGTACGCTGGCGTTCCACGAGTCGCGCCGCGTAGATGGAAATCTCGTAGAGAAGGATCGTCGGCAGTGCAAGGCCGATCTGGGACATCGGGTCCGGCGGCGTCAGGACGGCGGCGACGATGAAGGCAAAAACGATCGCGAATTTGCGCTTCTCCGCCAGCCACGTCGATGTCAGCAAGCCGACGCGCGCCAAAAGCGTGGTGATGACGGGCAGCTGGAAGACGAGACCAAAGGAGAAGACCAGTGTCATGATGAGGCTCAGATATTCCGAGACCTTCGGCAATAGCTGGATACCGACCTGCCCATCGGCCGGTGCCTGCTGCATCTTCAGGAAGAACCACATCACCATCGGGGTGAAGAAGAAGTAGACGAGCGCGGCGCCCATCAGAAACAGAATGGGCGACGCGATCAGGAACGGCAGAAAGGCAGAGCGTTCGTTCTTATAGAGGCCAGGCGCCACGAATTTATAGATCTGCGCGGCGATGATCGGAAAGGAGATCACCAGCGCGCCAAACATGGCGACCTTCACCTGCGTGAAGAAGAATTCCTGCGGCGCCGTATAGATCAACTCGGCCTTTGCGAGATCGAGATGAGCCCATTCGACCGCCCATTTATAGGGATAGACCAGATAGTTGAAGAGATGCTTCGCCACGGCGAAACATGCGATGAAGGCAACGAAAAACGACACGAGCGACCAGATGAGCCGCGTGCGCAATTCCATGAGGTGTTCGATAAGCGGTTGCGGCTTATCGTCGATGTCACCCGTCATGCCTGATCCTTCTTCCTGGGCGTTTTAGGCGTCGCCTGGCTCGCCGCAGCAGTCGAGCGCTTCCTGGGAGCTGGAGGCGCCTTCTCTACGGCAACAGCGGTCGCGACTTTGCGCGGGGCTCGTTTTGGTTTTTCCGCCACGACGGGCGTCCGAACGACGGCGGCCGCGACATCTTCGGTCTTGGCCGGCGCCTTGGCGCGAGGCTTGCGAACGGCCTTGGGCTTCTCGACGGCTTCACTCGTAGCGACCACCGGCAGTGGCGCGGGAGCGGCCACCAGCGGCGGATTGCTCGATGCAGTTGTTGTGGACGCGGCGGCAAGCGCCTCCGGCAGGCCAGACGAAACGCCAGGCACCGGCTCCGAGGGCAGCGGCGTCGCGGCAACGGCTGCTTTGTCCGGTGTTGCGGCGCGCTGCAGATCAGCTTTTATCTCATTGCCCATATCCCGCAGCGGGTTCATGGCTTCCCGCAGCGAGTTGACGGGATTGAGCTTCTGCGCATCGGCAATTGTCTGGCGCACATCGTCCAGCTCCGCCTCACGCATCGCCTCGTCGAACTGGGCGCGAAATTCGCCAGCGACTTTCCTGGCGCGCGTCGTCATCTTGCCGATGGTCCGCAAGGTCGCCGGCAGTTCCTTGGGGCCAATGACCACAAGGGCCACGACGGCTATAATCACCAGCTCGGACCAGCCTATATCGAACATGCAAAGGCTCCTGGGCCAACGGCACGCCTGACGGCACCCGCCTGCCCGACATGATTACTTCGTTTCGTCAGCCTTGTGCTCGACCGTACGGGACGTCGTCGTCGCAGACGTCGGCTGCGCCGAAGTGTCCTCGTCCTCGCTCATTCCCTTCTTGAAGCTCTTGATGCCCTTCGCGACGTCACCCATCAGCTCCGGGATCTTTCCACGGCCGAACAACAACAGCGCGATGGCCAGGACGATGAGCCAGTGCCATATGCTTAGAGAACCCATTGCTTTAACTCCCAATTACAGTGTCTTTTCGATGTAAGACGTTTGCGGATGTTTTTCAAACACCAAAATGTAGTGCATCCACGCATATCATGATGACGAGCGCCCATGCAGGCGATCAAACGTCTCCAAGCCGAGAGGATGATTGTTATATTCGCACCCGCTGATGGCGAAAGAGAGACTTTGCGGGCGTCTTTCGCGAAAATCTGCGGATCGGGTTACGACCCGTTCCGTGAACCCGCCAAGCAGCTAATCGCCGGAGCTTTCACCGCTGGGCGGCAGGATGCCAAGCTCTTCCAGATCCATCTGCGTGATTGGATCTTCGTCTTCGGTCAGCTCGTCGCTCATCAACGGCGAGGGAATGTTGAAATTGGCCGGAATTCGACCTGACAACAACCCTGCCCCCTTCAATTCTTCGAGACCGGGCAGATCGCGCAGTTCTTCCAGGCCGAAGTGATCGAGGAAATCACGTGTCGTGCCGAGCGTCACCGGCCGCCCCGGTGTGCGACGGCGGCCACGGAAACGGACCCAGCCGGCCTCCATCAGCACGTCGAGCGTACCCTTGGAGGTCTGCACGCCCCTGATATCCTCGATCTCGGCGCGCGTGACCGGCTGATGGTAGGCGATGATGGCGAGCACCTCCAGCGCCGCGCGGGACAGCTTGCGCACCTCACTTTCGTCGCGGCGGATCATGAAGGAAAGATCGGCTGCCGTGCGGAAGGCCCAGGCGCCATCCACTTGAACCAGATTGACGCCGCGCAGGGCGTAATCGGCCTTGAGCTTCCGCATGATGGCGGGAATATCGACGCCACGGGCCACGCGCTCGGCGATGAAGGCCTCGGAGACCGGCTGGGCCGAGGCGAAGACCAGCGCTTCGGCGATGCGCTCGGCCTCGCTCGACCGGCGATCGTCGACATCGGGCGCTTCCACCTCGTGCTCCATACGCTGCTGTTCGTCGTCCGGCTCGTTCACGCTATTTCCTGCCCTATTCCGCTGCTTCCAGCGACGAATGCTTCGGCCCGCGCCGCATGTAAAGGGGTTGAAACGCGCCTTCCTGACGAATTTCCAGCTGCCCCTCTCGCACCAGTTCGAGCGAAGCGGCAAACGCGCTGGCGATCGCCGTTACGCGATCGCTGGCGGTCGTCATATAGCTCAACAGATAATGTTCCAAGGCCGTCCAATCGGTGATCTCGCCGATCATGCGATCCAGAATAACGCGGGCATCGGCGAGCGACCAGACACGACGCTTCTCGATCGTCACCTGGGTCACGGCCTGACGCTGACGCAGGCTCGCATAGGCCGTCAGAAGGTCGTAGAGGCTGGCGTCGTAGGCAGATTGACGCCGATCCGGAATGTGTTCCGGCGCACCGCGAGCAAAGATATCGCGTCCGAGGCGGTTGCGGTTGATGAGGTCGGTTGCCGCGTCGCGCATGGCCTCGAGGCGCTTGAGGCGAAAGGCGAGCGTCGCCGCCATCTCCTCGCCCGTCGGCCCGTCTTCCTTGCTCTGCTGCGGGATCAAGAGCTTGGATTTCAGATAGGCGAGCCATGCGGCCATGACGAGATAATCGGCCGCAAGCTCGATGCGAATACGCCGGGCGCTGTCGATAAACAGGAGATATTGCTCGGCAAGCGCCAGAACGGAGATGCGGGAGAGATCAACCTTCTGGGTGCGTGCAAGATGCAGCAAAAGATCCAGCGGCCCTTCGAAGCCGGCAAGGTCGACGACAAGCGCCGGCTCATGCGAGCCGCGCTGCGTCTCGCCTTCCTGCCAGAGCTTGTCCATCGGCGTTGCCGCCTGCTGAAGCTTGTCCGTGCTGCCGCTCACCTTGTCATCCGTCCGTTCCTCGAAGTCCGGTTTTACGCTACTGCGAACATCGCGTCGAATTCTGCCCGAATAGAGGCCTCGTCGGCGCCGTCATTCCTGCCGAATGCCGCTTCGACCGCCTTGGCCCTTGCCAGCGACGCTCCCGCCAGCGCCGGGACGTTGCGGACCACCTGCTGCATCTCATCCATGACGCCGTTGCAATGCAGCACGATATCGCATCCGCCCGCAATGATATTTGCTGCCCGTTCGCCGATCGTGCCCTTCAGTGCGTTCATCGACGTATCGTCGGACAGAAGCAGCCCCTTGAAGCCGATGTGCCCCCGGATGATTTCCTCGATCACCTTGCGCGACGTCGTGGCCGGGTTCTCCGGATCGATATCGGTGAAGACGACATGACATGTCATTGCCATCAACTCGTCCTTGAGCGCCACGAACGGGGCGAAATCATGTACCTCCAGCTCCGCACGCGGCACCGAGACGACGGGCAGTTCGTGATGCGAATCGGCAAATCCCCGTCCATGACCGGGCATGTGCTTCATCACGGGTAGCATGCCGCCAGCCTTGAGACCTTCCGCCGCAGCGCGTCCCATCTCCGTCACCGTCACCGGATCTGATCCATAGGCACGGTTACCGATGACATTGCTCGATCCCTCGACCGGCACGTCCAGCACCGGCAGGCAATCGACATTGATGCCAAACTTCAGCAAATCGAAGGCATGAAGCCGCGACATCAGCCATGCGGCTCGCAGGCCGCGCTGGCGATCCTGGCGATAGATGTCGCCGAGCGCCTGCCCCGAGGGATAATGCTGCAGGATCGGCGGGCGAATGCGCTGCACCCTGCCACCTTCCTGATCGATAAAGACCGGAGCGTCGCGGCCAACGCTGTCACGCAGGGACGCAACGAGATCGATGATCTGCGCCGCTTCGGAGATATTGCGTCCGAACAGGATAAAGCCCCAGGGTTGCTCCCCCTGATAGAAGGATCGCTCTTCGGGCGTGATGGTGTGGCCGCTACAGCCCAGGATCATGGATTTCGATTCGGTCATATCCGAATCATAAGGCTTGCGCTGGGAAATGCGAGTGACGTCAAGCGGGGATACACAGGAACGGCGCCGTACAAACGAAAACGGCGAGCAAATGCCCGCCGTTTTCTAAGTCTTGTACCCGATTTTACTTCGAAATCAGGCAGGTGCCGCCAGCGGCGCGGTAGCGCGTGCAGATGGCCGCGGCCTCGTCTTTCGAACCGGCGACGACGCGGACGCGATAGTAGGTGCCCTTGCCGGCGATATCGGCCTTGCGGATCTCCAGCGGATGGTTGCCGATGATGCCGGCGAACTTGACCTTGAGGTTCGCCTGCGACTTCTGCGCGTCAGCTTCTGTGGGCAAGGATGCGATCTGGACGCCGTAAGCGCCGCTTGCAGCGGAGGTCGCGGCAGGAGCTGGCGCCGGGCTTGCCGAAGCGACCTGCTTCGGCTGAGCCTTGGGCTGAGCTTCCTGGGCCGGAGCGGCCGTGTTTGCCTTGGCGGCTGGCTCGGGACGTGCCGTCGGAATCGGGTTCGTCTTGACGACACGGATCGGCGTGCTTTCGGCACTGGCCGCATCACCGTTATCCGGCTGGGCTGCTGTCTGGCTATTTGCCGGAGACGGGCGCGGATTGGTCGATGCGACCTGATTGTTCGCCGGCTTGGCGACTGCGGTCGTCGTATCGGCGACCGGCTCATCGCGCGGCACCAGGGAGCCATCCGGCTTGACGATCATCGTGCGCACCTTGCGCGGAGAGACGGACGGCACCTGATCGTCGCTATTGGTGGCGACATTGGTGTTTCCGCCATTCTGGTTCGGCAGCAGGCGCGGATCTTCGGTCTCACCGACCGGCGTCGACGTGGCCTGATCGCCACCGCCGTCATCGGGCGATATCGATTCGGGAATCAGCGTCTTCTGAACGACATCGACGGGTTGCTCGTTGGAGGAGACAAGCTCCTTCTGCTTCGGCGCAGCGGTGCTATCGCCGGCAACACGGTCGTAGACGGCCTTGTCCTGATTCGGGACGACGGTGCCGCCCGGATTTTCCGGAGCGACCTTCACCGGATCGCTGTCGGCTGCGATCACGCGCGGCTCTCCGGAGAAGCTGGAGATCGGCGCGCCGTGGCGGACCCAGCTGTAGGCGCCGTATGCACCGACACCCAGAACCACGATGACGGCAGCAGTCGTCACCATGCCGCGCACGGAGCGGACCGTTCGACGGCTACCCGCAGCCGGGTTCAGTGTCATCCTGGCGACATTCTCAACCGGATTGGCGGCTTCGCGATAGCTGCGGCGGAAATCCTCTTCCAGCGCACGCTCGAACTCGTCGAATTCCTCGATGGGCTGCTTTGCAACGGGTGCGGCAGGCTGGGCAGCCGCATTCTTCGACCAGGAAGCCGCAACGGCTGCACCACCAAATGCGGCCGCGGCCGCCGGCTTGAACGGCTCGGAAGGTGCTTCCTTGGCCGGCGTACCCAAGAGGCTTGCCATTTCGGAGTCGAGATCGAAATCATATTCCGGCGGAACGACGGCCGGCTCTTCCGGCTCGATCGACGGCAGATGCGGAACGTGCGAGCCCTCGAAGGTTTCGACACGATCCTCCGTCTCGGAGATTTCCGTGGGATCGAAAGGCAGCGGCTGATCGGCTTCGAAGACCGGCGCAACGGTTGCAGCGGCCGCAACCGGCGCAGCCCGCATGGGCTGTGGCGCTGCAGCAGCAACCACCGGAGCGACAGGTGCAGGTGCAACAGGCGTTGCGCGGGAAACGATCGGCTCTGCAACGGGAGCGGCCGCAACCGGCTGCCGCGCAGCGGGGGACTTGTCGGCCTCGGCGAAATCGAGAGCGGCAAGTTCCATTTCGATATCTGCCAGATCGAACTCGAAGTCCTGGCCGGCGAACGGGTCGTCGGCGCCGAAGGTAATCGGCTTCGGCTCTTCACGCTGCGCCACGGCCGCCGGAGCGGCTGGCGATTCTGCCGGCTCGGAGAAAGAAACGCCGAAATTTCCGAAATCCGGCTCTTCCTTCGCGACAGGCGCGTTGGCTCTGGGTGGAACCGGGTAGCGATTCACATCGGCCAGCAGGGCGTCGATCTCGGCGGAAAGCGCAGCCGGATCGGCCTTGGCGATCTTTGGCAGCTCAAGCGCCTCGAAGACGGCCGGAGCCGGCTGAGGGGGTGCCACGGGCTCCGGAGCGCGCGCAGGCTCCACGGCGTCAAACGCCTCGAAATCGAGAGCACCGTCAAACATCGCTTCCTCGGAAGCGGCTTTCGGTGCCGGCGGAGCAACGACAGGCGCTGCAGCCGGAGCGAATTGCTCACGCGGCGCGACGGGCGTTGCCAGCGTAAAATTGGCGAGCGGCAGCCGTATGGTGGCAGCAGCGGATTGCGGCGTCGGCTTCACCACCGGTGCAACCTGTTGCGGTGCGACTGGCGCGACCCTCGATGCCGGCTGCAAAACCGGTGCAATCGACATTTCCAACTCGTCGATCAGATCGCGAGCGCCGATTGTCGGCTTGACCGGAGCCATCGGCTGCGGCACAGGCTCTTCAAACTTGGGCGCTTCGAACCGGGGCTCTTCAAACTTGGGCTCGGCCTGCACTGGCTCGGCAGCTTGCTCGACCCGCACCGGCTCAGTCGCATGCTCCTGGCTTGGCAGCGATACCTGCTCAGTTGGAACCGCGATGTCATTTGCCGGACTCATACGCGGCGTATCGTAGCGCTCAAACTCGCGAAGAAGTTCGTCTTCGAGATTGAAGGCAGGCTCCTGCCGTTGAGCCGCAGGATTTGCCTGAGCAGCGGGGCGCGGCTCAAAACCTACGATACGGGCGAGTTCCGCTAACGGATCATCATCCGCAAAGAACTCGTCGTTTCCGCTTGCGCGATACGCCAACTGTTTTTCCGCCATCACCCGTCCCACTCGAAAACGCTTCAAATAATGCCAGCGCAATGTGGGTAAATGGTGACGTTTATCGCATTTCGTCCGGTGCTGCGGTCCCGGTTATACCAAGACCCGACTTCAAAACCGACGCGACAGCGTACACCAGCCCAAGTCTGGCAATGCTCAATTCTCGGTTCTTATCGTTAACAAAACGTAATTCCGGTAAATCTTTACCTTTATTCCAGTGTCCATGGAAGGAACTGGCCAAATCGTAAAGATAAAAAGCGATGCGATGCGGCTCTTGCGACTGTGCTGCAGCTTCGATGATTCGCGGGAATTCCGCAATCTTTGCAACCAGCTGCAATTCGGCCGGATCGGAGATCGCGCCAACGACGGCCTTCGACAGATCAAGCGAGGCAATATCGAGGTCCGGGAAGGCTTCCCTGGCCTGGCGGAAGACCGACATGCAACGCGCATGCGCATACTGCACGTAGAAGACCGGATTGTCCTTCGACTGTTCGGTGACCTTGGCGAAATCGAAATCCAGAGGCTCGGAATTCTTCCGGTAAAGCATCATGAAGCGCACCGAATCGCGGCCGACTTCATCGACGACCTCGCGCAGCGTGACGAAATCACCCGAACGCTTGGACATCTTCACCGGTTCGCCATTGCGATAGAGCTTGACCAACTGGCACAGCAGAACCGTCAGCTTTGCAGCACCATCGGAAACGCCGCGCGCGACCGCCTCCAGCCGCTTGACGTAGCCGCCATGGTCGGCGCCAAGGATGTAGATCATTTCGTTGAAGCCGCGGTCGAACTTGTTCTTGAAGTAAGCAACGTCGGCGGCGAAGTAAGTATAGGAACCGTCGGACTTGATCAGCGGACGGTCGATATCATCGCCGACCTCAGTCGAGCGGAAGAGCGTCTGCTCGCGATCTTCCCAGTCCTCAGGCAACTGTCCCTTCGGCGGCGGCAACGCGCCCTTGTAGACATAGCCCTTGAAGGTCAGGTCGTTGATCGCGGTGCGAATGAGGGCCGCGCCGTTGGCGTGCAGGGTGCGCTCGGAGAAGAAGACGTCGTGATGAACGTTGAGCGCCTCCAGATCCTGGCGGATCATCGCCATCATCGCATCGATGGCCCGCTCCTTGACGATCGGCAGCCACTGATCTTCCGGCATACCGCGCAGCTTGGTGCCGAACTCTTTGGCAAGTGCCTCGCCGACCGGAACCAGGTAGTCGCCGGGATAGAGGCCGGCCGGTATCTCGCCGACCTGCTCGCCGAGCGCCTCGCGGTAGCGAATGAAGACGGAGCGCGCTAGCACGTCGATCTGCGAGCCGGCGTCGTTGATGTAGTATTCCTTGGTGACTTCATAGCCGGAAAAGGCCAGCAGGTTTGCCAGCGCGTCGCCGACGACGGCGCCGCGGCAATGACCGACATGCATCGGCCCGGTCGGGTTGGCCGAGACGTATTCGACATTGACCTTCTGCCCCTCGCCGAGCTTCGAACGGCCGTATTTCTGGCCCTCTGAAACCATCGTCGCCAGCAGCCGCTGCCAGTAGCCGACCGAAAGGCGGATATTGATGAAGCCCGGACCGGCGACCGAAACCTCGGCGACGTCAGGATCTTCCTTCAGCTTGGCAACGATAATTTCGGCAAGCGCGCGCGGGTTCGTGCCCAGCGGCTTGGACAGCACCATGGCCGCATTCGTGGCGACATCGCCATGACTGGCGTCTCGCGGCGGCTCGACGCCGACACGTCCGAAGTCGACTTCTGATCGCTTTTCCCGCACAATATCAATTTGTTCGAGAGCGTTCTTAATTCTTACTTCGAAGTCGGTGAAAAGGTTCATGATATCGTCCACGCAATAGCTTCGGCGGGCCGCTATCAGCCCGACGCCGCCGCTGCCTACCGCAAATCGGGAGTCTGGTCAAACAGGCGCTTGTGAGCGCTGATGGCGTAGGTGTCCGTCATGCCGGCCAGATAATCGCCCACATGCCTTGCCTTGGGAGCGATCGCGAGCCCAGCGATGTGATCGACCCAATAGTGGCTCTGCATCTCTCTCGGGTTGTCCATATAGGCTTGGAAGAGGTCGGTGACGATCTGCGCCGCGCCGGCGCGGATGCGCATGATGTCGGGATGACGATAGATGCGTTTGAACAGCATCTGCTTGATCAGCTTGTCGGTCTTCGCCATCTCGGACGAGAAGGTTGCGACGATCCGTCCGGCTGCGCGGATGTCGGCCACATTGCCCGACTTGATTTCGGCAAGCGCCTGCTGCGAAACCGCGATGACGTCCTCGACCATGCGGGTGATCTGCCGGCGCATGATTTCATGCGTGAAGCGGCTTGGCTCCAGATGCGGATAGCGCTCCCTCACCTCGGCCATCAGCCCGGCGAGAAACGGCACCTCTTCCAGCATGTCGAATGTCAGATAGCCCGAGCGCAGGCCGTCGTCGATGTCGTGGGTGTTGTAAGCGATATCGTCGGCGATCGCGGCGACCTGGGCCTCAAGGCTGGCGTAGGAAGCGATTTCGAGGTCGTGGATCTCGCAATAATCGAGGATCGGCTGCGGCACCGGCCCACGAATGCCCTTGCCATCCGGCGTCATCAGCGGGCCATTGTGCTTGACCAGGCCCTCAAGCGTCTCCCAGGTCAGATTGAGCCCGTCAAAATCGGCGTAGCGACGCTCGAGCTTCGTGACGATGCGCAGCGATTGGGCGTTGTGATCGAAGCCGCCATAGGGCAACAGCATCTCGTGCAGCGCATCCTCGCCGGTGTGACCGAAGGGCGTGTGGCCGAAATCGTGAACCAGCGCCACGCCTTCCGCCAGATCCTCATCCAGCTTCAAGGCGCGCGCCAGGGCGCGGGCGATCTGCGCGACTTCGATCGTATGCGTCAACCGGGTGCGATAATGATCGCCGTCCTGGGCGATGAAGACCTGCGTCTTGTGCTTCAGCCTGCGGAAAGCAGTCGTATGGACGATCCGGTCGCGGTCGCGCTGGAATTCGGAGCGCGTCGGGCTAGACCCCTCCTCATAGAGCCTTCCGCGCGATTCCGAAGGATTTGTCGCATAGACCGCCTTTTCCCCATACCCGAAACCCAATGCATGCGTATCAATCGTCATTATCAATCCATTCCGGCATTTGGCTCCCGCACCGCCATCAGCGCGACAGTCGTTTCCCTGCAATCGGTTCCTGGCCTTGCCGGAAGATCCGGACAAATGCCCGCTCTTCGTACATCCCAGCCCATTGACGCCGCTTTGCGGCCTTCATACCTATAGACAAGAAAACAGCAAAATGGTGTGTGGCTCAACCACGAAACCATAGCTGTCACCAGCCTGACTTTCATGATAAAGGCTACGGATATCAGCCGTTTGAAAGTTCGACGGCCTATTGGTTCTCTCCGGATCTTGACCCCGGCAGGAGGAAAGCATGACTGAAACAAGTGTTACCCTATCGGACGCCGCGGCCAGGCGAATCGCTGCTATCGTCGGCGCGGAGGCTGGAAAGCACGCATTGCGCGTTGCTGTCGAAGGCGGCGGCTGTTCGGGTTTTTCCTATAAATTCGATCTCGTCGAAGGCCCCGAGGATGACGATATCGTCGTCGAAAAGAACAATGCGACCGTCCTGATCGATCAGCTTTCGCTGGTCTACATGGCGGGCTCCGAAATCGACTTCGTCGACAATCTTCTCGGTCAGTCCTTTCAGATCAAGAATCCGAATGC
Organism: Rhizobium sp. NPDC090279; assembly: GCF_044769665.1. Classification (NCBI taxonomy): domain Bacteria; kingdom Pseudomonadati; phylum Pseudomonadota; class Alphaproteobacteria; order Hyphomicrobiales; family Rhizobiaceae; genus Rhizobium; species Rhizobium sp. NPDC090279. The sequence continues at coordinate 99,437 of NZ_JBIVYI010000009.1, read as the reverse complement.
GGTCGCAAGTTGCGGCTGCGGCACGAGTTTCGCCATCTGAGCCCCAACCGCTTTTCCACAGTTTGATGACCGGCCGGGAGCCCTCGCTCCGGGCCGGTTCTCATATGGGCTGTAGTCAAGCCCGCCCGCTGCGGCTACAACAGGGCGAAGCAAAGGAATGAGCTGCCCATGAAAATCGCCACCTGGAACATCAACGGCGTCAAAGCGCGTATTGAGAACCTCTGCCAGTGGCTGAAGGATTCGAACCCGGACATCGTGTGCCTGCAGGAGATCAAGACGGTCGACGAAGGCTTTCCCAGACTGGAGATCGAAGCGCTCGGCTATCATGTCGAAACGCATGGGCAGAAGGGCTTCAACGGTGTTGCGATTCTCTCGAAGACCAAGCCGGATGAGGTGACGCGCGGCTTGCCCGGCGACGATAGCGATGAACAGGCGCGCTTCATCGAGGCGGTGTTTTCCATCGAAGGGCACGGCGTCCTGCGCGTCTGCTGCCTTTATCTCCCGAACGGCAATCCGGTCGATACCGAAAAATACCCCTACAAGCTTGCCTGGATGGAACGCCTGCGCAAATTCGCCAGGGATCGGCTAGCTCTTGAGGAACCTCTGGTGCTCGCCGGCGACTACAACGTCATACCGGAGCCGCACGACTGCTTCGACCCGAAGGTCTGGGAGAACGACGCCCTCTTCCTGCCGCAGACGCGCCAGTCCTTCCGTCAGCTCGAACATCTTGGCTTTACCGATGCGGTGCGGGCCACCACGGATGCGATCAAGCTCTATTCATTCTGGGATTATCAGGCCGGCGCCTGGCCGAAAAACAACGGCATCCGCATCGACCATCTGATGCTGTCGCCGGAAGCTGCCGATCGCCTTACCGCGACGGCAATCGAGAAACATGTGCGCGCCTGGGAAAAGCCGTCCGACCACGTGCCTGTGATCGCGCATCTCGATTTCGCAAGCTGAGCCGGTTTCGCTGCAGGCATATCGCGCGCCCTGAGCAACAACGGCGCTGTTAAAGCGAGCGGATCAGTCGGAGCCGGCGACGTCAAGCTGATGAGCCATGGAGACTGCCACGCGGCGGTCGTTCTCGTTGGCGATCGAGAAGGCCTGCTCCTGCATGTCTTCCATCCAGCTACAGTCCTTCGGCTTGCACTTGTCGAGCGCTGCCGTCATGAAGGCCAGACCGCGGATCGATTGACCTTCCTGGAACAGGATATTGCCGAAAACGGCCATGGCACCCGGATGGCCGCTCTTGCGCGCCTGGTTCAGCCACTTCTTCGCCTGCTGGACATTGGTGGCGCCACCCTCGCCGGACAGCATCATCTGCGCCAGCTGGAACTGCGCCTCCGGCACGCCGAAGGTCGACGCGACCTGGAAATAGAGCTGGCGGGCCTGGTTGAGGTCGATCTTGACCGGGCTGTTGGGGATGCCGGTCTTGTAATAGCTGGCGAGCGCCAGCAACGCATTGATGAAGAAACCCGTGTCTTCCGAACCCGGCTCCACGCCCTGCTGGGCGATCTCGCTGTAGATCTTGAAGGCTTCGAAATCGTTCTGCGTGACGCCGTCACCATCGGCATACATGTTGGCCAGAGCCCAGCGCGAACCGGTGTGGCCTTTTTCAGCGGCGTAGCGATAGGCCTCGACCGCCTCTTCCTTCTGTCCGTTCTTGTAGGCCTTGAAGCCGAACTTAAAGAGATCGAACGGGCCCGATTCCTTGGTGACGCCGGCGTTGATATCGAATGCCTTGGCTTGACCCGCCAGCACCACAGCCGTGGCAAGGGACAGGCTGAGCATCATGACTCTCGCTGATATGAACTCGGACTTAAACATAACAGTCGATTTCTTTCGCTCCACTCGCATCTGCCACGGCGTTCGCATGTACGCCCTCAGCTTCACGAATGTTTTCCCTGACGGCGCACGAGACTGGATCATTCCCCGGAAGGAAGATTTCCATGGCACTCAACCGAGGCTGTTTGCCACAATTGTGAGCATAGCTTGCAATTATGTCCAAACCCGCATTTGCGCGACCGCTATCGCATCCCACCGCCGAAGAAGCGTTTCTCCTCGCTCTCCGATCAACAAGATCGAAGATCCTCCGGCCGATGGCTTCCCTTGGCAGACAAAGACTTTTCCGCTGCATCGGAAGCATCACTGCTCCGATCCCTGATTGTTGCTTATGCCAAAGTGGAAGTTCACCCATCGACCGCTTACGCACTTTCTACAAGGCTTGCCCCTGTGCCCACGTAATCGCTGCTCCCCATTTGTGGCGGGAAATGGACAAATTGTAATCTGATCACGTGGCTGCAATGTCTTGAAATAGAGTGTTGCTAATTCGTCACAAAAATTTTATCGGACTTGAGATTTCTTTAACCATAAATCAGGCAAAAGGTGCAGTTTGCGCTCCACTTTTCCCGATCGGACAAAGAAACGTCGCGAAGCTTGAGAGAGCTCGCGACGTCGGTGGCAAAGTAAAGGATCAGTCGATAAGTTCCTTCAAATCAACGGCTTATCGTCAGAAGCTGACTTTCACCGATGTTTGAAGAGCGGCGACCAAGTCATTTCCGTAGCTGTAGGTCACATCATCACCGTAAACGGCACCGCCGCGTGTGATCGATCCGGATTTGCCTGACGTCATCAGGCCAAGAGCGCCGCCGAAATTGAACTGAACATGCTCGGTCGCCTTGTAGGCCACGCCCGCGCCAAGGGTCCATGTGTCGGAATTCATGCCATAGCCATCGCTGGTGCCGCGATCCCAGGTGAGGCTGACGGCGCCGCTCCACTTGTCATTGAATTTGTGTCCGATACCGCCGGTGATCGTCCATCCGTCCTTGTAGAGCAAGTCAAGCGAGGTCAACTCTGTCGGGCCACTCGCCTTGCAGGAGATGCTGCGCGTCGATGTCGGGCAGAAAGCGATGCTCTGCAGAAGGCTCCAGTTCGTCCACTTGACCGAACCGAAAGCGAGCCAGTCCGGCGCGATGCCGGTCTGCACCTTCCATTCAAGCGAGTCGGGAGCAGTGGCCGAACCGAAAACAGACGTGACCCTGCCTGCAAAACCGGGACGAACAACCGGCGGCACCTCGGTCAGATCGACGGTACCCTTCAGGTTATCGTATTTGACCTGGCTGTTGTAGACGAGGCTTGTGCGGAAGGCATATTCCGGAATTTCATAGGCAATGCCTGCGCGCCAGCCCCAGCCATGACCGTCGATGTCAAGCGAACCCATGCCATTGTAAATGGCGGAAATCGGGGCCGGCGTGGCGTAAACGAGGCGTGACTTGTAACCACTGACTTCCTGGTAGAAGCCGCCGCCGATCAGGCGAAACTGGCCCGGACCCACGTCAAACTTGTACGAGCAGGTGGCCGAATAGTTATTCGTCGTCAACTTGACTCTGGTCTCGTCGTTTGCACCGGCCCAATTCACGCCTTCGTTCAGACGCGCGCCGAAGGGCTGCGAATAGTCGGCCATGCAGTCGAGGTCATCGGTGATGCCAACCTTGAAGGCGGCATAGGGAATGGCGTAATTTTCCGACGCATCGGTCGAACGGCTGCGGCCATTTAGATTGCCGTTGAGCGGATTGGTGTCCTTGGCGTTCTTCAGCTTGCGATCCGGCATGACGTAGGTAACGCCCGACTCGAAAACGTAACGGCCCTTGTCGAAAAGCAGGTCGATGTCGTAGCCGCCGCGATCAAGGCCGCCCGCAAAGGCGGCGCTCGCGAAAGACGAACTGATGACGAGCGTGACTGCGCCCCTCAGCGCAATAGAAAATGCCATTGGATCTCCCCCACAGGTGCATTCATTTATTTGATTGTTGCGATGATCGCGTGAATTAGCAATGTGGCGTACGGGAGCGCCAGCGCTGCAAGAGAGCATTTGATTTACGTAAGAAAGTGAACTCCGCCTCCGAAGATCCATCAGAGTAGGTAATTTTTTCTTTCGGAATACCATTTTTGCCCCAGCATAGTTTTTCATTCTTCATAGCAACAATTCTGTTACAATATGACAACAGTTTCGCTTTTCGAGTGTATCTGACACGTTTAGGGGTAATCTGTTTCGCCTGTGCGAAACTGGCTACGGATCTGGGGCATCAGATCCAGTCAATTCCTGTCGAATCGAGGGAAAAAGCAAAAAGGCACCCGACGAATGCCGCGTGCCTTTTGTGCTGTCTGATTGCAATTTTCATGAAAGCGCATCGCGATCTCCAAGAGCCGCTTCTTGCACTTTGGTCTTTCATCTCATGCCTGTTATAGGCGAAAAACGGCTACTCCGTTTTGCGTGGCATGCTTCAGCCAGCTTCGCTCACCCGGGCCAGCGCCACCTTGAGGCTCGACTGCTGCCCCTCGAGTTCGCCGAGGCGCTCGCGCTCGGCGGCAACGACATCCGGATTGGCGTTGGCAACGAACTTCTCGTTCGAAAGCTTGCCGTTGATGCGAGCGATCTCCTGATCGTTCTTGGCAATCGCCTTTTCGAGGCGTGCTTTCTCGGCCGAGAGGTCGATGAGGCTACCGAGCGGCAGGCAGACGGTCGCCTCGCCGATGACGATCTGCGCGGCTCCCTTCGGCGCGGTATCGGCAAGCGAGACCGTTTCTACACGCGCCAGCCGCTTGATGGCGGCGTCATGACGGAACAGGCGCTCGCGCGTCAGGCTGTTGGCATCGACGACGACCAACGGTGCGGTGGCTGCCGGCGGCACGTTCATTTCCGAACGAACGGAGCGAATGCCGGAGACCAGATCGATCAGCCAGTTGATTTCATCGGCCGCCACATTGTCGGCATAGGACGGTGCCGGCCAGTCCGCATGGCAGATCAGGCTTTCACGCTCCTGGCCCTCACCTGCCGTATGCGCCCAGAGTTCCTCGGTCATGAACGGCATGAACGGATGCAGCAGCTTGTAGGTCTCTTCGAGAACATAGGCGGCGCAAGATTGAGCCTCCGCCTTGGCATTCTCATCTTCGCCACTGAAGATCGGCTTCAGCAATTCGAGATACCAGTCACAGAACTGATTCCAGATGAAGCGATAGAGCGCGCTTGCCGCATCGTTGAAGCGGAAGCTTTCCAGCGCCTCCGTGACGTCGCGCTCCGCACGCGCCAGCTCCGTCAGTATCCAGCGATTGACAGTGAGTTCGGCTGCTTCCGGCACGAAATGCGGATCGCTCTTGGCACCGTTCATCTCGGCAAAACGCGTCGCGTTCCAGAGCTTGGTGCCGAAGTTGCGGTAGCCGGCGATGCGGGCCGGGTCGAGCTTCACGTCGCGACCCTGCGCCGCCATGATCGCCAGCGTGAAACGCAGCGAATCGGCGCCGTACTGGTCGATCAGCTCGAGCGGATCTATGACGTTGCCCTTGGACTTCGACATCTTCTGCCCGTTCTTGTCGCGCACCAGAGCGTGGACATAGACGGTGTTGAACGGCTCGACCGACTCGCCGTTCTCGTCCTTCATGAAATGAAGGCTCATCATCATCATGCGGGCAACCCAGAAGAAGATGATGTCGAAGCCGGTGACGAGGACGTTCGTCGGGTAGTAGCGCGCCAGTTCCGGCGTCTCGTCCGGCCAGCCGAGCGTCGAGAACGGCCAGAGCGCCGACGAGAACCAGGTGTCGAGCACGTCTTCATCGCGCGTGAGGATTTCGCCTGGCTTGAAGTTCTCCAGCAGGTCCTCGACATAGGCCTTCATCGGGCCCTCATGCGAGAGATAATGCTGGATTGCGGCCTGCAGCGCCTCTTCCTCGGTCTTCTCGACAAAAACCTGGCCATCCGGCCCGTACCAGGCGGGTATCTGGTGACCCCACCAGAGCTGACGGGAGACGCACCACGGCTGGATGTTCTCCATCCAGTCGTAATAGGTCTTGTCCCAGCTCTTCGGAACGAGCTTCGTGCGGCCGTCGCGAACGGAGGCGATCGCCGGTTCGGCGAGCGTCTTGGCGTCGACATACCATTGCTCGGTCAGGCGCGGCTCGATCGGCACGCCGCCACGGTCGCCATGCGGAACCATGTGCTTGTGCGGCTCGATCTTGTCGAGCAGGCCGGCTTCTTCAAAGATCCGGACGATGATCTTGCGAGCCTCAAAGCGGTCTTTGCCTTCCAGCTCGTCCCATGCCCCATGCAGCGCTGCCGGATTGTCGAGGCCCTCGAGGAAATCCTCGTTGTCCTTTATGGTGATGGTGGCTTCCGGCGTGAGAATATTGACAACGCGCAGACCACGGCGCTTGCCGACATCGAAGTCGTTGAAGTCGTGTGCCGGCGTCATCTTGACCGCACCCGTTCCAGCCGTCGGGTCCGGATATTCATCGGCGACGATCGGAATGCGACGGCCGACGATCGGCAGGATGACATGCTTGCCGATGAGCGGCTTGTAGCGTTCGTCCTCCGGATTGACGGCAACGCCGGTATCGCCGAGCATGGTTTCGGGCCGGGTGGTGGCGACGACGAGATAGTCGCGCGTTTCCCATTCCGTCGGCTTGCCTTCCTCGTCGAAGGCGACCGGATGCTGATAGGTGACGCCCGGCTCCAACGGATAGCGCAGATACCAGAGATTGCCGTTGACCTCGTGCTGCTCGACCTCGATATCTGAAATCGCGGTCAGCATCTTCGGGTCCCAATTGACCAGACGCTTGTCCTTGTAGATCAGGCCTTCCTTGTAGAGCGTGACGAAGACCTCGAGAACAGCCTTCGACAGGCCTTCGTCCATGGTGAAGCGTTCACGCGACCAATCACAGGAAGCGCCGAGGCGCTTCAACTGATTGAAAATGAGGCCGCCGGACTCTTCCTTCCATTCCCAAATCTTCTCGATGAACGCTTCTCGGCCGATCTTGTGGCGATCCGGCTGCTGCCGTTCAGCGAGGCGACGCTCGACGACCATCTGTGTGGCGATGCCGGCATGATCCATGCCTGGCTGCCAGAGCACATCCTTGCCGCGCATACGCTCGAACCGCACCAAAACGTCCTGGAGCGTGTTGTTCAGCGCATGGCCCATGTGCAGCGAACCGGTCACGTTCGGCGGCGGGATGACGATGGTAAAAGTTTCCGCGCCCGGCTTGGCGTTCGCGCCGGCGCGAAAAGCGTCGGCCTCATCCCATTTTTGGGCGATCTTCGGTTCGACTGTGGCGGAATCATATGTTTTGTCGAGCATTTTTTGACCGGAACTAGAGGATAGGGTGATGCGAGTTGTAAATAAGGATGGCTGTGGGCAAGTCAATAAAAAAGCCGCCCCGGAGCCCGGAGCGGCGGATCGGCTACCCGAAGCTCAGGCTTGTCAGCGACGCGGGCCGCGGGCCACTCGCTCGATTTCTTCACGCACGAGACGTTCGACCAGGGTCGGCAGATTGTCGTCCAGCCACTCCTGCAGCATGGGCCGTAGCATTTCCTGGGCCAGTTCATCGAGAGAGCGGCGCGGGCCGCCATCGACGATGGCTGCGAGCTCTTCAAACGAGCGGGAGACCTGCGCACCCGCGGCTTCGGACATCAGCGGCGACGCGGACATGGCCTGAGCCGGCGGCAAGGAAGTTTCCACTTCCGCAGCAACGGCTGCAAGCGATTCCGGCGCATGAAAGACCGGTGCCTCGACGGGGGCGGCGATCTGAGGAGCCGGAGCAGTCGCCATCGGCCTCACCTCTTCCATATCAGGTTCGATCCTGACTTCGGCCATCGCCTGCATGGCCGGTGGGGCGACCGGTGCGGCAACATCGGCAACGGCATGTCGCAGCGGAACATCAGTGATCGGTTCGACATGCGCCTCGGCAAGGCGCGCGACCATGGCCGGCGGCAGTTCGCGCGGTTGTGGCGGCTCGCGTCCGGCATTCAGCAAGGCGGCGGTATTGCGCTCGGAAGCGGCACGTACACGCGCGGCAACATCGGCCAGCGACAGGCCACGACCGGCAGCGTCGGGTTCGACAACGGGCATCTGCGAGTTTGCGGCGACGAAACGCGGCTCGTGTTCGGCGGAACGGGCACGATCAGCGGCGGCGAACTCTTCATCGACAGTCAATTGAATATCGTCGTCACGCATGCCGGAGCCGGCAAAATGCGTCGAAGGAATCGGCTTGGCGCCTACGGGTTCGTTGCTTTCGATAATCCTGCGGATCGACGCCAGGATCTCTTCCATGGACGGTTCACGCACTACATTTGGCTGAGCCATATTCATCCCCGTTTTCCCATATTCAACGACCGGAAACTCGCCAGGCCAGCACCCGAATCAGGGCCACCCTAGATGACTGTCTTCGGGAAAAAAATCACCTGGAAAGCACTAAACCCGGTGATGCACAGTTTTGTTACGATCACGACGAATCGCTCTGCTGAGCCTGATTCTGCCACAGGCGGCGACAATAAAAAACAGGCGCCCCAGGGCGCCTGTCGCAAGCTCAATCATCGATCCCATTCAGGAAATCAGAATACGAATTCCTTGGCCTTCGCAAAGCCCGGAAGCGGCTTGATCGACGCGTTGAAAAAGACGTTTTCCGAAAAGGCGCCGCGTTCGCGCATGAAAACGGTCGCACGGGCGGCATGGCCATAGCCGATGACGGTGATCAGTCGACCGTCTTCGCCGAGCTGGTCGAGCAGGCTCTGTGGCAACTGCTCGATCGAGCCATTGATGAAAATCACATCATAGGGTCCATTACCGGCATTGCCCTTTTCGAGATCACCGGTGACGACGGTGACATTGTCGTAGCCAAGTGCCGCGATGTTGGCCTGGGCCTGGGCTGCCAGCTCCTCATCATTCTCAAGAGCGACGACCCTTGCGGCAAGAAGTGACAACAGGGCGGACACATATCCGGTGCCACAGCCGACATCGAGAACCTTGTCTTCCTTGGTGATGGCGCCGAGCTGCAGGAGTTTTGCCAGTGGCGATGCTTCCATCAGGAAGCGTGCCGGCTTGCTTGCCGCTGCCGCGGCAAGCTCGATATCGCAATCGACATAGGCCAGAAGCTTCGATTTCTCCGGCACGAAATTTTCGCGCGGCACGGCGAAAAACGCATTCAACACGGAGTGGGAGGTGACATCCGTCGTCCGGATCTGGTTCTCGACCATCTTCACGCGCGCTGCTTCGAAATCCATCTTATCCTCTTGCGCCCTTCGTGCCCGAACGGGCCGGCTCTACTTTCTGTTACGGGTGTCTTAATCGCCTCACGTCACGCTTTCAAGGCATTGCCGCAACAGGCACCGAAATTCATGGCCAGGCGTCGCCGACGAACAACAATGGGCGCCCTCAAAGGCGGACCAGAGCCTTCCGGTATCCGTCATCTGCAACGTCTTGCAAATCCGCCCCGCCCCAGAACGGGATCACCGTTAGTAAAATGTTAACCTCGCAAGACCACGCTTCAAGGCATTGGACCCGCCCGGGTGTGGTGACCAATCAACCTTCCGGCCCGACGCCATTCGGGCTAACATTAAATTTGAATAGAAGGTGGCTGGGATGCCTGTTTCTCTCGTTCTTTTCGTCGTAACGTCGCTGCCGCTGGTGGTTTTTCTGGCCGCCAGCCTTTCCTCGATGATGTAGGTTTCCGAATGAGGCTTTTGCTCTCCGTCGCAGCGCTTCTCCTTCTCTTACCCCAGGTCGCGTTGAGCGAGGAAACGTTAAGCGAAGACGAGCCGAAGGAGACAGCCCCGATCATCGGACACGTCGTTACCGGCAAACAGCTCGACGAATGGTGCGAAGAGGATCGAACGCTCGCCTCGGTCTATATCCAGGGCATTCTCGACGAAGCTCAGCGAACGAAGAACCTGACCATCCGGGCTACCAAGCAGACTCCAAAAAACTCGTCCCGCTATGAGCGCTATCTTCAGCAGTTCGTCGGCGCGTTCTGTCTGCCGCCCGATCTCAACAATACGAAGGCGACGGCGATCGCCTGCAAATGGATGGCGGAGCATTCCTGGCAGCTCGAACGGCCTGCCAGCTCGCTGATCGCACGCGCCTACAAATTCGCCTTTCCCTGCCTCGAGGAATAGGTATCTCCTCAGCAATGGCGGCTCAGAACCGACGCGAGACAGCCAAAGCTTTCGCGGAAGATCGAGAATCATCCAAGGCGATGAGAAGCCTGTCCATCGATGTCGCGGACCAAATGCGCAACGGAAACAGGCAGCTCAAGTGAAGATCGCAGCCAAACCCGGGAGGAATGACGCTTGATGCGCGAAAGCGCCATCTCGCATTTCCGTTGACAACTACTAAGCACATCTTATAATTAGGATGCTGAATTTGATTGACCTCTAGTCCAGCAAAAGGCGGCCCAGTTTTTTTCCCTAGACTGGACCGCTTTTGCTTTTATTGAAGTGCCAAACTCGCCGGAACTGCCTCAGTTCATGGCTTTTTCACGAGCCCGGCTCCAAAATCATCACAGACAACGAATTGAAGCCCGTCCGCCGCCTTACCTGCCACGGCACCAACAATCCTGTGGCTCGCGGCTTTGATCGATAAATGGGACCCCGCCGAAATTGTTGTCAGCGGCCGATGGGACGGAAGGCTGAAAAGGGCGTGGATTGCAGAGCTGTCTTCGGTGTGGCGTGAATGTTTCACGCCCAATTGCCACATCTGAAAATTTCAGGTGCGCGATCAATATGTTATAGATGGAATGAGAAAAGATGGAGGCCTCGCCCGGAATCGAACCGGGGTGCAAGGATTTGCAGTCCTCTGCGTAACCACTCCGCCACGAGGCCATCCGAAAGCAATTTGCGTTGTGGTGGCGCGGATTTAGAATGATCCAAAGAAAACCGCAAGAGGCTTATTCTGAATTCTGTCCTTTTTTCATTCTGAAGAGATATTTACCCACTGATCCGATGAGGACCGCCAGTGTGGATGATCGCCCACCTAGCGCGCGATCATTGCGGCCCGATGGAGCGACGATCCGCATGATTTCGCGGTCGATGTTTCATACATCGGGTACTTTGGCCGAACCGTGCCAGCGCAGGGTATGGTTGCAAACCCCTCGCCTGCCACAGCCTTTACGCGGCTGCGTGGAAACATTAAACAGCCATACCGAATTTTCGAACAAGAGATTGAGTTATCGAGACATGTTCCTGCTGCGGCAAGCAAGGCCCGACGACGTCGCGCGCAATTATGAGATATGGCGGACATCCGTGGAAGCCACCCATGACTTTCTCGCTGCATCGGATCGGGAAGCGATCGCGAGGATGGTTGAGGAAGATTATCTGCCGAATGCCGAATTCACGGTGGCGGTGGATGACGATGACCTGCCGCACGGTTTCATGGGAGTGACCGGGAACCATATCGATTCGCTCTTCATACATGCCGAGAGCAGAGGCAAAGGCTTGGGGCGCCTGCTTCTCGAAAGCTTTCGCACGGGAAAGGATGTCGTCACCGTCGACGTGAACGAGCAGAACGCGGGCGCCGTCGGCTTTTATCGACGGCTGGGGTTCGCGGTGACGGGACGCGCCGAGGTCGACGATCAAGGCCGCCACTACCCGATCCTTCATTTGCAATGGCAACAGCCGGCCATGCCATGAGGTGCAATATCCACACGGAACCCTGACGCTTTGTCGAGTGAAGCGGCTGCCAGCCCATTCAGGTAGGTTATAGAAACCTACGGTAGATGCTAGAATTAGTACTACCGGTTTGTACGCCACCCACGGACCGGACAGTGCCGCGTCCGACGAGACTACGCCCCCAGTAATGTCGTCGGACGCACCACATCAAGATACCCCGGCGACAGCATCGCAGCGAAGCGCGATTGTCAGACGACCTCCCATCTTCTCCTTCTATCCATAGAGTGATGCTCATCTGTGCCGCTTTCTCCGCTGGCGACCCGTTGCGATACACGCGACTCAGAATCACAGTTGCGAGTGCTGCCATCCCTGTCGCAGCATCGATCCGCCAAACTCTTGCGCTGGGTAACGATCATCGTGCCGCCATCATGCGGCCATCATGCCGCCGCGCGCTCCCATCCGCATTCGCCTCGCGTCGCACGCGGCTGTCGCCCTTAACATACCGAGACTGAAACGCTTTTCGGACCCGCGGCATGAAAGTTGCCCAAGCAAGATCAAGAGGAGCTGCAATCGGCTACCCCTCATGAATTGCGTCATTTTTGCAACAACGCCGGTTTTCAAGTAGTGCGCATATAGTTCCACACCCTTAGTATCTTGCCAAATCAGTGAAGCAGGTTCAGGAAATAGTTCGCGGAGCTTACTACTTCGCACCTACTGATAGGGAACATGAACGGGATGGGGTTGGGCACGTCGTTTCTCGGCGCGATATCTCATGCCCAATCAAGAAAGATTGGAGTTATTATGAACATCAAGAGCCTTCTTCTCGGCTCCGCTGCTGCGCTCGCAGCAGTATCCGGTGCTCACGCGGCTGACGCTATCGTGGCAGCTGAGCCGGAGCCGCTGGAATACGTCCGCATCTGCGACGCATACGGCGCTGGCTACTTCTTCATCCCGGGCACCGAAACTTGCCTCAAGATCGGCGGCAAGGTTCGTACTGAAGGTGAGTGGTACAACGCTTATAACCGGACCAGCTCGCAGGGTACCCTGTGGCACACCCGTGCTGAGTTGAACGTCAACACCGCGACCGACACCGAATACGGTCCGCTGAAGACCGAAACCATCGTTCGTTGGGACTGGAACGACGGCGGCTCCACCTCTACCAACCTGCTGTGGTCCTACATCAGCCTCGGCGGCTTCACGGTTGGTAAGAAGGACTCGCAGTACAACCTCTATATCGGTTACGCCGGCGATGTCATCAACGACGACGTGATCTATGACGGTCCGTACGAACTCAACCAGTTGACCTACGAATATGACGGCGGCAACGGTTTCTCGGCTGTGATCTCGCTCGAAGATTCCAACTCCGCCACGACCGGCTCGGCATCTTACGGTGCAAGCTGGTGGACGGACGACAAGACCAACCACTACGCTCCTGACGTCGTTGCCGGTGCTGGCTTCAAGTCCGGCGCATGGGGCTTCAAGGTCGTCGGCGGTTACGACTCGATCGTTGAACAGGGTGCTGTCAAGGCTCGTATCGATGCCGACTTCGGCGCATTCACGGCCTTCTTGATGGGCGGCTGGAACACCGACGGCGACAAGCTCAACAAGTATGCCGGCTCGAACCAGGCCATCTCTGCTTGCACGGCGCCGAACGGCACTGTCAACGAAGCAAAGTGCGGCTGGGGTGACTGGGCTGTTTGGGGTGGCGTTGGCGTTCCGGTCAACGACAAGCTGAAGTGGAACCTCCAGCTCGCCTATAGCGACTCGAAGATGTTCGAAGCTACGACGAACCTCAAGTTCAATCCGGTCAAGAACCTCCTGGTCGAGCCGGAACTGACCTACGTTCACTATGACTATGCCCACGACGATACGGTTTCGGGCATCCTGCGTTTCGAACGCAACTTCTAACCTGATCAGACTTGACCTCCGATCAGAGAAGGAAGGGGGCCGGCTTTCCCTGCCGGCCCCCTTTTTTATTGCCTGACAACTCCTGATATCAAAAGCCTTCCGCGCCATTGGTGCCGTATGGCGACAACCCTCATCAACCAGAGGAGGGAACCTTGTCGCAACCGCGGCGTTTATCGATGAAGGGGACGCGACTGAATAAGGGAGTTACCGCCTTGAAACATCTTGCTTCCATCGCCTTGACCGCCGCGCTTACCGTAGGCTCGCTGCTGGCACCCGCTTTGCCGACCATGGCAGCCCCGCCTGGCGCTTCACAAGCGACCGCTCCAAATATCATTCTGGTTCAGGACAGCGGAACGCGCTGGCACCCGGATTCACGTGATAACCGCCGAGCCTATTGGCGTGATCGCGATCGCCGCCATTGGCGCGATGATCGCGGCTCGGATCGTCGCCATTGGAATCGCGATCGCGGCTGGTCGGACGATCGGCGTTACCACCATCGCCACCACGGCGGCGTAATGTTCGAGATTCGGCCGTAGCACCCGCATTGTGGCAGCGGTAGTGCCGCTGCCTCCCCATACACGCTGACACACGCAGGCATCAGCCTGGACGTCCCAATCATCCCTGAAACGATATGGCCGCCGCCGGAAATACCGGCAGCGGCCAACTGATCTTAGAACGGAACCTGCGCCAGTTCCGGATGTCTGCCGATCAACGGCAGACGCGTACCCTGCGGACGACCCAGCGGCCGTGAACCCGGTGCTTCACCTTCTTCATATAGCAACGGTGATGATGGTGATGGCGGTGATGGTGATGCATCGGGGCGGCCTCTGACGGCGCGCTGACGGCAAAGACCGATGCAAGAGCTACTGCAGAAGCAAGAATCAGATTTTTCATGTCGAACCTCTAAAGCATTGGGGGACTATGCTGCGCGGATCGCGCATCTATGTTCATGCGCCGCATCGTATTAACGACACATGAACATGTTCTCACATTCGCGAGAGCAACCATACCTTGAACCAATTTTGTCTGGAATACCACATGTATCCGCCCGCGAGCCGCCGCTGCGAGCCCTCGGAAATCAGCGCTGTATCGTGTTGGCACACTCTCATTAGCCCGCTACCATTCGCCGTGACAATCGCGGCAGATGCAGCGCAAGATATTGTTATTGCATCGCAAAAAGTCTGAATGAGGTAAGCGTCGATTTTCAGCCGCTGACCGAACGGAAGGGCAGCAAACGTCGAACACGTTCGTCGCGAAGATAGAGACCACCCCACGCGACGACGCCAAGCAACAAACTTATAAGTTGTGGTGGCGATCCGATTTCTCCGAGCCGGAAATGGGCGCAAATGGCGCCACCGAAGAAGCCGGTCGTGAGGATCGCTCCAAGGACTGCGGTGCGCGGAATTGCGTAAAGAACGACGCAGACGAGGATGATTAGGCCTACCGCTGTTGCCAGGCTGGCTGGGAAACCCGTCTCCTCCATCTGTGCGCTGATCAATGACGGTGCAAACAGATCAACCGCCGCGTCGGCCGCCAATGCAAGAATGACGATTGCGCTAAGAACCCATCCCAGCGTCACTCCATTACGAAAGCTCGTGTTCTCAGCCATTTTATCCCCCAATGCGCCGAATCTGGCCCCTATCCCCCAATCGCCCAGCCGGTATGAGCGCCTGGCTGGTGAGCGGCGGCAATCTGGCACGAATGAGAAAGACAGGTCAACGAAGATAGGGCCAGCGAACCGAATGAACTCCGGCCGGGATCAATGCCGCGAGGCATGTGCAATAAAACTGCAAAAATGCGCTGATATAAGCCCGCCGGCGCTCATCGAGCTTGAGAAGCGCTGCGAGACGGGAACAAATAAACCGGGCGCGTTAGCGCCGGCATCTGCTAGGTTCTGTAGAAGAAAAGTGGCTCCCCGGGCCGGATTCGAACCGGCGACCTGTCGATTAACAGTCGAATGCTCTACCGCTGAGCTACCAGGGAATGCGCTTGGCGCGGTGTGAGCGGGGTAATACAAACGCTTTCCCGATTTGCCAAGCGGTTTTTTCAAAAAAAGCGAATTCTCTTGCATTATTTCCTCGCCTCACCATTTCCTGTGGATGACCGATCAAAGCGGAACGACAGCAAATGCCGATCGAAACGGCCGGAAAACCCGCCGTTTTGGCATTGATCCCTCAACCCGCGAGCTGGTTTTCGGCTCCGTGAGAATTCCCCTGCCCCGATCGCGCCTTGCTCGCGTCGGCGTGGGGATAGGCCTGATATTCGGCGGTCTGCTCGGCTTTCTGCCCGTGCTCGGCTTCTGGATGCTGCCATTGGGCTTCATCGTGCTCTCGCACGACATGCCTGTCATCCGCCGCTGGCGCCGCCGCTTCGCCGTTTGGTGGACGAGGAAGCGCCGTCCGGCAAACTAGCCCTCTTCCTATCCCGCGCGAACAGGACGAGCCGGATTGCCGACGACTGTCGCGCCGGCGGCCACATCTCTGGTTACCACCGCGCCGGCGCCGATGATCGCGCCATCACCGACCGTCACGCCACCGACCAGGATGGCGCCACCGCCGATCCAGACGCTTCTGCCGATCGTCACCGGCCGCGCGACTTCCAGACCCGCTCCACGCAGTTCGGCATCCCTGTGGTGCTCGGCACAATATATATGCACGCCCGGACCGAGCATGCTGCCGTCGCCGATGCGGACGCTGGCGCTGTCGAGAATCGTGCAGCCGGCATTCATGTAGACCCGGCGCCCCAGCGAGATGTTGATGCCGTAGGAACAATGAAAAGGCGCCTCGATGAAGACGCTCTCGCCGATATCGGCAAACAGCGCAGACAAGGCGGGAGCGAGATTGCCGCGTTGCGAGGGCGGCATTGTATTATGGGCATGCACAGCCTCGCGCGCCTGCCAGCGCAGCGCATCGAGTTCCGGATCGAAGCAGCAGTACCACTCTCCCGCCGCCATTTTCTGCCGCTCGCTCAGACCCATTTCCCATTCCTCCCGGACTCGCTGGCGGTGATCTTGCAACACCATTCACGCCGCCGGCAAGGATGACGACCTTATCTTTCCCATCACCAGACAATCTATGCGAGAATGCGCGCGAGCCGCATCTCTTGATTAGCAAAATCTCAAATGCACGATCCTGCGAAGAACGATCGTCCGCAGACTCACAACCCTTGTGAAAAAGCCCGTCAATACGGGATTCTTGCCCTCAACAAACTGTCACACAGCTTGTCTATAACGCCGCTACCGCGGACTTGCGCAAGACCACCGGTTCCGATCTTTCAAAAAGGAAATAGGGATTATGTCGAAACTTAAAAACTGCATTTCGGCAGCTGCTGCCGGCGTCATGAGCTTAGCGCTGGCCTTGCCTGCTGCTGCCGCTCCGGTCAAGTTCGATTTCTGGTTCGGCCTGTCGGGCGACCTGCAGCGCGTCGTTGAGACGATGTGCAAGAACTTCAACGATTCCCAGAAGGATTATGAAGTCTCCTGCGTCAGCCAGGGCAGCTATGACGCCGCTCTGCAGAACACGATTGCCGCCTTCCGCGCCGGCAAGCAGCCTGCAATCGTTCAGGTCTATGACGTCGGCACCGCGACGATGATGCTTTCGGGCGCCTACTACCCGGTCAACAAGCTGATGGCCGAGAACGGCTACAAGGTCGACTGGAACAATTACTTCCCGGGTATCGCTCGCTACTACGCCACCTCCAAGGGCGAGCTGCTCTCCTTCCCGTTCAACTCTTCGACCGCCCTGCTCTACTGGAACAAGGACGCCTTCGCGAAGATCGGCAAGACTGCCGCGCCGAAGACCTGGGAAGAAGCTGCCGAAGACATGAAGGCCCTGAAGGGCGCGGGCTATGAGTGCCCGATGGCCATCAACATCTCCGGCAACGAAAGCTGGCAGCTGATGGAGCAGTTTTCTGCCATCCACGACCAGCCGGTCGCCACCAAGAACAACGGCTATGACGGCCTCGACGCCCGTCTGACCGTCAACAAGACCAAGTTCGTCAAGTACGTCACCGACCTCAAGAGCTGGTACGACCAGGGCCTCGTCAAGATCAAGTCCAAGGATCTCGGTCAGGACATGGTTCAGGCCTTCGCTTCGGGCGATTGCCAGATGATCATGACCTCGGTCGGCGACCATGGTTCGGTCACCAAGACCCAGAAGGCCGGCATGAACTGGGATGTTGCTGAACTCCCGGTCTACGCTGGCACCGAGCGCAAGAATTCGCTCGTCGGCGGCGCTTCGCTCTGGGTTCTCTCCGGCAAGTCTTCCGACGAGTACAAGGGCGCTGCTGCGTTCCTGAACTTCATCGCCAAGCCGGAAACCGCTCTCTTCTGGTCGACCAACACCGGCTACATCCCGGTTACGAAGTCCGGCTTCGAATTCATGAAGTCCTCCGGCTTCTACGACAAGGCTCCCTTCAAGGGCCGTGAAGTCGCCATCGCCAGCTTGACCGCCTCCGAGCCGACCCCGATCACCCGCGGCGTCCGCCTCGGCAGCTTCACGCAGATCCGCGCTGAATTCGGCAACCAGATGCAGGCCATCTTCGCCAACAAGGTCAGCGTGCAGGAAGGCATCGACAACCTCGTCAAGAATGGCGACTCTGTCCTCGAGCGTTTCGAAGCCACCTACAAGGGCAAGCAGCTGCCGTAATCGGCAGAACTCTTAGCAAACAGCGTCCGCCGAGATTTTCCCGGCGGACGTTCGTTATGAGAGCAAGCGTGGCATCTGGACCCCAAGCCGGAAGAGACAATGGAAAAGCGTATAACTTTCAACAAATGGAGCGTTGGCATTCTGTTCGCAGTGCCGCAGTTGCTCCTGATCTTCACCTTTTTCTATTGGCCAGCCGGTCAGGCGGTCTTCTGGTCGCTGACGCTGCAGCAGCCCTGGGGCGGCGGCAACATCTGGGTCGGCCTCGACAATTTCAAGTCCATCCTTGCCAATGCGGACTACTGGAACTCGGTCACGATCAGCATCACCTTCGCGGCGATCAGCACGGGCATTTCCATGGTGGGCGGGCTGATCCTCGCTGCGCTGACTGACCGTCAGCTGCGCGGTTCTAAAATCTACCGCGTGGTCCTGATCTGGCCCTACGGCATCGCCGCGCCCGCAGCGGCAATGGCTTTCCGCTTCATCCTCGCGCCGGAAGCCGGTCTTATCGCCGTCGTCAATCAGTGGTGGCCGGGAATATGGGACCCGGGCCTTGACGGCAACGCCGCGATGGCCTGCATCATCGCCGCCTTCTCCTGGAAATATATCGCCTACAGCTTCATCTTCTTCCTGGCTGCCTTCCAGGCCATTCCGCGGTCGCTGATCGAGGCGGCTGCCATGGATGGCTCCAGCGTGCTCCGTCGCTTCTGGGACGTCCAGTTCCCGTTGATCACGCCAACCATCTTTTTCCTGCTCGTCATCAACATCACCGAGAGCTTCCAGGATTCTTTCGGTATCGTCGACATCATGACATCAGGCGGCCCGCACAACTCGACCAACCTCATGGTCTACAAGATCTATTCCGACGGCTTCAAGGGCCTCGATTTTTCCGGCGCGGCGGCGCAGAGCATCATTCTGATGCTGCTGATCATCGTGCTGACCATCTTCCAGTTCCGCTTCATCGAGAAGCGCGTGCATTACCGTTGAGGCTGACATGGTCGAGCGCACACCCATCCTTAACTTCTTCACCCATCTAATCCTGTTGCTCGGCTTCTTGGTGGCCGTGGGACCGATCGTCATCGTGGCCATCGCCGCATCTCACAACATCGCCGACGTCAACAAAGTACCGATGTCGCTGATCCCCGGCTCGGATTTCTGGGTCAACATTGAGACGGCCTGGACGACCGCCAATCTCGGCCCCAAGCTGCTGAACAGCCTGATCTTCGCCAGCGGCGTGGCGATAGGTAAGGTGCTCATTTCGGCGATCACCGCGTTTTCGCTGGTCTATTTCCGCTATCCCGGCCGCCACTTTATCTTCTGGCTGATTTTCATCACGCTGATGCTGCCTCTGGAAGTGCGCATCGTGCCGACCTATGCCGTTGCAGCGAACGTCCTGTCGCCGTATCAGGGCATCCTCGACGTCACCGGCATCAGCTGGCTCATCCAAAAGCTTACGGGCATCGAGGTCGCGCTGAACCTCGGGCTGCTTAACTCTTCGATCGGCCTGATCCTGCCACTGGTGGCGACCGCGACCGGGACGTTCCTCTACCGTCAGTTCTTCCTGACGATACCGGACGAGCTGACCGAGGCCGCGCGCATGGACGGCGCCGGAGCGCTGCGCTTCTTCATCGACATCCTGCTGCCGCTGTCGCGTACCAACATGGCCGCGCTAGGCACAATCATGTTCCTCTGGGCCTGGAACCAATATCTGTGGCCGCTGCTGGTCACCACAGATCCGGCGCATATGACGGCGGTGACCGAACTCAAGTCGCTCATCCCGAACATCGGCGGCCTTCCTGAGTGGCACATCGCCATGGCTGGCACGCTCATCGTCATGCTGCCGCCGCTGCTGGTCGTCGTGCTGATGCAGCGCTGGTTCGTTCGCGGCCTGATCGCCACCGAGAAGTGATTTCATCGGCTTGCCGCGTCTCTTTTGGGGCGCGGCAAGCCACGACAGGTTGCATTGCCGCCCGCCTCTTCTTGCGGGATATGCGAGAGGCTCTCCGACCTCCGCAAAATGCTGCCCCATCGCACCTGGGTCTTTCGTCTGCCCAGATGCCTGCGGTCCACTTCAAAGCACCGCGCTCCTTCGAAACTGATCGTCGATGCCGTTTCCGATTGCGCCCGTCTGACCGCGATCGGGATATCCGCGCTGCGAAGCCAAGACGGACGCCTTGAGCGCGCCCGCATTTCGACGGAACACGGCCGGAGAGGACAATCAGCCCACCAGATGTTCGATTAGTGCAATTAGTTGCCTGAAAAATGCATTGTCAGCCCTCTCCTCGGCCCGCATTTTTGACGCTGCGCAATCGGGCGAGAGGAGCGCAGATTGCAGCGAACATGGCCAAAGCCTTGCGCGATATGTGCCTTTTGAAGCGAAGACGTCTGACGCCGTGGACAGGCTGCAGACATTCGTGAGGAAAAGCAGGGGAAATGCACAAAACGACGCCTAGCTACGGCCGAACTTCTAGGACGGACGACGGGCCGGATCGCGCGCAAACCTGCAAGATTGCAAATGGGAGGATGCAATGAGACTGTCGAAATTATTCCTGGTGAGTGCGGTTCTGCTTTCAAGTGCGGGCGCCGGTATTGCCCAACGGATGCCGACACCGGAGGAAGCGCATTGCATGGCTTTGCGCGGCCTGTTGATTTCACCCGACAAGATCGGCGAGCCGGCACGCCGCGCCGTCGTTTATTCCGCCGATCTCATCAAGGGCGATCAGGCAGCCGGCGGCGGCTTCTGCAAGGTGCTCGGCGGCGTCGAGCCTGTGGATGCCAAGGCGCCGAATATCAACTTTGAAATCAATCTGCCCCTGACCTGGAACAGCAAGATCATTCAGTACGGAGGCGGAGGTTATGACGGCGAGCTGATCGAAGCTGTCGACAATGTTTCGTTCGGGGCAGCCTCCGTCAAAACGCCGTTGCAGCGCGGATATGTCACCTTCGGCAGCGACAGCGGACACCAATCTCCTTCGGTCCTTGACGGCAGATTCCTTCTCAACGACGAGGCGCTGGCCAATTTCGGCGGCCTGCAGATCAAGAAAACCCATGACGTCACAATGGTCGTGGTCGAAAGCTATTACGGCAGGAAGCCGCAAAAGACCTACATTCAAGGCAATTCGCAAGGCGGGCATGAATCCCTGATCGCCATTCAGCGCTGGCCCGCCGACTATGACGGCGCCATCGTCACCCATCCGGCCAATCCGTTTTCGGCGCTGCAGCTTGCCGGCAATCATCTCGCCAAGGCCTTCTACCGCAAGGGCGGCTATCTGAACCCGGCGAAAGTCAAATTGCTCAATGACGCGGTCACCAAGGCCTGCGACAAGCTTGATGGCGTCGAGGACGGCCTGATATCCGATACGGCGGCATGCGATGCCAGCTTCAAGATCGATGCGCTTCGCTGCGCAAGCGGCAAGGACGAAGGGGACACTTGCCTCTCGGACACGCAGATCGACGTGCTGAAGACGATCAATACACCCTATAAATCCCCGGTTACATTGGCAAACGGCGTCGACGGCTTTGCCCGTTGGCCGATTTTTCAAGGGGGCGATCTCTATGGTCTCTGGGGCTTCGGCCTCTCGCCCGAGCTGACCGACCCGCCGACCCCGATCGCCAATTTCGGGCTTGCCGTCCTGGCCGATCCGCTGATCCGTTACGCCATCGTGCGTGATCCGAAATTCAACACGATGAATTTTGATCCGGCAAAATATGCAAAGCGCATCGAAGAGGTTTCAAAGCTCATGGATGCGAATAGTCCGGACCTGTCGGCATTCGAAAAGCGCGGTGGAAAAATGCTGCTGATGCACGGCACCATCGACTTCGCGATCTCGCCCTACAATACGGTGGCGTATTATGAGCGTGTCGTGAAGACGATGGGAAAGGAGAACGTCCACTCGTTCCTGCGCTTCTATCTGGTGCCTGGGTTCGGCCACGGCAGCGGCAAGTTCATAGCGGCCTGGGACCCCTTGACCGCGCTGGAGAATTGGGTCGAAGAGGGAAAAGCTCCGGAAAATCTCGTCGTCGGCGACGCCGGCAAGGATGGCGGGGGACGCACGCGACCAATGTGCGAGTATCCGTCCTATCCGAGATACAAGCAGGGCGCTGCCGATCCGAACAAGGCAGAAAATTTCGAATGCGCGAAATGAAATTCCAAGCGTAGGATATCTCAGCCGAAGACAGAGACTTCTCCACAAAAAAGCCCGGAAGTCGGGAAGACTTCCGGGCACACCTACTGAAAAGTTATGTTTGAAATCAGCTCGCCAGCACCTTGAGCGGCGTGACGGAGGCAACGGCATCGAGCCGCAGCCCGGTATCCTGGGCGAAGAGATGCGTATGCTGCTGGGGCAGTTCCAGCGCGACAGACTGGCCGGTATGTCCCGTCGTGTGATCGGCGACCGCAACGGCGAAGCTCGAACCGTTGATATCGCAATGGATGACGCGGCCGGCGCCAAGCTCTTCGACGAAATCAACCGTTGCCGGGATGGCGCCGGGTGTGCCGGCAGGAACGAGACGTGCATGTTCCGGACGAAGGCCGAGGGCGACCGGTTGGCCGGCGTGGCGCTTGCCGATATTGGCGTCGATGGCGATTGGAATGCCGTCGAAGATGAACTGCTCGCCATTAGCCGAGAAGGTGCCCTCGAGGAAATTCATCGCCGGAGAACCGATGAACGAGCCGACGAAGCGGGTACGCGGCGTGTTGTAGACCTCAAGCGGCGTGCCGACCTGCTCGACATTGCCCTTGTACATGACGACAAGCTTGTCGGCGAGCGTCATGGCCTCGACCTGATCGTGTGTCACGAAAACCGACGTTGCCGACAGACGCTTGTGCAGGCGGCGGATCTCGACGCGCATCTGCACGCGCAGCTTGGCGTCAAGGTTGGAGAGCGGCTCGTCGAAGAGGAAGACCTTCGGTTCGCGGATGATGGCGCGGCCCATGGCGACGCGCTGGCGCTGACCACCGGAAAGCTCGGCCGGCTTGCGGGCGAGGAAATCCTCAAGGCCGACGATCTTGGCGGTTTCCTTGATGCGGCGGTCACGCTCCTCGCGCGGCACGCCGGCGACCTTCAGCGCGTAGCCCATGTTGGCGGCGACATCCATATGCGGATAGAGCGCGTAGTTCTGGAAGACCATGGCGCAGCCGCGCTCGCGCGGCTCGAGCTGGTTGACCACCTTGCCGTCGATGATGATCTCGCCCGAGGTGATGTCCTCAAGGCCGGCGATCATGCGCAGCAGCGTGGACTTGCCGCAGCCGGAAGGTCCGAGGATGACGACAAATTCGCCCGATCGGAAATTCAGGTCGACGCCATGAACGACCGGATTGCGGCCATAGGCCTTGCGAACTTGTTCGATGCGGATTTCCGCCATTTTAATCTTCCCCGCCTGTGAACACTGGGCATCTCAATCGGGTGGACTGCTAGCGAATTTGCATTACAGAACAGTGACAAGCACCCCTTATATCACAGGCGGCATCGAGTTTTCGCTACGAGAGTTGCGTGTAGGATTTCCTTATGAAACGCGCGGTAGTGGAACCATTTGGCGACGGGCATCGTATAGGGGGTTCGACGATAGCAGAGCAGGCGACAAGAAGCGAAGGATAGCGATCTATTGAAGACCGAGCCCAATCCCATCCTCTTGTGGTTCCGCAAGGATCTCCGCCTCGATGACAACCACGCCCTGCAGGCCGCGGCAAGATCGGGCCGCCCCATCATTCCCGTCTATATTCGCGAGCCGGAAGTCAAGGCTTGTGGGCCGCTGGGCGGCGCGCAAGAATGGTGGCTGCATCATTCGCTTGCTGCTCTCAAAAGTACCCTCGATGCGCTTGATAGCAAGCTCATCCTTCGCCAAGGCGATGCACTGACTGCGCTCGAAAAACTTCTTGAAGAGACAGGTGCCGAGGCCGTCGTCTGGAACCGGCGTTACGATCCCGCTGGGATAGCGGTGGACACACAGATCAAGATGGCGTTGCGGGACAACGGCATCGAGGCCAACAGCTTTGCCGGCCAGCTGCTGCACGAGCCGACGCGCCTGCGCACCGGCACTGGTGGCCATTACAAGACTTACACGCCGTTCTGGCGCGCGTTCGAGCAATCCGGCGAGCCGCCGTTTCCGATCGACGCGCCTGAAAGGCTCTCGGTTCCCGATCACTGGCCGCAATCCGACGCTCTCGGCTCCTGGTCGCTACTGCCGACCAAACCGAACTGGGCATCAGAATTTCCGGACATGTGGACGCCAGGCGAAACCTCTGCTCGAGAGAAGCTGGAGGACTTCATCGATGGCGCGCTTGATGACTATGCGGTCGGTCGGGACTTTCCAGACAGGCCTGCGACCTCCCTGCTCTCGCCACATCTTGCGCTAGGAGAAATCTCGCCCGCCCGCATATGGCACGCGACGCGGGGGCTGCCTGACTATATCGCCACGGACGATATCGTGCGCTTTCGCAAGGAGCTTGTCTGGCGGGAGTTCTGCTATCACCAGCTCTTCCACTTCCCGAAACTGAGAACAGCCAACTGGAACGATCACTACGACGATTTCCCCTGGCACTCGGATGCCAAGCTCCTCGATAGCTGGCGGCAAGGGCAGACAGGATATCCGATCGTCGATGCCGGCATGCGCCAGCTGTGGCGCCACGGCTGGATGCACAATCGCGTCCGCATGATCGCCGCCTCCTTCCTGATCAAGGACCTGCTCATCGATTGGCGGGAAGGCGAGGCCTGGTTTCGCGATACGCTCGTCGATGCCGATCCGGCGGCGAACGCGGCAAACTGGCAGTGGGTGGCGGGCTCGGGTGCCGACGCCTCGCCTTTCTTCCGCATCTTCAATCCGGTGCTGCAAGGCGAGAAATTCGATCCGGATGGCGGCTACATCCGGACGTTCGTGCCGGAACTGGCCGATCTCGACCGCAAATATATCCATCGGCCGTTCGAGGCGCCTGATGATGTGCTCAGGCGCGCGGGCATAGAACTCGGCAAGCACTATCCGCGCCCGGTCGTCGATCACGCCATGGCACGGCAACGCGCACTCGCTGCGCACGCATCGCTTAAAAATGATGGGTAGGTGCTATTCGGCCGGATGCGCGGTTACGCGCGGCCCAACCGACCGGCGCTTATGGCTGCCCCCGAGAAAATATCTGAGCACCCTGAAATAGAGGCCATAGGGCAAGAACTTCAACAGCTTTGCCCGATAGACCAGGCTCTTCGGGAAGGTTATGTCGAAAGTGGGAGATTTCAGCCCGGCAGCGATCGCATCAGCCGCCTGCTGGGCCGACACGATGTCAGGCATCTCGAACTTGTTCTGCGCCGTCAACGGCGTATCGACGTAGCCCGGGGTGACGAGCTGGATGTGAATGCCCATGCGGTCTAGCTCGAAATTCAGGCTTTCGGCCATGTTGATCAGTGCGGCCTTGCTGGCTCCGTAAGCTGCACCGCCGGGGAACCCGCCATAACCGGCGACAGACGACACGAGAGCGACCTGGCCATATCCTCTGGCACGCATATGCCGCACAGCCGGAATAAGACAATTGACGACACCGTGGAGATTGACGGCAAAACTGCGCGCGAACACCTCATGATTGAGATCCTCTCCCCGCGC
This sequence comes from Rhizobium sp. NPDC090279, assembly GCF_044769665.1. Classification (NCBI taxonomy): domain Bacteria; kingdom Pseudomonadati; phylum Pseudomonadota; class Alphaproteobacteria; order Hyphomicrobiales; family Rhizobiaceae; genus Rhizobium; species Rhizobium sp. NPDC090279. The sequence continues at coordinate 73,871 of NZ_JBIVYI010000009.1, read as the reverse complement.
CGGCAAGTAGATGCCGGCGTTCAATACCGCCAGGGCGACGGGGCCGTGCTGATATTCGATTGCGGCGACGGTGTGCTCCATATCCTCGACATCGGTCACGTCACCGTCGAGCACGACGATGCTGCCGGAAAGGCCGCCTGCCTCGGCCTGCAACGCCAGAAGCTTTTCGTGGCTGCGAGCGGTAACCGCAACCTTATATCCTTCTTCGGCCAGCTTCAGCGCAAGCGCGCGGCCGATACCGGAACTGGCGCCGGTAATCCAGACGACTCCGTGTTCGGGACGTGCGATGAACGGGCTCATGGCTCTTCTCCTTGGCTGGCGGCCGCCTGCATCAAACGCTCAAACCGCGGCCGTCCGTGGCATTTTAGAAATAGCGTATCATTGTGGCCGCTTTCGGCCAGTTTGTCGGTCCTGTGCGGAAATCAATGTCACCAGTCGGAGACCTGTACGCCACTTTGAAAACTTCGGCCTGTGATTGCCGCCAAGTCGAATTTTGCGGCGCCAACAAGGAGCGGGGAACAGAATTTCTTGCCTATGCCGCCTTGTGAAGGGAAAAGACCGTTCTTACAGTAGTTGCGAACAGAAGGCAGATTCCATGAGCGTCCATCCGTCCGTCCTCGAAGCAATTGGCAATACGCCGCTGATCAAGCTCAAGGGCGCCTCCGAGGCGACGGGCTCGACCATTCTCGGCAAGGCCGAGTTCCTGAATCCGGGTCAGTCGGTCAAGGATCGCGCCGCGCTCTACATCATCCGCGATGCCGAGAAGAAGGGGTTGCTGCGGCCCGGCGGCGTCATCGTCGAAGGAACGGCCGGCAATACCGGCATCGGCCTGACGCTGGTTGCCAAGGCACTTGGCTACCGTACGGTCATCGTCATTCCGGAAACGCAGAGCCAGGAAAAGAAGGACGCGCTGAAGCTGCTCGGCGCCGAGCTGATCGAGGTTCCCGCCGTCCCGTACAAGAACCCGAACAACTATGTGAGGGTCTCGGGCCGGCTCGCCGAACAGCTGGCCAAGACGGAGCCGAACGGCGCGATCTGGGCGAACCAGTTCGACAACGTCGCCAACCGGCAGGCTCATATCGAGACGACCGCCAAGGAGATCTGGGACGATACCGATGGCAAGATCGACGGCTTCATCTGCTCGGTCGGCTCCGGCGGCACGCTTGCGGGCGTCGCCATGGGCCTGCATGCCTTCAACAAGGACATCAAGATCGGCATTGCCGACCCGGAAGGCGCGGCACTCTACGAGTTCTACAAGAACGGCGAGCTGAAATCCTCCGGCTCCTCGATCACGGAAGGCATCGGCCAAGGTCGCGTGACGGCGAACCTGGAGGGTTTTACGCCTGACTTCGCCTATCACATCACCGATGCCGAAGCGCTTCCCTACGTCTTCGATCTGGTCGAGCACGAGGGCCTGTGCCTTGGCGGCTCCACAGCCATCAACATCGCAGGCGCGGTTCGTCTCGCCAGGGATCTCGGTCCCGGACATACGATCGTGACCATCCTGTGCGATTACGGCAATCGCTATCAGTCCAAGCTCTTCAATCCGGATTTCCTGAAGTCGAAGGGCCTGCCGCTGCCGTCTTATTTGGAAAAGCGCACGGATATCGCCGTCCCATACGAAACAACAGCGTGATCATATGACCGTCAATGCCCTCTACCGTGACGACTTCTATCTCTCGACAGCCGAAGCAGTCGTCACCGCGATCCATGAAGACGGGGGCATAGAGCTCGATCAGACCTGTTTCTACGCCACCTCGGGCGGACAGCCAGGCGATGCCGGATTCCTGGAGCGCGGCGATGGTTCCAGAATCATGCTCGGCCAGACCAAGCACGGCCCGATCAAGGACATCATCATCCATGTGCCGCTGGAAGGTCAGCCGTTGCCCATCGTCGGCGAGAAGCTGGTGCTGCACATCGACTGGGCCCGCCGCTACAAGCTGATGCGGATGCATACGGCCTGCCATCTGCTTTCGGTGGTCTGCCCCTACCCCATTACGGGGGCTGCCGTCGGCGAGGATGAAAGCCGCGTCGATTTCGACATGAGCGAGACGATCGACAAGGACGAGGTGACGGCGAGGATGATGGCGCTCGTCAACGAAAACCATCCGGTTTTCCTCCGCTGGATCACGGACGAGGAACTGATCGCCAATCCCGGCATCGTCAAATCCAAGAATGTGCGCCCGCCTATGGGCCTCGGCCGGGTCAGCCTCGTCTGCATCGGCGAAGATTCCGCCGTAGACAGCCAGCCGTGCGGCGGCACGCATGTGTCGGAGACGCAGGAGGTCGGGGCGATCCACATTGCCAAGATCGAGAAGAAGGGCAAGGAAAACCGCCGCTTCCGCATTCGTTTCGGTACGTCTACCGACGAGAATTGACCAGGCAAGCGCCCATATCCATATCCGGATATCAAGAGCAATAAACCAAACAGGAGAGATCATCATGGCAGCGGACAAGAGCCGTTTCGTCGTATCCGCCGATTGGCTGCAGAGCGAGTTGGGTGCCAAGGATCTGCGCATCCTCGACGCATCCTTCTATCTACCGGCGCAGAAGCGCGACGCCGACGCCGAATATGCCGGCGGCCATATTCCCGGCGCGATCCGCTTCGATCAGGACAAGATATCAGATCATTCGACCAACCTGCCGCACATGGTGCCCTCGCCGGAATTCTTCGCGGCCGAGGTCGGCAAACGCGGCATCAGCGAGACCGACCGCATCGTCATCTATGACGGTCCGGGCCTGTTTGCCTCCCCGCGCGTCTGGTGGCTGTTCCACATCGTCATGGGTGCGCCGAACGTCTTCGTGCTCGATGGCGGCCTGGACGGCTGGAAGGCCGAAGGGCGGCCGCTGGAGACGGTGACACCGTCCTTCGAGCCCGTGACCTTCAAGCCCAGCTTCAACGGCGGCCGCGTCGTTTCGCTCGACGAAATGCGCGGGATCGTCGACAGCCACTCCCTGCAGATTGCCGATGCGCGCAGCAATGGTCGCTTTGCGGCTATCGAGCCGGAGCCCCGCGAAGGCATGCGCTCCGGCCATATGCCGGGCGCTAAGAGCCTGCCGTCGGGCGTCTTCGCCACGAACGGCAAGTTCAAGTCACTTCCGGAACTGCGTGAGGCCATCGAGAAAGCCGGTATCGATCTCGACAAACCTGTGGTGACGACCTGCGGGTCCGGCATCACCGCCGCCATCATCACGCTGGCGCTTGAATCTCTCGGCCATGGCGACAACAAGCTCTATGACGGCTCCTGGTCGGAATGGGGCAGCCGGGCTGATACGCCAATCGTCACCGGTCAAGATTGAGCGTCCCAGCCGTGAAGACGCCCTCGTCGATCAAGGTCCATATCACCCGCCTGGAAATGACCGCGCCGCCCAAGGCAAGCCTGCCGGTGCCGGTCAATATCCAGACTGCCATCATGCGCGCGCCTGGCATTCCGCTGCCTTTCTATCGCCACCTCTATCGGCAGGTGGGCGCGCGCTGGCATTGGGTGGATCGCCTTCGTCTCTCCGACGAGAACCTGACAACCACTCTCCACGACCAGCGCAACAATATCAGCGTGCTCTACGTCAACGGCGCGCCGGGCGGCTTCTTCGAGTATTTCCGTCAGGATGAAGAAACGATCGAGCTCAGCCATTTTGGCCTCATCGAGCACGCCCTTGGCCTCGGCATCGGCAAGTGGTTCCTGCTGCAGGCGCTCTACGCGATCTGGACGCTGAACCCGCAGCGGATCTTGACGACAACGAACAATCTCGATCATCCGCGGGCATTGCAGCTCTACCAGATGTTCGGCTTCTCGCCGATTTCGACGGGTCAGGGCATTGTCAGGCCGCTCAGCGACAAGGAACTGCTGGAACTCGCCAAGAAACCCTAGCACCTGCCGAAAAGTTGAAGCGACAATTTGGGCGAGATTGCGTAGCCTAGGCCTTGCGAAGGCGACAGCATATCAAGCCCCCGCATTCGGTGCTGCGAATGTCGCCCCGGCGAAAACTCGAAGCACTATCCGAGCAGCCACTCCATGCACGCATTTTCCGCATAGCCGTCAACTCTGCATCTGGCGTCGGATCGGTTCAGCCGTTCGACTCCGGCTCCGACCTGGAAAGCGAGAGCAGTCGATGGAAACGCCGTGGTTCCTAGTCGTTGCGACATGTCTCCTGGCGGCAAACCCGAGCATCGAGGGCGAGGCTCAGGCCGCACAGCAAACGAATGCGGGAAATCACCCCATCCCGCAAATCTGGTTCAACATGGGAGCGATCAGCACCCCGGTCGGGCATCACAGCTGGGACCTGCTCTATTATCAGCCCAATCCTGAATGGCCCAGCTTCATGGGCCGCGTGAAAGTCGTGGGAATGATCACGCAGGCGTTGGTGAAAATTCCCGATGCCGATCTCGCCAAGATGGCTGCGCGTCTCAAACAGGAGCATGTGGCGCTCGGGATCGAAATGCTTGCCCAGGCTTATACGCTGCCCGGCGCGGCCTCCAATTTGCACTGCGGAGGCGGTATCGAAGGCTATTTGCCGCCGGAGCAAACCGCCGCTCTTGCCGCCAAGCTCAAACGCGCCGGAGCCGACCTGCAATATCTCGCCATGGACGAACCTCTCTGGTTCGGCCATTACTACAGCGGCAAGAATGCCTGCCGCTCGTCGATTGAAGATGTTGCCGAACGGGTCGCTCTCAACATCCGTGAGTATCAAAAGGTTTTCCCCCACGTCGCCCTGGGCGAAATGGAGCCATTCCCGTCCATCACCGACCAGCCCCACTGGCAGGATGACTACCGGGAATGGCAACATGCGATCCATGTGAAGACAGGTCAGCCTTTGGCCTTTACGTTCGTCGATATCAATTGGGGTATTCAACGCTGGCCAGCCAGCTTGCAGGCGTTTGAAAAATTCTCCCACACTTTCCAGCAACCCTTCGGCATTATTTACAACGCCGCTCCGCCGCATGCGGCCGACACCAATCAGCAGTGGCTTGACGACGCGCAGCGCAATTTCATTCACATAGAGAAGACGCTTGGCGTAGAACCCGATTGGGCGATGTTTACATCGTGGGACAGATTTCCGGGCCACGCCATTACCGATCAATCCGGACCCGGTGAAGATTATCTCGTGAAGGGATATCTGCGGTTCCGTGGGGAGAAGTAGACGGCCCGATCCTGAATGATCGACGCTCGGCCACCGACGGCAGGGTGGCCTGAGGGCCGGCAGACGCGAAGACGCAAGCTGGCGGGAATCGGGTGGCTTCGCGCCTCGCTTCGGCGCATCACATGGTGAACCTCAAAGGAGATTTGCCATGCCTTCCATCGCTTTTGCAGCCATGCCCACCGCCGATGCCGAAGTTCTGTGGAACGGTGGCGCAGACGCTTACGGTTACCAGCCGGAGACCATGCTGTCCGATGGGCCTGGCCATCCTTGCCGCCATTGCCTGCGCAATATCGATGCTGGCGAAGAATTGTTCGTCTTTGCCTATCGCCCCTTCCCGGAATTGCAGCCCTATGCGGAGACCGGTCCGATCTTCCTGCACAAGACGCCGTGCCAACGCTACGGGGCAGAAGAAATCCTGCCGCCGGTGCTGGCGAGCAGCCGGGATTTCATCGTGCGCGGCTATGGAAAGAACGACCGCATCGTCTACGGAACCGGCGCGGTGACGCCGACCGGCGATATTTCAGCCTATGCGGCTTCGCTGCTCGAACGCCCCGACATCGCCTATGTCCATGTCCGCTCGGCGCGCAACAATTGCTATCAATGCCGGATCGATAAGGTGGGAGCGCCGGCCTATGCCGATGCCGGCGCCTCCATCTGACTGAGGCTATGCCACGTTCAGAACGCTTTCGGGCGCAACAGCCTCGTAGCCGAGGGCTTCTGCCACCGGCTTGTTGGTGATGCGGCCCCTGTGCACGTTGAGGCCGTTGCGGAGGTGCTTGTCTTCCGCAATGGCACGAAGGCCGCGATCGGCCAAGGCGAGACCATGATAAATGGTGGCGTTGTTCAGGGCATGTGCCGAGGTGACAGGAACAGCGCCCGGCATGTTGGCAACACAGTAATGCACCACACCGTCAACCACATAGGTCGGATCGGAGTGCGTTGTCGCATGCGAGGTTTCGAAGCAGCCGCCCTGGTCGATGGCGACATCGACGATGACGGAACCCTTCTTCATGCCGGATAGCATCTCGCGTGTGACCAGCTTCGGCGCGGCGGCACCGGGGATCAGGACGGCACCGATGACGAGATCGGCGGAGAAGACTTCTTCTTCCAACGCCTGAATGCTGGAATAGCGGGTGTGGACGCGGCCGTTGAAGATATCGTCCAGCTGACGCAGGCGCGGCAGCGAGCGATCAAGGATGCTGACGTCGGCGCCGAGGCCGGCCGCCATTTTGGCCGCATGCAGACCGACGACGCCGCCGCCGATGATCGCGACCTTGGCCGGCAGCACGCCCGGCACGCCGCCGAGCAGGATGCCGAGGCCACCATTGGCCTTCTGCAGCGCTGTCGCCCCCGCCTGGATCGACAGACGACCGGCAACCTCCGACATCGGCGCCAGCAGCGGCAGGCCGCCGCGCTCGTCGGTCACGGTCTCATAGGCGATGGCGGTCACGCCGGAGGCGAGCAAGCCCTTGGTCTGTTCTGGATCGGGTGCGAGATGCAGGTAGGTGTAGAGAAGCTGTCCTTCGCGAAGCTGCGCCCATTCCGAGGGCTGCGGCTCCTTGACCTTCACGATCATGTCGCACTTCTCGAAAATATCCTTGGCGCTTGCGGCGATCTTGGCGCCGGCGGCGATATAGGCATGATCGTCGGCGCCGATGCCGGCACCGGCCTTCGTCTCGACCCAGACTTCGTGGCCATGGGCGACATATTCACGAACGGACGCAGGCGTCAGGCCGACGCGATATTCGTGGTTCTTGATTTCCTTGGGGCAGCCAACGCGCATTTCATTCCTCCTCGAATGCTTTTGCGTCTGTATTTTTCTCCGGCTGAAATCAGACCACCACAGCCCCGCAATGTCCTTGCAAAGACGATTTGCGCTGCGGTCATTTTTCGTGATTTATTGCGTGGACAGAAGTTTTTTCGAAAGTTCTTCGAATGTCAGACCTCGACACCATTGATCATTCGATTCTGCGGATGCTGCAGCAAAACGCGCGCATCACGAATTCAGAACTCGCCGAGAAGGTTGGCCTGTCGCCCTCGGCGTGCTCGCGCAGGCTCGATATTCTCGAAAAGAGCGGTGTCATCGACGGCTATCACGCGCATCTCTCGCAAAAGGCGCTGGACTACAAGATGATCGCCATCGTGCACATCTCTCTGTCAGGCCAGTTCGCCAAGACGCTCTCCGAATTCGAAACGGCGGTGAAACGCTGTCCGAACGTGCTCTCCTGCTATCTCATGTCCGGGGAATACGACTATATCTTGCGCGTCGCTGCGCGCGATCTCGAGGATTATGAGCGTATCCATCGCGACTGGCTTTCGGCCTTTCCTCATGTGGTAAAGATCAATTCCAGCTTCGCGCTGCGCGAGATCATCGACCGGCCGAATGTCGGCCTCTAGTCATTTTAACGCAGATCCAGCAACAATGCGCGGTGATCCGAGACTTCGGGCTCGGCAACCGGATCGAAGCTCAAAACCTCGACATTCGGCGTCACCAGCATGTAGTCGGCAAAGCGCGGCTGCTTTTTGTAAAGAGACGTGCGCGTGTCGTCATGCCCCCGTGACGTGACGAGATCGACAAGCCCCAGGCTGCCGAGGATCTCGAAGGTTTCGCTATCAGGGAGCAGGTTGAAATCGCCGCAGACGACCAGCCGGTCGCTGTCCTGCTTTACCTGTCGGATGAGTTCGAGAAGCGCATTTGCCTGATGGCGGCGCGCCGGCGTATCGCCCTTGCCGGCGATATCGCGAAGGCCATGCATCTGAGCGATGGTGATCGGGCAGCCGCGCTCATAGTCGAAAAGACGAATGCAATGGGCATTGCGCGAGCGTGGATGCGGTCCCCAACCGTCGGCGGAAAACTCGCCGTGGACGAAGCCTGCCGCCTGGCCAATGACCGGATAAGTCCTGCGGACGAAGGTTGCCAAGCCGAATTCGGAATGGAACCGTCGATCGCCATCGAAGAGATCCCCTCGTGCAACCGGGAGAAAGAAACCATCATGAGCCGGCAAAGCAGCTTGCAGTTCATCAAATAGATTGACCCGCTGCTGAAGTTCGACACCATGATCGCGGTAAGTCAGCCAATCGGCTTGCGAACCAGGCGCGCGTCCCACCTCTTGCAGGCATAGAACATCAGCATCAACATCGACCAAGTACCGCATCAGCGGTTCATGCAGCAGGCCGCCCCATACATTCAAGGAAACAATACGCATGTCCCGTACCCCAATATTCATATTGCCGGTCGCGATCAGACACCCGACTCCGGTATCGATTCGGGACGTCCGACTACAATTTTAGCGATTATGCTAAGCATCCTTCAATGCTCGCCTGCTATCCAGAAGAGGAAAACGATGCGCGAACCGGGATAACATCATGCAGTCCTCTTCGAAATCTCTCGTTCAAGGCAACCTCAAAATAAAGACGCGAGTTTCGCCGCGCCACTATGCCCGGCTGACGGGCCAGGTCCGATATTTCACCAAGCTCGTCGCCGGTCGCGTCGTCAATATTTCCACCAGCGGCATCGCTCTCGATCTGCAGGCTCCGCTCTATGCGGCCGCCGGCAGCAAGGTGCGCGTCGAATGCGACGATATCGGCTTGCTGGACGGTTTCGTGCGCTGGGCCCACAATGGCCGCATCGGCATCGAGTTCGACCGCTCCTCCAACGCATCCGCAAAAGTCGCGTCCTATTTCCGCTTTTTCCACAAGGACATAAAGCCGGTTCTCAAGCGTTGATGGGATGTCGGCAAAGGCCGGCTACGATCCACAATAAGCCTGTCACATAACTGGTGCACACCTTCAAAAATCGTCCTAGTCTCGCGGGCCCGAGAGATGATCGACGGACTATAGCCCCATCGTTGAAGGAGTGTTCCATGTCTTCCATTCTGGATTTGCCCAGCATGTCGCGCCGTTCCCTGCTGCAAGGCCTCAGCGCCACGGCGGCGCTGATCGTGCTGCATCCTTTCGCTGCCCGTGCCGCCGGCAACCAGGCGCATCTGCGCCTGATGGAAACGACCGATATCCACGTCAACGTCTTCCCCTACGACTACTATGCCGACAAGCCGAACGACACGATGGGCCTGACGCGTACCGCGACGATCATCGACAATATTCGCGCCGAAGCCACCAATTCGCTGCTGATCGACAATGGCGACGTGCTGCAGGGCAACCCGATGGGCGATTACATGGCCTATCAGCACGGCATGAAGGACGGCGACGTCCATCCCGTGATCAAGGCGATGAACACGCTTGGCTATTCGGTGGGGACGCTCGGCAACCACGAATTCAACTATGGCCTCGACTTCATGTTCAAGGTGCTGGCCGGTGCGAACTTCCCGTTCGTCTGCGCCAACCTCACCAAGGGCCAGCTTGCTTCCGATCCCACCAAGGACGACCTGTTCTTCAAGCCCTATCTGATCCAGGAAAAGAAGATCAAGGACGGCGCCGGCAATGAAAGCCCGATCAAGATCGGCTTCATCGGTTTCGTACCGCCGCAGATCATGCTGTGGGATATCAAGAACCTCGAAGGTAAGGCACAGACCCGAGATATCGTCGAAGCCGCCAAGGCCTGGGTTCCGGTCATGAAGGCCGAAGGCGCCGATATCATCATCGCCCTCTCGCATTCCGGCATCGACGGCAGCGGCCCCTCCGACAAGATGGAAAATGCCTCGCTCTACGTCGCCGCGGTCGATGGCATCGATGCCGTCTTCACCGGCCACCAGCATCTCGTCTTCCCCGGCCCGAAGACCTGGGACGGCATCAAGGACGCCGATCCGGTCAAGGGCACGCTGCATGGCAAGCCCGCCGTCATGGCCGGCTTCTGGGGTTCGCATCTCGGCCTGATCGACCTGCTGCTCGAGAAGGACGGCAAGAGCTGGAAAATCGTCGATTTCACCTCCGAAGCAAGGCCGATCTACCATCGCGACGACAAGAAGAAAGTCGTCGCCGATGTCGCCGACAAGAAGGAAGTCGTCGAAGCTGCAAAAGCCGAGCATGAGGCGACACTGACCTATGTCCGCACCCCCGTCGGCAAGACGTCCGCGCCGCTCTACTCCTATTTCGCGCTCGTCGCCGACGATCCGTCGGTGCAGATCGTCAGCCAGGCGCAGGTCTGGTATATCAAGGAGATGCTGAAGGAGACGCAGTACAAGGATCTGCCGGTTCTCTCCGCTGCCGCCCCCTTCAAGTGCGGCGGCCGCAACGGCGCCGACTATTATACGGACGTTCCGGCCGGCAACATCGCCATCAAGAACGTCGCCGACCTCTACCTCTATCCCAACACCGTACAGGCCGTCGTCATCAACGGCGCGCAGGTCAAGGGCTGGCTGGAAATGTCCGCCGCGATGTTCAACCAGGTGCAGCCGGGCGCCAAGGATGCGGATCTGATCAACAACAGCTTCCCCTCCTATAACTTCGACGTCATCGACGGCGTCACTTACCAGATCGACGTGTCGCAACCGCGCCGCTTCGGCGACGACGGCAAGGTTCTGAATGCCGATGCAAACCGCATTCAGAACCTGCAATTCAACGGCAAGCCGATCGACCCCGCGCAGAAATTCCTGGTCGTCACCAACAACTATCGCGCCGGCGGCGGCGGCAACTTCCCGGAAATCGGCGCCGATAAGGTCGTCTATCAGGCGCCCGACACCAACCGTGACGTCATCGTGCGCCACGTGCACGATCAGGGCACGATCAACCCGACCGCCGACGGCAACTGGACGTTCAAGCCGCTGCCGGGCACGACGGCGCGGTTCCAGAGCTCGCCGAAGGCCAAGGATTTCCTCGATCAGGTCAAGAGCGTGAAGATCGAGGACGCCGGCGAAGGCGCGGACGGCTTCCGCAACTACCGGCTGATGCTGTAGTCCTCAAAGACATGGCCCTCTCCTCCTTGCGGGGAGAGGGTTTTCATTCAGCTGCCAGGCGCTTTTCTTCTGGGTGGAACATTTCGATTGCTGCCTTGAAGTCCGTGTGGTTCGGGCATTGCGACAGGCGTGAACGAAACGCCTCGATCATCCAGGCAGCGGCCGGACCCGGCGGATTGTCGACCTTGCGGACCGCATAGATCGGATATTCGCTCTGGTCATAGGCATCGAGCGCCAGCGGCACCAGCCGCTCCTTCTGCAGATCCTCCATGATGAACGAGGCCGGCAGGCCGCCCCAGCCGAGACCGCCTCGGATCAGCTGATGCTTGGTGGCGATATCGCTCACATGCCAGATCTTGTAGGACAGGACATTGAAATCCCTGCCATTCGTCAGGCTGGAGGCGTCGGTGACGACGAGCTGGACCTCATCGCGCACATCGGCCAGCGTCAACGGCCGCCCCATCTTCACAAGCGGATGGGTGGGTGCGGCCACCGGCATCATGAAGGAATGACCGATGCGCTCGATGACCAAGGCATCGTCCTGCTTCACCACGGAACCGCCAATGCCGATTGTCGACCTGCCGCTGGAGACGAGTTCCATCATCGAGCCGAGCTCGCCTGTGTCGAGCCGCAGCGACACATAGGGGAAACGATCGCGGAACTCACGCAGCACGTCGACGGTTGCGTGCACCGGCACCATGACACTGATGGCGACGGCCACTTCTGCCTCGAGCCCGGTCTTCAAACCCTTCACCCTGGCACGCATGACCTGGAGATCGGAGAGAATGCGGCGTGCATCCTCCAGCATCACCCTGCCCTCATCCGTCAGCTTCGGCTGGCGCGAGCCCGAGCGCTCGAACAGCGGCATTTCAAGCTGCGCCTCCAGGTTGGCGATCGTGTAGCTGATGACCGACTGGGCACGATTGAGCGCACGCGAAGCGGCGGAAAAACTGCCTGACTCCGCAACTGTCAAAAAGACCTGCAGCTGGTCGAGCGTGGGATTGGGGAGCATCTGCCATCCATTCTATCGATAATTACAATCCATATTATCACAGTTTTTCTCGATAGCACTGAGGACTTATCTATTTCTCGAACGCGATCGGACTCTCCCGGCCGATTTTAGCAACTCATTGAAAAGGAAAACGGATATGTCCTCCATTCTGCTTCTCACCTCCAGCCCGCGTCCGGACTCGCTCTCCACCAAGATCGCAACCGAGCTCGCCGACAAGATCAAGGCAAATAACCCCGGCAAGACGCTGGTTCATCGCGACCTCGCCGCCGATAATCTGCCGCACATCGATGGCCCGTTCACGGCTGCCATCCGCACCCCGGTCGATGCCCGCACGCCGGAACAGCAGGAACTGGTCAAGGTTTCAGATGCGCTCGTCGACGAGCTGCTCGCTGCCGACACGGTGGTCATCGGCACCGGTCTCATCAACTTCAACATCTATTCGTCGCTGAAGACCTGGATCGACAACATCGCTCGCGCCGGCCGCACCTTCACCTACACCGAAACCGGCCCGAAGGGCCTGGCTACCGGCAAAAAGGCCTACATCGTGCTTGCCTCCGGCGGCGTCTACTCCGAAGGCCCGGCTGCTCCGCTGAACCACGCCGTTCCTTACCTGAAGTCGGTTCTGGCCTTCATCGGCATCACCGAAGTTGAGACCGTCTACGTCGAAGGCGTCGCTTTCGGCCCGGAAGCTGCCGAGAAGGCAGTCGGCGCCGCTCAGGCCCGCGCCTCCGAGCTGGCTCTCGCCGCTTAATCGACAGCATTATTCATATGATGACAGGCGGCCGGCTCCAACCGGCCGCTTTGCTATTTCGCCTCCGGCAGCGCTTTCACGAACTGCTTCACGGTTTCCAGAATCTCGCTCGAAAGAGCCTCGTCATTCGCCACCCGCGCAAGGCCGAGCGCGCCCGTCATGAGACAGGAGGCGATAATCGCCTTGCGCCTGGCTTCGGCGGTTTCCGGCTCCGGCATACGCGCCGTCATGGTCTCGAAATTCCGTTGCAAGCCCTCGGTCGCCACCGTGCGGACCGCATCGCTGCTGCGCGCCATATCCGCCGTGAGCGCGGCATAGGCACAGCCCTCACCGCAATGGTCGCGATGACGTTCGCTCAGATAGCCATCGACATAGTCGCTGAGCGGAATGCTCTCCGGATCAATCCCCTTTTCTTCCAGCTGCCGTCGCGATGAGCCGATCGCCGATTCCATGGCTTCCGCAACGAGCTCGTCACGCGAGGCGAAGTGCTTGTAGAAGCCCCCCACGGTCAGGCCGGCCTCCTTCATCAGATCGGCGACGCCGATCCCTTCCAAACCCTCCTCGCGCAGACGCTTGGCGGCGAGCGTCACGATGCGTTCGTGCGTCTTCTGCTTTTCCAGTTGCGAGCGGCCCATCGAAAATCCTTTCGTGCCCGGCTTGACAAATTGGATTACGATCATAATCCTTATAGATAACGATCATAATCCAGATCGTGATAAAAGCCAACAGGAGCTACGAACATGCGTCTCAAGAACAAGGTTGCCGTCATCACCGGTGGAAACAGCGGCATCGGCTTCGCCACAGCCCGCCTCTTCCTCGCCGAAGGCGCCAAGGTCGTCATAACCGGCCGCAACGCGAAAACGCTGGCCGCCGCAGCCGAAGAGCTCGGCGATGGTGTGTTGGCACTGCAGGCCGACACGACAGACATTCCGGCCATGGAGAAGGCCTTTGCCGAGGCTGCGGAGAAACTCAGAAAATTCGATATCGTCTTCGCCAATGCCGGCATTGCCGGCGACACCCCGCTCGGCGGGACCACGCTCGAACAGTTCGAAACCATCGTGCGCATCAATTTCACTGGCGTCTTCTTTACCGTGCAGGCAGCACTGCCGCATCTGAATGACGGCGGTTCGGTGATCCTCAACGGCTCAGTGCATGCCGTCCTCGGCATTCCCGGCGCTTCGGCCTATGCAGGCACGAAGGGCGCCGTTCGCGCCATGACCCGCAATCTCGCCTCCGAACTTGCACCCCGCGGCATCCGCGTCAACCAGGTGACGCCCGGCGCCACCAGCACGCCGATCTGGGATGCGCGCGCCGCCACGCCGGAGGCCAGGGAGGGACTAAGGGCACGCTTTGGCAGTTTCAGCCCGCTGGGTCGCATGAGCGAAGCCGACGAAATCGCCAAGGCCGCGCTCTATTTCGCCTCAGACGATTCCGCCAACGTAACGGCCATTGAAATCACCGTCGACGGCGGCGCCGTCAATGCCCCGTCCGGCGCCAAGATGTTTCGCACGGCTTGAGCCTGCAAAGATTGAATGACCGTCGATAGCGACGGTCGTATCGGGCCGCCTGACGCTGATGCGAAGGGCGGCCTTTGTGCGACAGAGACGGAATCTGCCCGAATTCCGATTGCTGCAGCAGACGGCTTTTGCAATGCTCCGAATCCGAAGAGAAGGGTCTCATGTTTAGCACCATTCTTCGTACAGAAATCCGACCAACAGCGCAGCGACGATATGGGTAGAAAAAATGCTAATTCCAATGTACGCGCCGCGGCACTTTGGGCGCTTGGACACCTGGCACATCTCCGGTTGGAGGATCAAGGCCTACGGGATTTCGGCGCACACGCTGGAACACGACCAACTTCTGGACCCGGGCTTGATCGCCGAGGCACGCTCGTTCGTCGAAGCCAATCTTGTTCGCATGGACGAGACGCCACATTACTCCGTCGGCTTCGCTATTCTTCACCACGGGAGCAGCGCCAAGACGTTGTTGATACAGTGGTGGGTAAATGAATGTGTTTGCATGCAGTACGCTGCTCAGTCGGAGTATTCAGGACAACCGAGATTTTCGCTCGCCAAGAGCGACCTCATGGCGTGTGCTTATGAATTGGTTGCCATTGATTTCGAACGACGCGCCTGGGTTTCAACGGTCATGTCGGGAAAGCCGATGGAGGACTATCTTGAGAGCTGGCTGCCGGATGGTCTCCACTGATGCGGCGCATCGCGACGCAAGACAAACGCCTCTATGACAACATGCCGCGTTTGCTACCTTTCATTTTGCAAAAACCGCTCTCAACGCCTTGAAACCCGTTGGACGAAGATATGACCTCAAGCTTCCGAGCAATAATCGCAGACGACACCGCAGATCTGCTAAATTTGTGGAGGGATGCCTGGAGCGCGACCTACAGCTCGAGCCTAGGCCAAAATGCTCTTTCGTCCATGCTGAAGGACTTGGAGCGCAATGGGGCTGCATCAATGTTGCCTGGCTCCGGTGAACGCGGCTACTGCATTGCCTCAAGCGGTCGACTACACGGCAGCGCAATCGTCGCGGAACGTGGAACGGTTGCCTACCTCTGGGGCATGTACGTTCATCCGAGCCAGCAACGGAAGGGCTTCGGCACACTGTTGCTGGCGGGGGTGGCGGAAGAAATAGAAACTGCCGAAAGGATTGAAGTCAGGGTTCTCGTTTCAAGCCCGGCCGCCATCGATTTCTACAGAAAACACGGTTTTGTGGAAACAGGCCGAGAGATGATCGAGATCCTGGGCAGCGTGGAAGCAGCCGCGCTGGTGATGTCCGTCTGTACTGAAAGCTTGAAAGCCTGTTAGCCGCTGGTTCTTTCGAGGCTGCGACCGGACCCACCCGCTGACAATCAGACCTGACGGACCTTTTCGCCATCGCCGAAGAGGCCGGCGCCGTTCTGGTCGATGATCTGCTGCGCCTTGCGGAAGGTCGATTCCACGGCGTCGTCCGACGAGGTGAAAACATCGGCGCGAATGAAATTGCGCACCAGGATCTCGCCGTTCACATCCTTCTCGATCCGGCCCATGAGGCGGAACTGATTGCCTTCGCGCTGCGGGGTCGCATGGATCGTGCAACCGGCATGCACCTGGGGCTCGACGCTGACCGTGGAACCGCCAGACTTTTCAGTGCCCGCCTGCGATGCGCCACCGGTGAAGATCGAGATGATATTTGAAAAGAACGAAGCCATGGATCGCCTTTAGCATGAAGGTTGCGGGGCCGCAAAGTCAAATGATCAGGTTTGCCAGGATCTCGTTTTCGGTGATGTCCTCATAGCCCATGCCGGAACTTTCGAAATTGGCGATAAGCTCTTTGAAATTATCCGGATTCTTCGTCTCGATACCGATCAGGATGGAGCCGAAATTGCGGGCGCTCTTCTTCAGATATTCGAAGCGCGCGATATCGTCTTCCGGGCCGAGCATATTGAGGAAATCGCGTAGCGCGCCAGGGCGCTGCGCCAGACGCAGGATGAAGTATTTCTTCAGCCCGGCATAGCGCATGGCGCGCTCCTTGACATCGGGCAGGCGCTCGAAGTCGAAATTGCCGCCGGAGACGACGGCGACGATGGTCTTGCCGCGAATGCTGTCGCGATCGAGCTTTTCCAGTGCCGTGATCGCCAGTGCGCCGGCCGGCTCCAGCACGACGCCTTCGACATTGAGCATATCGGTGATAGTGACGCAGATGGCGTTTTCCTCGATGAGCTTGACCTGTTCGGCGGCAAAGCCCTTGAGCGCAGCGAAATTCAGCTCGCCGATGCGGCCGACGGCAGCGCCATCGACGAAATTGTCGACCTTGGCGAGCGTCACCACCTGCCCCGCCTCGATGCTGCGGCGAAGGCTCGGCGCTCCCGCCGGCTCTGCGAAGGTGAAGGCGTCGCGGGAAATAGTGTCGGCAAGATAGCCAGTGATCCCGGCTGCAAGACCGCCGCCGCCGACCGGAAGAAGAACGTGGTCGGGGATGACACCCTCAGGCAGTTGCTCCGCAATCTCGGCCGCCACCGTCGCCTGCCCTTCGATGATATCGAGATGATCGAAAGGCGGCACCATGACGCCGTCAATATGCTGTACGTGTTCGCGCGCCGCCTGGTAGCACTGGTCGAAGAAATCGCCGAAGAGCTTGATGGTGATGAACTCGCCGCCGAAGATGCGGGTCTTGTCGATCTTCTGCTGCGGCGTCGTGACGGGCATATAGACCACGCCAGGCACGCCGAAATGCCGGCAGACGAAGGCAAAGCCCTGGGCATGATTGCCGGCGGATGCGCAGACGAAGGTCTTGCCCGTGCCGTCCTCGGCAATCACCTTGCGGAGGAAATTGAAGGCGCCGCGGATCTTGTAGGAGCGAACCGGCGTCAGATCCTCGCGCTTCAGCCAGATATCGGCGCCATAGCGGGCGGAAAGATGCTCGTTCAATTGCAGCGGTGTTGCGGGAAAGAGGCCGCGCATGGCCTCTGCGGCTTCGAGAACAGTCTGTTTGTCCACGGCTTGTCCGTCCTTCTTCAATCCATTCCCGCTATGGCACAGGAAAGATGACTATAGAAAGCCTGTTTACCCCACTTTCCGACCTGCATGGCGATATTGTTCACGATGAATGGCCCCGACCGCGGATAGATGCCTTGTGCTGCCGCACCCGCGAAATCTGCGAATTGACAGCGCCGGTGTACGTGCCTCCAATAGCAGCCAGCCATCATGACGATGGTTAGAGGCCCGCCCCAATACCGATCCGTCGGCTCCGGCGGGCTTCGCCTATCCATGGCGGCAATAACTTCTACTTGCGTCCAGGATTGAGAATCGCGTGAAGGATGCTTATCCCAATTTTATTCGAGGGGAGAACATCATCATGCGCCTTATACGCTCGGTTATCATTGCGTTCGGTCTCATGGCGCTTGCGTCCTGCACTTCGCAGGAAAAGGGTTTTGAGAAGAACATCCCCATCTTGAAGGAAAGCCCGACGGCGCGAGCACAGGTCATCGACAAGTGCATGTCACAGCACCTGCCGCCGGAAACGCTCGATGAAATCGCGTTCTACGTCAAATCTCAGAGAAGCGAAGCAAAGCGGCTTTTCTGTCAACGGCTGATGAATGGCCTGGTCGCTGGAAAAATCAGCTACGCCGATTTCAAGGCCATGTTCCAGCAGAAGAAAGTGACGCCAGCGCTTGTCAACGTTCTCAAGGGTCACTGAGCCCCGCATCGGGCCGGGACCTGTCTGTCCCTTTCCTGCAAAACATTTCCTTGACTGAATCGCTCAAGTGCTTGATGGGGGAAGGCACGCGGACGTGGCGAAACTGGTAGACGCAAGGGACTTAAAATCCCTCGGAGTGATCCGTACGGGTTCGACCCCCGTCGTCCGCACCAAAGATTAAATTCCACCAATGCCCAAATGAAAAAGGCGCAGCTTTCGCCGCGCCTCTCTTAATTCACATGCAAAAATCGAATTAGGCCGTGAGCTTGGCCGCGATCTTGGCGACGTGGGCGCCCTGATACTTTGCGGCTTCCAGCTCGATTTCGGACGGCTGGCGCGAGCCGTCGCCGTTGGTGATGGTGGAGGCGCCGTAGGGCGAGCCGCCCTTGACTTCCTCGGTGCCCATCTGGCCCTGGAAGGCGTAGGGAAGGCCGACGACGACCAAGCCGTGGTGCAGGAGCGTCGGGATGAAGCCGAGGATGGTGGATTCCTGGCCGCCGTGCTGGGTTGCGGACGAGGTGAAGACCGAGCCGACCTTGCCGACGAGCTTGCCGCCGAACCAGAGGCCGCCGGTCTGATCCCAGAAATTGCGCATCTGCGAGGCGACCGTGCCGAAGCGGGTGCCGGCGCCGACGATGATGGCGTCGTATTCGGCCAGTTCATCCGGCGTGGCGATCGGGGCTTCCTGGTCGAGCTTGAAGTAGGAGGCCTTGGCGACTTCTTCCGGCACGAGTTCGGGCACGCGCTTGACGGTGACGTCTGCGCCGGCGGACTTCGCACCTTCTGCGACGGCATAGGCCATCTTCTCGATATGACCGTAGGCGGAGTAATAGAGAACCAGAACCTTAGCCATGAAAACCTCTCCTGTTTGTTGGACGCATTGAGTGTCGAGGGATGTTGTATCAGCGATGCGACAGCGGCACAGCCCCCACGCTCAGAACGCACTGTTCATCCTGCGTAGACGGAAATTCACTTGCAATATCTTGCTGGGATCGGCTGCCGCGCCAAAACGAGCGTTTGCATTCGCCGCAAACAGCGCTACCTATCTCAAACCTTTTTCGAACGCGCCGATTGCGCATTTTCCTGGATGTCTTCATGTCGAACGAAACCATTGTCACAGCCGCTATGCTGGCCATCGGCGACGAACTGCTCTCCGGCCGCACGAAGGACAAGAATATCGGCCATCTCGCCGATGTGCTGCTGCTGGCTGGCATCGACCTGAAGGAAGTTCGGATCGTCGCCGACGACGAGGATGCGATCGTATCGGCGCTGAATGCCTTGCGCGGCCAATATGATTACGTTTTCACATCAGGCGGCATCGGCCCGACCCATGACGACATTACCGCCGATGCCATTGCCAAGGCCTTCGGCGTACCCTGCCAGCACGACGCGGAAGCCATGCGGATCATGGGTGAAATGTATGCGCGGCGCGAGATGGAGTTCACCGAGGCCCGCCAGCGCATGGCGCGCATGCCCGTGGGATCGAAGCATATCGTCAATCCGGTCTCGACGGCGCCTGGCTTTAACATCGGCAACGTCTACGTCATGGCTGGCGTGCCGCAGGTTTTCCAGGCGATGCTCGACAATGTCATCCCGACGCTCAGGACCGGCGCGCATATTTTGTCGACCGCCATTTCCTGCCCCTATGGCGAGGGCGAGATAGGCACGCCGCTCGGCCTCATCCAGAAGGCGCATCCCGATACCAGCATCGGCTCCTACCCGCGCTATGTCGGCCAGTTCTTCTCGACGGAAATTGTCGTCAGGGGCCGATCCGCCGAGCTGGTTGAAAATGTCGCAGCGGAAGTGCGCGCGATGATCGAAACCATCCGGCAGTCGAAAGCTACTGCATAGTTCCTTAAATCGGGATCGATTTAAGGATGAAATTATGCAGCAGATCTAGAGTGTTACAGCGACCTTTGCGCGTCACATGTGACGCGCGGCGCTGTACGGAAAATCAGTCGGCTGAAGCCTGATATTCAACGAAGGCGTGCGTTTTGCGGGGAACCCTGGGGCATTCCGGGCATTATCTTATAGCGGAATGCTGATATCATGATCCGATCCAACCCTTCCGCATGGGAGATCTCTTCATGTCCTACAAAACGATAGTGACCGTTCTTGACAATCCCGGCAACACGCGCGTTGCGGCCGAGTTTTCGGCAGCGCTCGCAAAGGAACATGGCGCCCATGTCATCGGACTTCATGCGGAAATCGTCTCGACCGTGCCGCTGGTGGCACCGATGGAGATTCCGGACCCCGTTGCGGTTCAGGCGCTTCAGGATGTCGCCCATAATCAGGCAGTCGACATCGAGCGTCTGTTCCGCACGAAGATGGAAGCTGCCGGCCTCGATTACGAATGGCGCAGCTTTGCCAGCACGATCGGCTACGGCACCGAGCCTCTGATCGAGAGCGCCCGCAGCGCCGATCTCCTGGTTGCCGTGCAGCCGGACCCGTCGAAATATGGCGACACGCAGGTCGATGTCGAAACCTTCCTGTTCGACAGCGGTCGGCCGGTCCTGCTGATCCCCTACATTCTGAAGGAGCCGAAACCCGTCCGCCGCGTGCTGATCGCCTGGAACGGCTCCAAGGAAGTGGCGCGCGCCACTTTCGATGCGCTGCCCTTCCTCAAGGCTGCGGATTCAGTCGAGATCCTCTCGGTCAGCACATCGGAGAAGGACCCGCATCCGTCCAAGGAAACCGGCGTCCAGATCGCGGCCGCGCTGACGCGCCACGGCGTTCGTGCCAGGTTCGAGACGGCAGCCTGCGCCAACAAGTCGACGCCGTCGCAGGTCATCGAAAACCGGCTGGCGGACGACAGCATCGACCTGCTGGTCATGGGGGCCTACACGCATTCCTGGCTGTGGCAGATGATCTTCGGCGGCACGACGCGCACCCTGCTGCAATCGATGACGGCGATGACTTTGCTGGCCCGCTGAACGGCCGGGAAACAGCTGGGAGCTCAGATCCTGTGGCAACCGGTGCAAATCTGCACCGGTTGCCAGGTTTGCCGCTATTGCCTTTTGCCAGTAAATCCAGCAGAAAGCAGCGACCGATGACAGAATTCCCGCCAGGGAACCGTTCGCGCGGTCGAAGGAGCATGGTCCCGAAAAGCATAGGCTTTTCCCGGATGAGATCCTGTTCAGGCAGATAGCAAGCGAATCGCGTTCCGGATTTGGTTCATGGTCCGCGCCCGGTGCGGGGTCTGCTCAGGGTCGCCGGCGCTGCCGGTGTGTCGTTATTCCATGCCCCGGAGCTTCTGCCATGTCCCTGCCCGATAAAGCCTTCCCCGTATCCTGGGATCAGTTCCATCGCGATGCGCGCGCGCTTGCCTGGCGGCTTGCCGGCCTCAATCGAGATTTCAAGGCCATCGTCTGTATCACCCGTGGCGGCCTCGTGCCGGCCGCCATCATCTCGCGCGAGCTCAATATTCGCTTGATCGAGACGGTCTGTGTCGCCTCCTATCACGACTATTCCAGCCAGGGCGAAATGAACCTGCTCAAGGGCATCGCCCCGGAACTGTCGGCCAATGGTGGCGAAGGGGTGCTCGTCGTCGACGATCTCACCGATACCGGCAAGACGGCTCTCGAAGTTCGCGCCCTGCTGCCGAAGGCGCATTTCGCCTGCGTCTACGCCAAGCCGACCGGCGTTCCCACGATCGACACCTTCATCACGGAAGTCAGCCAGGATACCTGGATCTACTTCCCTTGGGACATGGGCTTCACCTATCAGGAGCCGATCGCCAAGGGTCATCGCGGCTGATCTCCAGTTACCGGCGGTGCGAATCAGTCACGATGCGCGCCTGTGGGGAAACGCGATTCGAATGACGGTAATAGAGGTGGGCGCTGCGGCGCCCACTAGATTTAGTGGACATGATTGTGGCGAGAATGGGCGGGATTCAAGGGTTTCCGCCCGAATCATGATGCGCTACGGCATGATTTCGCCGTGCTGCCAATGGCATCAGGGCCACGGTCACATTTTTGTCGTTTTTGACTCCGGCGTTGATGACGATTGCCTCGCCAGCGGTCGTACGAAGGGCGAGCCGCACGCCTCAAGCTCTTGATTCTTCTACCCTACTGGCGTTTCCCCAGTTTCCACAGCTAAGCCCACAAGATATTGTGGTTAACAATCCCTAGCAAACCACCCCTTGACGGAATCGGGTCTTTCAAAGTTAATGGACGACGTTGCGGCGGCGACTGGACCAGGCGGGTTTACGAGGACTGGTTCTCAATTCGAAATCGGGTTCGGATTCAAGGCAGTTCACCTTTGCCGGTGGCTGCTTCGGGCGGTTTTGTGCCGATGTCGATGCTGCCGAAAAAATAGATGCGGGGACTGGCGGCAATAAGCTGTTAATACTATATTTAGTGTTTGCAGCCACCATCACCACAAGATACAGGAAAGACATCTCCGGATGACACCTCCTGTCAGAAAGCGGATCGGAAGCTGGCTGCGCGTTGAATTCGCGATGCCGGAATGAGAATTTTTGCGCCCTGCTTTCATGCGGGCGCGCACCAACGAATGAGGATTGGGACCATGCGCATCGAACGTCGCTTTACGAAGGCAGGCCAGTCAGCCTACGCGGATATCGAATTCCGCAAGGCGACGAGCGAGATCAAGAATCCCGACGGATCGATCGTTTTCCGCCTCGAAAATATCGACGTGCCCGCGCAGTTCTCGCAGGTCGCCGCCGACATTCTGGCGCAGAAGTATTTCCGTAAGGCCGGCGTGCCCGCCAAGCTCAGACGCGTTGAGGAAAACGACGTTCCTTCCTTCCTGTGGCGCTCCGTGCCCGACGATGCGGCCATGAAGGATCTGCCCAAGGATCAGCAGACCGGCTCCGAAACCGATGCGCGCCAGGTCTTCGACCGCCTTGCCGGCACCTGGACCTATTGGGGCTGGAAGGGCGGCTACTTCTCCTCCGAAGAAGATGCCTCCGCCTTCCGCGACGAGCTTGCCTACATGCTCGCCACCCAGCGCGTCGCGCCGAACTCGCCACAATGGTTCAACACCGGCATGCACTGGGCCTACGGCATCGACGGTCCCGGCCAGGGCCATTATTACGTCGACCCGTTCACCGGCAAGCTCACCAAGTCCAAGTCTGCCTATGAGCATCCGCAGCCGCATGCCTGCTTCATCCAGTCGGTCGAGGACGACCTCGTCAACGAAGGCGGCATCATGGACCTGTGGGTTCGCGAAGCTCGCCTCTTCAAGTATGGCTCCGGCACCGGCTCCAACTTCTCGATGCTGCGCGCCGAGGGCGAAAAGCTTTCCGGCGGTGGCCGTTCCTCCGGCCTGATGAGCTTCCTGAAGATCGGCGACCGCGCCGCCGGCGCCATCAAGTCAGGCGGCACGACCCGCCGCGCCGCCAAGATGGTCGTCGTCGACATCGACCACCCGGATATCGAGGACTACATCAACTGGAAGGTCAAGGAAGAGCAGAAGGTCGCAGCCCTCGTCACCGGCTCGAAGATCGTCGCCAAGCATCTGAAGGCGATCATGAAGGCGACGGTCAATTGCGAAGGCGACAATGACGATTGCTTCGACCCGGCCAAGAACCCTGCCCTGAAGCGCGAGATCCGTGCTGCCAAGAAGGATCAGGTTCCGGAAAACTATGTTCAGCGCGTCATCCAGTTCGCTCGCCAGGGCTACAAGGATCTCGAATTCAAGACCTACGACACGGACTGGGATTCGGAAGCCTATCTCACCGTATCCGGCCAGAATTCCAACAACTCGGTCTCGATCAAGGACGACTTCTTGCGCGCCGTCGAAAATGATGGCGACTGGAACCTGACCGCCCGCAAGGACGGCAAGGTCGTGAAGACGCTGAAGGCCCGCGACCTCTGGGAATCCATCTCCTACGCCGCCTGGGCATCGGCCGATCCGGGCCTGCACTTCAACACGACGATGAACGACTGGCACACCAGCCCGGCTGCCGGCCCGATCCGCGCATCCAACCCGTGCTCGGAATACATGTTCCTGGACGACACGGCCTGCAACCTCGCCTCGCTGAACCTCATGACCTTCAAGGACGCAGCGACGAAGCGCATCAACATCGCCGATTACGAACACGCCGTCCGCCTCTGGACCGTCGTTCTCGAAGTCTCCGTGATGATGGCGCAGTTCCCGTCGCGCCGCATCGCCGAACTTTCCTACGAATACCGCACGCTCGGCCTTGGCTACGCCAATATCGGCGGCTTGCTGATGTCGTCGGGCATCCCCTATGACAGCGACGAAGCCCGCGCCATCGCCGGCTCGCTGACCGCGATCATGACCGGTATCGCCTATGCGACCTCGGCGGAAATGGCCTCCGAACTCGGGACTTTCCCGATGTTCAAGCCGAACCGCGAGAACATGCTGCGCGTCATCCGCAACCATCGCCGCGCCGCCTACGGCGAGACTTCGGGCTATGAGAGCCTGTCGGTCAATCCGGTGGCGCTGATCCATTCCGACAATCCGGACAAGGATCTCGTTGCCCATGCCAAGGCTGCCTGGGACAAGGCGCTGGAACTCGGCGAGAAGCACGGCTACCGCAACGCCCAGGCAACCGTGATTGCGCCGACCGGCACGATCGGCCTCGTCATGGATTGCGACACGACCGGTATCGAGCCGGACTTCGCCCTGGTGAAGTTCAAGAAGCTTGCCGGCGGCGGCTATTTCAAGATCATCAACCGTGCCGTTCCGGAAGCGCTGCGCACGCTCGGCTATTCCGAAAGCCAGATTGCCGAGATCGAGGCCTATGCCGTCGGCCACGGCAACCTGAATCAGGCGCCGGCCATCAACCCGTCGACGCTCAAGGCCAAGGGCTTTACCGCCGAAAAGGTCGATGCCGTCAACGCTGCTCTGAAGAGCGCCTTCGACATCAAGTTCGTCTTCAATCAGTGGACGCTCGGCGCCGACTTCCTGAAGGGCACGCTGAAGGTATCCGACGAGCAGATGGCCGATATGAGCTTCAACCTGCTCGACCATCTCGGCTTCTCGAAGAAGGACATCGAGGCTGCGAACATCCACGTTTGCGGTGCGATGACGCTGGAAGGCGCGCCGTTCCTCAAGAACGAGCATCTCGCCGTCTTCGATTGCGCCAATCCCTGCGGCAAGATCGGCAAGCGCTACCTCTCGGTCGAGAGCCACATCCGTATGATGGCGGCTGCCCAGCCGTTCATCTCGGGCGCCATCTCCAAGACGATCAATATGGCCAACGAAGCGACCGTCGAGGATTGCAAGAACGCCTACATGCTTTCGTGGAAGCTCGGCCTCAAGGCGAATGCGCTCTATCGCGACGGCTCCAAGCTCAGCCAGCCGCTGAACGCCTCGCTGATCGAAGACGACGGCGACGAGGACGCTCTCGAGGAATTCCTGCAGGCTCCCGCCGCGGCTCAGGCCGTCACCATCACCGAGAAGATCATCGAGCGCGTCATCGAGAAGGTCGTGCGCACGCAGGAAAAGCTGCCGGGCCGCCGCAAGGGCTACACCCAGAAGGCCAAGATCGGCGGGCACACCATCTTCCTGCGCACCGGCGAATATGACGATGGCCGCCTTGGCGAAATCTTCCTTGACATGAACAAGGAAGGCTCTGCCCTGCGCGCCTTCATCAACAACTTCGCGATCTCGGTTTCGCTCGGCCTGCAGTACGGCGTGCCGCTCGAAGAATATGTCGACGCCTTCACCTTCACCAAGTTCGAGCCGGCCGGCATCGTCACCGGCAACGACGCCATCAAGAACGCCACGTCGATCCTCGACTATGTGTTCCGTGAACTGGCCATCTCCTATCTCGGCCGCCACGATCTCGCCCATGTCGACACCTCGGACTTCAGCAACACGGCGCTCGGCCGCGGTGTTTCCGAAGGCAAGGCCGATGTCGTCTCCAAGGGCCTGACCCGCGGCTACAAGCCGACGCTGGTTCCAACCAGCGGCGAGCAGGTCAAGGGTACGGCCACGGCCGCTCCGGCACGAGCAGCCTCGATTGCGACGGTGACGGCATTTGCCGGCAACACAGTGCGCAAGCTGGAGCCGACCAGCGCCATCTCCACCTCCGAAGTCGTCGCCTTCAAGCGCGATTACGAAGAGCGTGCAAAGGAACTGGCCGAGGAGATCGCCGAGGAACTGGCAAGCGAAACCGCAGAAACCACTGGCCTCTTCACCGACAAGGCCGCCAGCGATGCGGCGACGGCCAAGACGGACGCCAAGAAGCTGGAATCCGAACGCCGCGCCCGCTCCATCATGCAGGGCTACACCGGCAACATGTGCACGGAGTGCCAGAACTTCACGATGGTCCGCAACGGCACCTGCGAGAAGTGCGACACGTGTGGCGCAACGAGCGGCTGCTCTTGATTATTTATCGTACTCTTAGCTGATGCATCAACGGGGCGAGCAATCGCCCCGTTTTTTTTGAAATGGCAAGGTGTTTCGCAATCGGACTGAAGCTGCGCATTCCCCAAATGGCGCGATGGCAGCCTCAGGCTGTCAGTGCCGGAGCAATACTCCCCATGGACCGAAAAGTATCCGTCAGCGCGGCGGTTCATGAAGAAATGCCTACATGGCTGAATGCCTGACTTTATCAGTGCTAATGCCCTTCATCCCAAATGCCCGATTTCGGACACGAAACCGGCGGGAAATGATCCATTTTCATTGGAATTGTTGCTGCAGCAATATGCAGCAATATTCGGTCTGCCGAGCCTCAAAGCCGTGATGCACGGTGCCCGGCCTTTCGACGCATTTTATCGCTGAATCCGACCCTTGTGGCATCGGAGTTGGCAGTTCGATCGTGTGAGGCACCGCTTTGAAAATCGGCAGCGACATCACGAGCATTCAATATCTGCGGGCCATCGCCGCAATTTCCGTTCTTTGTTTCCATGTCAGCGAGACATACGGCCTTGATTTCAAGGCCGGAGCGGCGGGGGTCGATATATTCTTCGTCATCAGCGGCTTCATCATGTGGGTCACGACCGATGGAAGATCGATCGGCCCGCAGGAATTCATCTGGCGACGGCTCATCAGGATCGTGCCGCTCTACTGGATTGCGACGGCGGCAACCTTCGTCGTCGCCGTGCTGAAACCGCAATTCTTCTTCGACACGAATTCGAGCATTGAGAACTTGATCGGCTCGCTATTCTTCGTGCCCTTCATGAAGGACGAAGCACTGCATCCCGTCGTCGAGCAGGGATGGACGCTTTCCTACGAGATGTTCTTCTATCTCATCTTTTCGATTTCTCTGCTGCTGCCGGAATTCAGACGGCTCTGGTTCCTGATGGCGACCCTGGTGACCATCGTCATCGTGCATTACCTGCTGCCTGTCGGCTATCTCAGCGTTTTCACCCAGCCGGTCATCCTGGAATTCGCGGCCGGCATCATCATCGGGCGCCTGTGGAAACAAGGTTTTAGGCTACCCTTTCCCGTCGCCGTCGGCTTGATGATCGTTGGGGCCGTGCTGCTTGTGGCGAGTGACCCGCTCATCCATTTGGAACGGGCTGTCCGCTGGGGCATACCGGCAGTGTTGCTCTTGTCGGGCGCCGTTTTCGCAGAGCGGGAGCGAGGTGTTCCACAGCTGGCATTCCTGCATTTCCTCGGGGATGCCTCCTATTCGATCTATGTTTGGCACGTGCTGACCGGCATTCTTGTCACGGCCCTGCTTTTGCGCGTCGGGGTGCCGCACGGCATGCAGCCTGTGTTGATCGCAGTGGGTTCGCTGGCCTTTGCCACCGTCTGTTGTTTGTGCATCGAGCGCCCGATACAGTGGAAAATGCGATCATCGCGTCCGCGACCCGCCTATCGCGGTTGACGCATGAGACCGGATGGCGGCAGACCCACGCATCAGGGTTTCGGCACCGCTCCGGATAGTTTTGCGGTCCCGTCGATGACCGGGCAGGATTGCGGTACCGGTTGATCGAACAGGACGGCAATGCCGCAATTCGAGGTGAACATCGCCTCGTCGTCATGCCCCACGCCGGGCACTTCGACGACCTTCTGATTGAGATCGGACGGATGCCGCTTCTTCATATAGTCGAAATAGGTCAGCCCGCGCGCGAGCCGGTACGGCCCCTGCGCCATTGCCCCGCAGGAGCGATCGATGAAATGGGTGTAGGGATTGGTGTCGGCCTGCCCCAGCAGATAGACGACATTGCGCGCGGCATATCTGCTTTCGAGTAGCTTCGGGTCCTGCGAGGACACGTAGGGCGGTGTGCTGGCCAGCCCATATCGCCATTGCGTCGCCTGCGGGCATGAAGCCAGTCCCGCCTGCTGATCCGGCAAGGCCGGTCGTTCATCGTCGAAATAGAGATAGCTCGACGGATTGGCGACGAGATAGCGCACGGAGATGCCGGCGCTCGTCAAATCTTCCGCCTCCCTTCCGACGACGGCATAGCGCTGGACCAGCTGGGCTCCCGCCGAGTGGCCCATCACGACGATGGTCTTCAGCGAAGGATACAGGCGGCGATCGGCGAAATGCTGCAGCAGGGTATCGAGCGCTGTGAAGGAACTGATCGGCGCCGGCTGGCGCGCGGGTTCCCCGCCTTTCCAGCCGTTCTGTGTCCAGGCCAGCGTCTGCGTCGACAGCGAGAAGGCGTCGACATCAGGTCTTATCAGGAATTGCGGCGCGACCACCATCGTACCGTCGGCGAGATCGCCTGCCTTTGCGAGCAACTCCTGACCGGCTGCATAGTAGGCATCGGCGTTTCTAAGCGTGCCATGGATCACGATCAACACCTTGGTCACGTCAGGCGATGCCGCTTCGATCGCGTGATCCGCGTAGACGGGCAGCTCCCCCTTCCCCTCAGGCGTGTCGAGGAGCAGGCGCTGGTCCGCGACCTCCTTGACAGGTTCGTTGAGCCGCGCGTGTTGGGAGGTTGAATTCGCAGACCATGCTTCGGATGACGCGCCGGCAGCAATCAGCGCCGCCCCAAGCAGCAGAATATGGGTCCGATCTTTGATACGGCGCCGAACGTCCTTGAACAAGCTTGGCCGGACGCCGATTGAGACGGATAGCATCATTGACTACCTAAGCTTTCGATTGAGGTCTCAGGATTTCCTTGGCAGGATCGGGCGTTGCTGATCTTTATAACGACGCTTCCATAAACGTCAAAGCGAACCGGAATCCGTCGCATTGCCGGAAAATCCTCATCCATGCCGATAGCGGAGCCACAACGATCTCAATTATGAATCGCCGGCGGGCAGAACAGGTGGCTTGACGAAAATTTGGTCAGTTAACGGTGACCCCCTTCCAGCCGCCGTCATATATCCAGAATTTATGGCTGGTCGCATCGTATTGCATGGGCACCATGCCTGTCACCGGCGTCGGCACGCCCGTCGGAGCGCCATTCGTCGCAGGAATATAGGGAAAGCCGCTGGAAGCATTGCTGGGTAATGACTGCTGCCCCAGCTGGACACTGCCTCCCGACGGATTGAGCGCTAACGGCTTTGGTAAAACGCCTGCCTGTATGCTCTGGAGAACAAAGAGGTCATTCACCGGATCATATCCCATACCAAGGCGTTTTCCGGGAGATGCAAAGTCGGCAATATAGACATTGCCACCGTTGGGGCAGATGTTGTCGCCATAGGGGCAATTTTTCCACGATCCGTTGCCGACAGAGGCTTGAGCTCTAAATGTGCCCAGGAAATCCCAAGGATAGCTTGCGGCCGGGCTTCCGTATCCGACCCCCTTGCTCGACAGGCTGACGATCTGCAGGCCGGAGATTGAACTGCCAATATAATAGGCGGCATTAACGCCGGTCATCGGGCCAGCCGTGATCAAGCCCGTCATGTTGTTCTGGCCAGTTGCCTGCACTGCAAAGCTGTGATTCTGGCCCGAGAGGTTGTAGTTGTTCACCGTCAGGCTTTGCGGCCATACTCCGCCTGACGTATCGATCGATAGCGCCGGATAGGCGCCCAGGCCGGCGGCGCTTGGGTCCATGCATTGCAGGTTGTTGAATGTAGCAGGCCCTTTGAATTTGACGCAGTATTTTTGCGGGTTCTTGACCAGCACGTTCGACCACACGGAAGCATAAGCGTAGAAGTCGCTCCATATTCCATAATTCTCGGCGTCGTAGACGGCGATATTCGTATAGATCGAGCCTGGAGAGAACGCCGCAAAGCCAATTCCTGATTGGTCGAGAGGGCTATTGCGTGGATCGCTCTTTGCATTGAACGATGAAATATTGCTCCACGAGCCGAAGGCTCCGCCGCCTATATCGTTTATGAAGCCGAAGTAGGACTGAACATCGACTGCATTGGAGATGATTGCGCCGCCGCCGGTGCCGTTGTCGATCCCTGCTCCGTTATGGCCAAGGATGGGGCCGCTTGTTTCGTCGCCGGAACCACATTTGCTTGTGTAGATATTATCCAGGATTACGAAGTTCGGCCTTCCGGTGATGGGTTGATCACCATTCATGCCACCGATGCCGATGCAATTGTTGTATCCTTCGCTAACCCAAAGATTCGACCCGCGAAATCGATCGGCTTCGATTACGAATGCAACACCACCCCAGGGATTGGCGCCAAAATATGTCGGCGTTGTATAGGATGCCCCAGCTGGCAGCGCATCTATACTTAGATCACGGATGATCGTTCCGGGCGCAGACGCCAGCACGTCAATGACAGGGCTCCCGGGAGAGCCTGTCGGCGCATTCCATTGGATGATGGTCGTTGCGCCCTGTCCCTGAATTTCCGTGGTGGACGCAATTTTCAAGGTACTTGCCGCCGTATTCAGGCAAAAAGTGCCCGAAGGTATAATAAGCTTTCTGCCCGCCGCCGCAGTGATGGCCGCATTGAGCGATGTGGTTGCATCGATCGAGCAGGAAGGATCATCTACAAGGCCGTAATCCAGTGCATTGATCACGCCCAGAGGGACGGGAAGAACAGCAGATGACAGCGCGGCTCCGCTTCGCTCTCTCTTTGTCTTACCCAGTTCCTGAGCGGAACAAACGGCTATCCCGCACATGCAAAGAAGAGCCACAGCATAGGCCAAGCTGCTCCGCAGACGCATCTCTCTCATGAAAACACCTCTCTTTTCTGCGTGCAGCATTCGAGACGTCACCGATACGTGACAGGCTGCTTTTGCCAGAGCGCCAGCCGGAAGGCTCCACATTGCCCAACTGGCTGCCAAAGCTATGCACAGGAGAGAACCTTGTGGTCGGCGACCGTCGTGTAACGCCAGTGTCCGGAATGGATTTCATGCGGCAATGTGCGATCCAGGAAGCCACGCAATCTCGTCAGTATTTCCGGCTGTTCGGAAAAAGTCGTCAGAAACAGCTTGTTCTGGAAGATCAGAAACGGGGCCAGTCGCCGATTGGCAATCTGCATGTATCTGTAAAACCCCTCCGTCACCGTCGGCCAATGCGGGCCCAGAAAGTCGTCGAGCAGCACGACGCCGCCGGTAACAAGCAGCTCCTGGGCGATCTGCATGTCATTCATGACGTGGGCAACGGTATGCCCCCCATCCACGGACATCAGGCGCACGCCGGCAACGCCAAGTCGTTGCCGCGCCGTGACCGGCGTCAATGACATACTATCGGCCGAGATCGCCGTCACCCTCGAGACATAATCAGGAAAAAGCTCCCGCAGATGCCGGTTGAATATATCGAGCGATCCCTTGCCGCTATGATCGAGGTTCTTCTGCTGATCTTCGAACAGGTCGACCGCGACGCAGCGTTCGTTGTCCCGGGATGCCGCAGATAGAAGGAAGAAAAGTTTGCCGTGATGGACGCCGATCTCCAGAATGTCGCCCTTCACGTCTTCAATATCGTGCATTTCACGAACGAACTTCAGGATATGCGGAATTCTATCACCAACCCATCCATGTACCTCGCCCCATTCTCTTCTTAAAGTTGCATCCAGGACATCAACTTCGCTTTCACCCACTACCGCAACCATTGGCATATGTGCCCCCTTACTGCACACGAACTGCAGACCAATAGGTGCCTTGATCGAGGCTCCCATCGTTCGGTTTCCCAGCATCCCGCCTCCAACCAGACACGACACTGGCGGGCACAATATCCGCGTGGCTCAATGAGGATGCCAGCCGGAAACCGCCCGGCCTGTACGAATTGGGACGCGCGCGGCACATCTTCGAAAGAAGTCCGATCGGCTCGGAATTCCATCAGCCCGTCAGCAAAACCATGGAGCTTGCACCGAATGCCAAAAGCTGCGACAGAGCGCACGACCCTTGGCATAAGGCGCCCAAACTTTCTTCAGGCCTCGTGTAATCATGATTCGTATCGAGAATATCAGCAAGCAGAACAGCCATCGCATCCTCTTCATCGAGGCGTCCGCGGCACTCAACAGAGGCGAGAGCGTCGGGCTCGTCGGCCCGAACGGCGCGGGAAAGACGACGCTTTTCCGAATGATTACCGGACAGGAGCTGCCCGACGAAGGGCAGGTTTCCGTCGATAAGGGCGTCAGCATCGGCTACTTCAGCCAGGATGTCGGCGACATGTCAGGTCGTAGCGCCGTCTCGGAAGTGATGGAGGGCGCCGGCCCGGTCAGCGCGGTTGCCGCCGAGCTTCGCGAGCTGGAAGCCGCGATGAGCGATCCGGACCAGGCCGACAGGATGGATGAGATCATCGAGCGCTACGGCGAGGTGCAGGCGCGCTATGAGGAGCTCGACGGGTATGCGCTCGAGGGCCGCGCCCGTGAAGTGCTTGACGGCCTGAGCTTCACCCAGGAGATGATGGACGGCGATGTCGGCGCGCTTTCGGGCGGCTGGAAGATGCGCGTGGCGCTCGCCCGCATCCTGTTGATGCGCCCCGATGTCATGCTGCTCGACGAACCGAGCAACCACCTCGACCTCGAAAGCCTGATCTGGCTGGAAGCCTTCCTGAAGGGCTACGAGGGCGCGCTTCTGATGACCTCGCATGACCGTGAGTTCATGAACCGTATCGTCACCAAGATCGTCGAGATTGATGGCGGCAACCTGACGAGCTATTCGGGCGACTATGAGTTCTACGAGCAGCAGCGCGCGCAGAACGAGAAGCAGCAGCAGGCGCAGTTCGAGCGCCAGCAGGCCATGCTCGCCAAGGAAATCAAGTTCATCGAGCGCTTCAAGGCCCGCGCCTCGCATGCCTCGCAGGTGCAGAGCCGCGTGAAGAAGCTGGAAAAGATCGATCGCGTCGAGCCGCCGAAGCGCCGCCAGACCGTCGCCTTCGAGTTCCAGCCGGCGCCACGCTCCGGCGAAGACGTGGTCAACCTGAAGAACGTCCATAAGAAGTATGGTAGCCGCAGCATCTATGAGGGGCTGGATTTCGTCGTGCGGCGCAAGGAGCGCTGGTGCATCATGGGTATCAACGGCGCCGGCAAGTCCACCCTGCTGAAGCTGGTGGCGGGCTCGACGCAGCCGGACGAAGGCAGCGTAGCCTTGGGCGCCAGCGTCAAGATGGGTTATTTTGCGCAGCACGCCATGGATCTTCTCGACGGCGAACGCACCGTGTTTCAGCAGCTCGAACACGATTTCCCGCAGGCGGGCCAAGGCCCGCTGCGCGCGCTTGCCGGATGCTTCGGCTTCTCCGGCGACGATGTCGAGAAGAAATGCCGGGTGCTGTCGGGCGGCGAGAAAGCGCGGCTTGTCATGGCTATCATGCTCTTCAACCCGCCGAACCTCCTCGTGCTCGATGAGCCGACCAACCATCTCGATCTCGACACCAAGGAAATGCTCATCCAGGCGCTGTCGCAATACGAAGGCACCATGCTCTTCGTCTCGCACGACCGACATTTTCTTGCGGAGCTCTCCAACCGCGTGCTCGAGCTGACGCCGGAAGGTGTCCACCAGTATACAGGCGGCTATACGGAATATGTCGAGCGCACAGGCTATGAGGCACCCGGCCTCAGAAGCTGACCGTCCGCCGAACCGGCGCTATTGCGTGTTGGTCGAGGGCGCAGCCCCGGCGTTGATCACGGCAACGGGCGCTGTCCTGCCGCGCACGCGGATTTCGATGCGGCGGCGTGCTTCGACGG
This sequence comes from Rhizobium sp. NPDC090279, assembly GCF_044769665.1. Lineage (NCBI taxonomy): Bacteria > Pseudomonadati > Pseudomonadota > Alphaproteobacteria > Hyphomicrobiales > Rhizobiaceae > Rhizobium > Rhizobium sp. NPDC090279. Next base: position 39,994 of record NZ_JBIVYI010000009.1, on the reverse strand, counting down.
CGCCGCGCTGACCTGAGGTGACGGTATCGCCAGGCAGGATGAGCTGCGCGGCCGACATCGGCAGGATGGTGGCATCCTTCAGCTTGGGATTGGCTCTGAGCACGTTGGCAACGGCAATGGCGCGGGCAAGCCCAAGTCCGGCATTGTCGGCGGGCAGCAGCGCCGATACCGGCAACTTGCCGTCCATCGCGCCGATGATCGTATCGTCGAGATTGGATTTTTCGCGTGCCACCGGCTGCTCGTCCGTGTGGCCGATCACCTCGACGATATTGGCGCCATAGAGGCTGAGGTTGCTGGCGATTTCGTCTGTTATCGTCGTGCTCAGCAATTGGGCGAAGGTGCCGGTAAGCTCGGCGCTTCCCGATTGGAAATAGTTCTTCTTGGCATCGTCGAGATTGATGATGGGCGGCCAGTCGTGCATGCCCTTCCCGCCGCCGTTGCCGGCCAGAAGCTTATTGACCTCATCGGGTGCTGCCGCCAGAGAGACGCCATGTTCCTTCAGAACGGCGGCAACCTTGGAAAGCGATTGCAGATCGGTCGATGTCGCGCCCTGGTCCGCCATGCTGTCAAGCGTCTCCTTTGCGAGCACCAGCTCCCGCCATTGCTTGTCCACCACGGCCTTGTCGGCGGCGGAGAGATTGCCGGAGACGACCTTGGACTGCAGCAGGACGATCTCGGCCGCCTGCTCCGAACGCTTCTTCTCCAGCACGGCGAGCTGCTGCTCGGCCTTCTCTAGCTTGCGCTCGACTTCATAGCGCTTGTGTCTCTCCGCCGAAATCAAGGCGGCGGCCACGAGCAGCAGGCAGAAGACAAGGAGCAGCATGGATTCGGCCATCGTCAGGCCAAGGATCAGGCCGCGATTGTAGCCCCTGTGCTCCAGTTTCGGCGTGCTGTCCGAGCCTCCTGCTACCATAGATGCCACCAGCGTTTTCGTGGCATGGCCTCGGGCTCCGCAACGATGCCATCATCAGCTCTCGGCTTCGGCAGCGGCGCCTGCCCCATCGTTTCCGCCATGCGCCCGAGCGTCGCTTCGATGTTGCGCAGCGGCTGCAATTGCGCCTCCGACATCTCCCTGATGGCGCTAATCGCCGGTGCCAGCTCGGCGCGCACGACATCTTCCGGCGAGCGGATTTCCTCCAGCTTCTTGCCGACATTTTCGACGGCCGCGCCGAAGGCGCCAATGATCTCCGAAAGCTGCGATGTCGTCGCCGTCAGCTGCGCGGCCGCATCGTTGATCGGGGTCACCGCCTGCTTTGCCAGCATTTCCAGGATCTTGTTGATCTCCTGGCCATTGCGCTCCGCCTGCCGGGCGATCTCCTCGAATCCCTCCGATAGCATCTGGTTGCTGACGCGACGGTAATGCGAGAATTCACGCGAGGAGGAATCGAGCTCGGTGCGCACCCGTCGCGTCATCTCGGCAAGTTCATGGCGCACGCTGCGCTCGATATCGATCGGGTCGCGCCGCATCTGGTTGAAGAGAATGCGCAACGTCACCCCAGCAATGGTCGAAGTGACGGCAATGCCGAAATTACGGACGATGGTCTCGATCGATGTTTCGCCGGCAAAGAGATAGAGCGAAACGCCGAGACTCGACAGGGTGAAGAGGAAACCCATGTAGTAGAGATTGTCGCCCGCCTGCTCGTTGTGCAGCCGGAACCCCGCGACCGCCAGCGACACGACGAAGTAGATGCCCATCAACAGCAACGGCACGCCGGTTACGATCGGCAGCGACCAATCCATAAGCTTCGACGACCAGATGAAGATCATGCCGCCGACGGTGATGGATGCGAAAAGCACCATCGGCCCGTAATCGCGGATCAGATATCTTGCATCGGTGCCAGCCATCAGCGTATCCCCTCCAGCCGCACGAAACCGTCGAAATAGCCGTTGTTATCCTTGATCCACTGCGCCCAGAAGTTCGCCAGCTCCTCCATGCTGAACTTCATGTTCGGCCTTTGAAAGGCGAGGACCTTGACCTTGACGCCATCCAGCGAGGTGCGGAAGCGGTCGTTGGCCGGGCTGTGCTGGTATTTCTGATAGGAGACGCCATCGCGATAGTTCGAGAAGGCGGAGGTGTGCTCGATCATGTCGGAGGCGATGTAGAGGCGCTTCGGCATCCCGGCCGGCCCATTGGCAAAGACTTCCAGATTGATCTTCTGGATGGCCGCCATGATCGGCGACAGCCTGCCGGATTCCCCTTCGGTCAATTTGCCGGCGATATCGGCGAGCGGCTTCTGGAAGCCCTTCTCCCAGCGTGCCTGTGCCAGGCGCGGATTGCTGGTCCATTCATCGACATTGGCACCGCTTCCCGGGTTGCAGCCGTGGAAGGTCTGGATCAGTTCGCCCTCTTTCTCGGTCAGCGCATAGATATCGATCGCGCCGCCAATCGGCACATCCGCGACGATCTTCTGGAACTGGTTGCGCAGATCCAGCGCCGTCGTATCGGCGATCGGATCGGTGACATCGAGCAGGATGGCCGTTTCCGCCTTCGGGCCATCCACCGGGCAGAGAGACGCCTGGTCGACGGCGACATTGCCGCTTGCCTTGTAGCGCAGCCAGCCATAAGCGCCGACGATCCCGAGCGACAGAACCGCAAGACAAACCGTTGCGATGATGAGACCGGCGGACCCGCCGCGCCGACTACGCCGCTTGCGTCGCGCCAAGGATGCTCTCCGGGAAAAGATTGTCGAGCTGGTGATATTTCTCGATGGCCCGCTCGAATTCGTCGCCGATCCGCTTGATCTGCTCCGACAATTCCGCCTGGGCGCCTTGGATGCGCGAGCCCAGCACCTTGTCGTCCCATTCCTCTTCGCTGCGGATGACGGGCGTCAGGCGCTCCATTTTATAAGTAGCGTTGAAATAGGCCGGGGCGGCCTCGGTGCGAGCATTCCGGTTGGCATCGCGATAGGAGGTAAGCAGCACATTGGCCGCGCGCTCGAGATGGTTCTGGTGTTCGGCGAAAAGACCCGCAGTCCTGGCGCGATGGGCGATAATGGCAGCCGTCTCCTGCCGGCGCAGCGACAGGTCGCGGATGATCTCCTCGATCTTGCCGTTGTGCTCGTCGCGGATCACGCGCAGGTCCTCGATCAGATCGAGCTTGCGGTCGATATAATTGTCTCTCGCCGCATCGAGACGCTTCTGCACGCCGGCGAAGCCCGGATAGGGGTCGGTCAGATAGCAGCCGTCGATGAAGGCGACGAGCGAAAACATCAGGCCAATGGCAAAAAGCATCCAGGAATTCAGTTCCTGCAATCCGAGCGGCGCCGCTTTCAAGCGCTGTATCACCTCGGCACCGGCCCCGCTCAGAATCGTCGCCGAGACCTCGCGATAGTGCGCGAGCGCAATGTTGATACCCAAGGCAACCGCGACATAGGCAACAAGCCCCAGCAGGCCGAGCAGCTTCAGCGCAAAGGACCGATGCACCAGGAAGCGGACGCAGAAGAAGGAAAACATCAGCGCCGTGCCGATATTCAGGAAGGCGAAGGCAGCTGCCTCCGTTACCCCGCCGACAATGCCCTGTTCGCTTCCCTTTGCGAGAAAACTGCCGTTCATCACCATTTCGATGAGCACCAGAAAGACGATAAGCGCGACCTTGAAGCCCCATGCCGCCCTGCTGGAAACCTTCGCGGCGCGCTGCAGCTTGTGCCGGGCCTTGAAGCCCACCATCTCGTCCTCGGCGGTTTTCAGGTTGCGGCGCAACCCGTGCAGCTCGTCGACGCCGCTTGCCACCTCCGCCTTGAAATCCGAGACGCTGGAGGCATTCGCCTGGCGGATCAGGCCGAACTGGCCTTCGAAATCGAGGTTGCGCAGGCGGCTGTCGAAGGTCTGGAGCTGGTCTTCGAGGATCTGGTAGGAGCTCTTCTTCTCCGCCTCGACCCAGGCGACGACGCGTTGTTCCGTCTCGTCATGCGATTGCGCATCCGGTGGCGGTCGGTTCTGTCGACCGGCGGCAGCGGCTTTTTCCTTCAGGTCGAGAGTCGTGCCTAGCTTCTCGATATCGACGACGGGAAAAACATCCGTCGAGGCGCGGAAATCATGGCTGGTCTCCCGAACGCTGTCCCAGAGGCGGTTGAGGGCTTCGAAACGCAACGATCTTCCCCGGCAAATTCATCAACTTAGAAAGGACACTTGAGAAATCGATACCGCACTGGTTGTCCACGGTCCAGAGCGATGTGACAAGGTTAGGATGCGATTGTGGTAAAGACTAGCCCGAGCCTGTGGCGATTGGAAAACACTCGCTTGCTTGCGGCGTCATCACCATGCTGACGAGAGACCGCTGCTATGCCCCGATCGTATTCGGGGTAGCTCTCCAGAAACCGGCCCGACGCAATCCCTCGCGATAAATATCGCGCTGCCATTGCTCCTTGAATGGCACGACGGAAACCCAGCGTTCGACATCGAAATCCGGATTGGTCTTGTGAACGCGCCGAACGAAGAATCCCGCCCTCTCCGCGTCTCCGAGCATTGCCCAGCTTGCCGCGGAGATCCGGTCGGCCAAGCGTGCGTCCGCCATCCGGCCGATATAATCGAGGGCGGCCTCAAAGCGGCCGAGCGTGTAGCTCGCCACGGAAGCGGTCCAAAGATAGGTGTCGGGGCTGACCGGATTGAGCGCGAAGGCGCTTTCGATCTTCGTCAAAGCCAGGTCCGGCCGGGATGAATGAAGCAGCGCTTCGGCATGGTCGGCAATGATGCCGGCGTGGCAGGGATTGAGGGCTTCAGCCAGCTTCAATGCCTCTATGCCCTCGTCACTCTCCTTCTGGAACATCTTCGCCATGCCAAGCTCGCGATAGCCGTCGGCGATGTCGCGCCGGGCCGCAATGGCCTGCATCGCATAGTTCTCCGCCTCGCCCAGCAAGGCTGCATCGCTTCCCGAAGTCAGCACCCATTGCTTGGAATAGGTGCGGGCGACCGAGCTTAAGGCGGGGGCGAAATGGCGGCTGCTGCGCAACGCCGCCTCAAGCTCTCCACGGGCCTTTTGAAGATTTGGCACCGAGAGGCGCTCGAGATAACGCTTGCCGGCGAGGTAGCGTTGATGGGCTGCCGGGGTTTCCTCAAAGTGGGACCGCATCATCTCCCGGCGCTCGATTTGTCCCGCAAGCAACAGCACGATATGACGCCCGACCGTCTGCCTCCGCTCTTCCGGAGAGGACTGCCCAAGGCTGATGCGCTCGGCCCAGATGATTTCGTCGCTCGCAGCGTCGACCAGTTGCAAGAACAGCAGCGGTCCGTCATCGCGAACGCTGAGCCGCATCTCGAGAATATAAGAGCGGTCCCATTGATCGAAAGTCGCGACGGCACGCTCTCCCACCCTGCCGACCCGGACCGCGGTGCGGCGCTCTACGATTTCGAGACTGTCGAGCGCGCAGAAACCGATTGTAATATCGTTCACAAGGGACGAGGCGTCATAATCCGCGCCCTGCCTCTCCGTGGAGGGCAGGAGCAGGAGGGGTATCCGCACTCTCGTCCGCGCGCCAGGATGCCTTTCATGACGGGGGATGGCATCCTCGGCCAGAATTTCGGAAATGCCATGCCGATGTGCCGACCATGAGGCCAGCCGCGCGGCCCGCTGTTCGAAGATCCGCCTGAAGTGCGCGATCTCGCCTTCGGCATCGAATATCCGCAACAGGATGCGATGAATATCCCGATCCTCAGGATCGAGACCGAGAACCAGAAGCACCACCTCCTTTACAAGCGCGATATCGTCCGTCGCATGCGCTTGTGCGGCAGCGGCACCCAATACCTCCTTCAACAGCGAGAGATGCCTGTGTCTCTGGACATCTCGCCAATGAGAGAAAACAACGCTTTGACAATCGACCGCCTGCAGGAACTCTGCTTCGAACGTTCTTGCCAGCAACTTCAATCTTGCAAAGAGGGGGCTGCCGTCGTCTGAACGTGAGAACGGGAGGTCGGAGGTTGTTGGAGGCGCGTCGAGTTCGACGATCGTCTCGCTGAAACGAAGAAACGACCTGCCGAGCGCTTCCTGGCGTCCCCTTATCCGCGAAACCAGCTTGCGCAGATTGACCTGCGCGCTGCCATTGTCGTCTCCCCATAGAAGCCTGGCGATCGTGCTGCGTGATGCGTGCGACGTCGGCTCCAGCATCAGATAGATCAGGATCAGCAGACCTTTTTCAGGAAAGGAGACCTCGCAACCGTCGCTGTTCAGAAGCTTCAAGCCGCCAAATGCTTGTAGTGAAAACATAGTCCCGTTCATAAAATCCGTGCGCAGCAGCGGCGACTGAAAAGGTATTTCCGTTACCCGCCAACCCGTTCGTGCTCGGACGAGTATGGTGAAATTTCCATAAGACTGTAGTGTGTCGGAAGGTTTGGCAATTTTCAATTCCAATTGCCGACAATCTGATAAACCACTCGCTAATTCACGGGCTCGATAAGTCTTTCGAGGGCTCGTGATCCCATTCGGAGCATCAAGCCATGACGCCCTCCCCCTACAAGAACATCTGTATCTACGGCGCCGGCGCGCTCGGTGGCGCGATCGCCGCGAAGCTTGCATCCGCCAAGGGGGTGCAGACGCAGATTTCGGTCATTGCGCGTGGAGCCCATCTGGAGGCCATTCGCGCCGGCGGCATACGCCTGTGGGAAGCCGGCGCCGACAATCCCCTTGTGGCGCATATGACGGCAACGGCCGATGCGGGCGAGTTGCCGCCGCAGGATCTCGTCATCACCGGGCTCAAGGGTCACCAGCTTGCCGCGGCCGTCCCCGGCATTGCGAAACTGCTGCATTCCGGCACCCGCGTCGTCATGATCCTCAACGGCGTGCCGTGGTGGTATTTCCACCGGGACAGGCAGAGCGGCCATGCCGAGCACCAGATGGAGGAGCTCGATCCGAACGGCGATCTCTGGCGCCTGATCGGGCCGGAGCGCGTCATCGGCTGCGTCGCCTATCAGGGAGCGGAAGTTGCCGCGCCCGGCGAGATCAAACTCAGCAACAGCGGCCACTTCATCCTTGGCGAGCCTTCCGGCGAGACGACGGCCGATATCGAGGCGATCGCGGCGCTGTTGCAGCAGGCGGGCGTGAAGATCTCCATTTCCCCACGCATTCGCGACGATATCTGGAGCAAGCTGATGGGCAATGCCGCCTTCAATCCGATCAGCGCGCTCACCCGCGGATTGATGTCCGATATCATGGACGATTCCGCCCTTTCGGCAATGGTCGGCCAGGTGATGGGCGAAGTGAAGGCCGTCGCCGAGGCGCTGGGATCGCAGGTCCCCATGTCCATCGAAGAACGCCTCGAACGCTCGCGTCAAATCGGACCGGTACGCACGTCGATGCTGCAGGATCTGCTTGCCGGCAAGACGCTGGAAATCACGCCTCTCGTCGGCATCGTCGTGTCGCTCGGAAGGCTCGCGAATGTCCCGACGCCGGTCTCGGCGACCATCCTGGCGCTGGTGACGCAGCTCGACCGCAAGAACCAGCAGGATGCCGGCTAAGCGAAGCTCTATCTGCAAGCAACGGTCAATGAAGACAGTTACCGGGTCGAATCCGAGGATGGCGGCTCTTTATATCTCACTTACTTCTTCGTCTTTCGCCGCGAATGGATTTCCTATGGGGGCCGGCGTTACGCTTGCGTCGGAATATGGAGATCGACGCCATGCTCGACACGCACGCACCCAATCTAACGGAATCCATCCGCGTCCTCATTCACAACAGCGATGAGAGGCATCACCGCATTGCGGCACCGGCTTCAAGCCTAAAGAGGCGGCCAAAGCGCCAGTCTCAAAATCGCCAGGTTCACGAGAAGCGGACCTTTCAGGCCATGTTCGCCTTCGGCCTGCTGCTCGGCGGCCTGGAGCTGTTCATCGTGCTGCATTATCTTTGAGATGCCGCTGACATGAACAGGACGACTTTTCCAAGACGCATCGGCGGTGCGATGACCGCCCTCGTCACGCCATTTCGCGATGGCGTTTTCGACAGCGTCGACATGATGGCTCATATCGAATGGCAGTTACTGAGCGGCGTCGACGGACTACTCGTCTGCTCCGTAGCGGGCGAAGGACCGACGCTGACCGAGGCGGAACGAATCCGCGCCATCGAAATCTGCATCGAACTGTCCGAAGACAGGGTGCCCGTCATCGTCGCGACCGGTACCAACGACACGGCAACGACCATAGAGGAGACAGTACAGGCGCAGCGGCTTGGTGCCGATGCCGTCTTCGTCACGCTCCCTTATTATTCGAAGCCGACCCAGAAGGGCGTGCTTCATCACTTCGAGCAGCTTGCGGCACTGACGGAGCTGCCCATCATCGTCCACAATCAGCCATCGCATACGGCAATCGACCTTGCACCGGCGACGGTCGCACATTTGGCCGAGATTCCCGGTATCGTCGGGATTGCCGATGGCACCGGCGATATCTCGCGCATCGATCTTTGGCGATCGCTGCTGCCGGAGCGCTTCGGCCTTTATACCTCGAGCGACGTCAATGCGCTCGCCTTTACCGTCGCGGGCGGCAACGGCTGCTTCTCGAATGCAGCCAATATCGTCCCGCGGCTGTTCCAGTCCATGCAGCACTCGGCGGCCTGCGGCCACCTCAGCGCGGCGCGATCCATCGACGAACGCCTGCAGCCCTTGTTTCAGGCATTGTCGCGCGAGAGCGAGCCGGCGACGGTCAAGCATGCCCTGTCGCTGGTGCGGCATATCGGAGCCGATGTCCGCCTGCCGTTGGTTGATGTCACCAATGAAACCGCCGCGGCGATCCAGGCTGCCGTCACGCCCTTTCAGCTTGATGGCAGCGGCCGCTTTGCCTCCCGCAAAACCTTTCGGCTGGGATTGTGAGATCGCTCCATCTCTATGAGATTTTTATATTTTTGCCATTTGAGGCAAATGGAAATCCTAGCAAATCACCCATAGATTCAGCAGCGTGGCACCGGAAACGATCCAATCGGACTGATGGTGCTGGTGACACTGGAAAGGAACTATGATGTCACGCTACAGGCATGTCGGCCTATCCGCCGACCCCCTCCAACGCCCTCGCACGGCGGCCCTCGCCAAAAGCGAGTGGTCCATCTCTTCGGACGCACTGCTGCACGGACTTCGCTCCGTCGCGCCGCGCCTCGGCCTCGTCCTCCTGATCGCCGGTACCTTGCAGATGGTGCTGCGCCTGACCGGGCACTGAGAGTAACGAAGAGATCCAAGAGGAAAACATAATGGCAAACGCACAGCATATTCAGCGCCGCTCGGCCCACAGCCCGATCTCGCCGGCTCCGGCTCGCTTCATCATTGGACGCGACCGCCGCGGCAGCTGGATCGTTCAGGACCGGCAAGGTCTCGTCGGCGGCCTGTTCCGCAACGAGGCAGCCGCCCTGCACTTCGCGGCGGAAGAATGCAACCACAATCCGGCCGACATCTGCCATGCGCCCGAAGGCGCCGTGCTCGACCTGGATGGCATCGCAACCACCTCCTCCAATCTGCACTAGGGCGCGTCGCGATCGCTGAGATTCGCTCCTTGCGCTTCAGGTTCTTCACACCTTGCATGTCGTGATCGCAAACTGCCTCACATTCTTGCGCGACATGCGTTAGACCCCCGCCAGGGTGCAGGCTTCGACAGCCATCTGGCCGAACGCTTCCTTAACCCACAATCAGGTAAGCTTTTCGGCCAGATACGCAAAGAATAGAAGACAATGTCGAAGCCTGCTTTTCGCTACAGCCACTACGATCTCAAGGAACAACGCGCCGGGACCGTGATCGAAATCACGCTCTCGGCCATCGCCAATGTCAGGCTGCTGAACGGCTCGAATTTCGAGCGCTTCACGGAAACCCTCAAGCACCAGTTTCTCGGCGGCGTCGCCAAGAAATCGCCGATCCGGCTGACCATTCCGGAATCCGGTCATTGGCATCTCGTCGTCGACATGGAAGGTCACAACGGTTTCGCGGAATCGAACGTCAAAATCGTCGATAAGCTCCCCACGCCCCGCATGCAGAAGGCGCCACAGGAAACCGCTAACGGCCGCTGAGACGCAGACCTAGCGTTCACCACGCTCCTTGCGCAGCTTTGCCCACCAATCCAGCCGCTTGCGGATGTCGCGCTCGAAACCACGCTCGGGCGGATCGTAGAAGATCTGGCGGCCCATCTTTTCCGGAAAATAATTCTGGCCCGAAAACGCATCCGGCTCGTCGTGATCGTAGCGATAGCCGTCGCCATATCCTTCGGTGCGCATCAGCTTCGTCGGCGCGTTGAGGATATGCTTGGGCGGGAGAAGCGAGCCGTTCTGCTTGGCGGCCTGCGTCGCCGCCTTGAAGGCCGTGTAGACGGCATTCGATTTCGGCGCGGTGGCGAGATAGACGCAAGCCTGCGCCAGTGCCAACTCACCCTCCGGCGACCCCAGATAATCATAGGCATCCTTGGCGGCATTGCAGATCACCAGAGCCTGCGGATCGGCAAGTCCGATATCTTCGACAGCCATGCGCACCAGCCGGCGGCCGAGATAGAGCGGGTCTTCTCCGGCATCGAACATGCGCGCGAGGTAATAGAGCGCCGCATCGGGATCGGAGCCGCGCACGGATTTGTGCAGCGCCGATATCAGATTGTAGTGCCCATCCTGCGCCTTGTCGTAGACCGGAGCGCGGCGCTGCACGATCTTGACCAGCATGTCGGGATCGAAAAGCTCGTCCTTGCGCGCGGCACGCCAGACCTCTTCCGCCAGCGTCAGCACCGAACGGCCATCGCCATCGGCCATGCCGATCAGGCTGGCGCGCGCATCCTCGGTCAGCGGCAGCGGCTTGCCTTCGACCGCTTCGGCGCGCCGCAGCAATTCCTCCAGGCTTTCCTCGTCATGCGATTGAAATGTCAGGACGCGGGCGCGGGAGAGAAGAGCGGCGTTAAGCTCGAAGGATGGATTTTCGGTCGTCGCCCCGACGAGGATGACCGTGCCGTCCTCCATCACAGGCAGGAAGCTGTCCTGCTGCGCGCGATTGAAGCGATGGATCTCATCGACGAACAGCAGGGTCTGGCGGCCGTCCATGCGGCGCAGGCGTGCGGCCTCGAACACCTTCTTCAGATCGGCGACGCCGGAAAATATCGCCGAGATCTGCTCGAAGGCGAGACCGGCTTCGCCCGAAAGCAGTCTGGCGACCGTCGTCTTGCCGGTGCCGGGCGGTCCCCAGAAGATCATCGATCCGAGCGAACCCGCCTCGATCATCCGGCGAAGCACGCCGTCCTCGCCGGTCAGATGCGCCTGGCCGGTCACTTCGGCCAGCGTTTGCGGCCGCAGACGATCGGCCAGAGGCCGCTTGTTGGCGACCTCCTCCGGTACCCGCGGTGCAAACAGATCATTGCTCATCGGAAGAACTGCCGGATGCGCTGGCCGTCGCGTTCGATCTCGACGCGCCAGAAGCTCGGGTTGGAGGTGACGGTCTTCTGAAGGATATCCGTGGTGTTGATCGCAACGCCATTGATGGAAATGACGATATCGCGCGCGGCAAATCCAAGCCGGTCGGCTGGCGAGTTCTGTTTCAGGCTCTCGATGACGACGCCTGTGGAATCCGGGGGCATATGCAGATCGTCGGCAACACGCGGTGAGAGATTGGCAACGGTTGCGCCAGAGAAGGGATTGTTGCCTTCGATTGCCCGCTCATCGCGCGGCGTGGATTCGGGCGCTGCGGCAAGCGTCATCGTGGCCTGATGCTCCTTGCCGTTATCGAGCACCGTCAATGACACGGTGGCGCCGAGCCCTGCCGTCGTCAGGCGATAACCGAGCGCATCGGGATGCTCGATGGAGATATTGTTCAGCGCAGTGATCACTTCGCCGGGCTTCAGGCCGGCCTTGGCCGCCGGACCGCCATCCACCACCTTGGTCACCAGCGCGCCGCGAACCTTGTCGAGGCCAAGCGCTTCGGCGACGTCGGATGTAACAGGCTCGAAGGAGGCGCCGATATAGGGGCGCTCGAAGGCCTTGTCGCCGCGATCGGCAGCAGCAAGGAAGACCTTGACCAGATTGGCCGGGATGGCGAAGCCGATGCCGTTCGAACCGCCGCCCTGGGAGAAGATCGCCGTGTTCAGCCCGATCAACTGGCCAGTCATGTTGACGAGCGCGCCGCCCGAATTACCGGGATTGATCGAAGCATCGGTCTGGATGAAGAAGCCGACTTCGTTCTTCACCTGGTTGCGGGCGAGCGCGGAGACGATGCCGCTCGTGACCGTCTGACCTACGCCGAAGGGATTGCCGATCGCGAGAACGAGATCGCCGACCTCGATGCCATCGGAATTGCCGAGCGGCAGAACGGGGAAACTCTCGTTCTTCGACTGGATCTTCAGGACGGCGAGATCGACGCGATCGTCCTTCAGAATGACCTTGCAGGGAAACTCGCGGCCGTCCGAAAGCGCGATCTTGATATCGTCGGCGCCGTCGACGACGTGATTGTTGGTGATGACGGTGCCATTCGCCTCGACGATGACGCCCGAACCCAGCGAAGACTGCTTCTCGGTGCGATTCGGCATGCGCTGGCCGAAAAACTGCTCGAAGAAGGGATCGCCGGCAAAGGGGGACTGACGCTGCACGACGCGTTCGGCATAAACGTTCACTACGGCGCCGGACGTCTGCTTGACCAAAGGCGCGAAGGAAAGCTGCATCTGCGTCTGGCTTTCCGGCAGCGTCTTTGCCGTTTGAGCCCAAGCGGAAAGCGGCATCGCCATGACGAGGGCAATCATCGAAACGGCAGTGCGCTTCAGGAGGACATGCATGAAAGTTTCCCTTTTTAATTCTCTTGAAACAACGTTGTAGCGCCCGACGCTAGAAAGAAAAGAGGGCGGAAGCATGAAGCATAAATGGAGGCCTGCCACGATAAAAAACAGGCTCGATGAACAAAAACATGCTGTCATGCATTTCGCGTTGGGAATCGTCAAAAGGGAACCAGATATGCGATTGAACCATCTTGCCGCGGCCACTTTCCTCATCTCGCTGGGCATGGCCGGCATCTCCCATGCCGCCAGCTTCGATTGCGAGGCGCAGAACCTGAAGCCTGACGAGAAGACGATATGCGACGTCCGTGCCCTTAACGATGCCGATGTGAGGATGGTAACGACCTTCGACCTGCTCTCGGGGCTCCTCGCCATGGGGGCACGCGGCACGATGCAGGACCAGCAGACCGAATGGCTGAAGAAGCGGCAGGCCTGCGGCGCGGATGTCGCCTGCCTCACGACATCTTATCAGGACCGTCTGAAGGAGCTGAACGAGGCGTACAAGCAAATCAATCGGCCGCTTTAAATAAACTGTCGTGGAAACTAATTAAGGTTGCATTCTTATAGAAAACATCCGTTAATGTTTATAGCCAATGGAGGAGAGCAAGGTGAGCGAGCCCTTTTTCGAAATTTTACTAGATGACTACTCCAAAGAATATCTGAACAACATTGGCGTCGATATCAACGAAGCTCTTCTGGCTGAAAATCCTGAATTGAAACTGGCTCCAAGGGTCGGAAAGCCATCCACCAAAGATGTCGCGACGGTCATTGCAGCGACTGCCGCATTATCTCCAATGGTTGTTCCAATAGTGAAGGAACTTATACAGAGACTGATTCCTCATGTCGAAGTAACCACCAAAACGACGACTACTAACGGTGTGACGACAACTGAAATTCATACAAAGCAAAGCTAATGAAACGATATGCTTTTGTTACCGGGAATCCCGGCCCAGGCACATCGGCATTTTCCACATTGGAATGCACAGCCAACGATCAAGTGGCAGTAAGTAGGGCATTTTCTTCGCCTAGGTCCGCCTTTGATGTTATTCAAACCTCTGGCGACTATGGGCCTGCAGATGTGATTGCGGAGTTTGAGCGTGTCGCTTCTTCGTGCGGGCCAGGAGATTCACTTGTATTCTATTTCACAGGCCATGGATTATTATCAAAGTCTCAGCTCTATCTAGTTTGGGGGCAGACCGAATTCGATCGTCCGGTCAGTACCGCTATCCCCATTTCGAGCATCAGATCCATTTTCGCAAACACACGAGCATCATTGCGACTGATGATTCTGGATTGTTGTCACAGCGGCGCAGCAACCGAGCAAATATATAAGAGTGCCGAGGCAACGCAGGGCGAGCCGCTCATGGCAGCAGCCCGAGACGGTGCAAGTTTGATTCTGGCCGCATGCGGCAGAACTGCTGTCGCTAGAGAACTACCCGAAATTGGCCTTGGTTTTCTAACGCATATGCTTTGTTTGGCGCTGGAGAATCGCTTCGAAGACGCTGATCGAGACGGCGATGGTTTGTTGTCGATCACTGATTTGGTAGGATGGACATCCGATCAGACAGACATCTTCAATAGTTCAAGGCATCTTGGGGAACGCTTAGCAAGGCCAGAGCTCTATGGCGAAATGCGTGGCGATGTCTATCTTACGGCACGGCGAATACTGCCATCGGACTCGATGGAAGAAAAGCTTCAAAAGGAAGTTTGGGAAGCAGTAGAAAAATTAAGAAATGCCTATCTCCAATTTTCTCGCGTTCCAACTGTGAAACTTCAACAAATTGCTCGTCCAATCAAAAGAGCAGCGCCCACATTCCGCAGACTCCACGTCCTCGAAGATCTATTTAAAGCAAGCACCAGCGAAGCCATTTTTGCCGCGGCTGTTATTTTACAGATAAGGCGCGATCCGCTTTATATGGAAAAACTGATCACTCAGATCGACAACTTCGATCTTCGAGGCTCCGCCCGCTGGCGCGTTCTTCGTGCTGTGCGCGATACTCTTCCGGCCTACACGCTTTCGCCAAGCGGCTTCAATGATTTGCTGACTCGTCTGGAGAGGATAATCATTGCCGACCCTACTGCCAGGGATCGCCCCGCCGAAAAAGGTGAAAACCTGCACATGATTTTCCAGATAGCGCGGAAAATGAAAATTGACGCGGCTGCATTATTCACTCGTTTGGGAAGGCTACCACCCAAATGACATACTCCATGCGCTGGCAGCCACATTTGATGACAGCGCTTAAAGACCTGATAAGCTGACAAAAATACTCTTAGAATGTCAAAGGGCCTGCAAGTAGCGTGGCCCTTTGTCTCGAACTTATTTTGACATGCGCATTATTTTCCGCCCAGGTCGCGAACGGCGCCGCGGTCGGCGCTCGTGGCAAAAGCGGCATAGGCCTTCAACGCCGTTGTGACGTTGCGCTTGCGCGGCTCGGCCGGATGCCAACCCCTAGCGTTCTGAGCTTCGCGGCGAGCGGCAAGTTCAGTCTCATCGACACGCAGGCTGATGGTGCGGTTCGGGATGTCGATGTCGATCATATCGCCCTCGCGCACCAGGCCGATCGTGCCGCCGTTTGCCGCTTCCGGCGATGCGTGACCGATGGAGAGGCCCGAGGTGCCGCCGGAGAAGCGGCCGTCGGTGATGAGCGCGCAGGCCTTGCCGAGGCCCTTCGACTTCAGATAGCTCGTCGGATAGAGCATTTCCTGCATGCCGGGACCGCCCTTCGGGCCTTCGTAGCGGATCACGACGACGTCGCCAGCCACAACCTCGTTGCTGAGGATGCCCTTGACGGCTGCGTCCTGGCTTTCAAAGACCTTGGCCGGGCCGGAGAACTTCAGGATCGATTCATCGACGCCGGCCGTCTTCACGATGCAGCCGTCGACAGCCAGGTTACCCTTGAGGACGGCAAGACCGCCATCCTTCGAGAAGGGATGCTGGGCGTCGCGGATGACACCCTTTTCACGATCGAGATCAAGCTCTTCCCAACGGGCGCTCTGGCTGAAGGCCACCTGTGTCGGGACACCGCCTGGAGCGGCGCTGAAGAGCTCTAGGGCAGCCTTGTTGTCGGTGACGGCGATATCCCACTGTGCCAGCGCCTCGCCCAGCGTCGGGGCGTGAACGGTCGGCAGATCGACGTTCAGCAATCCAGCACGATTGAGTTCGCCGAGGATGGCCATGATGCCGCCGGCGCGATGCACGTCTTCCATGTGAACATCGGACTTTGCCGGAGCCACCTTGGAAAGGCAGGGAACGCGCCGTGACAGGCGATCGATGTCATCCATGGTGAAATCGATTTCACCTTCATGCGCCGCCGCCAGGATATGCAGCACGGTGTTGGTCGAGCCGCCCATTGCGATATCGAGCGCCATGGCGTTCTCGAAAGCACCCTTGCTGGCGATCGTCCGCGGCAGCGCGGTCAAATCGTCCTGCTCGTAATAGCGCTTCGCCAGAGCAACGACACGTCGACCGGCTTCGAGGAAGAGTTCCTTGCGATCCGAATGGGTTGCCAGCGTCGAGCCGTTACCCGGCAAGGACAGGCCGAGAGCTTCGGTCAGACAGTTCATCGAATTGGCCGTGAACATGCCCGAGCAGGAGCCGCAGGTCGGGCAAGCCGAACGCTCGATAGTGGCGACATCTTCGTCGCTGATCTTGTCGTCGGCAGCGGCAACCATGGCGTCGACGAGATCGAGGGCGACCTTCTTGCCATG
This sequence comes from Rhizobium sp. NPDC090279, assembly GCF_044769665.1. Lineage (NCBI taxonomy): Bacteria > Pseudomonadati > Pseudomonadota > Alphaproteobacteria > Hyphomicrobiales > Rhizobiaceae > Rhizobium > Rhizobium sp. NPDC090279. The sequence continues at coordinate 23,596 of NZ_JBIVYI010000009.1, read as the reverse complement.
CAGGATGACCTTGCCGGCTTCCATCGGGCCGCCGGACACGAAGACCGTGGGAATGTTCAGGCGCAGCGATGCCATCAGCATGCCGGGTGTGATCTTGTCGCAGTTGGAGATGCAGACCATGGCGTCGGCGCAATGGGCATTGACCATGTATTCAACACTGTCGGCGATGAGCTCGCGCGACGGCAGCGAATAGAGCATGCCGTCATGGCCCATGGCGATGCCGTCGTCGACGGCGATGGTGTTGAATTCCTTGGCGACGCCGCCGGCCGCTTCGATTTCACGCGCGACGAGCTGGCCGAGATCCTTGAGGTGAACGTGGCCGGGCACGAACTGGGTGAAGGAGTTGACCACTGCAATGATGGGCTTGCCGAAATCGCTGTCCTTCATACCCGTCGCGCGCCAAAGGCCGCGCGCGCCGGCCATGTTGCGGCCGTGGGTGGTGGTTCTGGAACGATAAGCTGGCATGGTGTCTTCCTCGTCATCCTGGAATTTGTGCGGCGTCGGCAGGGCCCATGGTTTCGGGCGAAGGGAACGCCGGCAACTCCGCTTTTTGGAATTGTCCTAATCCAATCGTGCAATACTGTCACTATCAACTCAAGCGAATCCGGTACGCTGCCGGGCAAACGCGGCGTCCGGGCAAACAAGTGGTTCGACCAGAATTGGGAATGCGGCGGCCCAATCACAAGCACACACAAAAAGTTGCTTTCACTTCCAAAGAAATGCCAGCCTAAGAGTGTAACAAAATCGGTGTCCGTTGCGTATGGCTAATATCGAAGCTGCTACCCGCATAGAGGAATTGTTCCATGGCCTCCTACCGTCCGCCGAAAATCGCACCCTCCGAGGTCACGCCCCGTTCCGTCTATCTGAAACGCCGCGATTTCCTGACGGTGGCGGCAGCCGGTATCGGCATGGCGGCCGTTGGCGGCAAGGCGGCAATGGCGGAAGCGCTGACGGCGACCAAGAGCAATTATACGGTCAATGAAAAGCTGACGCCGATCAAGGACGTCACCACCTACAACAACTTCTACGAATTCGGCCTCGACAAGGCAGACCCGGCCAACCTCTCCGGCAAGTTCAAGCCGCGGCCTTGGACGATTAAGGTCGACGGCATGGTCAACAAGCCCGGCACCTTCGATGTCGATGCGCTGATCAAGGAATTTCCGCCGGAAGAGCGCGTCTATCGCATGCGCTGTGTCGAGGCGTGGTCGATGGTCATTCCCTGGGACGGCTTTCCGCTCTCGGCCCTGCTCGACAAGGTGGAGCCGCAGGGCAGCGCCAAGTTCGTGGCTTTCGAGACGGTGGTGCGGCCGGCGGAAATGCCGGGACAATCCGGCCTGCTGCAATCCCTCGATTGGCCCTATGTCGAGGGCCTGCGGCTCGACGAGGCGCGCAATCCGCTGACGCTGCTTGCCGTCGGCCTCTATGGTGAGACCCTGCCCAACCAGAACGGTGCGCCGATCCGGCTCGTCGTGCCGTGGAAATATGGCTTCAAGGGCATCAAGTCGATCGTCCGCATCACGCTTACCGACAAGCAGCCTGTGAACACCTGGCAGGCGACCAACGGCCAGGAATACGGCTTCTATGCCAACGTCAATCCGGCCGTCGATCATCCGCGCTGGAGCCAGGCCACCGAACGGCGTATCGGCGAAGGCGGCTTCTTCGGCTCAAACCGCCACCCCACCCTGCCCTTCAACGGCTATGCCGATCAGGTCGCCAGCCTCTACACAGGCATGGACCTCAGGGTGAATTTCTGATGGCTGTCTCTTTCGCCCTGCCCAAGCGCTGGCAGCCCGCCTCCGTCTGGGCGCTCTACATCGTCGGGCTTTTGCCGGCCGCCTGGGAATTCTATCTCGGCGCGACGGACCAGCTTGGTGCCGACGCCGTCAAGACTTTCGAGCTTTTCCTGGGACTTTGGGCGATCCGCTTCCTGCTGCTGACGCTTGCGGTCACGCCGCTTCGGGATCTCTTCGGCTGGAACTATCTGCGCTATCGCCGCGCGCTCGGCCTGCTCTGTTTCTACTATGCGCTGATGCACCTGACCGTCTACATGGTGCTCGATCAGGCGCTGGATGTGCAGGCTGTGATCGACGACGTGCTGAAGCGGCCGTTCATCATGTTCGGCATGGCAGGGCTCGTCATGCTGCTGGCGCTGGCCGTCACCTCGAACAATTTCTCGATCAAGCGTCTCGGCAAGAAGTGGATCTGGCTGCATCGCCTCGTCTATATTGTCGCTGCCTGCGGCGCGCTGCATTTCGCGCTGTCGACGAAGATCCTGTCGATGGAGCAGTTCATCTATATCGGCCTGCTGATCGCCATGATCCTCTACAGATCCTACAGGCCGATCATGATGGAGAGACGCCGGGCGGCACGTAGGCCGGTTGCGGCTTCCAATTCCAGAGCGGCCTGAACTCGGCCGCTCTACCCTCTCACGCGATGTTCATTCCGCGGCGCTGGCGATTTTCGCCTGGCCCTGCTCCTGCACCTCGACGGTTGCCGTCAGGCCGGCGATCAGCTTCGTGCCGTCGGGCACCTTGTCGAGGGCGATGCGCACCGGCACGCGCTGCGCCAGCCGCACCCAGCTGAAGGTCGGCGTGATGTTGGCAAGCAGGCTGCCGGAGGTGCGCTCGCGGTCCTCGATGCCGTAGGCGATACTTTCGACATGGCCGGTCAGCTTCTCGGCCTGCCCCATCAGGTGGATATGAACTTCGTCGCCGACATGGATGCGCGGCAACTTGGTTTCCTCGAAATAGCCCTCGACGCGAAGGGAATCGCTGTCGATCAGCGCCACCTTGGCGGTACCGGCGGAGACGTAATCGCCCGGACGCAGGCTGAGGTTCGAAATCGTGCCGTTGACGGTGGCGCGCACTTCGGAACGGTCGAGGTTCAGCTGGGCAAGCTCGCGATTGGCGGTCGCCTGACGAACGGCGGCTTCATCCTGCTGCACGGTGGTTAGCGCCTGCTCCTTCTGCTGCAAAGAGGCAGCATCGCCGAGGCGAGCCTGCCGCGCGCTTTCGCGCTGGGCCTGCTCGAGAGCGGCATTGCTGCTTGCAAGGGCTGCATCCGCCTGTTCAAGGGCGATGGCGAAGCGGTCGCGATCGACACGGAAGAGGACATCGCCCTTCTTGACGGTCTGGTTGTCCTTGACGAGCACCTCGCTGACGAGACCAGAGACGTCAGGCGCGATGCCGACAACGTCGGCCCTGAGGCGCGCATCGCGCGTCCAGGGCTCGTCCATATAGTGGCCCCAGAGTTGGCGGCCGACATAGATGGCAGCGACGACGAATATGAGGGTGACGGCCACGCGGCCGATGAGTTTTAACGCGTTCATGTGAAGTACCAACGAGAGACAGAGGAGACGGCGCCGAGCAACAAGACGTAGAGCGCGAGATCGAAAAGACCGCGATGCCAGACCAGAGTGTAGGCTCCGATCCATGCGAGCAGGCGTCGAACGACGATGACGGCAAACAGCGTCACCAGCATGAGAACGAGAAGGCGCGGAATGTAGACGCCATAAAGATCGAATTCTGCGGGCATGATGTTACTCTGCGGCAATGGGAAGAGGTTGAGTTGTATCCGATAGAGGCGGCCGCCAGCTCGCCGGCGGCTCGGCATGCGGGAAGAGCGCCCGGCGAAGGCCGACAAGCGCATCGAGGCTCGCACGGCCTGGCTGCCGCTTTTCCTGTGCGACAGCCTCAAGGCTGTGGTCGATCGACACGCGTAGTTCGTCGGAGGGATCGACGGCACGCTTGGCTTTCAGCCGCGAGCGATAGAAATCCGATACGCCGATCAGCACTTCGCTGATGGATGCGGCGGCAGACGGCTTCAATTGGCCACGTTCCTTTTGCAGCATCAGAACGTTGAAGCCGAGGCGGACATCGGCGTAACCGTCGACCTTCTTGAGCTCACGGTCCTCGATGCCTGCAAGGCGTGGCACGAGCTGGCCGAGACGATCCAGAATACGACCGGAGAGACGCTCGTGATCGGCGCGACGGATGCCGGCGGCGGTCTCGGCAAGATCGGTCCAACCGGCCCTGACCAGCCGCCAGGCGGCCAGTTCGGCGCCGAACGGGCGTGTGAGCAAGGTCCAGACCAGGGCGAAGCCAACGCCCGCCAGAGCCGCGATCGCGCTATTGGTGAAGCTGGCGAAATCGGCCGCGTAACGATCCTGCAGCGCGATGAAACTTGCGCCATTCACGGCCAACAACATGCCGAGCATGTTCGTCTGCGGGCGGGTAATCAGAAGGCCCATCACCAGGAAGGGCGGAGCAAAGACCAGCACCAGCATCTCGAAGCCGGAGATGGACGGCAGCACACCGAAGATATAGACGCAGGCGATGATCAGGCTGACCGCCGTCCAGATGAACATGGTGGTGATGAAGGGCGCAGGGCGATCGAGCGCGGCAAAAAACGAGCAGGCAACAGCCGCCATGGCGACGAAGCCGGCGCCATCTTCCCATCCGGAATAGATCCAGAAGAAGCAGGCAACCGCGATGCCGGCGATGACGCCGCCGGCCGAGAAGGCGAGCAGGGTGTAATCATAGTGCCGGATTTGACCGACGACGTTGCGATGGCGGAAGGCGGGGCGCCAAGTGCCGACCTGCTGCCCGGAGACGATCTGCGCGCGCAGCGTCAGGCAATCCTGCCACAAGTCTACGATTTCCTTGAGACGTGCGAGAGCGCTCGACCGGACGAGATCATCCCAACCGAGGTCGAGATCATTCTCCTGCAGCGCCTCGATCTTCCTCGACAAGGCCTCAGCGGTTTCATCGACCTTGCCACGACCACCCTGCCCGAGCCAATCGGCTACCTCGTTCAGAACAACGACTAGCTCCTGCGGCAACGGCTTGCCACTGGCCTTCAGGGCGTGCAGGCGGTCGGCCAGGGAGGAGAAGAGCGGCAGCAACATCAACAGACGGCCGCGCAGCTCGCGCGAATGCCTGACGATGTCGCGACTGCCGGCATCATATTTGAGCTGGCTGATGACGAGATCGAGGCCGGAAACGTCGGCGGCGAGCTTCTGGCGCTTCAGGGGCGTCGCGGGAGACGCGCCCTCGCCGCGCAGGATCTCATCCGCCCAGGTTCCGGCATCATCCAGCCATGAGCCGATGCGCTGACCGAGCAAAGTGCCGACGCTGTTTGGAAAGACGATCGCGCTGACGACGCTTGCGCAGACGATGCCGATGATGATCTCCTCGGAACGGGCAAGCGCCACATCGAAAATCGTTTCGGGCGAGCCGACAGTCGGCAGCGCGATCAGCGGCAACGTATAGCCGGCCAGCATGAAAACATAGCTGCGCGAGGTGCGGTCGAGCATCGACAGGAACAGCAGAGTTCCAGTCCAGAGCGCGACGACAATGGAAAGCAGTTCCGGCGCATTGACGAAGAGCGGGATGAGAATGACCGACGCGGTGGCACCGATAAGCGTGCCGAGCGCGCGATAAAGCCCCTTGGAACTGGTTGCGCCAGCAAGAGGATTGGCAACCACATAGACGGCCGCCATCGCCCAATAGGGACGCGGCAGATCCAGCGATAACGCGATGAACAGCGCCATGATCGCCGCAATGAAGGCTTTGACCGAAAACAACCATTCACGCCAGGATGGAATGCTCATAGGACCTTCTCCGGCTCCAGTTCGGTCACATTCGATGCTTCGAATTCCTCGAAAGCCTTCAGGACGCGAACCGCAGCTTCGATGTCCGCAGGGTCGACATTGGCAAGGATCTTGCCGCGCAGCTCGTCGAGGGCGTCCTCCATGCGGGCGGCCAGCTTTTCGCCTTCCGGCGTCAGCCAGAGGCCCTTCGCGCGCCGATCCGTCGGATCATCCTTGCGGATGACAAGATCCATGCTTTCGAGCTGATCGAGCAGGCGCACCAGAGACGGGCCTTCGATACCGACATACGTGGCGAGCACCACCTGCCGCACACCGCCGCCCAGGCGGCTGATCCAAAGCAGCGGCGCAGCCACGGCCTCGGATATCCCATGAGAGCTCAGCGTGATATCGACGACCCGGCGCCACTGGCGGCCGGTCGTGAGCAGATTGGCGGTGAATATGCGTTGCAGGGCGTTTGACGAGTTCATGGGATTCTATTAGCACTAAACTAATTAGGATTCAAATTATTATGACTCAAAGCGCCATCTGAAATACGAAATGCAGCTATGCGTGCAACGATGGGCCATGCGCGAGGACGGCGCGGAGTAATGTGAACGCGGCCTCGCGTTCAATACGATTTTTTCAGCAGCGCCACCGTGTCGCGGAGCCAGCCGGCCGGATCGTCGCGGTGATAGATCCGCTCCGATGGTTCGATATTGTCGAGGAAACGCTGATAGATCACCGCGCGTCTGGCCATGGCGATCGGCGCGAGCAGTTCGGCAGCGCGTGCAGGGTCAGAACCGGGCACTCTCGTCAACCATTCGCGATTCCAGTGACCCTTGATCGTCTCGATGTATTCCGGCGGCAGCCCGTCGAGGAAGGCGGACTGGTCGAGCAAGGGGTGGCCAATGCCGCTGTCGCCCCAATCGATCAATGTAATCTCTCGCTCCGTGCCGCGAAAATTGCCGGGATGGCAGTCGCCATGGACAAGCGTATCCGGCAAACCGCAGGCGTCGACCTCGGCAAACAGCGTCGGCAGATCTTCCACGAAACGCCGCAGCGTCGCGCGTTCGTCTTCCGACAATTCATCGCCTGTCCGTCGCACGACCTCGGCGATCTCGAAGCACAAGCTCGGACCGCTCCAATCTGGCAATCGCATCGCGCGCAGTTCCTCGACGCGGCCGATCCACGAAGCCTGTATCTCGACAAGCAGCGTGACCATAGCGAGTAGTTGCGGCAGCGCGGCTTCAAACAAGTCGTCGCCCGGGATTTCCTCAATTAGAACGCGCCCGTGTTCATCGTGACCATACAATGTCGGAACATCGTGACCGGCGAGCGCCGTGATGACGCGGCCTTCATGCGCCAGAAACGGCGGCACGACTTTCAGCCAGGCCGATTGGCTACCGATGGGGATGCGCCAGACGCTGGAAAGATTCCAGGTGCGAACCTGGACGGGCTTGACGGTGGGTGTCAGGCCGTGCCCGGCAAGCACCCGCACTGCCCAATCGAGATCGGCGGCGGGACCGCCGGGCTCAGCATAGGCCTGGCGCAGCGGATGGGCTTCTATCTTCCCGGCCCAAGGCTCTGCCGGCACAGGCGCTGCGATCTCGGCCAGATAGGTGACTTCGCCACCAGGCGCGCGGTCGCGCGCTGCTTCCAGCAGGCGCAGGATCGTGACGTCGATGCCATGGCGTTCGCGCGCGGCACGCACGACAGACTGGACCTCCTGCCACCAGGGAACTTCGACAGGGATCGGCGGCAGACAGCCAACCACCATGCCGTCAGGCGTCACCAACACCAGACGTGCTGCGCGCGGCTGCAATGACGTTTTTTCCGGACTCGCCATCTCTTCTCCCCCTGGTCCCCAGTCTGCCCCACATAACGCAACGAACTCGACTTTACCCTGTAGTTGCGCTCTCCGTGCTACTCTGGCGGCAAGGATGCGGCAAGCCGAATGATAGATGTCCGGCCGTTTTGGCGCAGGACCTGGCTGTCAAATTTATGGCAGGCATCAAACCACGTGCTTGGTTCGCGACAAGACACGATCAAGCGCCAGCGCCGCCGCGATACCAGCGGCATAGGCCACGATATTCCACAGCGAGAACACTCTTCCCAGCAACAAGGCTCCGGCCGTGGTCAATCGAAAGGCGTCCAGCGTCGGCGTATGCCATAGCCTGAAGAACTCGACGGCCACGGCAACGATCAGCGCGGCAGAGGCGATCCTCAGGCCTCTGACACCGGCAAATGTCACAGCGAGAAGCCAATAGACCATCGCTCCCCACAATATCGAACCGCCATATTTCACGACCGTAAAGGGAAGATCGGCAGCATATCCAAACCGTCGAAGCGACAGGCCACAGCCTATGGTCAGCAGCAACACCGCAAGCAGAAGGGCTCTGTTTCGCGTGAACTGTTGCTGCCTGTTCAATGGTCATCCCTCTAGCGAACGAGTACGGCTCTACAGCCCGGTCAAACCGCAACGCCAAAAGGCCGGATGATCGCTCATCCGGCCCTTTATGTTCTATCCGAGGTTTAGCCTTAAGCGGCTGCGGCTTCTTCTTCAGCGGCAACGCGAGCCTTGTCGGCCGCGCCCTTGGCATTGACGTCGCGATCGACGAACTCGACAACAGCGAGAGCGGCATTGTCGCCCTGGCGGAAGCCGGCCTTCATGATACGCAGGTAGCCGCCGTTGCGGGTGGCGTAGCGCGTTGCAATCGCATCGAACAGCTTGGCGACGACAACAGCGTCGCGGATCTGCGAGATGGCCTGACGACGAGCGTGCAGGTCGCCGCGCTTACCGAGGGTTACCAGCTTCTCGACGATCGGACGAATTTCCTTCGCCTTCGGGAGCGTGGTGACGATCTGCTCATGGGTGATGAGCGAAGCTGCCATGTTGGCGAACATCGCCTTACGATGGCTAGCGGTTCTATTCAGCTTGCGGCCGGCTTTACCGTGGCGCATTGCTATTCTCCTTCACTTGCAGGCATCGTTCGCCTGCCGTTTGAAACGTTAGTATTGGTCTTCGTATCGCTTGGCGAGATCTTCGATGTTCTCGGGCGGCCATGCCGGCACTTCCATGCCGAGGTGCAGGCCCATGGAAGCGAGAACTTCCTTGATTTCGTTCAGCGACTTGCGACCAAAATTCGGCGTGCGGAGCATTTCTGCTTCGGTCTTCTGAATGAGGTCGCCGATGTAGACGATGTTGTCGTTCTTCAGGCAGTTTGCCGAGCGAACGGACAGTTCCAGTTCGTCTACCTTCTTGAGGAGCGCCGGGTTGAAAGCGAGTTCGGTAACTGCTTCCTCTTCGGTTTCCTTCTGCGGCTCGTCGAAGTTGACGAACACGCCAAGCTGATCCTGCAGGATGCGAGCCGCAAACGCGACAGCATCTTCACCGCTGATCGAACCATCGGTTTCGAGCGACATGCTCAGCTTGTCGTAGTCGAGAACCTGTCCTTCACGGGTATTTTCAACCTTGTAGGACACCTTCTTGACCGGCGAATAGAGGCTGTCGACCGGGATGAGGCCGATCGGAGCATCTTCCGCGCGATTGCGCTCGGCCGGGACATAGCCCTTGCCGTTGTTGACGGTGAATTCCATGCGGATTTCGGCGCCCTCGTCGAGCGTGCAGATGACATGCTCGGGGTTGAGGATTTCGATATCGCCGACCGTCTGAATATCACCAGCCGTTACCACGCCCGGGCCCTGCTTGCGGACAACCATGCGCTTGGCGTCATCGCCATCCATCTTGATGGCGATTTCCTTGATGTTCAGCACGATGTCCGTCACGTCTTCCCGGACGCCCGGGATAGAGGAGAACTCATGCAGCACGCCGTCGATCTGCACGGCCGTCACAGCGGCGCCACGCAGAGAAGACAGCAGAACGCGACGCAGCGCGTTGCCGAGGGTGAGACCAAAGCCACGCTCCAGCGGTTCGGCCACGAGCGTTGCCTTGGTGCGGCCGCTCGAGGTGAACTCGACCTTGTTGGGCTTGATCAGTTCCTGCCAGTTTTTCTGAATCATGTTTTTGCCTTCCGTTCGTTGCCACCATCCAATCGTGACAACCGAGCTTGAGTAACACCGAGCCGGGCGCATCTACCCCGGCCGGTGTCGTGAGTGGCGATGATCAGACGCGACGCTTCTTGCGCGGGCGGCAACCATTGTGCGGGATCGGGGTCACATCGCGGATCGACGTGATCATGAAACCAGCAGCCTGGAGGGCGCGCAGAGCGGATTCACGACCGGAGCCCGGACCGCAAACTTCGACTTCCAGCGACTTCATGCCGTGTTCCTGAGCCTTCTTAGCGCAGTCTTCGGCAGCGATCTGGGCAGCGAACGGGGTCGACTTGCGCGAACCCTTGAAGCCCTTGGCACCAGCGGACGACCAGGCAATCGCGTTGCCCTGTGCGTCGGTGATAGTGATCATCGTGTTGTTGAAGGTCGAGTTGACGTGTGCGACGCCCGACGAGATGTTTTTGCGTTCGCGACGGCGAACACGTACGGCTTCCTTGGCCATGGTAGTCCTTTCTTGGATCTCTGCACCGCCGTAATGCCAGCGGCTACACCGGAGTGACGCTCGTTGAGCCCCACTCCAAACTCAAAAGAGGCCGGCGGACCGCCAGCCTCCCCATTCCGGTTTCCCGGAAATTACTTCTTCTTACCAGCAATCGCCTTTGCCGGGCCCTTGCGGGTACGAGCATTGGTGTGGGTACGCTGGCCGCGAACCGGCAGGCCGCGACGATGACGCAGGCCGCGGTAGCTGCCCAGGTCCATCAGACGCTTGATGTTCATCGAGGTGTCACGACGCAGGTCGCCTTCGACCTGATAATCGCGATCGATGGTTTCGCGGATCTGCAGAACTTCGGCATCCGTCAACTGGTTGACGCGACGCTCGGCCGGGATACCGACCTTCTCGCAGATTTCCTGTGCAAACTTCGGTCCGATCCCGTGAATGTAGCGAAGCGCAATAACTACGCGCTTTGCAGTCGGGATGTTGACGCCAGCGATACGAGCCACGCCTGTTCTCCTTGCATTCCTTTTGCCTTGGCAAAGGGTCTTGTTATGCAGCCCGGGAGCTGCTTGTTCGATTTGTGTCCGCCACATGTCAAAACGACCGTACTCGGACTTCCCGTTGGAAATCCGCGCCGATCGCATAGCATGTCGCGAGTTGGCGCGGTGTTTAGCGGAATCAGCGCAAAAAAGCAACCGCTCCGGCAAGTTTATTTTAGGCTATCTAAAGCTTAGCCAGGATAGCCTCTATGCTGTCGGTCACATGCTCGATATCGGCCATGCCGTCGATACTCTGCAGCTTGCCCTTCGCGTAGTAGTAACCGATCAGCGGCGAGGTCTCTTTGTAATAGACTTGGAGACGAGTCGCCATGGTTTCGGCATTGTCGTCCGGACGGCGCTTGAAATGCGTCGAACCGCATTTGTCGCAAACACCAGCCGTTGCCGGAACCTTGTCCGTGTCGTGATAGACGCTACCGCAGTTCGAGCAGGAATAGCGGCCGGAGACACGGCGAATCAGTTCTGCATCATCGACCTTCAGCTCGATGACGACGGAGAGCTCCAGGCCCTTCGCATTGAGCATGCGCTCGGTAGCATCAGCCTGTACCAAGGTGCGCGGGAAACCGTCGAGAATGAAACCCTTGGCGCAATCCGGCTGGTCGATGCGCTCGGAAACGATGGCGTTGACGATCTCATCAGAAACGAGCTTGCCGGCGTCCATAACAGCCTTGGCGCGCTTGCCGACTTCGGTGCCGGCCTGAACGGCCGCGCGCAGCATATCGCCTGTGGAAAGCTGCGGAATGCCGTGCTTTTCCACAATGCGCTGGGCCTGGGTCCCCTTACCTGCTCCCGGCGGCCCTAAAAGTATAAGTCTCATCGCCCCCTCTTTCCTCCACGCAGCTTCGATTTCTTGATCAGGCCTTCATATTGCTGTGCGATCAGGTGACCCTGAATCTGCGCCACCGTATCCAGCGTTACGCTAACCACGATCAGAAGCGAAGTGCCACCCAGCGACAGCGGAATACCGGTCTGGGACACGAGAATTTCGGGCAGAATGCAGACGAAGACAAGGTAGATCGCGCCGATGACCGTGATGCGGGTCAGCACGTAATCGATATACTCCGCTGTGCGCTCACCCGGACGGATACCCGGAATGAAGCCGCCATGCTTCTTCAGATTGTCGGCCGTGTCCTTCGGATTGAAGACCAGAGCCGTGTAGAAGAAGGCGAAGAAGGCAATCAACGCGGCGTAGAGCACCATGTAGATAGGCTGGCCGTGGCCAAGTGCCGCAACGATTGATGTCACCCAGGTCGGAAGCGCCGTGTTGTTGCCGAGACCAGCGGCAGTTGCCGGCAGCAGCAGCAGCGAGGAGGCGAAGATTGCCGGAATGACGCCCGAGGTGTTGAGCTTCAGCGGCAGGTGCGACGTATCGCCCTGGAACATACGCGTGCCGACCTGACGCTTCGGATACTGGATCAGCAGCCGGCGCTGGGCGCGCTCGACGAAAACGATGAGCGCGATGACCAGGATGGCAACGACCAGTACGGCGAGAATCAGGCCCGTCGAAAGCGCGCCGGTGCGGCCGAGTTCGAGCGTGCCGGCAAGAGCCGTCGGAAGACCGGCAGCAATGCCGGCGAAGATGATCAGCGAGATACCGTTGCCGATACCGCGCGACGTCACCTGCTCGCCGAGCCACATCAGGAACATGGTGCCGCCGAGCAGCGTGATCACGGTGGAAATGCGGAAGAACCAGCCCGGATCAATGACGACGCCGTTGCCGTGCTCCAGGCCGATCGCAATGCCATAGGCCTGCAACGCGCCGAGCAGCACCGTACCGTAGCGGGTGTACTGGTTGATGATCTTACGGCCCTGCTCGCCTTCCTTCTTCAGGTTCTCAAGCGAAGGCACGACCGACGTCATCAGCTGAACGATGATCGAGGCCGAGATATAGGGCATGATGCCGAGCGCGAAGATCGCCATGCGCTGAACAGCGCCGCCGGAAAACATGTTGAAGAGGCCGAGAATGCCGCCCGACTGATTCTGGAAAGCCTGGGCATAAGCGGCGGGATTGAGGCCGGGAAGCGGAATGTGGGTGCCGAGTCTATAGACGAGGAGCGCGCCGAGCGTAAACCACAAGCGCTTCTTGAGATCCTCAGCCTTGGCAAAAGTCGAGAAATTGAGATTGGACGCCAGTTGTTCCGCTGCAGAAGCCATGCAAATCTCCGCATTACCAATTCCGGCATAATCGGCCGGGTCCGGAATCAGTAAGTAAATTGTTCAAAATTCGGGCTTCGGACGGATTGCCATGCAATCGGGCGCCTCACCCTTGGTTCCCGTTGTCAACCGGAAAGACACTGTTGCGTCGTTCAGGTTCGTGAGGCTCACATATGGGAGAAAAATCGCCCGAAGTGAAGCACCTCGGGCGATCATTGATAAGATTATTCTGCGGCAGGAGCTTCTGCGGCAGAAGCGAGCAGCTTGATGGAGCCGCCAGCCTTTTCGATCTTTTCGACCGCCGGCTTGGAAGCGCCTGCAACTTCAAGCACAATCTTTGCCTTCAGTTCGCCGTCGGAGAGGACACGAACGCCATCCTTGACGCGGCGAATTACGCCGGCAGCCTTGAGGGCAGCAGCATCAACAGTCTTCTTGGCATCGAGCTTGCCGGCATCGACGGCAGCCTGGATGCGAGCCAGCGATACGACAACGTAATCGGCGGCGAAGATGTTGTTGAAGCCGCGCTTCGGCAGGCGACGATAGATGGGCATCTGACCACCTTCGAAGCCGTTGATCGCAACACCCGAACGGGACTTCTGACCCTTCACACCACGGCCACCGGTCTTGCCGGAGCCGGAGCCGATGCCGCGGCCGAGGCGCTTGCGGCTGTGGGTCGAGCCTTCGTTATCCTTGATCTCATTCAGTTTCATAACGATTTACCTCCGGCTCACTTCTCGTCGACAACGCGAACGAGATGCTGGACAGCACGGATCATGCCACGAACGGCCGGGGTATCTTCCAGCGTGCGGCGACGGTGCATCTTGTTCAGTCCGAGACCGATCAGCGTCTTCTGCTGAACGTCCGGACGGCGGATCGGGCTGCCAACCTGCTCGACCGTAACGGTCTTGGCTTCAGCCTTCTTGGTCGTCTTGGCCATAGGTCAAACTCCCTTATTCTTCGGAGGCGTTGCCCGAAGCGGTACGACGAGCCTGCAGAGTGGCATACTTGATGCCGCGCTGAGCTGCGATGTCCTTCGGGTGAACCTGGTGCTTCAGGGCGTCGAACGTGGCGCGAACCATGTTGTACGGGTTCGACGAACCGGTCGACTTGGCAACAACGTCATGAACGCCGAGCGTTTCGAAAACGGCGCGCATCGGACCACCGGCGATGATACCGGTACCGACCTTGGCCGAACGCAGCAGAACCTTGCCTGCGCCATGACGGCCATGGACGTCGTGATGCAGCGTACGGCCGTCGCGCAGCGGTACGAAAATCATGTCGCGCTTGGCGCTTTCGGTTGCCTTGCGGATGGCTTCCGGCACTTCGCGTGCCTTGCCATGGCCGAAGCCTACGCGGCCCTTCTGGTCGCCAACGACGACGAGAGCGGCGAAGCCGAAGCGACGGCCACCCTTAACAACCTTGGCGACGCGGTTGATCGCGACCAGCTTGTCGACGAATTCGCTATCGCGCTCTTCACGGCTCTGACGGTCATCCCGCGAGCCTCTCTTTTCCTGTGCCATTGTCCTCTTCCTTTTTCTTTTCCGGGTGCAATCGGCAAACAACAAAGACCGCATCAACCTCCAAATAGGAGATTTGCGGTCCGGTGAAATCCGGCCGGCGCCTACAGGCTACCGGCCGGAAACTTGATCAGAAGGTCAAGCCGCCTTCGCGAGCCGCATCGGCGAGAGCCTTGATGCGGCCGTGGTAGATGAAGGCGCCGCGATCGAACACGACTTCCTTCACGCCTGCCTTGGAGGCGCGCTCTGCAACGAGCTTGCCAACCAGGGCTGCGGCGGCGGTATCGGCACCGGTCTTCAGAGAACCGCGCAGATCCTTGTCGAGAGTGGAGGCAGCCGCAAGCGTCTTGCCAGCCACGTCATCGATGACCTGGGCGTAGATGTTCTTCGACGAGCGATGAACCGACAGGCGCGGACGGCCATTGGCCACCGACTTGATTTGGCGGCGCACGCGGTTGGCGCGACGCGCAAGTGCTTCTTTCCTGCTAGCCATTTCGCGTGATCCTTACTTCTTCTTGCCTTCTTTGCGGACGATCCGCTCGTCAGCATACTTAACACCCTTGCCCTTGTAGGGCTCGGGACCGCGGTATTCGCGGATTTCCGCGGCAACCTGGCCGACCTGCTGCTTGTTGATGCCGGTGACGACGATTTCCGTCGGCTTCGGCACAGCGATCGAGATACCCTGCGGCGGCTCGTAAACCACGTCGTGGCTGAAGCCGAGCGCCAGCTGCAGGTTCTTGCCCTGCATGGACGCGCGATAGCCGACGCCGTTGATTTCGAGCTTGCGCTCGTAGCCGTCCTTAACACCCTTGAAGATGTTCTCGATCATCGTGCGGGACATGCCCCACTTTGCGCGAGCATCCTTGGAGTCGTTGAGCGGCGTCACGACGATTGCATTATTTTCCAGCTTGAGACCGATTTCGTCGTTAGCGACGAAAAACAGCTCGCCCTTGGGGCCCTTGGCGGTCACTTTTTGGCCATCAACCGAGGCCGTGATCCCTGCAGGTACCTGAACGGGCTTCTTACCGATACGAGACATTTTTCAAACCTGTCTGTTTCGAAGGAGATCCCTGTTCGATCTTAGAAGACCGAGCAGAGAACCTCGCCACCAACATTCTGTTCACGAGCCTGGTGATCAGCCATCACGCCCTTCGGAGTCGAAAGGATGGTGATGCCGAGACCGTTCGCGACCTGCGGAATGGACTTGACC
Organism: Rhizobium sp. NPDC090279; assembly: GCF_044769665.1. Taxonomy (NCBI): domain Bacteria; kingdom Pseudomonadati; phylum Pseudomonadota; class Alphaproteobacteria; order Hyphomicrobiales; family Rhizobiaceae; genus Rhizobium; species Rhizobium sp. NPDC090279. The sequence goes on along the minus strand of NZ_JBIVYI010000009.1, from coordinate 8,061 downwards.
GAGACATAAACCCGGCGGCCCGGCTTGGACACGCGGCCGATCTCACGGATCACCGACGAGCCTTCGTAGTACTTCAGCTCGATGTTGAGCTCGGACTTGCCGTTGCCGAAATCGACGACGGAGTAGCCACGGATGTAGCCTTCAGCCTGGAGAACATCGAGAACGCGTGCACGGAGCTTGGAAGCAGGCGTCGAAACCGACGACTTGCGACGCGAAGCGCCATTGCGGATGCGGGTGAGCATATCGCCCAAAGGATCAGTCATAGACATCTAATCTGCTCCTTACCAGCTGGACTTGACGATGCCCGGCACCTTGCCGAGATTGCCGAGTTCACGCAGCGCGATACGCGACATGCGCAGTTTGCGGTAGTAGGCGCGCGGACGGCCAGACACTTCGCAACGGTTGCGAATACGGGTCTTCGATCCATCGCGCGGCAGCGATGCCAGCTTCAGGGTGGCCTTGAACCGGTCTTCGATCGAAAGAGACTGGTTCATGATGATTGCCTTGAGAGCAGCCCGCTTCGCGGCCTGGTTGGCAACCGTATTGCGGCGGCGCTTGTTCTTTTCAACTGCGCTTGTCTTCGCCATATCAGGGTTCCTTTTCTACGCTCGTCGTTACGGTTATTGACGGAACGGGAAGTTGAACTCTTTCAAAAGAGCCCGTGCTTCGTCGTCGGTCGGCGCCGTCGTGCAAACGATGATGTCCATGCCCCACATCTGATCAACCTTGTCGTAGTTGATCTCAGGGAACACAATGTGTTCCTTGATGCCCATGGCAAAATTGCCACGACCGTCAAAGCTCTTCGGGTTCAGGCCGCGGAAGTCGCGAACGCGCGGAAGCGCGATGTTGACTAGGCGATCCAGGAACTCGTACATGCGGGCGCCACGCAGGGTGACCTTGGCGCCAATCGGCATCTGTTCGCGGACCTTGAAGCCAGCGATGGAGTTGCGTGCGCGTGTGATAACCGGCTTCTGGCCGGCGATCGCTGCGAGGTCGGCAGCAGCAACGGTCGGCTTCTTCGAATCAGCCGTAGCTTCGCCAACGCCCATGTTGATCACGATCTTGTCCAGCTTCGGGATCTGCATCTCGTTAGCGTAGGAGAACTTCTCCTGCATGGCTGCACGGATGCGAGCAACGTATTCCTTCTTGAGCCGCGGCTCGTACTTTGCCTCAGCCATCGATCACTTCTCCCGAGGTCTTGGCCACACGGACCTTCTTGCCATCCACAACCTTGAAACCGACGCGGGTCGGCTTGCCGTCCTTGTCGACGATCGCAATGTTGGACAGGTGAAGCGGGGCTTCCTTGCTGATGATGCCGGCTTCCTGGGTCTGCGTCTGGCGCTGATGGCGCTTGATGACGTTGACGCCACGAACGACCGCACGGTCTTCCTTCGGCAGCACTTGAACGACTTCGCCGGTACGGCCCTTGTCCTTACCGGTCAATACGACGACCTTGTCGCCTTTACGGATCTTCTGCATCGCTCCGCTCCTTACAGTACTTCTGGAGCCAGCGAGATGATCTTCATGTGGTTCTTGGCGCGAAGTTCGCGCGGAACCGGTCCGAAGATACGGGTGCCGATCGGCTCTTTCTTGTTGTCGATGAGGACTGCTGCGTTGGTATCGAAGCGGATGACGCTGCCATCCGGACGACGGATGTCCTTGGCGGTACGAACGACGACCGCCTTCATCACGTCACCTTTCTTCACACGGCCGCGCGGAATAGCTTCCTTGATCGAAACGACGATGACGTCGCCGATGGAAGCATACTTGCGCTTCGAGCCGCCCAGCACCTTGATGCACATGACACGACGTGCGCCGGAATTATCCGCCACGTCGAGGTTTGTTTGCATCTGAATCATGTCAGGTCGCCTTCTTGTTGTTACCGGAATGGTTGGGTCAATCGACCCCCTACCCCGGCTTATGGACTAGTCTCTTGTCTGATTTTGCCGGGTTCCGGGACCGCTTGAGTCACCCTTACCAGCCATCAACAAAGCAAAAGAACGCTCGAATTCGAGCGTCCTGCTTCCAAGCTCGTGCTTCATACAGATATTTCGCCCAAGCGCAAGGGCCTGAGCGAAATTCTGTTACTTGGTCTGGGCGGAAACAACCGTCCAGGTCTTGTCCTTGGAGATCGGCGCGCATTCCTCGATGGAAACGGCGTCGCCGACCTTGTACTGATTGTTCTCGTCGTGAGCCTTGTACTTCTTGGAACGACGAACGGTCTTCTGGAGCAGCGGGTGAGCGAAACGACGCTCAACGCGGACGACTACAGTCTTCTCGTTCTTGTCGCTGACCACGACGCCCTGCAGAATGCGCTTCGGCATGTTATTTTTCCTTTAGGCCTTTGCTTCTGCCGCCTTCTGGCGGGCAATGGTTTTTACGCGAGCGATGTCCTTGCGGACTTCGTTGATGCGCGAGGACTTTTCAAGCTGGCCAGTCGCCTTCTGAAAGCGCAGGTTGAACTGCTCCTTCTTCAGCTTGGCAAGCTCGTCCTTGAGTTGGTCGGCGCTCAGGGCGCGAACATCTGCGGCTTTCATGAGCTTCTTCCTTACTCTGCAATGCGCTGCACGAAGCGCGTCTTGACTGAGAGCTTGGCGGACCCGAGGCGCAGAGCCTCACGAGCGATTTCTTCGCTTACGCCATCGATCTCGAACATCATGCGGCCGGGCTTGACCTTGCATGCCCAGTATTCGACAGAGCCCTTACCTTTACCCATACGGACTTCGGTCGGCTTTTTGGTGACCGGAACATCCGGGAACACCCGAATCCATACACGGCCGGCACGCTTCATGTAACGCGTGATCGCGCGGCGAGCCGCTTCGATCTCGCGAGCGTTGACGCGGTTGGGTTCCTGCGCCTTCAGACCGAATTCACCGAAAGCCAGATCAGAGCCACCCTTGGCGACGCCCTTGATGCGACCCTTGAATTGCTTACGGTACTTCGTACGCTTTGGCTGCAACATTTTCTTATTCTCCGAACTTATCTGCCACGTACGCTATCAAGCGTTGTCGCGGCGACGGTCTCTATCGCGATCGCGGCTAGCCGGACCCTGGGCGTCGCCCTCGAGCGCGCGGCGTTCGGAGGCCATCGGATCGTGCTCAAGGATTTCGCCCTTGAAGATCCAAACCTTGATGCCGCAGATGCCGAAAGCGGTTTCTGCTTCAGCCGTACCGTAGTCGATGTCGGCGCGCAGCGTATGCAGCGGCACGCGACCTTCGCGGTACCATTCCGTACGAGCGATTTCCGCACCGCCGAGACGGCCGGCGCAGGTGATCTTGATGCCTTCGGCGCCAAGACGCATCGCGGACTGAACGGCGCGCTTCATGGCGCGACGGAAAGCAACACGGCGCTCGAGCTGCTGAGCGATCGACTGGGCAACCAGCGTCGCGTCGATTTCCGGCTTGCGCACTTCAACGATGTTGAGGTGGGTTTCGGAATTCGTCATGTCCGACAGCTTCTTGCGGAGCTTGTCGATGTCAGCGCCCTTCTTGCCGATGATCAGGCCCGGACGAGCCGAGTGGATCGTGACGCGGCACTTCTTGTGCGGACGCTCGATGACCACCTTGGAGATACCAGCCTGCTTCAGTTCGTTCATGACGAACTTGCGCATCTTCAGGTCTTCGTGGAGAAGCTGGCCATACTCGGCATTGTCCGCAAACCAGCGGCTATCCCAGGTACGGTTGATGCCGAGGCGAAAACCGATCGGATTGATTTTCTGACCCATTATGCGGCCTCCCCTTGAGCTTCCACTTCGCGAACGACGATCGTCAGGTGTGCGAACGGGCGCTCGATACGAGACGCACGGCCGCGGCCACGAGCGTGGAAACGCTTCATGACGATCGACTTGCCGACGTAAGCTTCCGCTACGACCAGCGAGTCAACGTCGAGATCGTGGTTGTTTTCTGCATTGGCGATCGCAGATTCGAGCGTCTTCTTCACGGCGCCAGCGATACGCTTGCGGGAGAATTCAAGCTCTGCGAGCGCGCGATCAACCTTCTTGCCGCGGATCGTAGCCGCGACCAGGTTGAGCTTCTGCGGGCTGACACGGAGCGTGCGCGCAACTGCCTGCGCCTCATTGTCCTTCAGCCGGCGTTCGGTTTTTGCCTTGCCCATTGTTACTTCCTCTTCGCCTTCTTGTCCGCACCGTGACCATAATAGGTACGGGTCGGGGCGAACTCGCCGAACTTGTGTCCGACCATGTCTTCATTGACGCTGACCGGAATGTGCTTGCTGCCGTTGTAGACGCCGAAGGTGAGACCAACGAACTGCGGCATGATGGTGGAGCGACGGCTCCACATCTTGATTACTTCACTACGTCCGCCTTCGCGCACCTTCTCAGCCTTCTTGAGAAGATAGCCGTCAACAAACGGACCTTTCCATACTGAACGAGCCACTTGAGACTTCCTCTCTTACTTCTTGCGCTGATGGCGCGAGCGCATAATCATCTTGTCGGTCGACTTGTTCGACCGCGTACGCTTGCCCTTGGTCGGCTTGCCCCACGGGGTCACCGGATGGCGACCACCAGAGGTGCGGCCTTCACCACCGCCGTGCGGATGGTCGACCGGGTTCATGACAACACCGCGGTTATGCGGCTTCTTGCCACGCCAACGCGAACGACCGGCCTTGCCATCGTTGATGTTGCCGTGATCCGGGTTCGAAACCGCACCGATCGTTGCAAGGCAGGTGCCATGCACGAGGCGCTGTTCGCCGGAATTCAGGCGAAGGATCGCCATGCCCTGGTCACGACCGACAAGCTGAGCGTAGGAGCCAGCCGAACGAGCGATCTGGCCGCCCTTGCCCGGCTTCATTTCCACGTTGTGGATGATGGAGCCGACCGGGATGAACTGAAGCGGCATGGTGTTGCCAGGCTTCACGTCCACAGCCTTTTCCGAAGCGATGACCTTGTCGCCGGAAGCGAGACGCTGCGGAGCGAGGATATAGGCCAGTTCGCCGTCCGTGTACTTCACCAAAGCGATGTAAGCGGTACGGTTCGGATCGTATTCGATGCGCTCGACAGTCGCTTCGACGTCGAACTTGCGACGCTTGAAATCGACCAGACGGTAGGTGCGCTTGTGACCACCACCCTGGAAACGCACGGTGATGCGGCCGGTGTTGTTGCGGCCGCCCTTGGAGGACAGGCCTTCCGTCAGCGTCTTGACCGGCTTGCCCTTGTAGAGCGAGGAGCGATCGACGATGACCAGCTGACGCTGGCTCGGGGTCGTCGGATTGAATGTTTTCAATGCCATTTTCTTATTCCTCAGAGACCGGTGGAGACGTCGATCGACTGGCCTTCGGCGAGCGTCACAACAGCCTTCTTCACGTCCTTCTGCTTGCCGACGAGACCCTTGAACCGCTTGGTCTTGCCGAGGCGCAGCAGAGTGTTTACGGCCGTAACCTTGACGCCGAAGAGCGCTTCAACGGCAGCCTTGATTTCCGGCTTCGTCGCGTTCTTGGCAACGTTGAAAACAACCTGGTTATTGTCCGAAAGCAGCGTGGACTTTTCGGTGATCGCAGGAGAAACGATCACATCATAATGGCGAAGATCCGTCACTTGAATCGCTCCTCTAGAGCTTCAACTGCAGCCTTGGACAGCACGAGCTTGCCGCGACGCAGGATGTCGTAAACGTTGATGCCCTGAACCGGCAGAACATCGATATTCGGGATGTTCTTGGCTGCGAGCTTGAAGTTGCTGTCGAGTTCAGCGCCGCCGATGAACAGAGCGTTCGTCAGGCCGAGCGTCTCGAAAGCACCAGCGAGTGTCTTGGTCTTGGCTTCGGTTGCGACGAGATCGTCGATGACGATCACGTCTTCAGCCTTGAACTTGGCCGAGAGAGCGTGACGCAGGCCGAGGGCGCGAACCTTCTTCGGCAGATCATGCTCATGGCTACGGGCGACCGGGCCGTGAGCCTTACCACCGCCGCGGAACTGCGGAGCGCGAGCCGAGTGGTGACGAGCGCGGCCCGTACCCTTCTGCTTGTACATCTTGGCACCGGTGCGCGATACGTCCGCGCGGCCCTTTGCCTGGTGCGTGCCCTGCTGCTTCTTGGCAAGCTGCCAGCGAATGACGCGGGCAAGAATGTCTTCACGCGGCTCGAGGCCGAAAATCGCGTCAGAAAGGGAAACCTTCCCAGCGTCTTTGCCCTCAAGGGTCTTGACGTTCAATTCCATTGGTTTGGCTCCCTTACTTCGCTGCCGACTTGACGGCGTCGCGCACGATGATCCAGGCACCCTTGGAGCCGGGAACCGCGCCCTTGACGAGGATCAGACCGCGATCTTCATCGGTCGAAACCACTTCAAGGTTCTGCGTCGTCACGCGCGTCTGGCCCATGTGACCAGCCATCTTCTTGTTCTTGAACACCTTGCCCGGGTCCTGGCGCGAGCCGGTCGAACCGTGCGAACGGTGCGAAACCGACACACCGTGCGTGGCGCGCAGACCGCCGAAGCCGTGGCGCTTGATGGCGCCGGCAAAGCCCTTACCGATCGTCGTGCCGGTCACGTCGACGAGCTGGCCCGCCGTGAAGTGAGCAGCCTTCAGCTCGGTGCCGACTTCAAGCAGGTTGTCGTCCGTAACACGGAATTCAACGAGTTTGGCCTTCGGCTCAACGCTTGCAACGGCGAAATGACCGCGCAGGGCCTTCGTCGTGTTCTTAACTTTAGCCTGGCCGGCACCGAGCTGAACTGCGGTGTAGCCATTCTTTTCAACTGTGCGCTGGGCTACGACCTGGCAGCCATCCAAACGCAATACGGTTACCGGGACATGCTCGCCGGCGTCGTTATAGACGCGGGTCATTCCCACCTTCTGTGCAATCACACCTGAACGCATCGGTTCAATCCTTCTCACTCAGCTCGAGGACCAGAGGTCTCAGAGCTTGATCTCAACATCGACACCGGCGGCGAGATCGAGCTTCATCAGCGCGTCTACCGTCTGCGGGGTCGGGTCAACGATGTCGAGAAGGCGCTTATGCGTGCGCATCTCGAACTGCTCGCGGCTCTTCTTGTCGATGTGCGGGGACCGGTTAACCGTGAACTTCTCGATACGGGTCGGAAGCGGAACGGGGCCCCGGACGCTAGCACCGGTGCGCTTCGCCGTCGACACGATCTCGCGCGTGGAAGCATCGAGAATCCGGTGATCGAACGCCTTCAGGCGAATGCGGATATTTTGGCCGTTCATTCGACGTTATCCTTGTGTTTTGTTATCTCGCGTGCCGCTCAGAAAGGGCACGGATTGTTCTTTTTCCTAAGGCGGACCACCGGTTTCAAAGATCGAGAGGGACGCCGGCTACGGCATCCCTATCCACTCTTTAGACCTTTCGGCCCACCTTTATTGTTAATCTCACTGGCCGCTCCGTCATCCGAAGCAGCGCGCAAATCGCGCTCGCGCGCCATTTGCAACATTTCCATGTCATAAGCAAGCGGCTACTACCGCTTGCTTCATATTATTGTCATCGAATCGGCCACTCCGATGGAGCGGCCGCCTTCGAATTACTCGACGATGGAGGCAACGATGCCTGCGCCGACGGTACGGCCGCCTTCGCGAATTGCGAAGCGAAGCTTTTCTTCCATCGCGATCGGAACGATCAGCTCAACGGCAACGGTGACGTTGTCGCCTGGCATAACCATTTCCGTGCCTTCCGGAAGCGTCACGATGCCGGTCACGTCAGTCGTACGGAAGTAGAACTGCGGACGGTAGTTCGTGAAGAACGGCGTATGACGGCCGCCTTCTTCCTTCGTCAGGATGTAGGCTTCGGCCATGAACTTCTTGTGCGGCTTCACAGAACCCGGCTTGCACAGGATCTGACCACGCTCGACGCCGTCACGGTTAACACCGCGGATCAGCGCGCCGATGTTGTCGCCTGCCTGGCCCTGATCGAGCAGCTTGCGGAACATTTCAACGCCGGTCACCGTCGTCTTCGACGTCGCGCGGATGCCGACGATCTCGACTTCTTCGCCAACCTTGACGATACCACGCTCGACGCGGCCCGTCACAACCGTACCACGGCCGGAGATCGAGAACACGTCTTCGATCGGCATCAGGAACGGCTGGTCGATCGGACGCTCAGG
>NZ_JBIVYI010000008.1:0-428234 GCF_044769665.1 Rhizobium sp. NPDC090279 | reverse complement strand
AGCGGTCAGAAATCTCTTCGTGCCGCCACATCAGAAACGCTCAGCCCTGGCCACCCACATTCATCGCATCCGCGCAATGGCGCATTGGAAAGTCGTGACCGGCGCAACTGCATAAATTCATCGGCAAACGCCTTATCGGGGATTAAGCGAACAACGTGACATCGCCCTTTCATGGCACTTCCTCCCTAAAGTACGATGTTGAAGGTGTGAACCCGTCGATGCCATCGCGTGCATCGGCGACCCGCGAGCGGCTTCGGTATCCTCCTCAGAACCTGAAGCCGCCATTTCCTGCTAGCTTGGCAGATACTCAGCACTCCAGCGCTCGCTGACCGTACCGGAGGCGATCAACCGGTCGATCTCGGCTTCGGTGTAGTTCAGGGTCCGGAGAACGGCGCGCGTGGACGCTCCGTACTTCTCCGCCGGCGCGACAGCCGTGACCTTGCCGACAGCCGGACGGATGGCGAAGGGGTCAAGCTGCGTGACCGTGTGTCCGCTCGGATGGTTCGGGAAAATGGAGAATGAATAGCTGCCCCGGTCGATGCCCGGCGTGCCGTCGGCAATGCGGGCACTGCGGCTGCGGATCGTTTCGATGTTCTCGCAGAGCGATACGCCGATGTCGGCCTCCCGCAGGCGCTGCTGCCAGGTTTCTGCAGACGCGGTCATAAAAGCCTTCGCGAGATACGCCTCGCGTTCGGATGCCGCCATCTCGACAATCTCTTTCAGATCCTCGATCTTGCCGAAGCGCGGGAGGTCGCCTTCCGAGGCGCACAGAAGAAGGTGATCCCCCGATGCCGTCTCGTAGAGCCGCGACAGGGCGCTATATCCCTTAGTTTCGCGTCCGGACGGCTCATCGAAGGGCCCGCGCCCAGCATAGTCGTAGCAGAAGGGAATCTGCGCGAGACCGGTCAGCGCCGACAGCGACGTACGCGGGCGGCGGGCGATCCCGGTTCTGGATTTCTGGTATAGGGCGGCGGCAATGCCCAGCGCCGCGCCGAAGCCGCACATGACATCGATTGTGCCGACATGAGCATGTTCCTCCGGCGTTTCCATCGAACCGCCGAAGCGCAGCATGATGCCGGTCGCCGATTGCACGAGGTCGTCATAGCCGAGATAGTCGGTGCGCGGGCCGGTGCGCGGGCCGCCGAAGCAATCGAGCTGGCAGAAGATTGCCTGAGGGTTGAGCGCCTTCAGGCTTTCGGCATCGAGCCCCATCGCCTTGACCTGACGGTCGGTGGCATTCCAGACCACAACGTCGACGGAGCGCACCAGTTCCTCGAAGACAACGCGACCATCGGGCGAACCGATGTTCAGCAGCACCGATTGCTTTCCGCGCATGTGCGACATGCCGAAGATCACGGTGTTCCAGCAGTCATAGAGCGGTTTGGCCGGATCGATCTTGATGACCTCCGCGCCGAAACGGGCGAGATAGGCGACCGAATGCGGGCCGGCGATCACGTTGCACAGATCGAGAACCTTGACGCCATCCAGCCAGCCGCCGGGGGCGCCGGTCGTGGGAACCGGCAAGGACGGGCGCTCCATGCCGGTCAGAAGCGCAAGCGCCTCCTTGGCCGTTCCCCAGCGCCTCGCGCTTGGCGTCAGCATGGCTTCGGCGCTATCCTGCAGCCAGGCCATCGGCCCCGGCTGGATCATGCGGCCAAAGATCGGATCGTCGACCTCGATCATCAGGCCGGCAGCCTTGGCGTGATCGTCGGCGATCCATTCCTTCAGCCAGCGCTGTGGCGCGCCCGGAAACAGACCCTCCCCGAAAATGCGTTCCCACTCAGCCGCCGTCTTGGTCAGGAAAACCTCCTTCATGCGGCGCGCTATCTTGTCGGCCCAGAATTTCGGGAGCGGATACACACCGAGCGACACGTCCGACGACCATTGCGAGACCGGCAGATAGGTGTCTTCCTCCTCGTGCAATCCCTCGGCCACCAGCTCGTCGTAGAGACCGAGGGCCTTCAGGCAGCGCTTCGCATGGTTCTTGTGGCTGGGGCAGACGACGTAGAACATCCGACCGTCGGCGCACATATAGCTGCGATAGAAGGGATCGAGGAATTCCTGAAGGTCGTCATAGGACATATCCATCGGCAGGCCCTCTTCGCGCCGCCGCTCGATCTCGCGCTCGCGCTGGGTCTGGTAGCGCAGCGGATAATCGTCGATCAGGATCGAGTTGTAGGAGAGGCCCTCCATGACGGCGCTGGCAAGCGGCACTTCGATGTGATCACCATGCCCTGTGCGCTCGCGTGCCTGGAGCGCGAGTACCGTGGCGGACGCCGCCAGCATCGTGCCATAGGCGGAAGAGAGCGGTAGTGGCGAGAAAGACGGGTTGACGCCCATCAGCACACGATTGAGCCCCATATCCGTGAAGACGCCGGATGAGGCCGCTATCACCGTCTCGAAGGCCCGCCAGTCTCGGCGAAGCTCGTCGTCCGAGGCAAAGCCGGGGATCGACAGGGTGATCAGTTCCGGCCGTGCTTTGCGCAACGCGGCAAAATCGATCCCGAGTCGGGCAAGCACGCCGGGGCGAAAATTCTCGACGACGATATCGGCCTCGGCCACCAGCGCTTTCGCCTCATCCACCCCCTTCTCCGTCTTGAGATCGAGGGTGACGATCAGCTTGTTGCGATTGAGGATGGCATTGGCCGGATTATCCCAGAGCGGACCGCCGGGCGGATCGACATGCACGACGGTCGCGCCGAGATCGCCAAGGATCATGGCGACGGCCGGGCCGGCGATATATTGCCCGAAATCAACCACCCGAACGCCGGAAAGCGGAAGCGCGGAACGCGCGATCGATGTCATTGCTCTTGTCTCCCCAAGAATTTTCTATGCGCGCGCGTCGGCAACGATCCAGCCGGCCGCCTTTTCGGCGATCATCAGCGTCGGTGCATTGGTGTTGCCGCTGGTGATCTTCGGCATGATGCCCGCGTCGACAACGCGCAGGCCCTCGATGCCTCGCACCCTGAGACGGCTGTCCACCACCGCCATCGGATCGTCATTGCTGCCCATCTTCGTCGTCCCGACGGGATGGAAAATGGTATTGGCGATATCGCCCGCCAGCCGCGCCAGTTCTTCGTCACTTTGAAACTGCAAGCCGGGCTTCCATTCCTGCGGCTGATACTTCGCGAGCGCCGGCTGCGACACGATCCTGCGCACCTGTCGCAGGCTTTCGGCAGCAATTTTGCGATCCTCTTCCGTGCTGAGATAGTTCGGCGCAATCGCCGGGGCGTCCGACGCCTTGCCGGAGCGAATGCGTACGCTGCCGACGCTGGTCGGGTTGAGATTGCACACGCTCGCGGTGAAGGCGGGTACGTTGTGCAACGGTTCGCCGAAGGCGTCGAGGCTGAGCGGCTGGACGTGATATTCCAGGTTGGCGTGGGCCTGGCTGTCGTCAGACCGGGTAAAGGCGCCAAGTTGAGACGGCGACATGCTCATGGGGCCGCTGCGTTTCAAAGCATATTCCAGTCCAATCGTCGCCTTGCCGAACAGGCTGTTGGCGAGCGTGTTCAGCGTCTTTGCATTATCAACCTTGAAGACTGCACGGATTTGAAGATGGTCCTGAAGATTTTCCCCGACGCCCGGCAAGTCATGGATAACTTCAATGCCATGGCGATTTAGCAATCCGGCGGGGCCGATACCTGATAGTTGCAGGATTTGCGGCGAGCCGGTCGCGCCGGCGGACAGGATAACCTCCCTGCGCGCCCGCACCTCTGCGCGCTGCCCCTGCCGCTGGAGCATGACGCCGGTGCAACGCTTGCGGCCGAAACCATCGTCTTCCAGGACCAGTCGTTCGACATGGGATTGTGTCCAGATCGTAAGGTTCGGGCGGTTCCGTGCCGGGCGCAGGAAAGCCTTCGACGTGTTCCAGCGCCAGCCGGAGCGCTGGTTGACCTCGAAATAACCGACGCCCTCATTGTCGCCGCTGTTGAAATCGTCGGAGCGCGGAATGCCGGCCTCGACCGCGGCCTCGGCGAAGGATTCGAGGATGTCCCATTTGAGCCGCTGCTTCTCGATCCGCCATTCGCCACCATGGCCGTGCATGTCGGAGAACCGGCTGTTGCCACCAGTCTTCGGGTCCGCGCCGCCGTCCAAGCGGTAGTGGTCCTCGTGCGCCTTGAAATCAGGTAGGCAATTCTGCCAGGACCAGGCGTCATCGCCCGTCACCGTCGCCCAGCCGTCAAAGTCGCGCGCCTGGCCTCGCATATAGATCATGCCGTTAATGGAAGAGCAGCCGCCAAGCGTCTTGCCGCGCGGGTAGCGCAGCGACCGGCCGTTCAGCCCAGCATCGGGCTCGGTTTTGTACAGCCAGTCGGTGCGTGGATTGCCGATGCAGTAAAGATAACCGACAGGGATATGAATCCACGGATAATCATCCTTGCGACCGGCCTCCAGCAACAGGACCCGCATCGCTGGATCGCGACTGAGGCGATTGGCAAGCAAGCAGCCGGCGGAGCCGCCGCCGCCGATAATATAATCGAACGCATCACTGGACGGATGGGAAAGTGCTCTCGTCATCGGCTCGCCCGCGGATCGTCACGGAACACCGCATAAGCAAACGATTCGATGATTTTCAGTATCATTCGAGCCTCCTCCTCAATTCCGTTTTCAGGAATAGCGGAGGAGCGCCGCAGAAATCCAATGACAAATGATACAAGGCATTATAAGTAAAATTAATATGTTGCAGTCGATCGACCTTAGGACATTAAGAGCATTCGTTGCAGTGGCGCGCGAGGGCAACGTCACGCGCGCCGCCGAGCAATTGAACATCACCCAGCCGGCGGTCACGCTTCAACTTAAGCGCCTTGCAGCGGATACCGGACTGAACCTGTTCCGGCGGACGTCCACGGGCTTGGAGTTGACGCAGGAGGGAGCGCTATTGGCGGCCAAAGCGGAGCAGGTGCTTGCCACTCTGGTGGATTTTGGCCAGACAGCTGGACATCTGGCGACGCGCGTCCGAGGAAAACTACGGATCGGCACGATCATCGACCCTGAGTTCACGCGGCTGGGGGCATTTCTAAAAGCACTAATCGAAAGCGGCCCTGGCCTAGAAACCACACTACGTCACGGAATGAGCGGGGACGTGCCAGAAGGGCTGAGACGAAATGAACTCGATGCAGGTTTCTATCTCGGCGATGCGAGAGACTATGAGCCTTCAGCGGAGATTGCCGTAGCAAGCGCACCGCTTTTTCATTCCCGACAACTGGCGCGATTGACCTATCGCGTCGTCGCTCCACCATCGCTCGCGAGTTTCGTGCGCGGCGCGGATTGGACACAGCTCTCATCTCTTCCTTGGATCGGCACCCCGCAGGCCTCGGTTCATAATCGGTTGCTATCGCGCTTGTTTGCAGATCTCGGCGTCCGACAGAATATCATCGCCCAGGTGGATCAGGAGATGTCCATGGTTGCCATGGTGCGGACCGGGGTTGGATTAAGCCTTTGCCGAGAGTCGATTGCTCTTCATGAACAACAGGCACACGGACTCGTGATTGCAGACAATGTGAGTATTTCAACGACATTAGGTTTCCTCTGCATGGAGGCTCGCGTCGAAGATCCGATTATACTGGCCGCCTTGGATGCGATCGGGCGAGTCTGGGTCTAATTTTCGTGGATTCCGACAACGCCGATGTGCCGGCCGAAGGCCTGCTTTATGATGCGCTCGCCGCGGCGCGAGAGCGTATATCCATGCTCTGGGACCGTAATCACATCGCCAATGCTAGTGACGATGCGCCTTCTCAGACTTTCTAGCATCCACAATGCCGAACCGCCACGCTCGGTTTCGTCGAGCGCTCCGAGAGCCCAAACCTTTCGGCGGAGACCTTTGCCTAATAATAGGTCAGGTAATACGTCAGGCGAGCAGATGAGGGTGGATAGAGCAGCTTTTAGCCTTGTCGTATTGATAGATCGCATTGGGGGACAGCGATAATAACCAAACAACCGATAACTCAGTAAAGCGAGGGGAAAATGAATAAGACCATTATCGCATCGAGTGTATTGTTAACGCTGAAATCGCCTCTTTGTCGACCTACATACGGGCGTGCTCCTTCGGGACGGTGACGCGGACCTTCACCCGCGCCCGACTTTCCGCTTCCACCACATCACCTAGTGCGGCCCTCATCTTCCCGGCGTGTCAGCAGAGAACCGCCAATATCCTGCTTTGTCACGCCCAGGGACACGATTGAGCTAGCGCCCTTGACCGATCTTCGGGTTCACTCGCGGTCATCCGGCGCACTTTCGTTCGCTCAGTCTCGAAGTCGCCGTGCGCCAAAACCCACCTTCGGACGGTTGTCGAATCCGCCGAAGGTAAGACAGCGAAGTATGAAAAATGCAGGTGAAACTACGGAAAATGTCTAGGTCATACGGTGATCCGTGAGACTCTCATTCCTCTGTCACTGAAAATTGTTGGATGTCTTGGGACAGCGCATCTTCGATCCACGCGCTATGGCCATGCTTTCCCAGGGTTACCCGACTCCGCCGTAGTGAGAACTGCATTGCAGCAAGCCAGACGCGTGCTTCGTAGTGCGATCAACGGCTGGCTCGAGACTGTGTTGAACGACCGGCCGATGCAACTCCGTATAGTTGCCCAGAGTTTCGTTGAGCGGTTCGCGTAAGTGACTGAATAAACTAGGAAGAATGGCCGTTCGTACTTACTTGGAAATCAGGGCGGCATAGAAAAACCCCGGAAGGAGAGCATCGAAATGACCCGATTCCCCTTGAAACTGATGAACACCTTTGCCATCGCCCTCATGGCTGGTGTCGCGAACGCCGCCAATATGGCGCCGCCGGCAAATCTGACACATGCCGGAAAGCTTACCTTTTGCGCCGAGTTCGGCAATCCTCCCCTTGGATTCTATGACGAGCACCAGGTTCTAACCGGATTCGAAATCGAACTGGGGACCGAAATTGCCAAGCGGATGGGGTTGAAAGTCGAATGGAAAGAAGTCGCCTTCAGCGCAATCATCCCGGCTCTGATGGCCAAACAGTGTGACGCGATACTGTCACAACTTTTCGACAAGCCGGAACGCCGTGAAGTCGTCGATTTCATCAATTACATGTATTCCAGCCAGTCGCTGCTGGTCGCCAAGGGCAATCCCAAGAACATCAAAGGTCTTGATGGGATCTCCGGTATGAAAGTGTCTGTTGGTAACGGCACGACAATTCAGAGCCTGCTGGACGCCCAGAACAAGCTTTTCAAGGAGGCTGGCAAACCCGAAGCAAACGTGGTCGTATTCCCCAAGGACTCAGATGCGCGGCAGGCCCTCCAGACCGCGCAGGTTGATGCCTATGGAACGACACTTGAGACGGCGGCCTTCTTCTTCCAAAAGGCTGGCCAGGTGTTCGATATCGCCGGCAAGCCATTCAACAAGATAAAAACCGGCATGGCGACCCGCAAGGGGGACGGCGAGATCGAAAACGCCATTCAAACAGCGTTCGATGCTATGCGGGCAGATGGGACCTACAGCAAGCTCCTTGAAAAATGGGAACTTGGAGGCGACGCGATCGAGTAGGACCTGATCCATGAATTTCGACCTGAGCATTTTCTGGGAATATCTACTGAGGCCGAGCACCGTGTACCTGCACGGTCTCGGGCTGACCTTGACCATCAGCGTGATCGCTCAAGCTTTGGGTACTATCCTGGGCCTATTCATCGCACTCTCCGGCATCTCCAAATATCGCTCGCTGAATTTACCTGCACGATTTTTCGTGTGGGCATTTCGCGGGACGCCATTGCTGGTGCAGATCGTCTTCATTTATACCGGCCTGGCGGCGGCGGGAATCTTCCGCTTTGAGGACCTCGATCTCGGACTTTTTGTCCTTCCAGGCAATATTCAAGCTGGCGTTCTTGCCCTGACCCTGAACGAGGCGGCTTACATGGCTGAAATCATTCGCGCCGGGATTGGTTCCGTTGGCGTCGGCCAGACCGAAGCCTCAAAATCATTGGGCATGACATACCCTCTCTATATGAGGCGGATTATCCTGCCGCAGGCAGCACGCGTGGTCATCCCGCCGCTTGGCAATGAATTCAATGCAATGCTGAAAAATACCACTCTTCTGAGTGTTATCGGCGTCCCCGAACTTCTGCTCGCTACCCAAATGGTCACAACAGTAACCTTCAGGGTCTTTGAGCTTTACTTGGTCGTAGCTTGCTACTTCCTGACGCTGACGACGCTTTGGGGCTTTGTGCAGGCCTACATTGAACGGCGATTCGGTGAACCGGCTGCCAGGGAAGCGAAGAGGCAATCTTTCTCCGCCTATCGCAGGATTTTCGGATTTGGTGAGGCTAGAGAGCCGAGATGACGAATAAAGGTGCAACTAAATCGACGCCAATTGTCACCGTACGCGGTGTCGAAAAGCGCTACGGCAACCTTCAGGTCCTGAAAGGAATTGATCTCGACGTCTACAAGGGTGAAGTTATCGTTGTGGTGGGATCGTCGGGTTCCGGCAAGACCACGTTCATCCGCTGCATAAACCATCTGGAGAAAATCCAAGGTGGGCGCATCGAGGTCAACGGTCGCCTGATCGGCTACCGGGAGAGCAAGAGAGGATTGGTTGAAGACACGGAGAGCAACATTGCTCGCCAGCGCTGTGAAATCGGCATGGTCTTCCAGTTGTTCCATCTCTTTCCTCATCTGACGGCGCTTGAAAACATTATCGAAGCGCCGATCCATGTACGAAAAATCTCGCGCGACGATGCGATCGAGACGGCGCGAGTCCTGCTTGCGCGCGTCGGGCTCAAGGAGAAGGAAAACTCCTACCCTTCGCAACTGTCCGGCGGTCAGCAGCAACGGGTCGCCATTGCGCGCGCCCTCGCAATGCGCCCCTCTATCATGCTTTTTGACGAGCCGACGAGCGCGCTCGATCCGGAAATGATAGGCGAAGTGCTTGATGTCATGAAGGAACTCGCACGTGAAGGCATGACCATGATCGTTGTCAGCCACGAGATGGGATTTGCGAGGGAGGTCGCAAATCGCGTCATCATGATGCACGAGGGACGCATCATCGAGGATGCGCCACCAGAGACGTTTTTCACAGCACCCAAGCACGAGCGGACCGCAGCCTTTTTGTCACGCGTCATCGGCAAACGGGATCATTGAGGGCGACGCAGGCCGGCGGGACAGCGCTCGCGCTGTGTTGGTGCGGTTGCCGCAATGTTCGAAACAGGTGAGTCAAGTCCAGATC
The DNA here is from genome assembly GCF_044769665.1 of Rhizobium sp. NPDC090279. Lineage (NCBI taxonomy): Bacteria > Pseudomonadati > Pseudomonadota > Alphaproteobacteria > Hyphomicrobiales > Rhizobiaceae > Rhizobium > Rhizobium sp. NPDC090279. Next base: position 419,054 of record NZ_JBIVYI010000008.1, on the reverse strand, counting down.
CATCAGGTAGCTTGTGCGTCCACCCGACGAGAGTTGACCTGAAATTGCCCGGGCCCGCTTGGGCCCGGCTAAAATCCCCCCAAGAGGAGATCACCATGCGTGACTTTCAACTTCCCGGGCGATCTGCCGCCATGGCGATGAACGGTATGGCCGCGACGCATAATCCGCACGCGACACGCGTTGCCATCGAGGTCTTGCGCAGCGGGGGAGCCGCCATCGATGCTGCTGTCGCCGCCGCAGCCGTACTCGCCGTTGTAGAGCCGCAACAAACGGGCATAGGTGGAGACTGCTTCGTTCTTTTTACTAACGACGCGACCGGCGAGGTGATCGGTTATAACGGTTCCGGTCGAACGCCGCATGCCCTACCAACCAGCGGACTTGCCCCGGAAGGCGCGACCCAGATCGAGGATTCGAGTCCTCATTCCGTCACTGTTCCGGGCGCCATTGATGCGTGGACGCGGCTTGTGGCCGATCATGGCCGCAAGGAGATCGCCGAGCTCCTGGCACCCGCCATCAGCTTCGCGCGCAACGGATTTCCTGTCCATCCCAGGGTGGCCCGCGATTGGATTGCGGAAGCGGCACGGCTGCGGCGCGATCCCAATGCAGTCAGGGTTTTCCTACCAAGAGGACGGCCCATGCGTGCTGGCGAGGTGTTTCGCAATCCGGGCCTAGCCGAAGCACTAAGCCTGATTGCCGCCAAGGGTCGGGACGGGTTCTACAAGGGACCGGTGGCTAAGGAGATCGTCGACTATCTGCGTAGCCTAGGCGGCTATCACACCGAGGAAGATTTCGCGATTGCCGAAGGCGAATATGTCACCCCCGTGTGCAGCACTTATCGTGGCATTGAAGTCTGCCAGATCCCGCCCAATAATCAGGGTATCACCGCGTTGTTAATGCTGAATATCCTGGAAGGTTACGGCCTTTCGGCACTGGAACCGCTCGGCGCGGAACGGCTGCATCTCGAGGTCGAGGCCGGCAGGCTGGCCTATCGCGATCGCGATGCTTTTGTCTGCGACACGCGTCACGCCCCCTTCCCGCTGGAAGAGATCCTGTCCAAGGACTATGCGGCACGACTGCGGGAGGAGATCAGCCCGCAGCGGGTTGCAACCCACCTGCCGCCGCCCTTGATGCGCAAATCCGACACGGTTTACCTGACTGTTGTCGACCGGGACCGCAACTGCGTAAGCTTCATTAATTCGGTCTACTCGGGGTTCGGTTCGACGCGAGTTACCCCAACGTATGGCATCACGCTGCAGAACCGCGGGATGGGATTTTCGCTCGACCCCAACCACCCCAATGCCGTCGGACCTGGCAAGCGGCCGCTCCACACCATAATGCCTGGTATGGCTCTCAAAAATGGCCGACCCTGGCTGGTCTACGGTGTGATGGGCGGCGACTACCAGCCTTTCGGCCACACACACGTGCTCACGGGGGTGACTGATTTCGGGCTCGATCCGCAGGAGGCGATCGATCAGCCTCGGATCTTCCACAGCATGGGTAAGACCGTCGTCGAGCATAGCGTTCCACAGAAAACGATCGAGCTGTTGCGAAAGATGGGCCACAGCATCGTCGAGGCGACGGAGCCGCATGGCGGGGGACAGATGATTATGATTGATTGGGATGAAGGCGTTCTCATAGGCGGATCAGATGGCCGCATGGATGGCTGCGCCCTGGGTTACTAGCAGTTGGTCGCCGGTGCCGCCCGCGTGTATTACGCGATATGGTCAGCCGCGATCAATGAGTCTGCTCTCTTGCCCGCCGTAATATCGGGTCGGGAAAATAGTGCGATGAATGGCGAATGTTTCGGCGCCTAGCCAATTACGAGCAGACGGCCGAGTTTATCGAGGCCGACCTGCAGAACAGCAATGCATCCGGAACGGCTTTGCCGGATTGATAGTGCAGGTTGAGATTCACTCCCCAACATTCAGTGCAATGTTATGTGCGTAGGGACGAGCTATGCCTTACCCTGCCTCGTTGTGGCGACGTCGATGAAGGCTGCAATCCATTAGAATGCCGAGGCATAAGCCGCATCGGCTTTGTCCATGTTGGGCTGCATGTCTCCATGTCGCATCACCTTTCTATGACACCTTGAGCGCTAAGCATATTCCTTTCCAAGGCCCAAAAAATAGGCGCCACCACCAAATCGGGGCGGATAGAGACCGATAGTCCGACAATGCTACAAGATCAAGTTGCTGCTCACCTGTCTAGCGCAAGCGGTCACCAAAAAGCGATTACGTTGGAGCATGAGAATGAGTGATTTGGAACTCTGCTATTTGTCTGCCACCGACGCGCTCGCTGCGTTTCGGAAGGGAAGCTTGTCGCCGGTCGAGCTTCTGAACGCGCAATTGGCACGCATTGCTGAGGTGGGCTCTGACATTAACGCATTCTCATTCCTCTACGCGGACGAGGCAATCGCCGCCGCAAGAGAGGCTGAGCGGCGGTATCGCAGCGGTGGAACGCTGCGGCCACTAGAGGGCATTCCCGTAGCCATCAAGGATGAGAGCCTGATTGCAGGTAAGGTCACGACATTTGGTTCGTTGATCTTCAAAGATGAAGTCGCGTCTGTAACATCGCCAGTGAACGGGCATCTGATCGATGCCGGGGCGGTTATCATGGGCCGAACCACAACGCCTGAATTTTCGTGCGCTGGCTTTACCCATTCGCGCCTGTGGGGCGTTACGCGAAATCCCTGGAACCGAGAATTCACCACCGGCGGCTCCTCCGGCGGTTCCGCAGCAGCCTTGGCAGCGGGGTTCACGACGCTCGCTTCCGGATCAGACATCGGCGGATCTATTCGCATTCCTGCGTCGGCTTGTGGACTCGTGGGCTATAAACCACCATACGGACGGAACGCCGATCTCGCTCCGTTTGGCTTCGATTTTTACAACCATCCCGGCCCACTTGCTCGCAGCGTTGCTGACTGCATCCTGATGCAAAACGTCATGAGTGGGCCTCACCCCCTCGATGTCGCCTCCCTGCGGCCTAAAATTGAAATAGCGAATCAACCTGCAGACATGAAATCGAAGCGGATCGCCTATTCTATCGATCTCGGTTTCAAACAGGTGAGCGAGGATGTGCGCAAGAATACCTTGGATGCAATTGACCGTCTCAGAGACATGGGCGCCGAAGTGGTCGAGGTCGACCTTGGTTGGACGCTCAGCGCGGAAGTCGCTGCGCGAGACTATCTCGCCTCGATCTTTGGGACATGGGTCGCGCAATATCTTGACACGCATGGCGACGAGCTGAGTGACTATACTCGCGCCTTCGCTCAAAGTGCCCGTGCCAAGGGTATGAAAGAGTACCTCAGATCTCTCGAGCTTGCCGGTGAGATGTACGGAACTTTTGGCCCGATGATGGAGAAATTTGACGCCTTCATTTGCCCAACCTTGGCGGTTCCGGCCGTCAGTGCGGATTTCGAGCCTTCGGACGGACTTCAGATCAACGGGCAGCACGTCGAGCCGATGCTCGGCTGGTTGATGACTCATCCCTTCAACACGCTCAGCCGTTGCCCGGTCGTCAGCGTGCCCTCAGGGTGCGCTCCAAGCGGAATACCGACCGGAATTCAAATCGTTGGCAAGACCTATTGCGATCAGGATGTATTGAGCATCGCGCTTGCCTACGAAGCCGAAATCGGAACATGGTACTCGAGCGACGAGCGACGTCCGGTGTTGGGCTAATTGTATTTCCGATTGTGGGGACCGCGCGGCTCAGGTGCGGCTGGCCGAAGCCATTCGTAGAGAACCCCGTGTTCGAGCCTTGTTTACTACACGGCGGAGCTGGTGCAGTATCGAGTGCTAAGCTTCTCATGCATAGGCTTGACTGTGTTTGTCAAAGTATAACCGGAGGTGCAGGGGACGTGTATGTTGAGACCACCTTCCATGACGCGGTAGAGCAAGAAACATCCTTGCCAGGCTGGCGGCAAGAGTACCGACAGGTATCCACCGGCGGCTATGACGGTCGAACGGCAGCCATTCTGCTCCCCGGTGTGGAGATTTTGCGCGAAACCATCAGTGTCGGAACGGAACAAGTGTTCTCCGCGCCCGAGGGAAGCGTGATCTTCTATTACTACCCGAAACTCGACGAAAGCGAGTTGGCCCGCGGCGAAAGAGCACTCGGCGTTTCGGGCTTCGCGCTAAATTGGACCAATCGCATCGGCTTCATGGATGCCGGTAGCGATTTGCTGATGCTAGTCCTCAGGCGCAGTGCCATATGCGATGAAGAGCGCAGTAGCAAAGCGCAGCTCGTCGAAGCTCCATTAGAACATGCGGCATTTCTCGCAGATTGGCTGTTGTCGCTGCTCGGAGCTGCGAGCCAGCAATCCTATCCTTACGCAAGGGAAGACGTCGATGAGCTGCTCGCGGATCTAATTACGGATCGTTTCGAGCTTCTTTTCCAGACAAGTATCTTTTGCGAAATACCGCAAATAGCTGAGGCCGAAAAAATCTATAAGAAAATCCGCGATAGGATTTTAGATGCGCCGGACAGGCCGCATACAGTAAGATCGCTATCGCGTGAACTCGGTGTATCGGCCTTCGACCTCAGGGCTTCCTGCCAGAGCTTCTCCCAGATACCCCTTGATAAAATTCTGACTTTGCTTCGACTTAACGGGGCGCGCCGTGACTTGCTGCAAGCCCGTCGTGCGCCGCGGAAAGTTTCGGACATTGCCATGGATTGGGGCTTCTTTCACTGGAGCCGCTTTGCCCTTCGTTATCGATCGCTTTTCGGCGAGACGCCGTCTGAAACGTTGAAGAGTTAGAGTTCACCACGCCTGTTCTGTGAAACTGTCAAAGGGGGTGCTTACGTCCCCCAGCCTACTATTCCCTTGACCTCCATAAAATCGCGAATTCCCCAATGGCTATATTCGCGGCCATTCCCGGATTGTTTGTAACCACCGAACGGCGCATGTGTATCCCACGGTGCGTAGTTAACGTAAACTGCCCCGGCCCGTAATTTCCGCGCGACCGCTCTGGCCCGTTCCAGATTGCCGGCCTGGACGTAAGCGGCCAAACCATAGATCGAGTCGTTTGCGATCCGTACTGCGTCCGCCTCCGTGTCATAGGGCATGATCGAGAGGACAGGGCCAAAGATTTCCTCTCGGGCAATCGTCATCTCCGGCGTAACACCGCCAAAGATCGTAGGCTTTGCGTAATAGCCGACGTCCAGCCCTTCAGGCTTGCCCAGCCCGCCTGCAACCAGTATAGCGCCTTCTTCGACGCCCACACCAATCAGCCCCTGAATCTTGTCGAATTGCTGCTGGCTAATCACCGGTCCCATATCGGTATTTTCAGAAAGGGGATCGCCGACGCGAGTGGCGGCCGCGGCCCGTCTCGCGATCTCAAGCGCCTCGGCGTGGCGCTCCGCGGGGACCAGTAGGCGTGTTGGCGCGTCGCAGGATTGGCCAGAATTGCTGAAACACGCTTCGACGCCCTTGATGACGGCATCTTCAAGGTCAGCGTCGGCCAACACGATATTGGCCGACTTTCCGCCCAGTTCCTGAGCCACCCGCTTGACCGTCTCCGCAGCCGTCTTAGCCACCATAATGCCCGCGCGGGTCGATCCCGTGAAGGACACCATGTCGACCTTGGCATGACCGGCGAGATATTGTCCGACCACAGGGCCTGTACCGTTGATCAGGTTGAACACGCCTCTGGGTACTCCAGCTTTTTCGATCACTTCCGCGAAGATCATCGCGCTGAGAGGCGCCAATTCGGACGGCTTCAGCACGACCGTGCAGCCCGCCGCGAGAGCCGGCGCGACCTTGCAGACGATTTGGTTCAGGGGCCAATTCCATGGCGTGATGAGCGCGCAAACGCCAATCGGTTCCCAGGTGACCATCGAACTTCCGCTGTGCTCGTCGAAGCTGAACGCTTCCAGAGCCGCAATTGTTGACTCCAAATGGATCTGCCCCGCCCAGGCCTGTGCCTCGCGCGAAAATTTCAACGGCGCGCCGAGTTCCGTGCTGACGGCATGCGCGATATCTTCGTAGCGATCATTGTAGCATCGTAGAACATTGCGCAGGAGTTCCAGCCTTTCGCTCTTGCTTGTTTGCGAGAAAGCTGGGAAGGCCTCGAAGGCCGCCCGCACGGCCAAGTCGGCATCTTCGGTGGTGCCGATCGCGATCTGCATGAACGGATGCTCGGTTGCGGGATTGATCACGTCCATTCGGCCAGCGCCGCTCGCCATGACCCATTGTCCGTCGATAAAGAATCTCAGTGCGTTGTCGTACTGCATGCTTGCTCCAATAACATTGTGTGTTGTAGCCATCGCCTCAGCGGCGGATGGCATCCTCATAGCCAGAAAGAACCCCGACAACGTTTATGCCTATGTCTTCGACAGCATAACCGCCTTCCAAAACGAACAGTGTTTTCATCCCGAGAGCGGCCAGGTGGGCGCCAATAAGAGGAAAATGGCCGTGCGAAAGTCGGAAGCGACTGATTGGATCGCCCTCGAAAGTATCAACGCCAAGGGAAATGACGACCACGTCAGGACCAAACTGCCGGATGCTACCAAGCGCGAATTCAAGTGCCCTCTCCCATTGCGTCCAGTCGGTGCCGTCTGGAAGCGGTATGTTGAGGTTGAACCCTTCTCCGCTGCCGGAACCTCGTTCATCGGCATAGCCGGCAAAGAAGGGATAATCATTGCGGGGATCTGCGTGAAGGCTGACAACCTGAACGTCGCCGCGCGTGTAAAATATCTCTTGTGTGCCGTTTCCATGGTGATAGTCGATGTCGAGAATTGCCACTCGTGAAGCGCCAGCGTCCAGCAGGCGTTGCGCGGCGACAGCGGCATTGTTGACGAAACAATAGCCGCCATTGAAATCGGTCCCGGCATGGTGGCCGGGAGGACGGCAAAGGGCAAAACAAGCCTGTTCGCCCTCAATGATCAAATCTGCTGCAGTCAGGGCACTGTCATGCGAGGCTTTGACGGCCTCCCAAGTGCCTTCGACAAAGCCGGTACTGGCATCGATCGAATAGAGTCCAAGCAAAGCATCGATAGAGTCGGGAACAATATCCTTATACCTGCCTCTCGCAGCCCAAGCGTAAGGAAGAGCTGTGCCCGTGCGCCCGGCTTCCCGCCAAAGCCGCCACGCCGACGCTGTGAAATCCAGATAGGCCGTCGAGTGAATGTGTTTCGCGGTGTCCAAGGACTGCGGCCGTGGGCCAAGAACGGGCCCGAGACGCACCTCTTCGATCCGGCTTGTTATGAACGTTGCACGGGATGTATTCTCATAGCCTTCAACAACAGCGCCATTGTAAAATTCGAGTTGACCCCGGTGTTTCAGTTGTTTCAGTGAGAAGATCGTTTTCATCGCGCATTGTCCACGTAGCATATCCCGGATCGGGTGTGTGAAATCGAGAAATCAGTTGATCTTCGTTCGCTGATTGACAGTATAAATGCAGATCACCAGCGCCAAGGAGATCACGAAAAACACGGCCGCTATTGCATTCACCTCCGGCGTAACTGTGCGACGCACCTGGCCAAGCATGTAGGTTGGCAGCGTATCCTGGCCGGCCGTCTTTACGAATTCGGTGATCACGACGTCGTCCAGTGAAGTAACAAGGGCGAGGATAAAGCCCGCGAGTACGCCTGGGAAAAGCAGGGGCATCGTGACGAAGCGGAACGCATTCCAAGGCGATGCGTACAAGTCGCCTGCAGCACGCTCCAGACCGATGTCCATCGTTTGGAGACGGGCACGTATCGGAAGATAGGCGAACGGCACGCAGAACGCCGTGTGCGCCGCGATCAGATAGGCAAGACCAGTATAGCCGGTCCAGCCCCGAAATGTCGCTGTCACAACCAGAAGTGCAACGGCAGTCACAATCTCTGGCACCATCAACGGGACCGAGATTATGCCGTAAGTGCACGTCCACCCTCGAAACTTTGGTCCTCGCGTCATCGCCAATGCGGCCAGCGTGGCCGCAGTTGTAGCCAGGACGGCAGATATGGCAGCAAGTTTCAGAGACAGAAAGGAAGCGGTGATGACCTGTTGATTGTTGGCTGCGCTTTGAAACCAGCGAAGCGAAAAGCCCCCCCACTGCGCAGCACTGGTCCCGGCATTGAAAGCAAGAACAAGGGCCACGGCCAACGGCGCATACAGGAAAATGAACGTGGTGACTGCGACGGCGCTGAAGCCGCGCTGGTGGGTTACGGAGAAATTCTTAGCCATGTTCGTGCCCGCGGGTATCGCCGTGGCGAATGTAGATGAGCAAGGCCACCATCACGATGCCCATAAGGGTCAGCGAAAGAGCGGATCCGAACGGCCAGTCCCGACCCTGGCCGAATTGCAGTTCGATGTAGTTGCCGATCATGAGATTTCTTCCGCCCCCGAGCAGGATGGGCGTCACATAGGTGCCGATCGAAGGGATGAAGACCAGAATGGAGCCTGCAATGATACCGGGCTTCGAAAGGGGTACGATGACTTCCCAAAGCACCTTGAACGGACGCGCGTAAAGGTCGGACGCCGCCTCGAGCAGATTTCGATCCAGCCGTTCCAGGCTCGCATAAACGGGCAGGATCATCAGCGGAAGATAGACATAGACCAGGCCCAGGCAGATCGCGAAATTCGTGAAGAGCATCTGGATCGGTTCAGATATCAATCCCGCCTTGAGGAGAAGGGTATTGATGATCCCTTCATTCCGGATGAGATCCTGTATGGCGAAAGTCCGGATCAGGAGATTTGTCCAGAAGGGAACGGTAACAAGTAAAAGCCAGACTTCCCGGTTGAGCGGATTACGGGTCGCGATGAAATAAGCAGTCGGAAAACCTACGAGCAAGCACAGGAGAGTGGTGGCCAGCGACAAGGTAAACGAGCGCAGCAGAATCTCCAGGTTCGTCCCGGACAGCGTCAGCGTGTCATCGAAAACATCGCGGTCGAAGAGAACGCGCGTCCATGCATCGAAGGATGGCGTAAAATGCACGCCGCCTGTGGGGCCAGGAGTCAAAAATGAGTATATCACGATTACCAGGAGCGGTGCGATCGCGCCTACGATGACCACTAGCAATGCGGGACTCATCAAAAGCCAGCGTGTACGGCTCTCAGTTTTCAACCGCGCGGATTCAAGGCCGGCCATTTCTGCATCTCCTCAGCCGGGCAGAACCTGGGCAGTGTTCGGTGTGAATGTCACCGAGACTTCATCCCCGATGGCGATGGAAGGATTTTCGTCCGGCGTGTTATACTTACGCACCAATACAAGACCCGCGCCATTACAGAGTTCGACTGTGTACTGCGTCTCGGGGCCGCAGAAACTGACCGTCTTCACAGACCCGGTGATTTTGCTAGCGGGCTCATGGGGCAATGGAAAAATTTGCAAGTGCTCGGGCCGCACCACGATGCTTACCGAAGCACCGGGAACAATCGTTTCATGCATTGGAATAACGACAGCGCCGATCCCCTGAAGATTGACCATCGTCCCCCGCTCATCCGCATCGAGACCCCTTCCCTGAAAGAAATTAGTTTCACCAACGAAATTCGCCACGAAGCGATTTGCTGGCCTGTTGTAGACTTCGTGCGGGGTTCCGACCTGCATTATTTCACCCGACGACAGCACCGCTACACGATCAGACATCGTCAAAGCCTCCTCCTGGTCATGTGTCACGAAAATGAATGTGATGCCCGTCGCGGCCTGAAGCAACTTGAGCTCCATCTGCATTTCTTTACGAAGCTTGTAATCCAGCGCCGAGAGCGACTCGTCGAGAAGCAAAACCTTCGGCTCGGATGCGAGCGCGCGCGCCAGCGCGACTCGCTGCTGCTGACCGCCCGATATTTGTCCCGTCCGCCGACCGGACAGATTTTCCAGTCGCACCAGTTTCAACATGTCATCTACACGGGCAGCGATTTCATCGCGAGGTCGTTTGAGCATTCGCAGGCCGAAGCCGATGTTCTCTGCAACCGTCATGTGTGGGAAAAGCGCGTAGTTCTGGAAGACGGTGTTGATGGGACGTCGGAACGGCGGTACTTCCGCGATGTCCTGGCCATCAAGGAGAATGGTGCCGGTTGTCGGGTATTCAAATCCGCCTATCAGCCGCAGCAGAGTGGTTTTTCCGCAACCCGACGGGCCAAGCAATGTGAAAAACTCATTTTTGAAGATGTCAATCGTGGTACTTTTGACCGCGGTGACGGTGCCATTCCCAGAACCGTAGGTTTTGGTTAACTTTTTCAGTCGAATAGCTACGTCCGGTGTAATCTCACCTGTCATATTGTCCTCAACATAAATCGCGCGGCGAGGGCCGATGTAGCAGGTGGAACACGCGCGCTGACGTCGAACTGAATGAAGGAAATCGTTAGCGCGCCGTCGTTCCCGCTGAATTACTTCTGGACGTCCTGCCAGATGCGACTGTAGAGCTGCGTGATCTTGGGATCGCAAAGCGTCAAAAGCTCACCCTTTGATTCCATTTCTGGTGGAATGACGAGTTCCGGCGCACCCTTCATCTCGTCCGAGTAGTATTTCTCAGCGCCGATGATAGCTGCTCCATATTTGGCATAGACCGAATTCAATGCTGCGTTGTCGGGCGCCATGATAAAGTTTTGAAAGAGCTTGGCGTTTTCCAGATTTGGAGCGTTCTTCAGAACCACCACATTGTCTGAGCCATAGGTGAAGCCTTCTCTCGGAAGGCCGTAAGCAATGCTGTGGTTTTCGGTACGCCGCTTCAGCGCGGAACCGCTCCAGTCGAGAGAGGCCGAGACATCCCCGGTGGCCATTCTTTGTATGCCGGCATAATCGATTGACAGCCAGCTCTTCTTGGCTTCGATGAGGCGATCACGAACCTTGGTGAGCAAAGCCTTGTCGCCTGTGCACCATGTCCCGCCTTCGAATTTGATCGCAGCAAACATGATGTCGTTCATCTCGGGAACGATATTGATCTTCCCCTTCAATTCGTCTGGCGGATCCAGAATCACCTTCCAGGTGTTTATGTCGCCTTTGAAGACGGAGGTATTGACGCTTATACCGCTCGTATACCAGAGCCACGGCACGGAATATTTTCGGCCGGGGTCGAACGCCGGGTCCCGCCACCTCTCCTCAAGGTTCTTGGCATTTTCCATCCGCCCCGGATTTGTTTCAGCTAGCAAGCCTTCCTGAATATAGGTCGGGATGAAGCTTTGCGACGGAACGACGATATCGAATCCGGAGGCGCCCTGGCGCACTTTTGCAAGTGCCGTATCGTTGGAATCGAAATCCGTCAACGTCACATGGACGTTGTATGCTTTTGAAAATTTTTCAATCAGTTCAGGGCTAGTGTATTCGCCCCAGTTGTAGATGTTGAGATTGCCTTCCGCCAGGGCGCCGGTGGCGCTGAGGCCAAGAATGAATGCGGCGGATGTGACCGTGAATCTCATTTTCCCCTCGCTAGTTTTCCGGCTCTATAATCCGGGATTCCGCCATTTCGAAAGCTGCAGACTTTTCGAGAATGCTCTGTTGCGGCTTCAAGATTGTGCTGGCTGCTTGCCTCTCGTCTAGCCATCCCCTCTGCTTAAAAGGGAGGCAGCCAACGGGTCATGCCGGCCGCCAAAGCCCCTCGTCGATCAGGTCGCGTGCCGTCGCTTCAATCCCTTTGCGAAGCGCATCGGTCATCATGTCGATTTGCGCGCGGCTAATGGTGAGCGGCGGCGACATGACGCACATGTTGATGAGGGGCCGGACGAGAAGCCCATTCTCCTGGCAATGAAAGTCGATCCGCTTACCAACAGTCAGATCGAGATCGAGAGGATTTTCGGCTTTGGCGTCGGCAACACATTCGATGCCCGCCATAAGGCCAGCGCCGCGGACCTCGCCTACGAGCGGAAGTTCCTCCAGTGTTCGCAACTGCTCCTGAAAATAGGGGCCGATTTCACGCGCATGCTCGAGGAGGCCGTCTTCCAGTAGTTCGATATTGCGGATTGCGACCGCGCAGCCGATGGGGTGGCTGGAATAGGTCAGACCATGCACGAAATTGGCGTTAGGATGGTTTGAGCGGCGAAGTTCGGTGAACAAACGCTCCGACACCATGACGCCACCCAGGGGAAAATATCCTGAGGTGACACCCTTTGCGAAGGTTATCATATCCGGCCGGATCCCGAACGCATCCTCCGACGCAAAAATATGGCCGAGCCGTCCGAACGCTGTTACAACCTCGTCCGCAATAAAGAGGATGTCATTCTCTGCGCAGAGTGCACGTATGCGGCTGAGATAGCTCGGCGGCGACATCAAGACCCCGCCGCTTGCCTGAATCGGTTCGGCAACAAAGGCGGCGATCCGGTCAGCACTCTCGTGCTCAATGAGCGAGCGAAATTCATCGACGAGGAAATCTTCAAAGGCTTCCACTGACAGGTTGGCAGGCCGATGGAAAGGGTTAGGGCAGGTCAGCTTTCTCACGAGATCGCTTGCGCCATCCATCCAGTCGTGATCCCGGGGGCGGCCGTTCAGCGATGCGGTTAGGTAGGTCGAGCCATGGTAGCTTCCTTGGCGGGATACCAGCAACTTCTTTTGCGGCAGACCACGTACATTGTTGTAGAACTGCACGAGCCGTATCGCAGTTTCGACCGCGGACGAACCGCCTGTTGTAAGAAACACATGATTGAGATCGCCTGGCGCCCGCGCCGCGAGCATCTGCGCAAGCTTCTCCGCTGGCGCATTACTTGTATACCATGGCGTCGAGTAGGTCAGTGACATCGCCTGGTCGTGCATTGCGTCCGCCAGGGCCTGGTTGCGATGCCCGACGTTGATGCACCACATGCCTGCGGGTCCGTCGATCAATTTTCTCCCGCTCTGGTCAAAGACGAAGATATCTTCAGAAGACTTGATGAGCTCGCGAGCTTCGGCACCGATAGTCCCCGCTGTCGGGGCGGCTTGAATCAGATGAAAACGCTCGGTACGGGGAGCATCGGTCTCCGGTTGCGAAAGTGCTGGTTCAACCATAGCAAATCTCCACGTCCTTAATGCCAAGATATGTCACAATCGAGCATTAAACACGGTGTCGCTCTAGCCACCGCGCACGGCGAGGTTGCCTAAATAATGAACATTATCCTTGTGGTTCACGCAGAAATGACGTGCCCCCGTTAAATTAGGCCATTCGAACCTGGAATTTTCCACTTCATCACCCCAAGAACATCACGCGGCGCGTGCGGCAGCGGCGTCGCCTCCGCCCATCCCGAGATCGGCCGCTCGCTCGGCAGCCGGGAGGCGCCAGTTCTCATAAGGATCAAGTTTGCCATTGCGATTGAGATCCTTGAAGGAAAGCCCGTCAATGGTCAGCGTCTTGGCGATGCGAGCCGAAAGCGCGGGTTGCTCCTGCGACAAAGCTGTTGAAGCGAGCAGCGATCCGATCGCGCATAAGGCAATGAACTGTTTCATGGCATCCCTCCCGAAAGAATTTCAATCGATCCCGGCAAATTGAAGGGGCGCAGACCGCGCCACTTCCCATGCTTCCGCGGAACCAGTCGGCCAGCCGATCCCCATCCGCTGACAATCAAAACTGGTAAGTAGAAACTAACGCAATTCGTCGACGATGGGATTGCTGAGAACGCCGAGCCTGTCGACTTCCACTTCCACGACATCTCCCGGCTTCATCCACAGCGGCGGCTGCCGCTTGGCGCCGACCCCGCCTGGTGTGCCGCTGACAATGACGTCGCCCGGCTCCAACCGCGTGAAGCTGGAGCAATATTCGATCTGCCGTGCAATATCGAAAATCATCTGGCCGAAGGTCGCGTCCTGCACGACCGTCCCATTGAGACGCGTCTGAATGCGAAGATCGGGCAGCGGACCAAGTTCGTCCGGCGTCATCATCCAAGGCCCGAAAGCACCGGTGTCGGGAAAGTTCTTGCCCGGTGTGAACTGATGCGTATGACGCTGGAAATCACGCAAGCTACCGTCATTGTAGCAGGCATAGCCGGCAACATATCCCAGGGCCTCATCGCGGGCGATGTAACGACCCGATTTGCCGATGATGATCGCCAGTTCGCCTTCGAAATCAAGTTCCGTCGAGACCCTCGGACGCACGATCGGGGCGAGATGGCCCGTCTGGCTATTGGCATAGCGGGCAAAGATCGTCGGATTTTCCACCTCCGCACGCCCCGTTTCCTTGCGATGCATTTCATAGTTCAGCCCAACGCAGAGGATCTTGTCGGGATTGGGAACGACCGGCAGCCATTCGACTTCACTTAGCGGCGTGGCGGCAGCGGAACCGGCGGCCTCGGCAACGCCGGCAAAACCGGCTGCTACAGCCGATTTGAGATCGGCATAGCGCGACGCGAGAACCGCCCCGGCATCGAGGAAGCGATCGTCCTCGATGACGCCCCAGGTCGTGCGTCCGGCGATCTTGACGGTGGACAGTCTCATGGTTCTTGCTCCTTTTGGGGGTCGGACTGAGCGGCGGGCGCGTTCACACCCGCTGCATATGATCGGTGAAGCGCGTCAACTTGCCGAAGCGCTCGATGGTGCGATCCGGGAAGATCAGCGCGAAGGCGGAAATTGCGCCGATGATGAGGATTGCGGCCGTGAACAGCATGGCATTTGCATAGCCGGCCGCGACATGATCGGGTCCGGCAGCCTGCACGATCATGCCGGTGATGGTGTTGGATGCGAGTGCGGACACCGCATTTGCCGAATAGATCACGACGATCAGCCGGCCGCGCTGGACCGCCGGCGCGACGCTACCGAGCGTGATCGGGCCGTATATCGTAGTCAGACTTGGAGCAGCAAAAGCGATCGCGATCAGCGCCAGTTGTAATGGACCGCTAACATGAACCGAGGTGATCAACGCCAATCCACTGACGAGAAGCGCATAGCCAGAAGCGCTACCGAGGGAAGCGCGTTTGCTGGCGCCCTTCTGAAGCATGCGCTGCGCGATCCACGAACCGATCAGCAACAACGGCGACTGAAAGATATAGACGGCCGAAATAATCGAGCCGGTTTCGGTCTGCGAATAGCCAAGGCCCTGCTGCAGGAAGGGCGGCAGCCACGTGGCCGACATGCCGACGATCCAGTAAGACATGGTCGACATGATGATGACACCGATCACGGTGGGGTCGAGCCAGAGCTTGCGGGCTGGGATCGGGGTCTCTCCCACTACGGCGCGAGCCTTTTCATTTTCCGCGACGGCATGCGGCCCTTCGCCGCCGATGAGCAGCCAGGCGATGATCCAGGCAACGCCGATCAGCCCGCAGAACAGAAAGCCCGAACGCCAGCCGTAATTGACGATGACATAGGTCAGGATCGGTCCGCCGGCGAGCAGGCCGACGCTGATGCCCTGCAGCACGACGGCACTCGGCACGCTGCGCTTTTGCGGGCTGAACCAGTTATGGCAGGCATGCAACGCCGTCGGCAGCCCAGGTCCCTCACCGAGGCCGAGCAGGATGCGGCAGGCGACCAGAACCGTCACCGAGCTGGTAAAGTAGATCGGGATCTGCGCGATCGACCAGATCGCCGCGAGAATGACGAGGATCCATTTGACCGGCACGCGG
Source organism: Rhizobium sp. NPDC090279 (assembly GCF_044769665.1). NCBI lineage: Bacteria > Pseudomonadati > Pseudomonadota > Alphaproteobacteria > Hyphomicrobiales > Rhizobiaceae > Rhizobium > Rhizobium sp. NPDC090279. The sequence goes on along the minus strand of NZ_JBIVYI010000008.1, from coordinate 403,618 downwards.
CCGATGACGAACAGGCCGACGAGAACGCCCGAAATGGAGAACAAAAGAAAGAAACTGCTGCCGATCAGGCCGAATTGCTGTGGCGAAATGCCGAGGTCCTTCATGATCGACACGGCCGACAGGCCGAAGACGAGCTTGTCGAAGAAGTTCAGCGTCTGGAACAGGAAAAGCAGGATAAGGACGGCAAAAGGTCGCCATTTGCTGACGGTATCGATGGTTGGTTCAGACATATGTTCCTCCCAGAACTTCAAAGAAAACTGCAATTGCCGACACGGGACTCATGTAAGGCGAGCGCGCAGGTCCGCAATCTGCTGGCGAAGCGCCTCAACGTTGCGGGCAGCACCAAAAACGTAATGATCAGGGCGCACGAGCGCTGCGACCGCGCCGTGTCGGTCGAACCAGGCCGAGAGCACGCCATCCTTTTCGCGGAGCGAGGCCGGATCGGCTGCATTATCGCCTTGAGGCACAACTGCCTTCACCACGATCCCGTCAATCTCTTCGGCCAGCGCTTCTCCCTCGGCCATCCTGATCCGGCGGCCGTCGAGCACAAGCCGCCATTCCGGTCCAGTAAAGGCATCCATCAAGCGGGGAACGGGGTCTTCGACGATTGCCGGCTGCGGGAACAACAATCCTCGCGCTGGCGTGCCTTCTTCGGCGATCAGCCCATCCTCGATGGGCGGAACGATTTCCTGCCGGGTCATGGTAAGAGGCCGACCGCCGCCCTCAGCAAGTATGCGGGCATCACGCGCCGCGGCGGCTTCCGGATCGCGTTCGCAGATCGTCTGGCCAATCGCCTTGATCTTGCCGGTCAGCGTCTGCACATGCCGCTTGCGTTCCACCGTGTAGGTATTCAGCAGCGCTTCGGAAGACTGCCCCTTTAGGATGCGGTCGAGCCGCCAGACGAGATTGGAAACGTCGCGCAGGCCTTGGCACATGCCCTGTCCGATAAAGGGCGGCTGCTGATGCGCGGCATCGCCGGCAATCATGACCCTCCCCCGCCGCCATTCGTCGGCAACGAGCGCATGAAAGCGGTAGGCGGCGGCCCGCCACAGCTCGCCGTCTTCCGGCATCAGCCAGGGCGACAGCAGCCGCCAGACATTGTCGGGCTTTTCCATCTCGCGTGGGTCCTCGCCCGGCAGAAGCATGATTTCCCAGCGGCGGTGATTCTTGGGCCCCATGATGTAGCTGGTCGGACGCGCCGGATTGCAGAACTGGGCCGAAGTCTGCGGCAGCTTGCCCAGCGCGGTTTCATGTACCTGTACATCGACTACGAGCCACGGCTCGTCGAAGACGAGATCCTCGAGCTTCATTCCCGACAGTTCACGCACACGGCTCCACGCCCCGTCGCAGCCGATCACATATTTCGCTGCGATCCTCTGGCTCTTGTCGGACGAATCCCGCAGCGTCGCGACCACTTCATTCCCCTGAGGATCGAGATCGACCATTTCCGTGCCAAGTTCTATCTTCACGCAGTCGAAGCTCTCGGCATGCCGTCTCAGCACGGCCTCGACCGGAGGCTGGGTAAACACCATGCTCGGGGTGTAGCCGAGCGGATACGGTTCCGGCACCATGTCGATACGACGGATGAGCTGCCCCTCTGCGCCGAAGTGCTGGGAGGCGGTGAACGGCGCGATATGGGGAAGCACCTCGTCGGCAATGCCCATATTGTCGAAATGGCGCAGGATTTCGTGGTCGAGCGCGATAGCGCGCGGCTTGTCATAGATACCGGTCAACCGATCGACGACGAGCGTGGAATGGCCTCGCGTGCCGAGCATGCCGGCGGCCACGGCTCCAGCCGGGCCGAAGCCGACCACCAGCACGTCATAAGAGTTCGAAATATCGTTATCGTTCGTCACAGGCATGCCTCTGCAAATGTCTATTGGGCGCATCAGGCGCCGGAAAAGCCGATGGAAATCTGTGCCGTCTTGCAGGCGTCACTTTTGGGAGGCGCAATGCCCCAATGATCTGTCCGGCCGGGCGGCCAGACCCATTCCTCAGGTCCTCGGAAGCGATAGGAGTCGTCCACCTGCAGAACTTCGGCGGTATATTCGATCACTACGCCTTGCGGGTCGACGAAATAGGCAAAGACGTTGTCGCCCGGTCCATGCCGTCCCACACCCCAGCCGATCGGATAGCCGTGATCGACGACGCGGCCAGAACCTCGCATGACGGATTCGAGGTCGGGCATCAGGAAGGCGACATGGTTCAGCCCATTGACCCGTGCTTCGGCCAGCACGACCGCATGATGGTCGTCGTTGCAGCGCAGGAAAGCCATAGGCTTCGACCGGTCCGTCAGGCGGAAGCCGAGGACGTTACGATAGAAGTCCGAAAGCGCCTCGATATCAGCGCTGTTGATGTTGACATGCGCCAGACGTTCCGGCCGGGTGGGAACCACGCGGCCATGCTTGCGGCGGTCGCCGTGTACGAATTCCAGCACAGCGCCTTGCGGCTCGCGGATGACGAAACGCTCGCCGTCGGCCGGACCATCGGCCGGTCCGATGTCGCGCAGGACAATACAGCCTGCGGCAACCATCTTTGCGAAAAGCGACGCCAGCGCTTCAGCCGAACCGACGCGAAAACTGATCTTGCGCAATTCCGAACGGTTGCTTTGCTTTAGCTCCAACACATGAAAATCAGCACCCGTTGCCGCCAGGAAAACCTTACCCTCCACTTCGGCGACGACATCCAAGCTCCAGACGCGGGTATAAAAGTCGACAGACGACGCGAGATCGGGCGTACCCAGTTCGACGCTGCGCAAAGCGATGACAGGAAATTCAGTCATAGGATCAAACCTCATCCAAACCCAGGAAAGCGCGCGCATTCGCAAATGTCAGGCGCTCGCACAAACTCGCATCCGCAAACGCTTCCTCGACGCAAGCGACAGGCTCTTTCTCGCGGAAATTGAAGGGATAGTCGGTGCCGATCATTATGCGCTCCTCGCCGAAGACGGTGACAAGGCGGCGCAGCATGTCCGCATCGAAAACCAACGAATCCACATAGAGACGCCGCGCCTGCGCGGCAGGGCTCTCATGCATGATTTCGTTGATAGCCGGGAAGGTCGAATAGCCCCGCTCCAGCCGCGGCAGCAGCGAGGCAAACGTGCCGCCACCGTGGCTGAAGGCGATCCGCGGTTTCGGGAATTTCTGAAGCAACCCGCCGGTGATCACGGATGCTGCCGCCAATCCGACATCGGTCGGATAGCCGAGCACCTGCTGAAGCGGCGCTGGCCCAACGAGACGGTCCATGCCAATCGGCCGCACGGCGTGCACGAAGACAGCTGCATTCAGCTTCTCCGCCTCCGCAAAAAAGGGATGGAAACGAGGATCACCGATCGGCACGCCATTGATATTGCTGCCAATCTCGACGCCACGAAAACCGAGTTCGCCGACGAGGCGATGCAACTCGGAAATCGCAAGATCAATATCCTGAAGAGGAAGGCCACCGAGCCCAACGAAACGACACCCGCCCTGCCCGATCATCACGGCGATCGCATCGTTGACGTATCGGACAAGGTCGTGGGCCGCAGTCTTTTCGATCCAATAGCCGAAGAGCTCAGGCATGGGAGACAGAGCCTGGATGCGGATACCGGTCCTGTCCATCTCCTCCAGCCGCCTTTCGGCCACCCAGCAGGCATCGCTGACCGTGCGATAAGACTTGTCGTCGATAACGACCGTTGCGTGACAAGCACCCGCGGCAACCATCGAGGGCCAGCCGCGGATGGGAGCATTCCCTGTCGCAAGCGGAAAGCGTGCGGGCACCACGTGACAGTGGATATCAATGCCGCAACAAGCGCAGCCGTTCGCAAAGGCGCCTGACGCTGGCTTTTCCGTTCCGCTCATTGAGCCCTCCCTCGTTAAGAGCTGTGATAATGTACAAACTTTTCCACGTAAAGATAAAATTTATAAATTTTGCGTTGCCGCTTCCTCATGTATATAAAAGCGATTTGCAAGCCAGAGAGCACCATGAACGTCAACCTGCTGAAGAAAGGGGCTGAAAGCCCCGCGACATTGGCAACCAGCATCTATGAGCGGCTGAAGGCCGACATTCTCTCGACGCGCCTGGAGCCTGGCCGAAAGCTTCAGCTGCGCTTCCTGATCGAGTATTACGATGCCGGCCAGACTCCGTTGCGCGAGGCGCTGAACCGATTGACGACAGAAGATCTCGTCATCGGAAAGGAACAGCGCGGCTTCTTCGTCAAACCCATCAGTCTGGACGAATTGTACGAGCTGACGAAAACACGTTGCTGGGTGGAGACGCTGGCCCTGCGGGAATCCATGACGAACGCAACTCCCGACTGGGAAGAGGCGCTTTTGGTCGCCCATCACCGGCTGGAGCGCACGCCGCGTTCGCTTAATGCGGAACAGTTCGAGGACAATCCGGAATGGGAAAGGCTTCATCGCGCTTTCCATGCGTTGCTGATTGGAGGCTGTGGATCAAAACCGTTGATAGGCTTTTGCGAGCAGCTTGCCGATCGGCTCTACCGCTATCGAGCGCTTTCGATCCGCAAAGCCTTTCGCGTGCGCAAGGTCAATGACGAACATGCAGCCATCCTGAAAGCCGTGCTCGATCGAGATACCGCAGAAGCCGAACGTCTGCTGCAACTTCATTATGAGAAAACGGCCGACATCATCCGAGCTGATCTCGACGCGACAAATAACGGCACTACCGCTACACAATCAGAAGCCTGAGGCGGAATGGAAGTGTTTGATATTAATGCCCTCCCCGAGAACCACGACGCCGTTCAGCTGTTTAATGCTCTTGAACGGATATGAACCATTACTTCTTATAAGGTCACAACGCCCTGTTGATTTCATTTACTTTTCGCCTAGGCCTGATGTCCTGCAGCAGCACTGGTCGCTTTCTTCTGAAGGACAGCCAGCGTTGGCCGCCAAGATTTCGAACCAAGACTGGAAAGCGGAATGAAGAGCTGAGTCAGAGAAAGGTTAGGCCGAGCGCAACCTGATACGAATGAGCGTTGCCATAGGGCCCGCCTTTTCGAGCAGGCCTAACCTTTATCTCTTGAGAATACCAACCATTCGATCGATAGCGCCCCAATATTCCTTGTGCATGGTTTCGGCTGCTTCCGAGATTGCCAGCTTCCAAGCAGGCCCGCGATCCCATGCCTCTTCCAGAGCGTCAGCCAGTGATGGTCCATGGCCCGTGACCGGCAGCGCGTCGAATAGTATTCCTGCTTGTCTAAGGTCTTTATCCCGTTTGGCCTGGCCGCCGGCGTCATTCTGGCGGCGACCGGCAATGATAAGCTTGTGCACCGCGTACCTGCAAGGATCAGGGATAACAACTGAGATACCGGCACCATGTAGCAAGATCGAACGAACGGGATCGCGGATCAAGAAATCCATGAATCTCAGCGGTTCGGCTGACGCGCCGCCGAGAGCGGGCATGTTGGCGGGTTTGTCCGAATATTCTTCGGCCCCCCTGTTTGTCGTCATGAACTCGACCCTGTAACCGGTTTGATTCCGGAAAGCATGAGATCGAGAGCTGCCGCTGATATGCGGCACTGGGCGGAATGTTGGATCAAGCCCTTTTAGGAGATCGAGGATCGGCGGCAGCGAATCCGCCACCTCCGCGGAGATCGCGAAATCCTGGGCTAGGTCTGCATCACCTGTTAGGATCGCCGCCGAAGGCAGACGGATGCCGAGATATGCCGAGTAGCATTGAAACGCGACAGTGCCGATGAGAACACCGCGTAGCCGGAAGAGACCGGCCTTGGCAAGCGCCTGTACGATATCGCCGGTAAAGCGATCAGCGGCAATCAGACCGGCTTCGCGCGTTAGCGTGGAAACGTACTTGCGGCGAGCCTTATAGTCTGACTTCTCACCCTTGAAGGTTTCGACCCGTTCCGAAATCAAGGGGTCGTCGGCAGGCCCGACATACCGGCGCTTCTGCCCACCCTCACCGTCGGGTTGGTCGAAATACCAGTAACGCCGACCATCAACTGCCACCGGCACGAATCTACCCGATGGGGGGAAGTCTTCCGCCCAATCATCATCAAATGCCCGTTGCTGGAGTTCCGCGACCATGGTGCGAAACATGAAGTCAATCTGCTTAATCACGGCGGCCTCTATATCTTTTTCACAAATCTAGTATAATTACGACCAGCAAGCAAGCTCGGCGACTTTTCCCCAGCGGACTCTGCCCGCCTCCGCTACTCCAATACAAGGCACCACCCACCGTGATCCTCCTTATACTAATTTCTCGAGCATAGTATAGCGCCGCTGTCGAGATGCTCGCCTTGAAAGGGATCAGAATCGACGACCCTCAATAAAAAAGTCGCTGGGCCCACGAAATCAGGAGATTGAGGAGCGGCTTTTGCCCTCGACAAGGCGATGTCACGTTGTCTGACTATGAACGCGCTGGGGGCCTTCGACGCTGTTGTCAGCTTATTGCGGTCACGGCTTTCCACTCCGCCATGGCCCGCAGGCGGTGAATATGCGTTGCGAGAGCGGAGCGTTTCGAGTGAGGTGGAACGAAGAGATTTCGCAGAGCCGAGAAGATCGAGACGAAACGCTGCAGGCTTCCTGGCGATCGGAATCCTTGCATCACCCGCTCTCGTTTTCGCAGCGGCACATGGGAATTCTCAGCGCGGTTGTTCAATCCTTTGTGTGACCGATGTTCGACGTCCGGCATCACCTGACGCTTGGCCGCTCCATACGAGCGCAGCTTGTCGGTGATTATTCGCTTCGGTGCGGCGCCCTGTTTCTTCAGTAAGCGTGTTAGCAATCGCCTGGCCGCCTTGGCGTTGCGGCGGTTGTGAACGATCTCATCGAGCACATATCCGTCCTGATCGACAGCGCGCCATAGCCAGTATTTTCGGCCAGCAATGGTGATAACGACTTCGTCCAGGTGCCAGATGTCATCGCGGCTAGGCTGTTTGCGGCGCAACCGGCGAGCATAATCGGCCCCAAACTTCTTGCCCCAGCGGCGGATCGTTTCGTAGGAGACCACGATGCCGCGCTCCATCAGCATTTCCTCGACTAGGCGCAGGCTCAACGGGAACCGGTAATAGAGCCAGACCGCATGCGCGATGATCTGCGGTGGGAAACGATGGCGCTTGTAGCTGATGGCAGACATTGTCATGCTGCCGTCCCTACGCTGCAAATGCTGATGCGGGGTTTACGTGACAACACCACCATGAGGAATGACTATGCGGATCAGACTGTTAGCGCTGGCGGCCCTTGCCCTTTCATCCACGGCGCCGGCCTTCGCGGCCGACCTGACCTATCAGGAGCCGGCACCGCCTGCCGTTGACCAAGTGCCCTCCTCCTTTAGCTGGTCCGGATTTTATCTCGGCGCTCAGGGCGGCTACTCCTGGAACCAGGGCAGCTATCTCGGATCGAACGAGAACATCGACAGCGGGGCGGCCGGCATCCACGCAGGCTATAATTTCCAGTCCGGAAACATCGTCTACGGCATCGAGAATGACTTCAATTACAACTTCGACAACAAGAAAGAGGCGAACCTCGAATGGGACGCTTCCGGGCGGGCCCGCATCGGCTATGCGCTCGACCGCACGCTCGTTTTCGCAACAGCCGGTGTAGCGGCCGCCGGCGGCAAGGTAAATGTCGCAGGCGTCGGAAAGAAGGACGATATCCTGATCGGCTGGACCGCCGGCGGTGGTCTTGAACACGCCATTACCGACAATATCACGGTTCGTGGTGAATACCGCTACTCGGATTTCGGCAAAAAGGATTTCGGGTCGAACATCGGCGACTTCAGCGCCACACAGAACAAAGTGCTACTGGGTGCAAGCTACAAGTTCTGATTGCCGAAGCGATCTCATAAGTCCAGCGACCTTCAAATCGAACCTGGATGAGGCGTGAATCATAGGCAAGGCCCGTTTCAGCAAAAGAGCAAGGACGCGGTTCGAACTCTTGAGCACGTGTGCGGCAGGCCGACTGTCCTGCCGCACCGAAAGCGTAATTTTGATCTAAAAATAGGCGGCTCTGCGTGCAGAGATACAAGGCAAGTCAATGCAAGCATCACCTCGATGAACGAGACGGCGCTCGTTAGTCGGCCTAACTACCATTGGCCAGCGGGACAAATAGACCAAGCTTGACGTCGCGCAAGACCACATTCGTATGCATGCGCCGGATCTGTGGATTCTCTGCCATAATGACGGCGGCGAGATCGTCATAGTGCTCGACATCCCGCGCAGTGACGATGGCGATGAGGTCGACGGCGCCCGTGACATAATAGACCTGCTGGATATGATCCTGCTTTTCCGCCCAAAGGCGAAACTTGGCAAGTGCATCGTAGTTGTCGCGCTCGATCTCCATGCCGACGATGAACACCATCGGCGTCCCGGTCGCCTTGCGGTCGACGACCGCAATTTCCGCCTTGATGATGCCGTCCTCGCGCAACCTTTTCAGGCGCCGCTGCACGGCGGAGGTCGAAAGGCCGACCTCCTCGGCGATGGCTTCGGCAGTGAGTTGGCAATTGCGTTGGACGATGTCGAGAATATCGCGATCAAACCGATCCAGATTTTCCATTCCCACTCCTCTGGCCGCCTATGAAATCAAATGACGACATCTCTATTCTATCATAAAAGATGCACAAGAAATACATTTTTGCATTTTTTGTGCAAAATGATCTAAAATTGCGCGCAAATTCCGCCCTTCTTCGCGATATTCTCCGCAAATTGTTTTTCATCGGAATTCTATATGACAGCGCTGTCCTCCCAGGCGCTTTGCGTGGAAGATCTTCACAAGAGCTTTGGGTCACATCAGGTCCTCAAGGGCGTTTCAACCTCCGCCAATCAGGGGGACGTGATTTCCATCATCGGCTCCTCCGGTTCCGGAAAAAGCACGTTTCTGCGATGCATAAACCTGCTTGAGATGCCCGATCGCGGCCGCATCATCGTCAACGGCGAGGAAGTCGCGCTGAAGCAGGGGCGCCACAGACAGATGCAGCCGAAAAGCTGGCGGCAGATCGAGCGGATGCGCAGCGGGCTCGGCATGGTTTTCCAGAGCTTCAATCTCTGGGCTCACATGACCGTTCTCGAAAACATCATCGAGGCCCCGGTGCATGTCCTGGGTGTGCCCCGTCGCGAGGCGATCGAAAAGGCTGAGGCTCTTCTCAACAAAGTCGGGCTTTACGACAAGCGCGGTGCCCATCCGGCCTTCCTCTCCGGTGGCCAGCAGCAGAGGGCAGCGATCGCGCGAGCGCTTTGCATCGATCCGGCGGTGATGCTCTTCGACGAGCCGACATCGGCACTCGATCCCGAACTGGTCGGCGAAGTCCTCAAAGTCATCCGCGACCTCGCCGAGGAGGGCCGGACCATGCTGTTGGTCACGCACGAGATGCGCTTTGCCCGCGATGTCTCGAACCACGTCCTCTTCCTGCATCAGGGACGGATCGAGGAGGAAGGCCCGCCCCGGCAGATCTTCGACGCTCCGATCAGCTCTCGCTGTCGGGAGTTTACCGGCATGCTGACGTCCTGATCCCCATCCCATTCGCAGACAAAACCATTAGGAGAATCCCTTACATGAAACTGATTTCAACCTTAGTTGTCGGGCTTGCCCTTACGCTCTCTTCCATGACCGCTCATGCGGAAGTTCGCTTCGGCATCATGAACGAATCCTATCCGCCCTTCTTCGCCAAGGATGCTTCCGGCAAATGGCAGGGCTGGGAAATAGACATGATGAACGCGGTTTGCGATGAGATGAAGGAGAAATGCTCGATCGTCGAGCTTTCCTGGGACGGCCTCATCCCGGCACTTCAGAGCAAGAAGTTCGATGTGATCTGGTCATCGATGTCGAATACCGCCGAGCGCTCGAAAGTTATCGATTTCACCGACAAATATTACAATACGCCCAGCACGCTGATCGGCCCGAAGGACCAGAAGCCGGGCGCAACCGCCGACGATGTCAAGGGCAAGACCATCGGCATCCAGGTCTCGACCATCCAGTCGGAATATTACAAGAAGTATTTTGCCAAGGTCGCCGACGAGAAGACCTATCAGACGCTCGACGAGGCGTTTCAGGATCTTGCCGCCGGCCGCATCGACTATGTCTTTGGCGATTCCCTTGCTCTCGATGCTTTCCTGAAAAGCGATGGCGGCAAGGATTGCTGCGCCAAGATGGGCGATGTCGCCGACGACAAGGAAGTCCTCGGAGCTGGCGTTTCGGGTGGCCTTCGCAAGGAAGACACCGAACTCAAGGCAAAGCTCAACGCCGCGATCGCCGCGGTACGTGCCAGCGGCAAGTACGACGAAATCAGCAAGAAGTATTTCGATTTCGATATCTACGGCGCCAAGTAAACGATCGCGGCGATGGCGACCTCCCAACAAGGCATTCTGGATCTGCTCTCCCCCTATCCGCCCGGATGGGGTGGCGTGCTCCTGACTGGTGCCGTCTCCACGGTCGCCATCTCTGCGGGCGCTTTTCTGATAGGCCTTCTGCTTGGTACCGGCGGTGCGCTGGGCAAGCTTTCCGGCATCAGGCCGCTCCGCCTTCTGCTCGAGCTCTATACGACCGCCGTCCGCGCAGTCCCGGAGCTGATTCTGATTGTCGGGCTCTATTATGCGGGAGTGGATGGCCTCAATCGCCTCCTCGCCGTGCTCAATCTGCCCGCCTTCGAATTGAACGGCTTTGCGGTCGCGGTTGCCGTGCTCGGTTTCGTGCAGGGCGCCTATATGACTGAGGTGCTGCGCGGTGCGATCCTTGCAATCCCTGTCGGACAGATCGAGGCGGCAAAAGCTTTCGGCATGGGACCACGCCTGCGCTTCCGCCGCATCATCCTGCCTGCGCTATTGCCGAATGCCTTGCCGGGCCTTGCCAATCTGTGGATGTCGGTGACGAAGGACAGCGCTCTCGTCGCGGTGGTCGGCTACCAGGAACTGGCCCTCGCCACGCGTCTCGCCGGTGCGAGCACCAAGCACTATTTCATCTTCTTCCTGGCATCCGCCCTCATCTATCTCGCTCTCACACTCGTCTCGAATGTCATATTCAATCTCGTCGAGCGGCGGGTGCGGCGCGGCCAACCGAAGCTTGCGTGAGGAGTGCTGGCATGACCTTCTCATGGATATCATCCTATTGGCCGCTTCTGTTGACGGGAGCCGTGCAAACGCTATCGCTGCTTGCGATCTCGGTCGTCTTCGGCTTCATCATCGCGATCGGCCTTGCCTTCGCTCAGGTCAGCGGCGGCCCTCTCGTGCGAATCCTCGCCCGTGGCTACTGCACCTTCTTCCGGGGCACGCCGCTGCTGATACAGCTCTGGCTGCTCTATTATGGCGTCGGCTCTCTTCTGCCAATGATCCCGGGAATCCGCCAGAGCCTGTTCTGGCCGATCCTGCGCGAAGGCTTCTTCTTCGCGGCTGTCAGCTTCACGCTGAACTACGCGGCCTACGAGGCGGAGGTTTTGCGCGGCGCATTGCTCGCCGTCCCGAAAGGCGAGCTGGAAGCCGGCCGCGCATTCGGCATGCGTCCCTTCACGCTGACGCGGCGCATCTGGCTGCCGCGCGCCATTCGCATTGCATTGCCGACGATCGGCGGCGAAATCGTCATGCAGCTGAAGGCGACACCGCTCGCCTTCACGGTGACGGTAATGGATCTCTATGCCGTTGCCACCAAGGTTCGCCAGGACACGCTGCTCGTCTACGAACCGCTGATCGTCGTTACCGTTTTCTATCTCATTCTTACAGCCATCATCGCGCGAAGTTTCCGCTTTCTGGAAGCTCAGGTGCCGGTGCGGCGTTAACCCACGGCGCGAGGGAGAGATGAAACCTCTCCGCAGATCCGAGCCATTCTGGAGATTCCATCCATGAACAAACTGTTGGTCCTTGATGGCGGCATGAGCCGCGAACTGTTGCGTCTCGGCGCAGAATTGAAGCAGCCGGAATGGTCGGCGCTGGCGCTCGTCAATTCGCCCGAGATCGTCCGGCAGGTCCATGACGAATTCATCGCCGCCGGCTCGGACGTCGTTACAACGAACAGCTATGCGCTCGTCCCTTTCCACATTGGCGAGGAGCGGTTCTGGAAGGAAGGAGCCGACCTCATCGCCCTTTCCGGACGGCTGGCGCGCAACGCCGCGGACGCCTGCAAGGATCGAAAAATCCTAGTCGCCGGTTCACTGCCCCCGATCTTCGGGTCCTACGAGCCGCAGAATTTCGATCCGTCAAAGGTACAGGATTATCTCAAGGTCCTGGTCGAAAACCTTGATCCCTATGTCGATGTCTGGCTCGGCGAAACCCTCAGCCTGATCGCAGAAGGAGAGGCAGTTCGGACTGCAGTCGCTGAAACCGGCAAGCCGTTCTGGATCTCCTTCACGCTCGCGGATGACGCCGCGCAAAGGGATGGCGCCTCTCCCAAGCTTCGATCCGGCGAAGCCGTCGAGGATGCGGCTCGGTGGGCGGCGGCGTCCGACGCTGACGCGCTTCTTTTCAACTGCAGCAAACCGGAAGTCATGCGAAAGGCCATCGATGCTGCTGCGGAGATTTTCAAGCAAGCCGGCAACAATCTGCAGATCGGCGTCTATGCCAATGCCTTCGAGGGAGAACAAGGCGAGTCCGCTGCCAACGAGGGCCTTCACGCGACCCGAGAGGATCTGAACGACGATGCCTATTCACGTTTCGCCTGTTCATGGGTCGACGCTGGCGCGACGATGGTCGGCGGCTGCTGCGGAATTGGCGCCGGACATATTCACCGGTTGAAGAAGGCTCTCCTGAGTTCTCAAGGGGCGTAGGAGAGCCTTGCCATAAGCATTCACCCGCGAGCCGGTATCCGAAAGCGATCAGGCAGCCTTGAAGGGAGCGCTCGCAGCCCTGTAGGCGATGAGATCCTCGATCGTAACAAGATGGAGGCCATGCCGCTCGGCGAAAACTTCGAGCTCCGGAAGACGAGCCATCGTGCCGTCGTCATTTGCCACTTCGCAGATGACGCCGGCCGGCGAAAGGCCGGCAAGCCTTGCAAGATCCACGGCTGCTTCCGTATGGCCCGGGCGCGACAGAACGCCGTTTGGATGCGCGCGAAGCGGGAAGATATGACCGGGCCGGGCAAATTCCTCCGGACGCGATCCGTCTCTGACGAGGGCACGAACGGTCGCCGCTCTGTCGGCGGCAGATATTCCGGTCGTGGTTTCCGGAATATAGTCGACCGAAACGGTAAACGCGGTCTTCAGGACTTCGGTGTTGCGCGGCACCATCAGCGGAATATCGAGTTCGTCGAGCCTCTCGCCCTCCATCGGAACGCAGATGAGACCGCGGGCATGGTTCATCATGAAAGCGATTGCCTGCGGCGTGACCGCTTCCGCAGCAATCACCAGATCGCCTTCGTTTTCGCGGTCGCGATCATCTACGACAATGATGATCTCTCCCCGCGCAATCGCGGCGATCGCATCTTCAATTCTCGAAATTGTCATTTTCCTGCCTTTCAAGGGTTGCCGCTTAAAACGGCGTGCGTGGCCGGTCAAAGCCACCATTTTCCCTTGGGCGAACAAGCATGCGAACGCCACGATGAAGCAGCGTCTCCTGCGTTGCTCTCTTCCATCCGGACTATGACCGTCGGCTCCGGCATCTCACCGGATCTGCTGACCCTTCCGAAAACCGGAAGGCGCTCGCGGGCTCGAGGAAGCTCCCCATACCGCCGGTGGGGAATTACACCCCGCCCTGAGAACATGTAAAAGATAAGAGATCAATGCCTCGTTCCGCAAGAGGCATTGATCACCGAATTGTCGGGAATCCGATCCGCCCGATGAACGCACCGTTTCCCATTGTCGAACTACGACATGATCAGGCCGCCATCGACATTGATCGTCTGCCCAGTGATATAGGCCGCATCGTCGCTGGCAAGAAAAGTGACGAGACCTGCAACGTCTTCGCCCGACCCGGCCCGCTTCATCGGAATGCCTTCGACCCATTCCTTCATGAGCTCGCCGGGACCGTAATTGCCGAGCAGCTTGCCCCATGCTTGGTCGTTGTAGGCCCACATGTCGGTTTCGATGATGCCGGGACAAAAGGCGTTTACGGTAATGCCCTCGGTCGCGACTTCCTTTGCCAAGCTCTGGGTTATGCCGACGACACCCATCTTCGATGCCGCGTAGTGCGGCGTGTAGATGAAGCCGTCGCGCGCCTGGCCGGAGGCTGTATTGATGACGCGGCCGCCACGGCCATGCTTGCGCATGCGGGCGATCGCCTCCTGGGCGCAGAGGAAAACGCCTTTGGTATTGACGGCCATGACCTTGTCCCATTCACCCTCGGTCATGTCCTCGACGCGGGCAATGGTGATGATGCCGGCATTCTGGATGGAAACACCGACGGCGCCGAAAGCCGTCTCGGCCGCCTCGTAAAGACCCTTCACACTGGCCTTGTCGGTCACGTCGCCGACGAAGGAAATAGCCTTTCCGCCGTCACCCCTAATCGCGTCAGCGATCGCATGGACGGAATCCTCATTGGCCGAGACCACGAGATTGCCGCCCTCGCGCGCGAACCGCCTGGCGATCGCCGCGCCAATGCCGCGGCTCGCGCCGGTGATGACGACGGTCTTGTTTTCGAAGCGTTGCATTTTCTATTCCTTTCGCGGTGACAGCCACGCCAGACGTCGACTCCAGGGCCGATCGCGATGTCTGTTGCTGGCGACTTCAAACGGCAGCCGAAATAATCCCGGCAAACTCCGATGCATTCAGGGATGCGCCTCCGACCAAGGCGCCGTCGACGTTGGAAACGCCGAAGATTGCCTTTGCATTCGACGCCTTGACCGAACCGCCGTAGAGAATCCTGACATCATGCCCCTCTTCTCCCAGCCGCGTCTCTAGCATCCGCCGGATGGACGAATGCACCTCTTCGATCTGCTCAAGGGTCGGAACCAATCCGGTTCCGATCGCCCATACCGGTTCATAGGCGATCGCCATGTTCGCATTGGTCGCTGTGTCGGGAATTGATCCCTCAAGCTGGGCACGAACGACTTCGATCGCGCGTCCCTCGTCCCGTTCTTCGCGCGTCTCGCCAACGCAAATAATGCTCGTCAATCCCGCCTTGTGGACTGCGATAGCCTTCCCCGCGACTGCGGCATCCATTTCCCTGTAGGCGGTGCGGCGTTCGGAATGTCCCAAGATCACAAAGCGAGCGCCGATTTCAGCGAGCATCTCGGCGGAAACGTCTCCGGTGTAGGCACCCGCGTTCTGCGCATGGCAATCCTGCGCGCCGACGGCAATCGCCGAACTCGCTGCACATTCGGCCGCCTTTTCCACCAGCGTAAAGGGGGGGCAGACGACGATGTCGCACGCCGCCTCACCCGCTATTCCCTTCAGCGCCTCGATCTCTGCCAAGGAGGACGCGAGACCGTTCATTTTCCAGTTACCTGCAATCAGTTTCTTCATCGCATCACCAGCAGCAGAAGCCGCCGTCGACGAGCAGGTCGACGCCCGTCACGAAGCTCGCGGCATTCGACAGCAGGAAGACGGCGGGACCGACCATCTCATCGACACTTGCCATGCGCTGCATCGGTGTCTGCTCCTCGAACAGCCTAGTCTGATGAACCATTTCCGGACGCGTATTCATCGGCGTCGCGGTATATCCCGGCGATATGGTGTTGACGCGGATACCGCGGCCGACCCATTCCATCGCGAGCGACTTCGACATGTGGATCACGCCGGCCTTGGAAGCGTTGTAATGGGCCTGGTTCAGGCCGCGATTGACGATGACGCCGGACATGGAGGCGATGTTGACGATCGATCCACGACCGTTTTTCAGCATGGCGCGCGCTTCCGCCTGGCACGACAGGAAAACACCCTTCAGATTGATGTCCATCAATGTCTGGTACTGGTCTTCCTCCATCTCCTCGGCAGGATTGGCGTTGGCGATACCGGCGGCATTGACGGCAAGCGTCAGTGCGCCGAGTTCCGCTTCGGTACGGGCAACTGCCTCCCCGAGAGAGGACTTGCTGGTGACATCGGCCGCAATCTGGATGGAGCGGCGACCGGCCGCCTTGATGTGCGAAGCCGTGTTCGCCAAACCGTCGTCGGAGCGACGGTCAAGAAGTGCGACATCGGCGCCGCATTGGGCAAGGCCGATTGCGATACGCTGCCCGATCCCGCTTCCGGCTCCAGTCACGAGCGCGACCTGTCCTTTGAGATCGAAAAGTTTCGGGGCGTTCAGAGTGATGTCGGACAACGCTCTTCCTTTCTGTTTGCCTGGAGCGTTTCCGCTTTTCTTCGAATCGCGAAAATGCCCTATGTTGTTGTTTCTTTACGCATTCCGGGCGGAAAACCGATGCGCGCTTTTCCCGGAAATGCTCTAGATTGTCGCAAGTTCCATGACCGAGACGTCGTTCGCCTCGTCACGATTGAGAATGCCCGCCTGCTTGCCCTGGGCAAGCACGAGAATACGGTTGGAGACGCCAAGAACCTCCTCGAGGTCGGAGCTGACGACAATGACCGCCACCCCCTGCTTGGCGAGATTGACGATGATGTCATAGATGCCTGCTCTGGCGCCGACATCGATACCTCGGGTCGGCTCATCGAGGACGACGACCTTGGGATCACGCATCAGCCATTTTGCGATGACGACCTTCTGCTGGTTGCCGCCCGACAGGTCGGACGCATATTGCTCGGCACGGCCCTTGACGCCGAACTTCGCCACCGCCTTCTCCGCAAAGGCACGCTTCATGCGCGATGTGATCCATCGCCCGCCGAGCTTGTCGAGATTGGCGTAGATGATGTTCTCGCTGATGCGATGACCGACGACGAGGCCCTGTTCCTTGCGATCCTCCGGCACCATCACGATGCCCTTGGCAATCGCATCCGCGGGATCGCGAAGCTTAAGCTCTTCGCCCTCGAGCCTTATCGAGCCGGCGCTAATCGGATCTGCCCCGGAAATGGCACGCACGAGTTCCGTGCGGCCGGCACCGACCAGCCCGGCGATGCCGAGAATCTCACCAGCCCGAACGTCGAACGTCACATCTCGGAAGGAACCATCAGGCGAGGTCAGTCCATCGATCTGCAGGACAGGGCGATCCGTCGGCTCTGGAAGGGCCGGGAACATTCGGTCCAGCGAGCGGCCGACCATGCTCTCGACGATCGTGCGAACGGGTGTCGCGCTGTCGGCAAATTCCTGGACGCGTTCTCCGTCGCGCAAGACGACGATGCGATCGGTGATCTGCTTGATCTCTTCCATGCGATGGGAAATGTAGACAATGCCGACGCCTTCGGAGCGGAGTTTTCTTACCTGTTCGAACAGCGCCTCCGTTTCCGCGCCGCCAAGAGCGGCGGTCGGCTCGTCGAGGATCAGCAGCTTGGCATTGAGCGCCAATGCCTTGGCGATTTCGATGAGCTGCTGGTTGGCCGTCGACAGGCCGGCGACCTTTCGCGTCGCCGGTATATGCAGGTTGAGGCGCGCAAGCTGCTCCTGCGCGCGCCGGATCATCTGGGGACGATCGACAGCCCCGTTCTTCATTGGCCACCGCCCGATAAAGACATTTTCGGCGATCGAAAGATGCGGCAGGAGCTGCAATTCCTGATGGATCAGGACGACACCCTTATCGATCGCCTCGCGTGGAGTGGCTGGGGCATAGGGCTGCCCCAGCCATGTCATTGTTCCCTCGGAGGGCGTGCGTGATCCGGCGATAATGCCCGACAATGTCGACTTGCCAGCCCCGTTTTCACCGAGAAGCGCGACGACTTCACCCGGATAGACATCAAGGCCGACATTCTTCAGCACCTGAAGCGGTCCGTAGCGTTTGGATATGCCCCTTAAGGAAAGAACGGGCTCAGTCACGGCACACCTCCTCAAGATTTCGGTACGATTACGGATGGTTGGCGATGAAGCCGGCCACGTTTTCCTTGGTCGTCAGCGTGGCGTCCATGAGCTGCACGGCAGGCACCTTCTCACCGGCAACGAGCTTGACGGCATTGGCGACCGCATCGCGGCCCATCTTCTGCGTCTGCTGTGTCGCGGTGACGTCGAACACACCCTTGCTCAGTGCCTCCAGAGCGGCGGTGTCCCCATCGAAGCCGCCGACGATGATCTTCTGTGAGGGATTTGCGACCTTGATTGCCTGGGCGGCGCCAAGCGCGAGCGCATCGGCCTGGGCAAACACGATCGACACGTCCGGATTGGCCTGCAGCATGTTCTGCATGATCTGGAAGCCCTCGTCCTGGGCCCACATGTTGGAATATTGCTCGGCAACCACCTTCACGCCGGGATTTGCCTTCAGCGATTCCGCGCAACCCTTGCTGCGGTCGACTTCAGGCGTCGTGCCCTTCTGACCATGGATGATGACCATCTTACCCTTGCCGCCGGCTTCCTTGAGGATGTAGTCGCAAACGGCCTTGGCGGATGCAACGGAATCGGTCGCGAGGAAGGTGTCGCCGGGGGCGCCTTCAGCGTTGCGGTCAACGTTGACGACCGGAACGCCAGCATTCTTGGCGAGCTTGACGGGAACGCTCGCGGCAGCCGCACCGGCGGGGATGTAGATCAAGGCATCGATATTCTGGGTCAGCAGATCCTGGATCTGGTTGACCTGCGTCGGGCCATCGCCCTTGGCATCCACGGTCACCACCTGGATGCCACGCTTCTTGGCCTCATCCTCGACGGACTGCTTGATCTGGTTGAAGAAGTTTGCCTGCAGGTTTGCGACGGCCAGGCCGATCTTCTTGGTGTCTTTTGCCTGAACGGAACCCAATGACATTGCCAACACGGCGGCTGAAGCCAAAAGAATGCGCGCAAATTTCATTTCATTTCCTCCTTTTTTGCAATGAACCCTTGGGTAAGTCCTCCCCCTCGGGCAAATGATCCGCTCCAAACTTCTCGGAGAGGAAATCGCTGGGGTCCGCAGGGCGCGGACCCGAATGTCAGGCGCGGCGCCGGCGGATCGTTTCCGCACCGACCGCAAGCACGATGACGATGCCGATGATGACCTGCTGCAGAAATGGCGAGACATTGAGCAGATTGAGGCCGTTGCGCAGGACACCGATGATCAGAACACCGATGAGTGTGCCGCCGATACCGCCGGAGCCACCGGAAAGCGAAGTCCCGCCGATGACGACGGCCGCGATCGTGTCGAGTTCATATCCAAAGCCGCTGGATGGCTGGACGGAGTCAAGACGCGCCGCCAGCACGATGCCGGCCAGACCGGCAAGCACGGCACTTGCGACATAGACGGCAATCGTCACGAGCTGGACATTGATGCCGGCGAGACGCGCAACTTCCGGATTGCCGCCGACGGCATAGAGCATGCGCCCCTCGGAGCGGAAGTGAAGGAACACCCAGGCCACTGCGACGACCGCGAGCATCAGAAAGACCGTTGCCGTCAGCACGCCGAAATGACGGTCAATCGCAAGCATCATGAACCAGTCGGGAAACCCGACGATCTGCTGGCCGTCAGTAATCATGTTCGCGACGCCGCGTGCGGCCGACATCATCGCCAGCGTCGCGATAAAGGCCGGAACCCTGAAAAGGGTAACCAGAAGGCCGACGATCAGCCCGCTGACCGCGGACGCGACGAGCGCCACGGCGATCCCCGCAACAAGCGGCAGGCCGGCAATATTTGCCGTCCAGCCCATGACCATCATGGCGAGCGCAAGCACTGAACCGACCGAAAGATCAATGCCGCCGATCAGGATGACGAAAGTCATGCCCACGGCCATGATACCAAGTACGGTGATCTGGTCGAGGATGTTAAGGCCGTTGCGGAGCGAGAGAAACGCATCGGTGCTGAGGCTCAGGAAAACGCAAAGAGCGAGCAATCCAACGAGCGGTCCGGTAGCGCCGGTAAGCTTTCTTAGCCATGTCACGGACGGACGGCTCTGTTCATTGACGTCGATCGCCACCATCATTCCTCCCAGGGCTCTGAGGCCAGCGGCCATGCCCGGCTGCTAAATCTTCAAACTAGAATATTTATTCACATATGCTGGAAAATTCATTACCAACTCGGTTTGGCGCTGTCAACTGTGTCATTTCGACCTGATTGAACGACAACCTGCCCGCCGGGGCTTGACTAACTGCCTTCTTGTGCAAAAATATAAACAACTGAATATTTATTCACATGAGGAAAAGATGGAGCCTTCCGAACTTGAACGCGTTGCCCGCCAGATACGCCTGCGAGACCTCCAGGCGGTCTACGAAGCAGGTGCGGGACATATTGGCGGCGAGATGTCCGTGATCGATCTCCTGACCGCGCTGTACTTCCGCGTGCTGCGCATCTGGCCGAACCAGCCGAAGCATCCCGACCGAGACAGGTTCGTGCTTTCGAAGGGTCATACGGCATGCGCGCTCTATGTCACGCTCGCCAAGCGCGGCTTCATTCCGGAAGAGGAAGTCTCGACGTTCCTGAAGCCGCATTCGCGGCTCAATGGCCACCCCAATTGCAACAAGGTGCCAGGCGTCGAAACCAACACTGGTCCTCTCGGCCACGGCCTGCCGGTTGCGGTCGGCATGGCCAAGGCGGCGAAACTATCAGGCGCTGGCTACCATACCTATGTCGTCACCGGCGACGGCGAGATGCAGGAGGGCTCCAACTGGGAGGCGATCATGGCAGCAGCGCAGTTCCAGTTGGACAATCTGACCCTCATCGTCGACCACAACCGTTTCCAGCAAGGCGCAGCACTTTCGGATACGAACGACATCGCCCCGCTTCGCCCGAAGCTCGAAGCTTTTGGTTGGGACGTCAGCGAAATCGACGGCAACAATATGCATGAGGTCGTCCCGGCGCTCGAGCATCGAACCGACCGCCCGCATTGCATCGTGGCCCACACCAACAAGGGACACGGAATCTCTTTCATGCAAGACCGTGTCGACTGGCACCACAAGGTTCCGAGCAAGGAACAATACGAAGTCGCATTGGCGGAACTGTCGGAGACACTCTAATGAACGCACCCAAGCTCCATGACTGCCGAGACGCCTTCGCATTGACGCTCGAACGCCTTGCCGCAGCAAATCAAAAGATCGTAGCTGTCTGCAACGATTCGGTCGGATCTTCGAAGCTCGGCGGCTTCAAGTCCAAGTTTCCCGATCGCCTGGTCAATGTCGGCATCGCCGAGCAGAACATGGTCGGCGTCGGTGCGGGCCTCGCCAATGGCGGGCGCCTCCCCTATGTCTGCGGCGCCTCGCCGTTCCTGACGGGCAGATCGCTCGAGCAGATCAAGGCTGACATTTCCTACTCGAATGCCAACGTCAAGCTCGTCGGCATTTCCTCCGGAATGGCCTATGGCGAACTCGGCCCGACGCATCATTCGATCGAGGACTTCGCCTGGACACGGGTTCTTCCCAACCTGCCGGTGATCGCTCCCTGCGATCGGATCGAAACTGCCGCCGCCGTCGAGTGGGCCGCCGCCTATGACGGCCCCTGCTTCCTGCGCCTGTCGCGCGTGGGCGTCCCCGATCTCCTCCCGGAAAATCACAGGTTTGAACTTGGCAGGGCAAACCTGCTTCGAGAAGGCTCCGACGTCACGCTGATCGCAAACGGCACGCTGACCCACCGCATGATGAAGGCGGCCGATATTCTGTCGGGACGTGGAATACGGGCCAGGGTCCTCAACATGGCGACGGTTCGCCCGATCGACGAAGACGCCATCATCGCCGCTGCCACCGAAACCGGCGCCATCGTCACGGCTGAAGAGCATTCGATCTTCGGCGGCCTTGGCTCCGCCGTCGCCGAAGTGGTCGTCGACAGTGCTCCTGTGCCCATGAA
This sequence comes from Rhizobium sp. NPDC090279, assembly GCF_044769665.1. Taxonomy (NCBI): domain Bacteria; kingdom Pseudomonadati; phylum Pseudomonadota; class Alphaproteobacteria; order Hyphomicrobiales; family Rhizobiaceae; genus Rhizobium; species Rhizobium sp. NPDC090279. The sequence continues at coordinate 381,977 of NZ_JBIVYI010000008.1, read as the reverse complement.
GCGTCTTGGCGTTCCCGGTGTCTACGCGCCGACGGGTTCTGCCGAATTCCTACTCGATGAGTTCGGCATGGCACCAACGGCAATCGCCGATGCCGCCGTGGCGCTGATCAAGCGCAAATAATCTGATAGCAGCTCTTTTGAGCCGGGGCGCGCATCCGCCCCGGCAATTTGTTTGAGGAGACGAAGATGCGGGCAATTCTGGCGATAGATCAGGGCACCACCAATTCAAAGGCGGTCCTTGTTTCTGAAACAGGAGACGTCCTCGCAAGAGGCTCTGCCGCTGTCGGCATCTCCTATCCGCAGCCGGCTTGGGTCGAGCAAGATCCACGCCGGATCTTTGCCTCCGTCTGCGAAGCAATCGAGGTTTGCCTTCATAAGGTAGCCGACGTCACCATCGAGGCGGTTGCAGTCTCGAATCAGCGAGAATCCGTCACCGTCTGGGATGCCGAGACCGGCGAAGCGCTTGGCCCGGTGTTGAGCTGGCAATGCCGTCGCACAGCACCCGATTGCGAGCGCTTGATCGCCAAGGGCCATCTGCCGCGCGTCGAAGCACTGACCGGCCTGCCTCTGGACCCGATGTTCCCAGGTCCCAAGTTCCGCTGGCTGCTCGATCGGGTACCCGTGGGGCGCCGTGTTCGTCTCGGTACAATCGACAGCTGGCTCATTCACTGCCTGACGGGCGGCAACCGCCATGTCTGCGATGCTTCCAATGCCGCTCGCAGCCAGCTGTTCAACCTGCAGGCGCAGGTCTGGAGCGAGGAGCTCGGACAAATTTTCGATGTCGATATCGATCTGTTGCCGCAGGTACTCGACAGCTCGGCCGATTTCGGCGCGACGCGCGGCATTCCCGGCATTCCCGACGGCACGCCGATCCGCGCCGCCATCGGCGACAGCCACGCAGCCCTCTTCGGCCATGGCGCCTTCAAACCCGGCGACGGCAAGGTAACCTTCGGAACAGGATCTTCCGTCATGACGACGCTGCCGCGCTTCATCGCGCCACGCAACGGCATCACCACGACCGTCGCCTGGCGCATTGCCGGCGTTCCGACCTTTGCCTTCGAAGGCAATATTCTTGTTTCGGCCGCAAGCCTTCCCTGGATGGCAGAAATACTCGGCCTTGCCGATGTTGCGGCACTCGTCGATCTCGCGGCAACCGCCGAACCGGGTGGGCCGGGCTTCGTACCGGCCTTTGTCGGCCTTGGCGCGCCATACTGGAATTCCGACGCGCGCGCCCTTTTTGCCCAGATCAACTTCTCCACGACGCGGGCCCAGATGGCCCGCTCGGTAACGGATTCGATTGCCTGCCAGGTCCATGACGTGATTGCCGCGATGCGCGCCCAAAGCGGCGGCGAGCTCGGTGCTCTCTATGTCGATGGCGGCCCGAGCCAGAACCTCTTTCTGATGCAATGCGTATCAAACCTCATCCAGCATGCCGTTATCCAGTGCCAGGCGCCCGAGGCCTCGGCGCTGGGTGCCGCTTATCTTGCCGGGCTTTCGCTCGGCCTGTGGGAAGATCTTGATAGGATCGCGGCGCTACCGCGCAGCGCAAAAGTGATCTCTGCCGAGCCTACCGACCGGAGCGGATTGCTGAATGCATGGAATGATGCACTCGCCCGCTCGACGTCGCGGCCAACACCGGTTAAGTGTGAATAAAAATTCAAGCCGGAATTGCTCATGTCTCGCCTCAACGAACTCCGCCTGATTTCGAGAGTGGCCCAGATGTATCACATTGAGGGGCGGCGCCAGGCGGAGATCGCACAACACCTGCGACTGTCACAAGCGACAGTCTCGCGTATGCTGAAACGGGCTGAAGCGGAAGATATAGTTCGCACGAGCGTCATCCCGCCCGTTGGCACTTACAGCGAACTCGAAGGCGCACTCCGGCAAAAGTTCGATCTTCCCGAAGCGGTCGTCGTAGAATGCACGGAGGATCGCGACGGCGCGATCATGGCCCGCATTGGTGAAGCGGCGGCGCATCTCCTGGAAGTTACTCTGTCGCCCGGAGAAATCATCGGCGTATCAAGCTGGAGCCAGACTATCTTCAAGATGGTTGAAAACATCCACCCGCAAAAGAGCGCACAGGTAAAATATGTCGTCCAGACCCTCGGCGGCATGGGCGACCCCTCGGTCCAGACGCACGCCACGCAATTGACGACCCGGCTTGCGCGGCTCACCGGCGCCGAACCAAAACTCCTGCCTGTCCAGGGCGTCACGTCATCGAGAGAAGCAAAGCTCCTGATGCAGGCAGATCCCTTCGTTCGTGAGACCATGGACCTCTTTGGCAGCATTTCGCTTGCCATTGTCGGGATTGGCGGCGTCGAGCCTTCCGAATTGCTGGCACGATCGGGCAATATCTTCTCATCGCGCGAGCTTGCCGACCTGGCGGAGGCCGGCGCGGTCGGAGACATCTCGCTCCGGTTCTTTGACAAGGACGGCAGGTTGGTGAAGACCCCGCTCGACGATCGTGTCATCGGCTTGCCGATCGAAGATCTGGAGCGGGTCGATCGGGTTATCGCACTCGCCGGTGGCGCAAAGAAAACCGCGGCGATCGCCGGCGCGTTGAGAATCGGTGTTATCGATATGCTCGTCACGGACAAATTCAGCGCCGAACGCCTGATCGATTATTGACGCCTGTCGGGTGCAACAACCGACCGCGAGCACTACAATCAGCGCCTGCGTTCCTACCGGATGGCTCTTCAATTGAGCTTGTCGGCCTTGATGCGAAGCAGGCCACAAACTCGCGTCTCAATCCAATTCAGCTCTGTGTCGACAACATAACACAGCGAATAAAGCGGTCGGCCATCGCACGGTGTGTTGCTTCAACATGCACTTTCTGGCAACCGCCGGGCACTACCTCTTCAAAACTGAACTTTGCAATACCGCGGTAGGATAGAGCGATGCTGCACCTCGCGGCAGCTCGCCTCACGACCTGCCGGCAACTTTCCGGTTGATGAAGCTCAGGGCGAGAACAGCAAAGATCAGCGTTCCCGTACCGACCTGCTGCCAATAGAAATTCAGATCCGTCAACAGCAACCCATTGGCTACGATGCTGAGCAGCAGCACGCCGAGGACGGTACCACCGATATTGGGCCGTCCGAGTGGGCTGAGCGTCGTCCCGATGAACGTTGCGCCGATGGCATTGAGAAGGAATGCATTGCCGGAAGACGGGATGTAAACGGTGACGGTTGCCGTCAGGATCAGCCCGGCGGCCGCCGCGATCAATCCGACCAACACAAAGGTAGCAGCGATATAGGCGCTCGTTGCGATGCCGGAATAGCGAACAACGCCCGGCTGAATGCCGATCGACAGGATGACGCGTCCGAACCGCGTACGGCGAAAAATGATCGCTGCCGCCACGATGATGACGATGGCGACCGCAAGCGGCACTGGGAACCCTTCGATTGTGCCGTGGCCAAGGAATCGAAAGGCTTCCGGTACGCCGTTCGGCGGCAGGTAGACCGGATTGCCACCATTAGTCAGAAGTTGCTGGATGCTGCGGCCGATGAACAACGTGCCGAGCGTCGCAAGAAATGGGGAGACGCCGATCCCTGATATCAACAGCGCATTGAATGCGCCGACGAGCGCACCGGCCGCCAACCCGGCCAATGCTGCAATCACAACCGGCTGCCCGGCAAGCACAAGCGAGACAAAGGCAAAGCTTGCGAAATCCATCGCCGTTCCCACCGAAAGATCGATGCCGCCCGAGGCGACGGCGAAAGTCATGGCGATGGAGACAATGGCAAGCAGCGTGAAATTATTGACCAGGATGCTCTGCAGGTTGGCAAGCGTCAGGAATGTCGGCGTGATCAGCGAAAAGGCGGCAAATACCGCGACCAGCGCGAGGATCAGCCCGTAGCGCACCAAACCACCGGCAATTAGGCCCGGCAAACCAGTCGTGGTAGGCGTAGAGGTATGGAGCGACATATTCAGGTCTCCTGCCGGCGCAGTAAGGTGGTTGCGGAGACCACGATGAGAATGAGCAGGCCCTGAACGCCACTGACCAGCGTGCTCGAAATGTTGAGCAGTTGGAAACCATTGGTGAGGAAGCCGACCAGTAGGGCCGAAAGCAATGTTCCGGTGACGGTCGGAACCAGTCGGCGCGAAAAGACAGAACCGAGCAAAGCCGTGACCACAACGGGCAGCAGCATCTCGCCTGAGCCGGTCGTGCTGCCGCTCAGGTACGAAACCGAGAGGATGCCGGCGATGCCGCCGGATAGACCGCTGGCGACGAACGCACCGGCGAGCAGGCGGCGAAGCGGCAGGCCGGCAGCACGCGCTGCATCCGGAAACTCGCCAACGGCATAGAGGCGTAGGCCAAGCGGCGTATATTGCACGATCGCCGTTGCGATGGCCGTGAAGCCGATAAGCACATAGGCAAGGACCGGCATGCCGACGGAATCCGAGGCCGAAAGCGCCGATAGAAACGGCGTGGAAGCCGGGAGGACGGTATTCCCTGTCAGCACCAGTTCCAGACCGGCGACGATGTTCATGACAGCAAGCGTCGCCAGCAGCGGCACGATGCCGGCGTAGACGACGGCGATAGCATTGACCGCGCCGATCAGGGTCCCGGTCAAGATCGATGCGACGATCGCCGTGACGTCGCCATAGCCGAGTTGTGTCAGGCTGGCATAGACGGCGGCGCTAAGACCCATATTGGCGGCGAGCGACAGGTCGATGCCGCCGCTAACGACGTTGGAGCCGCCGGCGATCAGGACGACCGTCAGCCCGATCGCGAGCACGCCGGAGATGGCGGATTGGCCGAGCACATTGCCGATGTTGCCGACGCTCAGGAAGTAAGGTGCGGTCAGCGAAAAGCCAATCAGAATGGCGGCAAAGGCGATCAACGATCCGAAGCGCAGCACCGCAGCCGCAAAATTGCCAGTGGGCCGACGGGACGGCTCTGCGGCCGAAAATCCCGACGGCGCGAATTCTGCTTCAACCGACATGGCGGTGTCCTTCCGATGATCCGGTCGATTCGGCAAGCACGGTATCCGCCGTCACCTCCGACGATATGAATTCCCGCACCACGCGGCCGCGGAAGAGCACAAGAATGCGATCGGTGATGCCGATGAGTTCGGGCAGGTCGGAAGACAGCACGATGACGCCGGCGCCCCGCGCCGTGAGTTCGCCGATCAGCGTGTAGATCTCGACTTTCGAGCCGATATCGACGCCGACAGTCGGCTCATCGAGGAGGTAGACCTCGGAATGGCGACTGAGCCATTTGGCAATCGCCACCTTTTGCTGATTGCCACCCGACAGCGTGCGCAGCAAGGCATCGCGCCCGCTGGTCTTCACCTGCAGCCTCGCAATCAGGGCGTCGACTTCGCACCGTTCGCCTTTGCGGTCGAGGAAGCCAAAGCGGGTGAAGCGACCGAGGCTGGAAAGGCTCGTATTTTCCGCAACGCTGAGGTCGAGCGCGACGCCGTGGCGGCGCCTGTCTTCGGGCACAAGGGCGATCTTGTGGCCTGTCGCCTGCGTGGGATTGGCGAAACGGACAGCCTCGCCGCTGATTTCGATACGACCGGAAGCTGGCGCATCCAGGCCGAACAGGGTACGAACCAGCTCCTTCGCGCCGGAACCAAGCAGGCCAGTGAGGCCCAGTACCTCGCCGCGGCGAAGTGTGAAGCTGACATCAGTGTATTTTCCTGGCGCCGAAAGCCGCTCGACCTTGAGGATTTCATCACCGGGCGCAACCTCCGGCTTTGGAAACATCTCCTTGATGTCGCGCTCGACCATCAGCCGCGCAATTGCCGCGGCCGAAGTATCCTCGATCGGTACTGAAGCAACGTCCCGTCCGTTGCGCAGCACCGTGACGTGGTCGCAGAGCGCCTCGATTTCGTTCAGGTAATGCGAGATGTAAATGATCGTCACGCCTTCGTCGCGCAGGCGGCGGATCAACCGGAAGAGGATATCGGCCTCCCGACGCACCAACGCGGCCGTCGGCTCGTCGAAGACAAGGACCTTCGGCTGGTTGAGAAGCGCGCGCGTAATCTGGACGATCTGTTTTTCGGCCGTCGACAATTCGCCGATCAGGGCGGTGTTCGGCAACCGGACACCAAAGTAATCGTTGAGGATTTCGGATGCACGGCGCTGCATCAGCCGGCGATCGAGGAATGGTGTGCCTGGAATGCGCGGTTCGCGGCCAAGGAACAGCGTTTCGCCCACGGTGAAGGTCGGCACCAGCAGCCGATCCTGATGAATGAAGTGAATGCCAAGCTCTTCCGCGAGATGCGGCGTTAGCCTGCCGAATGTCTGCCCCTCGATCTCGATCCGTCCGTCATCAGGCTGGTGAAGACCGGCAAGCAGCTTGATCAACGTCGATTTGCCGGCGCCGTTCTGGCCAACGAGGCCATGGATGGTGCCGCGTTTGACGATCAGCGAAGCGCCGCCGAGCGCCTGCGCCCCGCCGAAGTGCTTGACGATGCCTTCGAAGCGAATGATGTCGTCTGTTGCCGTCACCGGCTGTTTGAAGGAAATGGCCGTCATGTCGGTCTCCGGCGGAAATGGTCCGGGCAATCCAGTCATGACAGGATTGCCCGGAGCGGATTGTCAGCCGCGGATTGTCAGCCGATGCCGAGTTTCTTGGTGACCTCTGCGACATTGGCCTTGTTGGCCAGAAGTGCCGGAACGTAGGTCTCCCGCGGCAGCGTCTGGCCCGCAAGCAATTTGGCGACGTTGCGGACGGCGGTGCGGCCGATTTCCGCCGGCTGTTGAGCGACATCGGCGCCGGCCGGCGATTTCGGATCGGCGATGAGCTGTAGCACTTCGGGGCTGCCATCGACGCCGTAGGTGCGAATTTCGGTACGACCAGCAGCGGCAAGAGCCTGCGTCGCACCGAGCTGCGGAATATCCCACGCCGACCAAATCGCCTTGATCGACCCCTTTTCCGGATATTTGTTCAGGATTGCGGTGATCTGGGTGAAAGCATCCTGCACGGTGTTCGGGATGACATCCCGCAATTCCGGCTGGAGGATTTTCACCTTCGGGAAATATTTGACCACATTGACCAGCTGGTCGTAGCGGATTGCGCAAGGGGTCACGCCATAGAAGCCGTTGAAGACGACAATATTGCCTTCACCGCCGATATCGGAGACGAGCTGCAGCGCCAGGTCCTTGCCGATGCCCCAGTTGTCGGAGGTGGTGTTGTTGATCGAATTGGTCGAACCAACGTCGACGGTCAGAACCGGAATGCCGGCATCGCGCGCCTTCTTCAGCCAGGGGTCGATGACGCTCAACGTGCCGAGGATCTGAACGATCGCATCCGGCTTCTGGGCAATCAGCGTCTGCAACTGCGAGACCAGTTTGCCGTCATTGCGCCCTGCATCCACCGCGATCGGCTCGCCGCCGAGGCGCCTCACCTCATCGATCTGCGCATTATAGGCCTGCAGGTCGAAGAAGTGGTCGGTTCCGGTCGCGCTGATGGCAATGCGCTTGCCTTTCAGTGACAGTTCTCCATCGGCTGCGAAAACGGGTTTCTGCCCGATCAGCGAAGCGCCAGCGACGGCGACCCCGGCCACCGCGGACAGTTTCAGCAGATCCCGTCTTCCCAGACCACTTTCGGACTTTTCGATGATCATTGCCACTCTCTCCAAATTGACTTTAGTCTATAAATTAAGTGGACTAATGAGAATGAGGAGAAAGAAATTTCCAAAAAGACGACCTCAAGGGAAAAGAGTGAACATATCGGACACTCATGCCTGGCTGCCGTTTTCAATGGCGTTCAAACGACTGATGCGACGGTAGTTAGCGGGTCGATTCCGGTTGGGCCAAATCGCCCCGAAATAACTGTGCGATCGGTCGCGGACTACACCAACATCGTTCAGTTCGCAGGTCTTTTTTTGGCACATCCTGCGTGGTCGATCTCAAGGAGAAGGGATCTACTCCTATCGCATACAATGAAAGGCCTTGCCGGAATTTCGGAAAGATTCGAGAAATTGTCCTTTCTTCTTCCCTCAATCCGCATCGATTTGGCAGCCTCGCTTCGGATTCTACGCCTGCAATTACGATCAACAGGGAATGTTTGGATTTCCCGCATACCGTGCAGGAAGACGGGCATCGTTCCTTGAGCTTTGCCGCCCAATAACCATAAGCAACATCTAATATTTGATGTGCCTAAAATTCCCTATGGCTGCTTTGTTTCAACAACGCAAACATAGGGAGACTTCATAGTGGCTCACGATCCCGCCCGTGGCAGACGTGTCCGAGAGGCAATATCTCGGCGCGAGATCCGCAAGGTGCATGCGCTCGCCGCTGAACTGAATGTGTCCGTCGCCGCCGTCTCGCGTTGGCAGAATGGTGGCCACACTTCGCTGGAAAGCGCCTGTGCGCTTGCCCAGCTGCTGGATGTCTCACTCGACTGGTTGCTGCTCGGGCGCGGCACTATGGAGTGGCACAAGAACAGCACAATCTCCCAGACCGAACTTCAATGGGTGCTCGCGCTGCGCAGCCGGTCCGCGATGATACGGGCCGGCCTTATCAATCTGCTTCAGGCGATCCCTCCGGAACAACCGTTGCGCTGAGCGCAATTTAGCTCGCATTTTCACCTTCCGCTCAACAGCTTCAGGTTGATTAGATGACCAGTATATAAGATATTTCTAATCAGGGTTTCAAACATCACTACCGAATGATCGGACAGCGAGAGGCAAGTTGACCTCTGTCGTGGGCGAGACCCTGTGCCTTACTCTCAACCCAAAAGGATTGGCGACTATGTCTACATTGCTGACCATCAACGTGAAGAACTTCCAGCCCCAGACGCAGAATTTCTATTTCTTCCAGCAACCGGCGATCTATACCGGCGGCGGGCAGGTTTATTCGAACAGCCTCCATTCGCAATCCCTTGGCAATTACGACGCCACGGGCGGGATACTGACCTTCCAGGTCAATCTGCAGTATTACGCCGGCATTCAGCAGGCGAATACACCGCCGCAGGTCGGCTCCTCATCGGGTTACGCCTCGGCCAGCCGTGCAATCGAGCTCGCTCCCAGTACCGGAGGCGGCGCGCCGAATGATTGGACAACCGCGACGGTGACACCGCTCGGCCTCTCCGCACCGATCAACGGCCAGGGTGTGCAGCCGGGGGCCTTCCGCATCACGACGCCAAGCTTCACCTCTCCGCCCTACTACAATGTCGGCTCTGCGGTTGCGGTCAACGGCGGCATCGTGCTGTCAAACTTCGTGCAGGCAAGCCCGATGAACAACATCGATTGCCAGCCGATCTTGAAATATTTCGTCCAGACCGGCTCCTACACGCCGGGCAACGTCATGAACTTCACTCAGTCGAGCGTGAACGCGGCTCTTTCCGATTTCACCGGCGGCTTCACGGTGTGCAACGTCAGCCTGCTCGCCAACGGGAACTGGAGCACGCAGCTTCAGTAGGCGCCGGCCGGCCATGCGGGTGAAAAGCCGCCGCCCTCCCCTCCTTCACCCGCATGCGCCACCGCCGTGGCGTCCGCCGCCCAGACGGGCGGCGGACAGGCCCGACCTCAAACGCGATTGTGAGAGCACCATGTCCAGTTCATCCTATAAGATCATCGTTCGGAATCTCTCGCAGAATGCGCTGTACTTCTACGTCTTCCAGAAGCGCGCAACGTTCCAGCCGCCGGTGAGTGCCGGCTCAATTTTCAGCAGCAGTCTAGGCTGCCAAAGCGTCGGCAACTACCAGGGCTCCGGTGCCCAGATCGTATTCGGACTGGATAAGCAAATCTACGCAGGCGCAATCAGCACTGCCGCACCGATACCGCCTACACAATTTAAGGCATCGATCTCGCCCGGAGTTTCTCGGTTCGCGGTCAGCACCACATCGACCGCGCGGCCGATCGCGCTCAGCGACGGATCAGGCGGCGGTTCGCCTGCGAATTTCACGGAGCTGACGGCCGATCCGCTGGCATTGTCGACGCCCCTTTACCAAGCGGGGATTCCCGCCGGGGCATTTGCCATCAAGGTACCGGCCTACACGCCGACACCGCTACCGGAACTCGTCTGTGGCGTGGCCGCAATGAAGGCCGATCAAACAGTCATCCTGTCGAGCTTCATCGCGCCCGTTCCGAACGCCACGTTGAACTGCACCCCGGAACAGATCTTCTTCGTAAAGACGGGCTACAAGGCCACTGGCGATATCGTGGACTATGACGAAAGCAATTCGGCGCGCTGTGATTTCACCACGGGCTTCGGGACGATCATCGCCACCTACAACTCCAATGGAATATTTTCGACGCAAGGCGGGCCGTGATCCAAGGCCGCGACCGGCATCGCGCAACAATATCCAATTTGAGTAACCGAAGCGCCGGAGCGCTTCCGCCAACATCCTGAGACTTGGCGAAGACGGGCCATCGCTCGCCGCCACAAGAGGTCCATCAGCAGCCGCTGACGGTCAGCGCTGCCTGCATGCTGCCGGGAGCGTGAGTTTCACTGCAACTTAAGGAGATGGAAATGCAAATTGCCAAATTACGCATCCGCATCCTTGCGGCAACACTGAGCACGATCGTCGCACTGGGCGCTGGAACGGCGGTGTACGCCTATCCCGTCTATCGTAGCGTCACAGCCAATGCCGGAGGCGTCGTCGTCTGGAATGCTGCCAATTTCGGGGTCAGCGGTCAGCCGGTCCCGACATTGTCATTCTTCCACTTCGTGGACGACAACGCCGCCAGAGCCGGGCTACCGGACGCCCAGTGCCTCGTCAAGGTCGATCTCGGCAATCTGGTCAATCCGCTGGTCGGGACCCAGGTTCCCGTCGGCAATCCGGGCATCCCGGTCAACGGAGCTCCCGGCGACAACCCAAGACCCTTCCCGTGGAATATCACCTTCGACGACAACCCACCCGGCCATTGGAGCATCGCCAAGACGGAAATTCAGAATCCGCCTTCAAGCAACAATGCGGCAAGCAGAGTCGCAGCAGCGGGATTTCAAAGTCTTGCCACGACCGGCGGCTCGGGCGTGACTGTAGTCAACGGGCTCTTGCCCAATTGCGCCGCCCAATAGACTCCGCCTGAGAACACTCTAAGTTCATGAACACCATCCGTCGCTCTATCCGCCGGCCGTCGCGAACCGGCGGTCCTTTTAGGAAAGGATTTGATATGGCAGTCATTCACCATGCTTTCCGCTGCGGCATCACATCGGCCCTTGAAGCCAATGTTCGAGACCTCGTAGCACAATGGGAAGCCGGAGACAGGAGTGGCCTGTCGACCATGGCATTTGCCCATTATGCAATGATCGCCGACCGTGGGGATCTTCATGCCGCATTTCATCTTCATCCGGACGGTGCCGTTTCGTCCTGGCTGCAGCCGCCGCATATTAGTCCAGGGCTCGCGGCCCTGCTCCTACTTGCTCCCCATTTCATCTCAATCACAACACTGAGCTCAAGCAGCGATACGAACCACCATCTGCTTGCAACGCAATTGCCGGAACTTGATTGGTCGGCTGACGAGATCAACTTCCTCATCCATGGTCAACCCATTGAGACCATGCTCCACCGATATGCCAGCACTGCCCGCCACCTACCGCCGGGAGCATTCCGCCACACAGGCGGCTGGACGCCTCCCAGTGTGGCAAGAAAGCTAAAGAACAAGATCGACCGCTCAGTCCTTGGTCCGCCTTCACGAGCCGACGCGGCGCAATATGCATGGAAACGACTGAAAGAAAGTAACGCCTTAGACGACGCATGCGCCATGATGGCGTCCGTAAACGATGATGATTGGCTTGTACTTTCCACGACACATTGAAAATGTGCATGGGTGGCATGCCGGCTTTATAGGGAGTATCGAGCCAACGCTCATTCGTGTCTGTACGGACGTCGCACGCTCCGGGCCCGGCCCATGGCGTGGGCATTTTCGGTCATCCTGACAGCGCAGACGTCCCTCTAGGCTTTCATACGCATTCAGACTTCTCCTCTCGGAGATATCCCGATCGCCTGCGTATCGTCCCAGCCTTTTGCAACTTATGCATCTTTGGCGAAATCTTGCCGGCACCGCGCCAAAACTCACGACCGTGCTTGAGGCGAGTCTGATACTGATATCGGCTTATTCATATACGGTCGACATCAAATCATAGACACGTTCGTCTGCTTGCTCTTGAAGGGATATGAACCATTGCCGTCTAAATTATAGCCGTTGGCATACAGACCTTGATCAAGAAAGTGCGCAGACCCACCGCCGTTTGCTTCCAGTTTATGCAGTGGATTGATCTGCGGATCAGCGGAATTGTACGGAAGCCGTGTTGATTAACGACAATATCGTCTTCCAAATGGCAATTGCCTGCGTTCCCCATGCGGTTATGCAGGGGAACACAGGCAGGAGAGTCTCGGTAGTTCAACTACAGGCGACCACCACGGCATTGCTGTCTTCAAACGGGCGAAATCGGGTGATCAGCCCATTGTCTACGATGAAGTCGAATACGAACTCACATTCGATGAGCTTGCTGGTCCGCTTCACGCGGGTCGCCAGCTCTCCAATGATGAGCACCCTCTTGTCTTGGGCAACGACGTCCTTCACGTCAAAGCGCTCATTGACTGTCTCCCGACGAAGTGTGGCATAGAATTGCGAGACCCCGGCCTTGCCGGTCCAACGACCGGCCCAGGGCACGATCTTCCGATCTCCGACAATGAGCCAATCTGCATTGTCGCTAACCAACTCCTCGACATCGGCCACGTTTTCAGCGGTGGCGGCACGGCGCGAGAACTCCTTTACAACATCAAGCGGAACCAGCATTTTCATGACAGCCTATTCATTCGAGTGGGACAAGAACCTGCGCAGCCGCACAGATCGGGTGAGAACTGATGCTCGGACAGTTTAGTATGCAAGGCCAAGACAGGAACGCCTCCGGGCGGCCCCTCCCCTCACGCTTGCGCGCGAACAAATACAGTCATCGCCCGGCGTTTCGAACACCGAACATTGCCGCCGTCAGAAACGCGGTGGCGGCAGCGACGCCGAAAGCGGCATTCGGACCAAATTGGTCGAACACGAGTCCCCCGACCAGGGCACCGCTTCCAATCGAGGCCTGGGCAGCCGAGACCAGAACCGCCTGAACACCCTCCAATTGGTCGGGCGCAGCATTGAACATCCAGTTCTGCATGACGATTGGCTGCATGCCGAAGCCAAGACCCCATACCAACACCAGTGGGATTGCCACGGCTGGATGGGACCCGGTCAAGATCAACAGCAGCACGGAAGCGCCGAGCAGCGTCAGAGTACCGACTAACGCCCAACGAAGGCTCTTTCCCACCGCCCAGCCACCAAGAAGATTGCCGGCGACCCCAACCAGCCCGAATCCAAACAGGACGGCGCTGATCGTCGAAGGATCGACGCGCGCAACTTTTAGCAGAAACGGTGTGATGTACGTGTAGCCGGCGAACTGACCGATGAACGACAGGATAATTCCGGCGAGACCGAACTGAACCATCCGGTTTCCCAAAACCCGATAGAGGTCACCGGGTCCGCCGGCGCTCTTTGCCGGGAGGGACGGCACCAGCAGCGCAACGGCCACAAGTACCAAAACGGCCACAATCGCCGATAGGGCGAATGTGAACCGCCAACCGACGAGCTCACCGATGAGGGCGCCTGCCGGAACGCCCGCTACCGTTCCGAGCGAAACCCCGGACAGGATGATCGCTGTCGCAAGACCCGCCCGCGGACCCGGCTTCAACCGGGGGCCGAGCGGCCCTGCAATCGTCCAGAATGCACCGACCGTCGCGCCGAGAAGAACGCGGCCGAGCAGGATGACCAGGAATGTCGGCGCCACCGCGACGATGAGATTCGCGACCAGGAGTATCCCCAGGAGAAAGAGCAGCACCTTGCGTCGATCCAACTTGCCCGCGAGCCAGATACTGCTCGGCGCGGCAGCGGCGGCAAGCAGCCCCGACTTCGTCATGGCCAATCCGGCTTGCCCTTCCGTCACGGTCATATCGCGTGCGATCCGCGGAAGCAGGCCTATGGGCAGGAATTCGGTCGTCACGAGGGCGAAGGCTCCAACGCCGATCGCCACCAATGCCGCCCATGACGCTTCCGCTGCCGGCGGGCGAACCGGTTCTTCAGCTTCAATATTCCGGTCAGGAAACGTCAGGGGCGTAGGCTCGGAAAACATCTCGCCTGGGTGCGCGTCCAGCAGTTCAGGCGTGCGCCTCATGCGGCGACCCTTCCGGACTGACGGCCATCGAGGCTGAATGCACCGGCCCCGAAGGCAACGACCTGAAGAAGACCGCCGGCCATGGCGACATTCTTCAGAAAGTGGATCATTTGGTTCTGGTCCGTGAAATCATGATGAAAGAACAACGCGGTCACGACCGTGAAACCTGCCATCACCAATGCTACGATGCGTGTCCGGAAGCCGATCACCAGCAGGATGCCGCCGCCGATTTCGACAAGGATCGCGGCCAGATAGGCCAGGAGCGGCGCAGGCAGGCCGACTGAGCCGATATAGCCCTGGGTCATCGCCGGAGCGGCGATCTTGCCAAGGCCGCTGAAAATGAAGATCGCCGCGATCAGCAGGCGGCCAAAGGCGGGCACATAAGAGGACTGCGCATTCATGATAAATCCCTAGTGTTCTTGAGGAGACACGGGCCCGCTTCAGGACCTGTGATTGGCTGAAGGGATCGGTCAACCGAAGACCTTCACTGTCCGGTCGGAAAACTAGGCATTCCCATTGATAAAAAATACCCGTAAAATACTGGTTATAACGTTCAAGGAATTTGAAATGTATGGCCCCGGTCAACCAAGCCTCGACCAGTTGCAGGTCTTTCTGACTATCGTCGAGGCAGGCAGCTTTGCCGCCGCAGGCCGAAAGCTTGGAAGGGCTACATCGGCGGTGAGCTACACGATCGCCACTCTCGAACAGCAGCTTGGCGTCCAGCTGTTCGATCGCAATCGAACACGCAAACCTGTCTTGACGACGATCGGGGCGTCCGTTCTCTCCGAAGTACGCACCGTCTCGATCGGCGTCGATAGCTTGCGCGCTAAAATCAGAGGCATGCTCGGAGGTCTGGAGTCCGAAGTCTCTCTCGTCGTCGACGTCATGCTTCCGACGAGCCGCGTGGTTGATGCGGCGCAGGCGTTCGAACAGGAATTCCCCACCGTCACCCTAAGGCTGCATGCCGAGGCGCTCGGCGCGGTTACCCAGCTCGTTCTTTCGGGCGTTGCCACGGTGGGTATCAGCGGCCCCGAACATAAGTCGCTGTCCGGCCTCGAGCAGGTTCATATCGGCGGCGTTGAACTGATCCCGGTTGCCGCACCGACCCACCCGCTGGCCAAGAGCAACTCAATTCCGCCGGGTGCTGCCAGGGATCATGTTCAGCTCGTGCTGGCCGACAGATCCACCTTGACGGAAGGCAAGGACCTTGGCGTCGTTGGAAATCGAACTTGGCGGCTCTCGGATCTAGGTTCTAAGCATGCTTTGCTGCTTGCCGGCATTGGTTGGGGCAGCATGCCGGAACCCATGATCCGCGCGGATATCAAAGCTGGACGCCTCAGGCAAATCCGCCTGCCCGAATGGGGTCGCGGCTTCTATGCGATGCAGGCCATCTATCGAACGGAAACGCCGCCGGGGCCGGCCGCGGCCTGGCTTATCGATCGCTTCGCCCTACAGGCGGGCCGGGACTGGTAGCCGGTCCCTTCACGAAGACATCTCAGACTTATTCGCCCTCAGCATCTTGGCTTAGCCGAAGGAATTCCGCCCTTGCCTCTAACAAGCCGGCTGCAAAGGTCGCCTTGGCTTGTTCAAGCACGAGCTCGTTCCGGGTCAACCAGACGATATTGGCATCGCCGGCGATGGCTTAAGCCTTGTGTCTCTTGTCGCGCTGGACGACAACACTTAGCAACGCCAAAAGGCCGGAACCGACCATGAGCACGAAGGACACAGCGTTCAAGACCGGCGTCGAGCCGACTTTGACCATGCGATCGTACATGGTGATCGTCAACGGAGAGTCGGAGCCGACCAGCATCAAGGTCGTGTTGAAGTTTTCGAACGACACGAGGAAAGCAACGACGAAGGCGGAAAATAGGGCCGGAGCCAGATAGGGCAACGTCACTGTTTTGAGTACGCGCGCGCGAGTAGCACCCAGATTTGAGGCGGCTTCCTCAAGCGCAATGTCGAACTTGCGCAGTCGGGCACCAATCACCAGTGTCGTTATCGTGGTGAGGAACGAAAACTGTCCCAGGATGACGAGCAAGGTGCCCGGACGCAGGAAGTCCAGGGAGACGTCCAAATTGTCCTCGAGCCCATTAGCGATCATGCTTGCAAAGACAAGGATGGAGATACCAAGGATCACGCCTGGAATGACCAACGGCACAATCATCAGCACATAGAAAAAGCTTTTGCCCGGGAATTGCTTGCGCTCGAACAGAAAGGCATTCGATGTGCCGGCCGCAACCGCCATTGCCGAGACGATCAGCCCGATGATGAAGGAGTTACCCAGCCCTTGTAACAGCCGCCTGTCGTGAAACATACCGAGCTTCGGCTCGGTCGTTCCGAAAAACCAGTCGAGAGTGAAGCCGTTCCAGGGCAGCGCCGGAAAGAGCGAATCGTTGAAGGCAAACATGCCGGCCGCCACCAGCGGCGCGGCCAGATAGACGAAGAAGGCAAACATGTACCCGCGGTAGACCCAGCGCAGGAGACGTGATTGGGGTGCTGCAACGTTCATCGCTATTCCTTCGCAACGGTGGAGGCGAGGCTCTGGCCGGTGAGGCGCAGGCCGAGCCAGACGACGAGTGAGGTGAAGAAAAGCAGCAGCACACCGAAGGTAGCACCGGATTCCCAATTGTAGCGTGTCACAAACTGATCGTAGATCTGTTCGGTGAACCACATGCTGTTCTTGCCGCCGAGCAGGATCGGCGTCAGGTAGCTTCCGGCTGTCAGCATGAAGACGATAATGCAGCCGGCGACGATGCCCGGCACCGCATAGGGGACGACGATCCGGCGGAAGACCGTGAACCGGCTGCCACCAAGATTGTAGCCCGCCTCGATCAGGGAATCGTCCATGCCGTCGAGCGTCGAGACGAGCGGTACGATCATGAACAGGACGACGGTATAGACGAGGCCGATGATGACGGTGACGTCATTGTAGAGCAGCTCGATCGGACCATGCACGAGCCCCAGCGTCTGGAGCAACTTCGAGACAAGTCCCGTTTCGCGCAAAAGCACGATCCAGCCAAAGGCGCGTACGAGGTCGCTCACCCAGAGCGGGATGAGACACATCAGAAAAAGACCCGCCCGCGAACGGCGGCGAGCGATCTTGGCGATGTAATAAGCGACAGGGAAACCTACCAGAAGCGCCATGACAGTCACAAGGATCGACATCCAGGCCGTGCGCAACAGCGTATTCCAATAGACCGGCTCGCGGAAAAAATCGACGTAATTGGAAAAGCCGAACGTATATTCCCCCGGGCCCAGCTTTTCTCGCAACGACAGATAGCCGATGCCGATCTGCGGCAGGACGATAAGCAGTCCGATCCAGAGCGCAAAGGGCGCAAACAGCATGATGAGGGAGAGTTTGCCGATGTCGGTGCGAGGCATGGGCGTCATCCCGCGACACTGAAACAGCGGCCGTGCTCATGGCGCCAGCCGACGGTCACCGCGTCACCCGGCGCGATCGCCGTCGTTTCACCCCTGACGGCGTGGCCGACCTCGATCAGAGCGCCGCCACCCACGCGCACCAGCACGCGGCTTGCCGCCCCATTGAAGAGCAGACTATCGACGACACCAGCGAGGTGATTGCCTTCGCTCGCCGCGCCGAGCCCGATCACCTCCGGACGAACGAACAGCTCGATCTTGGCGCCGGCTACAACCTTGTCATCGCCCGCAAGCACGACCGCCTTGCCGCCGTCAATCTCGACCTCGGCCATGCCGTCGACGACACGCGACACCCGGCCAGCCCAGCGGTTGCTGTCACCGACGAAGCCTGCCACGAAACCGGTCTTCGGATTGTTGTAGAGCTCCTGCGGCGAGCCGATCTGCTCGAAGCGGCCGGCATTCATCACGGCCACATTGTCCGACATCAGCAGCGCCTCGGATTGATCGTGGGTGATGTAGAGAAAGGTGGTGTCGAACTGGTGCTGCAGCAGCTTGAGCTCGATCTTCATGCGTTCGCGCAGCTTCAGATCGAGCGCGCCGAGCGGCTCGTCAAGCAACAGGACGTCGGGCTCCAGCACCATGCAGCGCGCAATCGCAATACGCTGCTTCTGCCCGCCGGATAGCTGCGACACCTGCTTCTCCTCGACACCCGGCAGGCCGATACGCTCCAGCACCGCGCGAACCTTCCTGGTGATATCCGCCTTGCTCTCGCCGCGGCAACGCAGTCCGTAGGCGATATTCTCGCCGACATTCATCATCGGAAACAGTGCCAGATGCTGGAACACCATCTTGACGTTGCGCTTGTTCGGCGGTGTTGCCAGCACCGAATTTCCCTTGATGCGGATGTTGCCGCTTGTCGGTGTTTCGAAGCCGGCAATCATGCGCATCAGCGTGGTCTTGCCGCAGCCGGAAGGCCCAAGGATGGAGAAAAAGGAACCTGACGGCACGGCGAAGTCGATGCCGCTGACGGCGGTATAGGCACCGAACTGCTTGGTCAGGCCCTCGCATTGAAGATCGTACATTAAGGCTTTCCGGTCGTTGTCCGTTGCATCGATCCCCCCGATGGGGCCGGCATCGAAGCACGTCGCAGTTCACTGGATGCATATGGGAACATGCCAGCCCCAGCTGGATACCGTGAAGGCTGGCATCTTGGCGAAAGCGAGGGCAGCCGGCAGCCGCCCCCGCTTTGCCCGTCAATTCGAGGTCGCCGCCTTGATGCGTTCCAGCGACTTGCCTTCCATGTCCTCGATACCCGGAGGAATGTTGGCGAAGAACTTGAGATTTGCGAGATCTTCGTCCTTGAAGGCAGCCTTTACTGCGGCCTTCTTGTCGTCCGGCAGCAGATCGATGCCGTTCTTGACAGCCGAGATCGCGCCCGTGGAATTCGACATGAGCTTGACGATGTCGGGACGCATGACGAAGTTGATCCACTTGTAGGCGGCGTCATCGGCCTGACCCTTGCGCGGGATGGCAAAAGTATCGATCCAGGCCAGCGCACCGGTCTTCGGCGGGACGTAGACGATATTGTGGTTCTGGCCATAGAGCTTGAAGGCCGTGGAGTCCCAGGCTTCCGAGGCAACCACTTCGCCGGAAAGCAACAGCGTCGACAGGTCGTCGCCGCCATTCCAGTAGGTCTTTACGTTGGTCTTGCACGAGATCAGCTTGTCGGTGACCTTGTCGAGCATCTTCTGGTATTCGTCCGGCTTGGCGTAGAGCGCGAAGGGATCGATGCCGAGCGAGAAGGCGGTGCCAAGCAGGATGGTGCGTCTCAGGCGCATCGAGGTGCGACCCTTGTACTGCGGATCGCAAAGGTCATCCCATCCCTTGACGCTCGGCGCCTTGGAAATGTCGACGACCAGGCCGGACGTGCCCCACTGATGCGGCACAGCATAGACCTTGCCGTCAATCGTGGCGTTCGCCTTGACTCCATCGAGGAGGTTCGGCGCCATTTCCGACGTATTGATCTTCGACAGATCCATTGGCTTGTAGATCTTGTACTCCGTCTGCGCCGCGAAAATACGGTCATGGCTCGGCTGTGCCAAATCATATCCGGCGCCGCCGGTGGCGCGAAGCTTCGCGATAATTTCCTCGTTATTCGAGAGAGTTACCTCGACCTCGATGTCGGGATTTTCCTTCTCGAACAGCTGCACGACATTGTCCGGAGCGTAACCGCCCCAGGTTAGAAGGCGCAAGGTTTCCGCCTGCGCGATATCGGTGTCGATGAGCAATGCAAGCGCCGTTGTCGCGGCGGCAACAATAGAAAGCTTCTTCATGATCGTCCTCCTTTAGCGACCGCCCCAACCGGCCCTCGGGTATTCCCGATTGTTCACTCCGGAGCATTCGCTCTCGTGATCGCCTTCCCATAGGCGTAGTTTGCATCATGTTCGAAACTGGCCCTTCGAAAAGGTCCACTTTCCGCAGATCAGGGTTCCACTCTGATCTGCTATTCAGAAATCTTCGCAGCGACGCTCTTAACGCGCGTGTAGCTGCGAAGCGCCTCCAGCCCCTTCTCCCGGCCGAAGCCTGAAAGCTTGTTGCCGCCGAACGGCACTTCGATGCCCCCGGCAAAATACTCGTTGATGTAGACTTGCCCCGCGTCGATATCGCGGGCCATGCGATGGGCGGCGGCGAAATCGCGCGTGTAGATGCCGGCGACCAGGCCGAATGGCGTTCCGTTGGCGACGGCGACCGCTTCCTCCTCGCCATCGACCACCTGAACCGATAGCACCGGCCCGAAGATTTCCTCCTGGATGACCGGATCTTCGGAGGCGACCTTGTCGAGAATTGTGGGCTGAAAGAACCAGCCTTTGCCGGTTTCCGGATCGACTGTCCGCGTTCCGCCGGCGGCAACCGCGACGCCGCGTGCCCTTGCCGCCTCCACATAACCGGCAACTTTTTCCAGATGTGCAGCGGAATTCAACGCGCCGACGTCCGGGCGGCGCAGGCCGTGCCCGAGTTTCAGGGTTGCGGCGCGGGCAGCCAGCCGCTCGACGAGCTCATGATGCACGGCGCGCTCTACGACGAGGCGCGAACCGGCAGAGCAAATCTGCCCGGCATTTTCGTAGATCGCACCCAGGATGCCGTCGATTGCCGCGTCGAGCTTTGCGTCCGCCATGACGACCACCGGCGATTTGCCGCCGAGTTCGAGCACGACGCTCGTGACGTTCGGTGCGGCTGCCTGCATGACGCCGACGCCCGTGCGCACGGAGCCGGTGAAGGTTACATGACGAACGTCGGGATGGGTAACGAGCGGCGAGCCGGCCTCAATCCCCGTCCCGGTCACGACATTGCACGCGCCGGCGGGAAGGCCGGCGCGATAGAGGATATCCGCCAGCATCAATGCCGTCAGCGGCGTCTGCTCGGCGGGTTTGGCAACCACGGTGCAGCCTGCAGCCAACGCCGGCGCGATACCGCGAGCCGCCGTCGACAAGGGATAGTTCCAGGGAATGATGTGAGCCGTGACGCCAACCGGCTCCCGCGTGGAGAAGGCGACGTAATCGGGGCCGATCGGAAAGCTGTCGCCCTGCAGCTTGTCGGCCGCGCCAGCATAGTAGTCGAAGCACCGAGCCGCACCTGCCACATCGCCTTCCGCTTCCGTCAACGTCTTGCCACTATCGAGGCTCTCGACGACGGCGAGGCGATCCGCCTCGGCACGGATCAGCTGCGCCGCGCGCTGCAGGATCGCGCCACGTGCCGATGGCTTCATCCGGCCCCAGGCGCGCTGAGCACGCTTTGCGGCAATCACCGCATGATCGACATCGTTGGCATCCCCGGCAGCCACGCTATGAAACGCACGCGCGGCGCCCGGGTCGAACGTATCCATCGCGCGGCCGGCCCTAGCCCGCGTGAACGCACCATCGATGAAATGGTCCCGCGGCAAGCCCTGCAGGGCCCCGGATGCAAAATACTCTGCAATCAGCGTTTCCGTTGTCATCCTAGTTCATCTCGCTAACGTGGTAAGTGGATTTGGCGAGCCATTCAGGGTCAATTTCGACGCCCCAACCGGGTTCCTCTGTGACGTAGGCCTTGCCGTCGACGATGTCATAGGGCGACCTGCGGAAGAGCCCGTACTGCCAGGGATAATAGTCAGCGCCTTCGATCGAGAATTCCAGATATTTGCCGCCATTCGGAATCGCGCGGAGCAGATGCATGGTAAAGAGGGTCACCATCGACCAATTGGCGGCATGTGGCGTGACCGGCAATCCGGCATCCGCCGCCATGCGCACGACGCGCATGGTGCGGTTGATGCCGCCGAGATAGCAGATATCGGGCTGTACGATGTCCACCGCCCGCATGTCGATCATGCGTTTCCAGACTTGCAGGTCGCAGTCCTGCTCTCCGCCGGTCACGTCGATGGAGAGCGCGTCGGTCACTTCCTTCGTCTGCTCCAGCAGCCAGTATGGGCACGGCTCCTCGAAATGGGCGAGGCCGTTATCCTCCATGATGCGGCCAACTTCGATGGCGCGCGCCGGCGAATAGCAGGAATTGCCGTCGGCCAGCAGATCGACGCCGGGACCGCCGAGCGTCTTGGCGATCGTCGGAATGATCTCCTCGGTGCGACCAGGCCATTCGTCCTGGTTGCGCCCGCATTCGGCGCCAACCCTGAACTTGAAGGCATTGAAGCCGTATTCGTCGCGCAGCCGCATGAAGCGTTCGGCTTCCTGAATGGGTGTAATGTCACGCTTCATAGACGAGGCATAGGCCCGCAGCGGCCCGGCGGAGCCTCCGAGAAGGGCCGCGACCGGCTTGCCTGCAATCTTGCCCCGCATATCCCAGATCGCCGTATCGAGCCCGCACATGGCACGGCAGAGATAGGAACCGGGAAACTTGTGCTCGCGTTCGGCGATGCGGTCGAGATGGTCATCAAGGTCAGAAATCTCCACCCCAAGCGTCCAGGGTGCCACCTGCCGATGCAGCACCTGCGCCGTGATGTCGGAGTGATAGGTCGAAACCTGCCCCCAGCCCTGCGCTCCGGTTTCGTCGGTCAAGCGGACGAAGCCGACGAACTCGTTGCAGAAGGTCTCAATGCGTTTGATCTTCATGGCCATTCACTCAGGTTGCATAACATGCGGGATTGTTCTCGACACACCGGATGTCGCATTGACGCTGGCGCCGGGCATCGCGAATTGGTACGATACTCATCAGAAATTCGGCGCGGCATAAGGTCCACTTTGGATAAAATAGCGGGCCAATTTCGTCGGGTGGAGTGAGGCTCAAAAACACATGGTGAAGTATCCGGGAGGCGCGCTACTGCCGACACTCCATTTTGATCGCAGTTCGAAGACGCCGATCAGCGTGCAACTTGGTTGCGCATTGCGGGAAATGATCCTGTCTGGAGAACTGAAACCCGGCCAGCGCCTGCCTTCGAGCCGGACACTTGCAAACGACCAGAGCATATCGCGGACAACAGCCATCAGCGTCTACGAGCAGTTGACCGCTGAGGGGCTGATCCGCTCCAGCATCGGTGCCGGCGCTTTTGTAGCGGACGCCCTGCACGACGGCCAACCCGTGTCGTCCATCTCGGACGGTGATGGCGACAACCGTCGACCACCTCGTCTCGCGCATCTAAGCTCGGAAGCATCCGAGCATTATTTTCCGCGCATTTCGCATCCGGAGACACCGCGTCCCTTCATCACCGGCATGGCCGCCTTCGACGAATTCCCGATGGCGTTGTGGTCAAGCCTTGCGGCGCGTTATTGGCGCCAGCCGAGAGGCCTCGTGCTCGGCTATCCGCCGGCCGAAGGTGCGATGGAACTCCGGCGCGCAGTCGCAACCCATCTGCGTGCCAATCGCGGCATCGTATGCCATCCCGAACAGGTCTTTATCTTCAATGGTGCGCAGGATGCCTTCAATCGCATCGGCAATATGCTGCTCGATCCGGGTGACACGGTCTGGATCGAAAATCCGGGCGCCATCGGGGCACGCAACAGCCTGATTTCATCGGGCGCCAGGCTCGTGCCGCTGCCGATCGACGAGGAAGGTATCGACGTTGCCGAGGGACTGCGGATTGCGCCGGAGTTCCGTCTCGCCTTCGTCACCCCTGCGCACCAGCACCCGCTCGGCGTGACGATGAGCCTTACCCGCCGTTTCGAGCTTCTTCGCGCCGCAGAGCGCGCCGGTGCATGGATCATCGAGGATGACTATGTCGGTGAGTTCCACTATTCCGGTCATCCGCCACCGACGCTCAAGAGCGTCGATACCTCCGGCCGCGTCATCTATGTCGGCAGCTTTTCCAAGTCGTTGTTCGCTGCCCTGCGCCTGGGTTACGTCTTGGCACCGCCGGAGCTCGTTGACGTGTTCCATCGCGTCGCCGGCGCCACGCTACAGGGAGCGCCGGCGAGCCTGCAATCCATCGTCGCCAGCTTTATCGAGCACGGTCATTTCGCAAGCCATATTCGTCGGATGCGCCAGATCTACGCCGAGCGTGCCAAGGCGCTCGTCGACGAAGCGTCGAAGCATTTGGGCGGCCTGATGGAGGTCGCTCCCAGCGAGACGGGCTTCCACACCATCGGTCAGCTCGCCGACGGCTTCAACGAAGGCGAGGTGGCGCAACGGGCAGCGGACCGCGGTATCCTCATTTCCCCGGTCTCCCGCTTCGCCATTACTCCAGTGAGGCAGAAGGGCGTGGTGCTCGGCTTCAGCGCCATACCGCCACGTACTATCGCCACCGGCGTGCAGGCGCTCGCGGCGCTGATGAAGCAGATGCGGACCGAGCACGGCAACTGAACCGCCGCCAATCCATTAACGTGAACATCGCCGTTTCAAGGTCTGGCGGAATTCCGCAACCTATGTCGAGCCGTGCTGGAAAGCGGTCATCAGCTCCCTTCGAGCGTGAAGGCCTCATTGATTGCCGACTGTACCGAACCGCCAGCCATCGGACCACCGCCAGCAGTATAGATCCAATCGCCGATCGTCGCCGAGCCCATCGCATGTCGCGGCGTAATCATCGGCGCATGTTGTTCCCAGGTATCGGACTTTGGGTCATAACTTTCCACTTGGCCAAAGACCTTGGCACTGATGATCGGTGGCTTCACGCCGACACCCAGATGCGCTTCCTCGCCGCCGATAGCGAAGAGCCGATCGCGATAGACCACGAGTCCTATTCCCGAACGCACGGTCGGCATCGGTGCGCGCGGCTCCCACTGATCTCGCTCGGGATCATACACATGATGCAGATTGGTGTTGAACTCGAACGTATTGAATCGACCGCCGATGACGTGGATCAACCCGTTATAGACCACGCATCCGGCGTGATCACGCGCTCCAGGCAACGCTTTGCGTCGGGTCCAACTGTTCTCCTTCGGGTCGTAGACTTCATGCCACCCGACACTCGCGCGTTCGTCCTTTGGCGCGGAGGCTCCCCCTATCAGATGAATCTTGCCCGCAACGGCGACGGCGGAGGCAGCTCCTCGCGGCCGCGGCAGCGACGGCAACCTGGTCCAACTGTTGGTTTCCGCCTCGTAGACGTTTGCGTCATCAACCGGGTTGGTATTTTGTTCGATAAAACCTCCCAAGGCGTAGATGCGACCTGCATCCGCGACAACGGCGACGTGATTTGCACCCCGCGGCAAAGGTGCTGCCAAAAACCATTGGTCAAGTTTCGGATCATAGACATGGTGATATGTCCGATCGACCTTCCCTTCGCCGTAGCCGCCAATGACATGCAGCCGATCTGCCAACGCAGTGCCCCAAGCCATTTCGGAACGTGGCAACGGCATGGATGCGCGCGTAACCCAATGGCCCGCGGGTCCCTTCGGGGCAGGACTGTCGAAGACGCGCTCAGCCATGCCTTCCATTGGCAGCCCGTCCATGGTTGCACCGCCTTTTGAGAGCTGAGCGAAGGGGGCTGGTGAGGACGGAGCGGGTTTGAGCCCTGAAGGATCTGAATTCTGGGCTCTCGCCGTCGTACCCGCGAGGGCTACGAGCCCGCCGATTAGAAGCTGTCGCCGATCCATGACAGATTATCCTCCAAGGCGCTTTGCCTTCAACGAGTATCACGGGCGCTTTGCTAACCGGCATCTGCCTGGACGACGGCGCTCCCGATGCGCGGAGTATTTACCATCTGTCATAGATGTTCAACGTCCCGCAGCGCCAGGAAACAAGGTGCGAGATACACATATGTGTGATCCCTGTCGTGCCGCGAACATCGCGTCGATCCGGTCCGTCGTGGGTCCTGCCCCTTGAGGTCACAATCGCCTCATCCTGGTCGTCCTTCGGCGGCTGGTCGAGCGCGACGGCCTGGAATCGCAGCCGTTCAGGCGGCGTCGGCCAGCACCAGATCCGCGCCCTTTTCCGCAACCATGATGGTCGGCGCATTGATGTTGCCGGAGGTGATCCGCGGGAAAATCGAGGCATCGATCACCCGCAAGCCCTCGAGCCCATGGACTCGCAACCGCGCGTCGACGACGGAATCTGCCGGGTCCGGGCCCATGGCGCAGGTGCCGCAAGGATGGAAGACAGAGCCGCTGCGCGCCCTGATATCGCCTGCAAGTTGCTCATCACTGACCAAATCCAGACCAGGCTTCATTTCTTCCTTGATGACCTCGCGCAAGGGGGCAGTCTTCGAGAGACGCCTGAGGAAGCGAGCGGCTTCGACCAACTCGGCGACATCCTCGTCGGTGGACAGATAGTTCGGGTGGATCTCGGGTGTGGCAAACGGATCGTTAGACCGAATGCCGAGCCAGCCACGGCTCGTTGGGTGGCAATTGGAAACGCCGACGAGAAAGCCTGGAAAGACGTCGGGACTCAAGAGCGCACGCCTTCCGGGCTGGGCGCGCGTGTAGCTCACCGGCGAGAAATAAAGCTGGATGTTCGGCCGTGCCCGCTCCGGGTTCGAGCGGATGAAGCCGCCGCCCTGATTGACGCTCAGCGACAGCGGTCCGCTGCGGGTCAGCACATACTGCAGGCCCACCGCAAACCGCCCCCACCAGGGCCGCAGGACATTGTTGAGCGTGGGCTTCGTGGATTTGTAGAGGTGGTCGAAACCAAGATGATCCTGCAAATTGCGCCCGACCTGAGGCGCAGCATGCACTACGTCGATGCCCAGGCGCCTCAGATGATCCGGATTACCGACGCCCGAATGCTGCAGGATCTGCGGCGAGTTTACGGCTCCCGCCGACAGGATGACCTCGCGGCGCGCCCTCAACCGTTTGATCTCACCGCCCTGCCGATATTCGGCGCCAACCGCCCGCTTCCCCTCAAACAGCAATCTTGTGACGCGCGCTTCCTTCATCACCTTCAGGTTCGGCCGGCCGCGCGCCGGATTCAGGTAGGCGGTCGCCGTAG
Source organism: Rhizobium sp. NPDC090279 (assembly GCF_044769665.1). Taxonomy (NCBI): domain Bacteria; kingdom Pseudomonadati; phylum Pseudomonadota; class Alphaproteobacteria; order Hyphomicrobiales; family Rhizobiaceae; genus Rhizobium; species Rhizobium sp. NPDC090279. Next base: position 355,139 of record NZ_JBIVYI010000008.1, on the reverse strand, counting down.
AGCAGCGGAAGCCGTTGCGCGTGGTGATCTGGTAGATACCGATACCTTCCTGGGTACGGCCGTTGAAGTCGGGATTGTGCGTCAACCCCATCTCGACGCCAGCCGCGATGTAATTCTTGCAAAGCGGATGGACGACATCCTCGATGTTGGCGACGGTCAGAGGTCCGCCGCGGCCGCGCCAAGTATCGGCGCCTGCGAGGTTATTTTCCATTCTCTTGTAGACCGGCAGGACGTCATCATAGCCCCAGCCAGTGTTGCCGAGTGCCCTCCAGCCATCGAAATCCTCGGCCTGGCCGCGTATGAATACCATAGCATTGATCGAGCTCGACCCACCAATGACTTTGCCGCGGGGCCAATAGCTTTGACGGTTGCCGATGCCCGGATCGGGCTCGGTCATGTATTTCCAGTTGAGACGGTCATGATAGAAGGTCTTGCCGTATCCGATTGGCATGCGCACCCAAAAATTCAGCTCGCTGCCACCCGCCTCGAGCAGAGCGACGCTATATTTGCCGTCTTCCGACAGCCGGCTCGCAAGGACGCACCCTGCCGATCCGGCGCCGACAATCAGATAGTCAAACTCGTCCATTACCGAACGCCTCTCCCCATAAGTAGATATCGGGAAGCTAACAGCGAGCGGCATGATCATCAGCATCCATTTTCAACCGAAGAGCGTACCAGTTTGCCCGCTACGCAAATCCACAAAAGCTTCCGGAACTTACCTCTGGCCCTGTTCGCGATCGTGCTCATGAAAATAGTGGCGACAGAGAATCCGGGCAAACTGTCGTCCAAGCCTTGATCATCAACGCGCATGGATCTAATGAGGCACATCCGTGATTCTGGGAGTTTGGAATGCAAGTTCTGGTACGTGACAACAACGTTGAGCAAGCGCTCCGTTTTTTGAAAAAGAAGTTACAGCGCGAGGGCGTTTTCCGTGAGGCTCGCCTCCGGGAGCGTTTTGAAAAGCCCTCCGAAAAGCGTGCCCGTGAAAAGGCCGAGGGTATCAGACGCGTCCGCAAACTCGCCCGCAAAAAGCTTGAGCGGGAGAGCGGTATTTCAGCCCCCAAGAAGGCGAGAACTTCGGGTCGCTAATAGGGATCGAGTGACGGATGTTTCGTGTGTCGAGGACGTAACTTTCTCGCGCCAGAGACATCCTCTCCCGCACGCCGTGCCACGAGCTTCCGATGTCCGATGAAGCGTTGCTCACCGACACCTTGATAAAGGTGCCGGGCGAGCGAATGCTTTCGTTCAGCTTAGGTTCTCCTATTGCGTCGGGAAAGATTGCCCCCAATTTATCCGGCCAAGTGGATGCTTTGGAATTTTACATCCATTGACTCGGGACGGCGGGCAGCCCACGGACGACAGCTTGCTCTCGTCGGTCCTAATGGCATTGGAGCCATCGACCTTGCAATTATCTGCCACACGCAACCGCTGAAGAAGTGAGCGAGGCGTCTTCATCTGCATTAGGATCAGCGGAACATCAGCTGCTATCCCAGACCCATGCGAGAATTAGGAACCGGCAAAACGCGCGTTTCTCTCGCGAATAGCTTCTTCCGTCCTGGGAGCAAACATTTCCAATCCAAAATCAACGGCATCGGCCTGGACCTTCTCCACAAACGGCCGAAGGCTTCGATCGTATTCCTGAAACGCCAATTCGACATTGCCGTCATGCTTGGGAAGGCGTCAGCCAGAGCGGTCGCGCCGACGATCACGAGCGATCCCCCATTCCAGCCGCGGGCGTTGCGCAATAGGCGGCATCCCCGACCAGTGCGACGCGGCCTTTTGACCAGGAAGGCATTTTGATCTGGCAGAACTTGTCGAAATAGAAGTCATCGCAGCGGATCGTCTGCTCCAGAACCTCGCGTGTCCGCCAACCCTCGTCAGCGAAATGTTCGTGGATAATGCGCCGCTGCTGACCCTGATCACGGTGGTCGTAGGCAATCTCGTCCACCGAGAAGAAGCAAAACGCGATATCCGTCTTGTTGTTGTAGGCATTCAGCATCACGGCCTTGCCAGGGACATTGTAGATCTGCGTTGTATCCTCCTCGATCAACAGCCTGTCGACGATCGAGATCGCAAAGTAGTTCTGGAGGAATGCACGACGAACTGACGGGAGTGTTAGCAAATGCATTCTCGCATGCCGCAAGCCAGGCGCAAGGCGATCCCGCCGCCAACCTCGCCGCATCGATTTTCGTGACGACATGGGTCGTCGCGGCCATGGAGGCTTTCCGCGGCCACCGGGACGCTGAGCAGGCAAAATCTGTTTTTCTTGCTATCCTTGACCAAGGAGTAAAGGGCTCAAAGTCACCATGGAAGGCACCCCTTACGCGTGACGTATCCTTGGCACAGACATCAATCTGAATGGCCGCGACTTGGAAAACCAAACCGTTAATTCGTCACCATAGCCTAGTGCAAGATTTTGAGCTGCTCTTGTCCAGCGTCCTCCCTTGGCGAGCTCTGGCGGCTCTTGGTAAGCCACCTGGAAAATCCATCGAGATAGAGGTAGACAACTGGCGTGGTGAGCAAGGTCAATGCCTGACTGACGGCCAGACCACCGAACATCGCAAAGCCCAGAGGCTGGCGAAGCTCCGATCCTGTCCCATGGCCAAGCATCAGCGGCACCGCCCCCAACATGGTCGCCATGGTAGTCATCATGATCGGCCGGAACCGGATCAATGCCGCTTTGCGTATCGCCTGCTCGCTCGTCAATCCTTCGCTACGTTCTCCCTCAATGGCGAAATCGACCATCATGATGCCGTTCTTCTTGACGATGCCGATGAGAAGGATGACGGCGATCAATGCGATCAGACTGAAGTCGTAGCCGAGCAGCATCAGCGTTGCCAGTGCCCCGACACCGGCCGATGGCAAGGTAGAGAGGATGGTCAGGGGATGAATGTAGCTCTCGTACAAGACGCCGAGGATCAGATAGACCACGACGAGTGCGCCAAGCAGTAGAAGCGGGATGGAGGTCAGCGACTGCTGGAACGCCTGGGCGGTGCCCTCGAAGCTGGTATTGATCGATGCCGGCAGGTTCATCTGATGCAGGGCCGCATTGATCCTGTCCGTGGCGGCGCCGATGGACATTCCCGCCGCGAGGTTGAAGCTGATCGTGACGGAGGGGAACTGGCTCTCATGGCTGATCTGGAGCGGCTGCACCGGCACGGTGGTCCAGTGCGCCAGCACGGAGAGCGGAACGTCGGAGCCACTTGCAGATTTCACATAGAGCTTGTCCAGCGTGCTCACGTCGCTCTGCAGGCTGGGCAGCACCTCCATGATGACGTCATAACTCGACAGCTGGGTGAAATATTGCGCAATCTGACGCTGGCCGAAGGCGTCGTCCAGCGTGTTGTCGATCGCTTCCGGCTGAATGCCGTAGCGCTGCGCCTGGGCGCGATCGATGGTCAGCGTGAGTGTCGAGCCGTTCGTCTGCTGGTCTGACGCGACGCCTTCCAGACCGGGCAATGTCTGCATCTTGGCGAGCACCTTCGGCGACCAGCTGTTGAGGGCGTCGATGTCGGCGCTGGTCATGCTCATCTGGTACTGCGTGCGCGATGCACGAGCACCGACGCGCACGTCCTGCGACGCCTGGAGGAAGAGGCGCGCGCCCTCGACCTTCTGCAACTTTGGCTGCAAGCGCCGGATGATCTCGTCAGCACTCGCCTGACGCTGGTCGCGCGGTTTCAGGGTGATGAAAACCCGGCCAGTGTTCAAGGGATTGCCGACGCCGCCGACGGCCATGGCCACGCTTGCCACATCCGGATCGGCTTGAACGATGGCGCCGAGCTGCCGCTGACGGTCGAGCATCCCGGCGAAGGAAATGTCCTGCGCCGCTTCAGATTGTCCGGTGATCAGCCCGGTGTCCTGCTGTGGAAAGAAGCCCTTGGGTATCCAGATGAAGAGCAGCACGGCAAGGACAAGCGACGCGAAGAAGACGGCAAGCGTGATCAGACGGAACTTCAGCGCGAGATCGAGTGCCCATTCATAGCCATTCGTCATCGCATCAAACCCGCGTTCGCTGAGCGCGTAAAGCCTGCCATGACGCGCATGTTCATTGTCGCGCAGGAAGCGTGATGCCAGCATTGGTATCAGCGTCAGCGACACGAAGGCCGATACGGCGATGGTCATTGCAAGCGTGAGCGAGAACTCCCGGAACAGTCGCCCGATGATGCCGCTCATCAATAGCAGCGGCAAAAGAACGGCGACGAGCGAGAGGCTGATCGACAGGATCGTGAAGCCGATCTCGCCGGCACCTGTCATCGCCGCTTCGAAGCCGTCCATTCCCTCATCGATATGGCGCTGGATGTTTTCCAAGACGACGATCGCGTCGTCGACCACAAAGCCGACGGCAATGGTCAGTGCCATCAGCGAGAGATTGTCGAGCGTGAAGCCAGCAATCCACATCACCGCGCAGGCGCCGAAGAGAGCAAGCGGCACGGTCAGGCTTGGGATGAGCGTGGCCCGGACATTGCGTAGGAACACGAAGATCACGGCGATAACGAGCAGCACTGTGATCAGAAGCGTCGTGCGCACGTCGCTGACCGCGGCCCGGATTGTCTGGGTCCGATCGCTGAGGACGCCGATCTTGATGCCTGGCTGCATCGACGCGGTCAGGCGCGGCAATTCGGCAGTGATACTGTCGACTGTCTGGATCACGTTCGCGCCTGGTTGCTTGAAGATGATCAGGAAGATGCCACGCTTGCCATTGGCCCAGGCGGCCTGCTTGCTGTCCTGCGCCGCGCTGACAGCCTGGCCTATGTCGCGGATGTAGAGTGGCGAGCCGTTCTGATAGGTGACAATGACATCGTTCCATTTCGATGCCTCGGTGAGCTGGCCGTTGGTGTAGATTGTGTAGCTTCGCGATGGACCGTCGATATTGCCGGTCGGGTCGTTTTCGGTAACGCCGTTCAGCTGCGTCCGCACGTCCTCCAGCGTCAGGCCCCTCACCGCCATCTTGCCCGGGTCCAGCTGCACGCGGATGGCCGGCTTTTGCTGTCCGCCATAAAGCACTTGCGCTACGCCGGGAAGCTGGCTGATCTGCTGGCCGAGCTTCGTCTCGACCTCGTTGTCGACTGTGGTCAACGGCAGGGTGTCCGATGTCGCCGAAAGGAGAAGGATTGGCGAATCGGCGGGATTGACTTTGCGATAGGTCGGCGGATTAGGCAGGTTCGTCGGGAGTTGACCGCTGGCGGAATTGATCGCGGCCTGCACATCGTTGGCGGCACCGTCGATATCTCGATCCAGATCGAACTGCAGCGTAATTTGCGTCGAACCAAGCGAGTTCAGCGACGTCATCTCGCTCACGCCCGCAATCGAGGCAAAGGCGGTTTCGAGTGGTTGCGCGACCGACGAGGCCATGATGGTGGGGCTTGCCCCGGGCAATTGCACGGAGACCTGGATGGTCGGAAAATCCACCTGCGGCAGCGGTGCAACGGGCAGCAGCGGGTACGCCACTATGCCGACGAGCAGGATACCCGCCATGATGAGCGATGTGGCAATCGGATGTTTGATGAACGGCGAGGATGGGCCACCAAACTGAGCCATGCGAGGTTCTCACTCTTGTAATTCAGTTGCACCGGAAGCAGCGATTGTCAGGTCTACTGTGCAGCCATTGTTGTCGCGGGCGATGCGTCCGTGGCGATCTGCTGCTTGGTGTCGGCAACAAGGATGCCGGGTTGCACACGATAGGAGCCATCGGTCACCACCATCTCCCCCGGCTTCACGCCATCGGTGACCACGACATTGCCGTTGCCGGTCTCGGAGACCTTTATCGGGCGAACCTGTGCCTTGCGATCCGATCCGACAATATAGGCGAACAAGCCATCCGGGCCGTGCTGCACTGCGTCGAGCGGAATCTGCACTACATTCTTCAGCGTCGAAACGCCGAGCCTGACCGTCACCGACTGTCCCGGCCAAAGGCGATTGTCCGCATTCGCAAACGTCGCCTTGAGATTGATCGTGCCGGTCGCGACGTTGATCTCATTGTCGATGTATGAAAGCGTACCTTGCGACAGCACGGTCTTCCCATCCTCGCTTACCACCTGCACCGCCACGTCGCCAGACGCGAGCGCCTTGCTGACCGCCTGCAGCTGATCCTGCGGAGCCGGGAAGACCACGCTGATCGGCTGGACCTGTACTACGGTAACGATGCCGGTCGTATCGGTAGGCTGTACGAGGTTTCCGACATCGATCAGGCTGAACCCCGCCCGCCCGGTGAATGGCGCAGAGATCCGGCAATAGGCCAGATTGACGCTGGCGGACTGGACGGCGGCTTCGTCTGCCTGCACGGTTCCCTGATCCTGAGCGACAAGTGCTACCTGGTCATCCAACGTCACCTGCGGAGTTGCATGCTGGGCGACGAGCTTGCTGTCCCGATCGAGATCCACCTGGGCGCCTTTGAGCAGGGCCCGGTCGTGCGCCAGCTGCCCTTTTGCCTGTGCAAGCGAGGCCTCATAGGTCTGCGTATCGATCTCCACGAGCGCATCGCCCTTGTTCACCATGTTCCCTTGCGTGAAATCGACCTTGGCTATGCGACCGGTAATCTGCGAATGGACGGTGACGGTGTTGAGCGCTTGAACCGTTCCAAGCTCGTCCAGATTGACGAGGAAGTCCTGCGATTGAGCGGAAGCAAGGGTGACCGGGACGCCAGGGTTTTGTGCCGCCTTTCCGCCACCGTTCGCCACGGAGTGGTCAAGCCCCGCTAGCTCAGGTTCAATATGGGCTCTCTCTATCCACAGCGTACCCGTTATTCCGACGACAAGAATGCAGGTTATCAACGTTTTTGGGCTCTTAAGCCGAGAAGAACGCGGCAATTCGGCCATGCTCGTCATTCCCTGAACGCGGCGACCGGGATTGGACGTCGTCAGGCAGCAAATACGCTCGGTGATGGCGAATGTTTGGCCGCCGCCTTGCACTATTGCGTGATCGCCGAGTGAGGGGAGCGTGACGAGCGCAATGGCCTTGTGCAATCGACGAGGTCACCGACCGAGACGCGCTTGTTCGGTTGATGCGCTGTGCCGGATCGGCAGAGATGAAGCGAGGACCAAAGCCAATCCCCGGAGATGGACGATCAACGCAAAAACGCCCGCGTCTTAGGCGGGCGTCGAACAATCTGACAGGCGAAAGCCGTACGGTTAGCGCGCGATGGATGCGCGAGCAACGCTGCGGATGTCGGCGCGGTCGATGCCGAGGTCCTGCAGTTCGCGGCTGGACATGCGTCCCAGTTCGTTAACGGTCTGACGGAACTTGCGCCAGTTGTTGAAGGAGCGTGCAACGTTCATGATAATCCCCTTTCCTGAGGGCTATGACGTCAGCAACCCTGCTTGGCCCCGGCGTCGTTTCGATGTTTGGAATATAGGGGTTTCAATCGATTTAAAAAAGCGACGTCTCCTCATCGCACCCATGCACTCAGTGCATAGATCTTTCAGATTTAACGACAAATGATTGTTTTTTAATCTGACGAAATGATCAAACCATCTGGCTCATGCTCTTCGGTAGCCGAACATATCGCGAGCGAAACCGATTGAGCCCTCCTGCTTGCGCCAGCTGTCCGGTCGAAAGTGGGACGCTCCGCCCAGAGCCCATTTCCATTATTGACCGACCGGATGGACGGAATTCGATGTGGCGATGATCTACATCGACACGATGGCCGGCCGCTTCTCCGGCTATTCGAACGAACTGAACAACGCCAAGCTTCTGGACGCGCTTGTGGGGAAGCCGGGTGCGAAAAACAGCAAAAGCTTTCGATCAGATGCTGTGGCTCGAAGATCCGCTTGCGCCGACAACGGTTCCGGCGGGCGGTCCATATCACAGGGCTCAGCTGACGCCTCCAGCGATCGATCCCACTCGTTTTGCCGGCCTCGCCGACGAACCAAGGGGCAGCGAAGATGATCGTCCTCGTGCCAGCAATATCTGGATTCTCGGACCGAAGAAAACGACGGACGGAAACACCATACTGGTGAACGGCCCGCGCTCGTTACATACGAGCGCGAGACTATTTGAACCACTGAATGACTGATCAAGGATAGGCTCAGCACCGATCGATATACTGACGGCCAAAGCGATCACGATAATAGCATTTGTTGGGCTCATTTGCGCGCCCGATCAGTGCGCCGGTGGCGCCTCCGGCGGCCGCACCAACCGCTGCTCCACGCCAGTCATTCGTAACAATACCGCCCAAGACAGCGCCGGAAACCGCGCCGATGGCGGCAGATTTCTCGGTCCGACTGCAAGCCGCCAACATCGTCACTGCGGCGATGGCGAGTATGATTTTCCTCACAAGCATTCCTTTCAACAGAGTGGGACACGATCGAAACCCCCGATGGAATTCGATCAGATGAATTCACCGGGTCCTTGAATGAAGAGTGGAGATTACGGGAGCATTACGCAGCCCTGACGGCTGAGGCCACAAAGATCGGGAGCCGCTATGGATATTGGCGATCCAGAGGTCAAGGCGCTGGATCGGCTGGCGCAGCGGGAAAAGACATCGAGAGCAGCCCTGATCCGCAAGGCAGTTGATGATTTTCTGGCTCGAAACAGCGTTAGAGCGATTCAGCTTTTCATGGAATCCCTGAAGCGCTCTATCTTTTTGTTTTCACGCAATTCCGGACGGAAAACCGCTGTGCACTTTTCCTGGAGTTGCTCTAGTAGCGAGGAAGAGGCGTTTGGGCTCTGGGGTGATCGAAAGGTCGATGGCCTAGCATACCAGAAAGACATCCGCAGCGAATCGTAAAAGCGCTTTTCGACACGAATATCTTGATCGACCATCTCAATGCCATATCGCAGGCGCGGCACGAGCTGGCGCGGTATCCGGAAAAGGCGATCAGCAGCATCACCTGGATGGAGGTTCTCATCGGCGCCAAGCCGCCGGTCGCGATCGGGACACGTGCTTTCTTGGCAGGATTTACAGTCATCGCTGTCGATGATCACATAGCCGAATGTGCGGTATCTCTGCGACAGTTACACCGTATCAAACTGCCCTATGCCATCATATGGGCAACGGCCAACGTTCACTCGATGTTGCTGGTCACTCGAAATACGAGGGATTTTCCGAAGGAAATGCCCGACATTCGGGTGCCCTACGAGATCTGAGCGCCGTGTTCATTCTATCACAAGGCGTTATCCAGGGGTGCGGGCTCCAATGCCATTAAGAGCAAAGAGCTTATCGCTCTACCTCGCATCGGCTATAGCGTGATCTCAGTTTAGCCCGCTGTGTATTCGACATGCTCTGGGAAAAGTCGCTCAACGCCCAAAACATCGCAATCCTTTCCAGCTGGGTCGGATTCACCATTCCGCACCGAAACAAGCCGACAAGCGCGGCAGCAAAACCATCGCGGCTGTATTGAGTATCATCGAACCAGCTCTGCTTCGTAGCCAAGTCAAATACCCGTTTTATGACTTCGAGCTCGCTTTGCGACAAATCGCCTTTTGTGAAACGCTTTAACCCTTCCATCGTCGTCTCCACCGCGAGACCGCCGGCAACTCCATGTGAGCTTGGCATCGGCAGAGACTGCCATATGCCGGCTGAGTTCTCTTAGGTTTTTCTCGGCCGTTGACCACGCCTATAGGCACGACAAATGATGTCCTATCAGGCCCGATCGGGCTCATTTCAACACGCCTTTTCAAGGTCGGAGATCAAAGCCAGTTCAGCGAACGGCAGATATCCCAGACGAGAGCAAGCCACGCGACAATAAATGCTGCAAACGCCGCGAGCACGATCCTCTTGTTTCCTCGAGGTTCTTTGAAGTCTGCGACGATGCCCACGGTATCGGTGGAACCTACTTTTCTCACGGGCAAGCCCACCTTGAATAACGCTCTTTTCAACAAGCTGGATCTCTTGAAGTTTCTCTTGTCAGCTCGGTATCAAGTCGATGTTTAACTCGTTACTGTTTTGCTAGCAGTGACCATGCGTGTCACTGATAAGCGCGTTTAAATGCGCAGCCGAAAGCATCGGAAACTCGGCCGCTAAAACCAAAAAAAGAGCAGCTTGGGCCGCCTCGATAAGAGACGTGGCCTGCGGCACATCAAGTCCATTGGCGGTTTGGCCGGCATACCGCATCATTCTTATAAGAGCCAAGATCTCGCCCTGACGTTCCTGTGCTTCAAAATCGCTCACGCTAAAAAGCCCCAACCAATGATTTGATAGGGGGAGATTGCCATATTTCGATCGATAGTGTGCGTTGCAAAAGCGTTGCGCACCTATTGATTGTAAATATCGCTCAATTATATCCGGAAAAGTTGCGGAAAGAGTTTGCGCCACAGCGGTGTCGCGTTGAAAGACCAGTCCATCGAGGGCGCCCGCAAGGGCGCTTTCGCGATCGCGCGCATCAGCTCGATGGCATCCAGACGCTTCTGGTCGGTCCAGGCTTTTTCCACGAGTGTCCTCACCTGAACTACGTCCATTTCGGCGGCTTCGGCAACGCGTCTCCAGGTACGATCCTTGAAGAACAAACGCCGCGCTGCCTGGGAGAGCCGCAGAGCCTCTTCCTCATCGATGATAGCTTGGCCAATCCCTGCCTCGATAGTCGCATCGACATTGACCAGCGGCACCGACAAGGCAGGATAGCCCAGTTCCGGCGGGCCATGAAGGAGCGCGACGTCCGCATCCTCCTCCCGGCGCCCGGATGCATAATCACCGAAGATCCGGCCCACGCCGACCATGCCGTAGGCCTGGCACTCCACCGCGCGGAGCGCGCCCATGCTGGCTGCCCCAAACACGGGAACACCGCGGGACAGGGCAAAGAGTAACTCCTTGTGCCAGACCGGCGCGACGAACTCGAACTGACCGTCGATCAGGCCGATGGCAGTCGCACCATCCTCAAGGGCTCCAGCGACATCGCCCTGGCAGGCCGGCGGTCGTATGACCATCGTGTCGTCCGCAAACGCTTTGACATCGGGCAGGCTCGGCCCCACGAAGATCACGTTCATGGGAAACCCTTTGACAACGCGCGGCTACCGAAACGAATTCGGCGATCCCCGTCCGGATGTTCGAGTTGCGGCGCCAAGACCTTTGCCACCGATGCCGGCAACCATTCGGGGGCCAGCTCGATTGCATAAAGCTGGTCGATACCGCATTCCGAAAGAGTCTCGACAAGCTGCTCGAGCGCATCTTGCGCAGACCCGGCCGGTATCGTCGGCAGTTCATTAAGGTTCGTTGCGCATCGAGCCCGAAACGACAGCAGATGGGCGGGGTCGGCCCGACGTGAAAACAGCTCCGGCACAAGATCATCTCTGGCGCCGGCGATGAATGTCATTCGAGATTGCACGGCCTCGGAAATTGCCCGAGCTACGGCCACATTGGGGGACAAGGACGTGCCTGCCCCCATGGTCAAATCGACATATCTCAGCGAGTTGTCATCCCCTTTCGGCCGCAGCAACGCGACGACGGAAGCAATAGAGAGATCACTCGTCACATCGAAAAGAGCGAGATCGAAGTCCGCCGAGAAAATCTTCTCGAGCATCTCGCGAATATCCTCATCTTCGATGCTATGCGGATCTATGCGGCGTTCATAGCGATACTCCGGCTCGCTGACATTCCAGAGGACACAGGCATCGCGCTCTACCCGCTCCAGCAATCCGTGCAGGACTGCCTCGTGCCAAGTGTTCCCTGACGCCAATCCGTCCGATGACACCCAAAATCGCGGGCTGGCATGCGTCCGGTCGAGATGAATGGCCTCGAAAGGTACGAATATCGACGCGTTCTTCACCAGATCGCGGGCTTGAGACCATCTGATCTGTTCTGTGGCCTCTGCCGGTTGCGCGCCAATCGCCAGCAGATCGTCCAGGCAATCCATCGCATGACCGGTTGCGGCAAGATCATCCGGACTTGCCATCAACGCCGAACAGTAGGGTTGGGTCGCGACCGATCGCTCGATCGCTTCCATCACCGCGGATGTCTTCGCGGTGATATCGTCAAGGCCTTTGCCCTGGGCGACGACGATCGCCCTGGAATTCGGGGCGTAGGCACACCAAACGGGAATACCTATTCGGTCGAGCTCGGTCTGACGGCCGACACGGGTTATGCCAAGCCGCCCTAGGTAGGGCAAAACCCTCGATAGGGTTTCGCCGGGAGAGCAGGCTCTAAAGTTATTTGACACCGATCAACGATCGCCTAGCCTTCAAAGAGGCCCGACGCCACGACGGTTGCTGATGTCAACGTCACAGCGAAATCGACATCTTTCTCCACTCTGATCCCCTTGGCCCGCCACGATTCAGCCTTCCCCAGATCGCCCGTCAGCCGGTGCTTGTACTGAACGATCGTCCCCTTTTCGAGGTCAGCCAGCCAAAGTCCCTTTTCACCCTTGATGCCAATCAGAACTGCCCTTGTCATGATCTCTTCCTCTCAAAAACCGGCCTTCAGCAGGCCTTCCCTATAATGCTCTGTCTGCCACTTTTCCTTGATTGGAATCATGGCAAGCCATGCCTCAAGATCGAAATCCGGGTTATCTCGCAAGGCGCGCTGTCGATACGCCTTAGCTTTCGCGAGATCCCCCAGCATTGCCCAACTTGCTGCCGCAAGCCTGCTTGCCGGTCCCGGGTCCCTCATCCTGTCCAAATAAGCCAAAGTTTCGGCGTACTGTCCAAGAAAATAGCTCGCTCCTGCTGCGGTCCAGTAATAGTAGTCCGGGGCAAGCGGATTGAGATCGAGAGCGGTTGCAACCTTCTCCAATGCCACTTTAGGATTGGCGCCGTGGGTGAGACTGTCGGCGTGGCTACAAATCACATCCGCATAATGCGGGCTGAGGTCCTCGGCATTCGACAAGGCCTCGAGGCTGCCGTCGATATTTCCGCGGTAGAGCCGGGCAACGCCAATTTCCTTGAAGCCTCCGGCGAACTGATCGTCATCGCGGATCGCCTCCGCCGCCATTTTTTCCGCCTGCTGCAACAGATCGGCATCGCCGCGGGCCGTCAGAACCCATTCCATCGTCAATGTTCTCGCGATGCCCGCAAGTGCCGCCGCAAAACCCCGTTCATGCTCAAGAGCCTGCCTGAAATGCTTGCGCGCGCGGCGGACATTCTGAAGGTTCAGGCGGGACAGGCATTGTACGCCCTCAAGATAGGCGAAATAGGCCTGAGGCTTGCAACTGAAATCGGAAACGATGTTGTGAAAGGCGCCAACACGCTCGATGATGGAGTGCTGGATCGCCGTGGCGATCGCGTTGCGATGCTCAGTTATGGCTGCGCTGTCCAATTGAACACGCGTTGCCCAGACAATCTCGTCGCGTGGCATGAAAATCAGCTGCGCGAAAAGACTGTCGTCCGTCCTCTTCGTATCGAGGGCATAGACCACATTGTGTTGCCTAAGAAGGCCGGCCTTGTCGTTTGAGGAGCGAATCTGCTCGGCGGTGTAGGGAGCAACGACAGATACGCTTCGGTCGATGCAAAGACTGATCGTCAAGTCTTCGATAACAGCATTTGCGACCGATCCGGCTCGCTCTGAATCCTCCAGCGTCTCGGGAGGAAGCAGGGCGATACGCGGCATTTGGTTGTCGGCGGTGATTGGAATCCAATCTTCAGCGGGATAGCTTGAATTGGGATCTCTCATTTCGCCAATCACCTGGATGTAGGAGGTGATTTTCTCGCCGAGCGCTATCCTGACCTCATCATCGGTCTGGTCCCGGTCCAGCAGAATCATGGCCACACGCTTCAATTCGCCGCGATGTTGGGACCAGGAGGGCTGCTTCATTGTCTCGAAGAATTCTGCTCGCAGCTCCCGTGTGAACCGTGCTCGAACATCGCGTACCCACACAGCCGCAGCTCCGGAGCCGTTGCCATAAGTGGGTAGAAAATTCTTGGCGACGGCATCGGCGAGCGCGCCAAGCTTGGCAACGCCAGCGGCAGTTTCGATGCTATCCAGATCGCATTGCAATGCATCGAAATTCAAAGCGAGGTTCGCCGCAACACTGCTGATCAGCGGCCTGGAGGACTCGGACGTCGCAGTCGCCAAGCGTAGGAGGGTCGATCTCATATTGGCGCCAGCCGCCTGAAGGTTGCCCGACCAGAGAAAAGCCGCCAGATCCTTCCGCGGTATCGACTGTCGACAATCGTAGAGATAGGCCAGCATGAGCAGCGCCTGTCCTGGCACGTTCACACGATCGCCTTTCTCATCGTAAAGCGCGCAACTGCCAAGTGTCGTTAAATGAAATGTCATCTTGCTAGGTCAGCGCTCGCTATCAGGTTCGCTTGAGTGCACGAAGGCGAGTATCCTCGCCCGCAATCGCTTATCTTCAATCCCCAACAAGGCTGTCTGCAGAACGGCCCTATGATTTTTAGCAAGTTGAAATTTAGCCGCGTCCTCCACAGAAGGAAGGGCGTCGTCAGATGTGCTTCTGAAGAAAAACATGACAGGCACGTCGAGGATTTCTGAAATGCTTAGGAGGCGACCAACACCGATTTTCTCGACGCCGCGTTCCCATTTCGCAAGCTGTTGGGGGCTTACGCAAAGCTTCTCGGCTAATATACCCTGCGCAATTGATAATTCCTCCCGGCGCAGCCGGATGCGTGATCCAATCTCCACATCGATCGCGTCGGATTTATTGTCCATGAGGAAACCGCCAGAAGAGAAACTGCTTTCATGTTCGCAGGTTTCTCTCGAATTCACAATGTTCTAGCGGGGTCGTCAAACCCAAATTTGCACTGCGTTAAGAAGTTTCCGATCCGCAATATTGAGAAGCTGGCAAAATCCTTCTTCACGGCGACAAAATGCCAGCCGAGGTCCTCATTGCACATTTGCAGCCGGGAGGCGGCTCCACCCCCTAGATGCACGCGGGATGCGCTCGGGTGGATTCTCCAGGCGTCGATGGACGATCAATCGATAAAGGATGGGCTGTGCAAAGTTTGAGTTGACCGTTTTCGACAGCGAGGCGAAACTTGCGACCTGGAGCGAGGCAGGAGGAAAAGCGATGGACGAGCCAGACCGCTGGCGCCACATGGCAAGCGCACCGAAAGACGGCAGCCGTATCCTTGTCACGATCCGCCCGTCCGAACAGGGGCCGGCAGAGGTTGACCTCGCCTATTGGTCGAATGGCGATCGGTTGGGCACGGAAGGCTGGCGGGCCTCTGACTCCTCACCCGGGCACGTCATCGAATATGCCGAGCCGGAATTGAAGTGTTGGATGCCGATGCCCGTGGCCAATCTCAAGCGCACCTCGATGCCCTCACCCTGGGAAGGCGACGACACCCAGCAGCTCGACGGGTCAGGCATTTAGGAATTCGCGCCCACCGTCTTGCAGAGCTTTGAAAGGCGGCGGGCGGAAAAATCCAGTTGCGCTATCCGCAACCATCCTTCGCGATGGAAATGTAAACGTATGGACCTAAGCGAGTGATCCGCCAAGCTTGGGGGGACAATGGATATGTCACGCGCGATCACGAAGTTCGATGATGGCGCAGCCATAAGCATCCAGCGATAAGCCTCCGGATACGGCCGTTCCACGATCGAGAAGATTGATTCCGGCCGGGACCTCACCCAGTTCGACAGGCTGATCGAGATAGTTCTGCAGGAAAAGCAGGCGCCGCTCATCATTCTGGCGCATCGTCACCTCGACACCATCTGGCAGGCCACCGACGAGCGGCTCAATTCCCGCTTCCGCAAACGTCCGATCAGCCAGGGCGTCGGTCAATTCCGGCGTCAGGTAGGTGCCGAGATAAAGTACCCTGCCCTTGCCAACCCGACGCAACGTCGCCATCGGCTGACCTTCGGCATAGCGGTTCGACCATGTGGCAATGACCTCGACATCATCGGCAACGACCAAGTTCTCATAGAAGTGAGCCGCCTCGATCTCGCGATTGCCGAAGGTGAAACGGCGAACGCGGCGATGAGATTCTGCCGGGCGATTGGGCGGGATGACAAGGCCGCCCGATCGGGACATGACGTCGAAAAGCCCCTTGGCACCCGGTGCCGCCAGCCGGCCGAAATCCTCGACCTTGACGCCTGTCAGCCGTGTCAGCGTCGATCCGGGCGCCGTTTCGCGGATGACGTGATTGTTTTCGTCACGCGTGCCAGTACGCGCGCCGATGACGACCGTGCCTCCGTCTCGGGCAAAGGCTTCGAGCCGTTCGGTCCAACCGTCCTTCCACATCACCCAGTGCGGTACATAAAGCAGCTTCAACCGGGAAAGATCGTCCTCAGGATGGATGAAGCCGCAGGCAATGCCGCGATCATAGCAATATTGATGCAGCTGAACCGCATCGTCCTGCGGGCTTGGCAGCCCAATCGAATAGGTCTTGTGCGCTTCCTGATTGTCGAAATCCGAGCCGGCGATACCGACATCCATGCGCACATGGGTGCCGAGGATCTTGTCCTTCAACGCCGTCATCTCGGTGGCGAACTGCTTCGCCTCGTCGTAACGGTGACGCGGCACGTCATCGTGATCGATGACACCCATCCAGTATATCTCGGCACCGAAATGCGCCGGCCGCCAACGGAAGAACATCAGGCCATCGGCGCCGCGCGCGACCGAGGACATGGCCATCCGCCGCATTTCGCCAGGCTCCGGCGTCAGCGTGCAGAAGCCGGGCTGGCTGCCGAATCCGGATTGCTGCTCGGGTACGATGTAATTGCCGGAGAATCCGCGGCAGATGTCGAGATGAAGCGCCTGCACCTTGGCGTGATTGCCGATGCGCTGGAACTCGTCATAGAGCATCGGATAGATATCATAGCCGACGAAATCGAGATCGGTGGAGAACTGACCACGGAAGTCTATATCGCGCAGACCGCCGAGATTGTGGAAGATGAACCATTCAGGCTTGGTGGCACGCAGGATCTCCACCTGATCGTACTGGAAGCGCGCCGTCGCGAAGGCCAGGAAGCGGTGATAGTCCTGCAGATGTCCCGGGCTTGGGAAGGTCGGCCCGAACTCGATCGGAAGCACGACCTGGCTGAAATCATCATAGGCCGTCGCCCAGAAATCACCGCCCCAGGCGAAATTGAGCTTGTCTATCGTGCCGTATTTAGCGACGAGAAAGGCTTGGAATTCCGAAAGCGTCGCGGCCGAGAAGGATTCCGGCATGCTGGTGTTGAGCTCATTGTCAGTCTGCCAGCCCACGACATGCGGATTGTCCCGATAATGCTCGGCCATCGCCTTGGTGATGCGCTTGCTATGCTCGCGAAACACCGGGCTTGCAGTGTCGGCATGCTGGCGCGAACCGTGGCTCATCTTGCGGCCATTGCCATCGACACGAAGGATTTCGGGATGGGCAACCGTCAGCCAGCGCGGCGGCGTCGCCGTCGGCGTGCACATGATAATATCGATGCCGTGGCGTGCCAGCACCTCGATGGCGCGGTCGAACAGATCGAAATCGAACATACCCAGCTTCGGTTCGAACAGATGCCAGGCGAACTCCCCGAGGCGGGCGACATTGAAGCCGGCCTCGGCCATGCGCTTGGCATCGCGCTCCCAATAGCTCTCGGCGACATGTTCCGGATAATGCGGTGCGCCGACGAGAAACCTGTCGGTCTTGATGGTCCGCCATACGGAAAGGTCGTTCTTGCTGCTGCTTGCTGACACGGTATCAGGCTCCTGAACTGTTATTTGTCGAGTATTGGCTTGCGAACGGTGATGGTTCGCTCGTTCTGGGTGGAAAACAGGTAGATCTCGCGCGGGTCGATGCTGAGGCTGACCGGCGCATCGGCATTGATGCCGGCGACATGGCCGATCTGGACGGTGATGTTGCCGGTGCCGCTTTCAGAGCTGACGCATTGCAGCTCGCCTGCATCGACATAAAGAATGGTCTCGCGGCCGAGATGCTCGACGAGACGGACACAGCCGGCAATCTCCGCGCCGGCAGATGGGGTATCCGCAACCGCGATGCTTTCCGGCCGGATGCCGAGGGTCAGCTTCGCCCCCTTCTCGACCGACGAACCGGCCGCAAGTTCAACTGGGATGGGCGCCAGACCCGGAGCGGAAACTGTGACCGAGTTTCCCGAGACCTGATCGACCGCGACGGGGAAGAAATTCATTCTTGGCGCGCCCAGGAAACCGGCAACGAAGAGATTGATCGGATTGCGGTAAAGCTCCAACGGCGATCCCACCTGCTCGATGAGCCCGCGATTGAGAACGACGATGCGGCTTGCCATCGTCATGGCCTCGACCTGGTCGTGGGTGACATAGACCATGGTAGCACCGAGCTCGGCATGCAGGCCGCTCAGCTCAACACGCATCTGCGTGCGAAGTGCCGCATCCAGATTGGACAGCGGCTCGTCGAACAGGAAGACATCCGGGGAGCGGGTGATGGCGCGGCCGATGGCCACGCGCTGGCGCTGGCCGCCGGAAAGCTGCTTCGGCCGCTTGTCGAGCTGGTCGGTAATCCTGAGGATTTTGGCGGCGCGTGCCACCGCCGCATCGATCTCCGCCTTCGGCCTTTTCGCCATGCGCAGACCGAAGCCCATATTCTCGGCGACCGTCATGTGCGGGTAGAGCGCGTAGGACTGGAACACCATGGCAATGCCGCGATCGCCGGGTTCGGCGGTGCTGACATCGCGGCCGCTGATCATGATCTGGCCGGAAGAGATTGTCTCCAGTCCGGCGATCGATTTCAACAGCGTGGACTTGCCGCAACCGGACGGTCCCACCATGACGATGAATTCGCCCTGCTCGACCGAGAGATCGATGCCGCGCAACGCATGATAGGCGCCGTAGTTCTTGTTGACGTGACGAAGTTCGAGACTGGTCATGCTTCAAGGCTCTCAAGGAAAGGATTGGCACATAGGGCGACGGCAGGGATGGCAGACGGATCGCTCATCCCTTCACCGCGCCCATGGTGAGACCGGCGATGAAATGCCGCTGCATGAGGAAGAACATCACGACCGGAGGTACCGCGACGACAATCGTGCCGGCCGAAATCAGGTTCCACGCAGAAACCCATTCGCCACGCAGATTGGCGAGCCCTGCCGTGACCGGTTTCACCGTATCGCTCACCGTCAGCACCACGGCCCAGAAGTAATCGTTCCAGACGAAGGTGAAGATCAGGATCGCAAGCGCCGCCAGCGCCGGCCGCACGAGAGGCACCACCACGTGAATGAGGGTCTGGAACGGCGTCGCGCCCTCCGCCCTTGCCGCCTGGAACAGCTCGTCCGGCAGCGCGGCGATGAAATTGCGCATGAACAGCGTCGCAAAACCGGTCTGGAAGGCGATATGGAAAATGACCAGCGCCGCCGTCGTGTCGTAAAGGCCGATGCGCACCATCAGGTCGCGCACGGGGATCATCATGATCTGATAGGGCAGGAAATTGCCGCCGACGAACAGGGCGAAGACGAGCATGTTGCCGCGGAAGCGATAGCGCGCCAATACGAAGCCGGCGAGCGTGCTCAAGATCAGCACGCCGATGACGGCGGGTATCGTGATTGTCAGGCTATTGAGGAAATAGCGCGCCATCGGCGTCTGGGTGAAGACGGAGGTGTAGCTATCCACCAGGCCGAATTGCGTCGGCCAGCCCCAGAGATTGCCGCCCATCACATCCTGCGTCGAACGGAACGAGGTCAGGATGATGGCGAAGAGCGGGCATAGCCAGAGGATTAAGATGGCGAGCACGGCGATGAAATAGAAGCGGCGACACCAGATGGCATCTTCGGGGATCGGGCGCGGATACATCAGGCCCCTCTTTCTTCGATGCGGATGATGCGCGTGAGATACCAGACGATGAATACGGCCATGATCACGAACAGGACCGAGGCGATCGCCGCGCCATAGCCGAAGCGATAGGAGAAGATCGATTGTTCGAACATCTGGTAGGCGAGCACTTCGGACGAGCCGAACGGGCCGCCCTGTGTCATGACCGAGACCATGTCGAAGGACCGGAGCGCACCGACGACAGTGACCGCAATGGCGATGAAGGTAACCTGCGTCAGCTGCGGCAGGACGATGTGGCGCAGCATGTTCCAGCCCCTCGCCCCATCGACGCGGCCGGCGCCGATCAGTTCCTCGCTGAGGCTGTTGAGGCCGGCGAGGTAGAGCACCATGCAGAAGGCGATCTGCGGCCAGAGCGCTGCGATGACGATCGCGAAGGTGACGAAATGTTCGTCTGAAAGCACGGCCGGTGCCGTCGCGCCGAAGAAACCGAAGATCAGGGCGAGCAATCCAAGCTGTGGCGTATAGACCCAGGTGAAGACGACGCCGACTGCGACCGACGCCAGCACCAGCGGGATGAAGAAGAGCGACTTCATCAGCCGCATGCCGCGGATCTTCTGATTGACGAGTAAGGCGATCGCCAGCCCGATGGGCGGCGCTGCCATGAACATGACCAGCCAGATCACGTTGTTCTTCAGCGAGACGTAGAATTGCGGGTCGTTGAACAGCTCGACGTAATTGCCGAAGCCGATCCAGACCATCGGGCTGAAACCGTCCCAATCGTGCAGGCTGATCCAGAGGCTTTCCACCGCCGACCACAGGATGACGACGGAAAAGAGAACGGCCGCCGGCAAGATCAACAAGGTCGGAGTGAGCCACCAGCGATGATGGCGCCAGAATATCATCATATGATCCTCTTTCGGTATGGAGAGGCGGAGCAGCACCCCGCCTCCCGGTCGCTGGGAGGAGAACTAGAGCTTGTAGATACGTTTGCGCGTACCCTCGAGCCGCTTCAGGATCGCGTCACGCCGCTCGGGCTTTGCCATGAATTCCTGGAAGCCGACGAGGCCGGCCTGGGCCATGTCCGGGTCGCTGTCGCGGTCGTAATATTGCGAGGTGCCCTGTACCGTCTTCAGCGCATCGACGGCGGCGTTGACGAGCGGGTCCTTGCTCGGCGGCAGGTCGTTGCGCGGTGGCACGTTGCCGCCAGGCACCAGATAGGGGCCGAGATTTTCCGGCCGATAGAAATAAGCGAGGAACTCGCGCGCACTCTGCTTGTTCTTGGCATTGGCGGGGATATGCACCGAATTCAGTGAGAATTCCTCGAAACGGCCGACCTTCGCATCGATCGCCGGGAAGGGTGCAAAAGCGAGCTGATCGAGATCCTCCTTCGGGAAGGTGGAGCGGACGAAAGCGCCGAGATTCATCATGCCGGCCTTCTTCTGCGACAGCAGAGCCCCCGCCTCCTGCCAGCCGAAGGACGTGTTGTTCGGCGTGAAGAAATCCTGCTTGATCAGTGTTTCCCAATTGTCGAACACCGGCTTCAGCGCCGGATCGAGATAGCTCATCTCGCCATTCATCAGAGCCATATGCTTGTCGAGGCCATTTATGCGCAGGTTCATCTGGTCGAACCAGCCGGCTGCCGGCCACAACTCCTTGGTGCCCATGGCGATCGGCGTCAGGTTCGCAGCCTTGCACTTGGCGCCGAAAGCCAGGAAATCGTCCCAGCTTGCGGGAACCGCTGTACCGAGCTGGCTGAAGACATCCTTGCGATAGAACATACCCCAGAGCGTGCCGCCGGTCGGCAGCCCGTATTGCTTGCCGTCGACCGTGACAGAGCCGGCGGCGGCACCGAGCACATCCTTGTATTTCTCCTTCTCGAAAAGATCGGAGATGTCATCGAAGAGGCCGCGCTTGACGAAGGCGCGCATGCGATTTCCCGAAAACCAGAAGCAGATGTCGGGCGCGCCGGCGACCAGGTAGTTGCGGATCGCCGTCTTGTGCGCTTCATGGTCCATGTTGTTGACCACGACCTTGACGCCGGCCTGCTTGCCGAAATCGTCGGCGATCTTGCGCAGGATTCCCAGCGCCTCAGCGTTGCTTTCATCGGAAATGATATTGATGTCCTGGGCCTGCGCGATGGCAGGCATCGGAAAACCTGCGAGTGCCGCGACGGAAGCCGCCCCTGCACCCTTCAAGAAGACACGCCGGCTCGCCGGCCTTCCAAGCAAATTGAAAGTCATTTGAAACTCCTCCCGTTGTGACGTCTGCCCTCACCCTTGGTCAGCGCGACAGACGAATGCACGGTGGGCGCCCCTCTTGCCCTTCCACGCATGGTCGCAACGACCCGACCGCGGCAGCGCATATGCACTGCCCGGACCATTGGGTTCGTGAAACCTTGTCCTACTGCTGACTTCTTCGTGGCTATGCACGAGCCGGATGTTGATCGACGCGTGAAGTTATGCATAAGTCTGAAACGGACGCAATAATTAATTTACAAAATTAAGAAAGAGAAATCGTGAAGCTGAAAGGCGACCAGAGCACGTCGCGCGCCCTGAACCGGCGGCTCATCCTCAACCTTCTGCGGCAGGAGGGGCCGAGAAGCCGTGCCGAAATTGCAACGATCACCGGCCTCAGTCCGGCCGCTGTCACCTTCGTCATTGCTGATCTGATCGAGGAAGGACATGTCAGCGAAGGCAAGGCCGTGGCCGGGCTTTCGGGCCGGCGCCCCATCCCCGTCGAGATCAATTATGCCAATGGGCTCGCGATCGGCTTCAAGCTGATGGTCGGCTCCGTGGAATGCGTCGTCACCGATCTGGCGACCAACCCACTTGCCTCCTGTCGGCTGGCCCTCATCGACAATGAGCCGGAGAATGTCGCGAAGGCGCTGGCCGAAGCCGTCCCCCAGCTCGTGGAGGCTGCGGGACGTCCGCATGCGCGGCTGGCAGGCGTCGGCATTTCCGTACCTGGTGTCATCGACAACGGTCAGGCTGTCTGCGTGCGCAGCTTTCGCTTCAAATGGAATAACGTGCCTTTTGCATCGATGGTGGCGCAGAAGGTCAAGGTGCCCGTCTGGCTCGAGGACGATACGAACGCCTATGCCATCGCCCAACAGCTCTTCGGCCCGGGGCGACAACACCGCAATATGGCGGTCCTTGCCATCGGGGTCGGCATCAGCTGCGCTATCATCGTCGATGGAAAGCTCTACCGCGGCGCTCATGGTGCAGCTGGCAAATTCGGCCACACCCTGCATGAGGAAAATGGCCGACTTTGCGAATGCGGCAAGCGCGGCTGCCTGATGGCCTACTATTCCGAGCCTGCCATGCTCCGCACATGGCGCGAGGCGACCAAGCGTGACGAAAGCTACGACCTTTCCAATATGCTAGAGGCTGCGAAGGCAGGAGAGGCAGAGGTCAACGCGATCCTTCACGAAGCAGGTTCGGGGATTGGCCGGGCACTTGCCAATCTCGTCAATATCACCGACCCCGAGGTGATCGTGGTCGGCGGCGAAGCGGTCTCATTCGGGGATACTCTTTTCGGCCCCCTGAAATCCGCTATGGATGCCCGGACTTTTTTTGCCTCACCGCCTCTTCTGCCCGATTGGGAAGACAATTCCTGGGCACGCGGCGCGGCCGCCCTCGTCACGCAGAAGTTTTTCGACTTCGAAACCGCAGACGGAACAACAGGAGTAAACGAGCCAATCGCGCAGACCGGTGCCGTCACATTGTTTAGGGTGTAGACGCACGGTATCCATTACCTGCATTTAAGCGAGTTCGATCGCCCGGAAGCTTTTGCGCGTTCGTTCTCGTCTTCGCAATGACGAGCGAACTGCCCGTCGAGGATTGCTCAATCTTTTGTGCCAGCGATGCTCGACGCCGCGCATGACCTTTTGCTTCGTGGCTCCATAAGAAAGCAGCTTGTCCGTGATCATGCGTTTCGGTGCTAAACGACGAAAGCATGTGGGACCTCGTCGATCTCAGCGACGAGAGCCAAACTCTGGATGAGGCGGTCAGACGGTATCGTCTGGGAAAATTCGACATGAACTTGCGTTCATTCCCAGGGTTGACGCTCGTCTATCTTCTAGGAAGGCTCCCGCAATTATCCGATGGCCATCGTCCAAATGCCGGGAAGTCATGTTTCCAGGGCGGCTAGGTCTTGGAGGCTTTCACAGGGCCTGACTTGACACGGCCGGTTTTTTTCGGAGTTTCCGCTACAGGCTGGGCTAAACGAAGAGCGCGAAGTCTCTCCGTTTTTGTCTCCCTGATGGCGGCTTCGGCGTCGATAATATCCCGAGCGTTGGCATCGGTCTGCGCCAATTTGGTTTCGGCTGTAGACTTGGCCGGCTTGAAAAAGCGGTCTTTTGTCGCTGTCATGCTTACCTCTCTAGCGATAGATGCAGTGTGCAGTCTGGCGCGTGAACGGAACTTTGCCGAAAGGAAGGCGCTTAGCGCGCCCTTGCGATTGCCTTCTTTTTGGGAGCCGGGAGAAGTCCCTCCCGCTGCGCTTGCTTGCGGGCAAGTTTGCGCGCACGACGAATAGCCTCGGCCTTTTCACGCGCACGTTTTTCCGAGGGCTTTTCATAGGCACTGCGGGCTTTCATCTCGCGGAAGACGCCCTCGCGCTGCAGCTTTTTCTTCAAGGCGCGAAGCGCTTGATCGACATTGTTATCCCGTACAAATACCTGCAAAATATCTCCTGACGCGGCTATGCCGCTATTTCCTAATCCTCATAGCACCAATGTTGACCCACGAACGGCGATCATTTGCGGTGGTCATGGGCTGTCTATGGCCAAGGCCCTCGGAAGCATCTTGGTCTATGTCCGCTTCCGAAATACGACGTTCGCAATTCTCATCGTCGAAGCGAACGCGATATTGAGGAATTCCATCCGATCGCGGCAGAGCCGCTATCACCAGGCGGTTTGGCTCCTCTCGCCATCGCGACAGGCCTGCCATTCAAGACGAGCGTGTCGCCGCGGTGATAGCAATGCTTGGACATTGCGACCTCCATGCGATCAAAGACAAAAAGGCCGGGTTTGGCGCCCGACCTTCCACCATCATCAATCTGGCGCGCCAGTTCATCCGTGGTCGCGCGAGGCGATGACGAAATTTACGCAGCCTGCAGGTTGTCTGCCGAGCTTTTGCCAGAACGCTTGTCCTTGACGATCTCGTAGCTGATCTTTTGACCTTCTGCGAGGCTGCGCATGCCGGCGCGTTCAACCGCCGAAATGTGGACGAAGACGTCATCGCTGCCGTTATCGGGCTGGATAAAGCCAAAACCCTTGGTGCTGTTGAACCACTTCACGGTGCCAGTATTCATAACGATTTCCTTTCAATCGTTGGAGGAATCGGCACGAATGCCGATAGTAATCGACGATGAAAGTAAATCTAGGGGAGCCACAGTGGCAGCCAACGATAGTCGCTAACAAGGTTCGATAACAACTCTAATTAGTGAGTTGCGGACACAAAGCAAGGCAAAACGCAAAATATTCGTTCGAGCAGGTACTTACGGACGAGCATTGCGATGGTGTTTTTTCCTGCGTATGCGGCCTTTTTTGGCCACTTCAGAGCAGCAGGATGACCCATATGGAATTCCACGACCAAAATGCGCGCAAGCTGAGAACGGCGGCGGCCGTCCTCACCATCGCCGCGGCAGCGACACCCGCTGGAGGGGCTTTCTCCTGCTGGCCTCGGCACATTCGGCCGGCTAGCAGTTTTGTCGTGCTCCAACTGCCATTTCCAACGTCGAACTTTGACATTGCATTCGCGAGCTAGCTTGGATGTCACGAGGTACCCGGCTTGGAAATATAGAGAGCACAAGCGATCACCTTAGGAGCCGATTTCTTGTCCGGACCTTGCAACCCTGATTTTCCGACAGGCTGAAACGGCTGAACCAGCAATACTCAAAGCATAAATATTCTACAAATTTTATAGAAAAAGAACGACCTGTCTTTCTGCGGCATTCCCGTGACGCTAGCATCCTGTCCACAATCCGGTGAAGCAAACCATGAGGACATCACATGCCGACCGAATTCATCAGCATCACCTTTCCGAATGCCTCGACCGAGCTCAATCCTCTTGAAAATCCTGCGCTCGACCGACAGTTCATCGAGCGCTACGCCCGCTCGCTCGACGATTATGGCTTCAACTACACTCTCATTCCCTATGACAGTGCATCTTTCGATCCCTTTACCATCGGCGCGACGGTGGCCGCGCATACGAAGAACATCAAGATCATCATCGCTCTTCGCCCGAACACGATCTATCCGACGGTTGCCGCAAAATCGCTAGCGACGCTCGATCAGCTAAGCGGCGGACGCGTGGTTGTCCATTTCATTGCCGGCGGAAGCGATGAAGAGCAGGCCAAGGAAGGCGACTTCCTCGACAAGCATCAGCGCTATGAACGGCAGGAGGAGTATATTCGTATCCTACGCCGCGTCTGGCAGTCGAGCGAGCCCTTTGATTTCGATGGCCGGCATTATCAATTCAAGCAGTTCCACAGCCGGGTGCGTCCGATCAACGGCACCATCCCGGTGTCGGTTGGCGGGTCGTCAGACGACGCCTATCGCATCGGCGGCGAACTCGCCGACATCTTCGGCCTGTGGGGCGAGCCGCTGGCGGAAACCAAGCAGCAGATCGACCGGGTTTACGCCGAGGCGGCGCGCGCCGGACGCAAGGATCGCCCGCGGATCTGGGTGACTTTCCGTCCGATTGTTGCGGAAACCGACGAGCTTGCCTGGGCCAAGGCGCATCGCACCCTCGATCTCTTGAAGGAAAATCGAGCAAAGGGCCTCGGCAAGGTTCCACCGGCCGCCCCGTCCCCGCAGAATATCGGTTCGCAGCGCCTGCTCGAGATCGCCTCGCGCGGCGATGTGCATGATCGCGCCCTCTGGTACCCGACGGTAACGGCGACCAATGCGCGCGGTGCGTCCACTGCCCTGGTCGGTTCGCCAAGAACGATCGCGGACTCCATTCTCGACTACGTCGATCTTGGCGCGGACCTCATCTCGATCCGTGGCTATGACAACCTCAACGACGCCATCGACTACGGCCGCTATATTCTGCCGCTGGTCAGAGCGGATCTGGCGGAACGAGAGGCGCCGCGGCAGGCGGTCGCCTGATCCAGCACCGCCGCGCAGGGACGAACGCCATTCCGATTGCGCCTACAAAAATCAGCCGTCGCGCGGTGTGCCCCGCGCCACGGCGTTCACCACTGCTTCAAAGAGGCTGATGCAAAGTGTCCTATAGCTCTATCGATCTGGCGGATGTAACCCGCAAGCTTGCAGCTGCGGCCCCGGCGGCGGATGCATCGAGTGCCTTTCCCTGGGCTGGCATTGAGGCCGTTCATGCTGCCGGTCTTCTCGAAAGCACGGTGGCGACACGGTTTGGTGGCAAAGGCGCTAGCATTGCCGATGTCGGGCGCATCCTCGCAGCGCTTGGTCGCGGCGATCCTTCCGTCGCCCTGATCAGCTCGATGACCATATTCGCGCATCTCGGACAGGCGGTCGGCAGCAAATGGCCGGAACAGCTTTACCGGCGCTTGCTCGAAGACGCTCGGGATCGTCCAGTCCTGCTGAACGCCGCACGGGTCGAACCCGACCTTGGCTCTCCCGCCAGAGGAGGGCTTCCCGACACATTGGCGCGCCGCACCACAGGCGGCTGGGCAATTTCCGGTCGAAAGCGCTTCGTCACAGGTGCGCTCGGCCTCACCCATTTCCTCGTCTGGGCTCGCACCGACGAAACACCGCAGCGGGTCGGCACTTTCGTCGTTGCATCCGAACGTCCCGGCATCAAGGTAATCGAGAACTGGAAGAGCCTGGGAATGCGGGCCAGCGGCTCACATGATGTCGAGTTCCAAGATGTCGAGGTGCCGCTCGAAGACGTCCTCGATCTGGTCGATGTGTCCATCGGCACGCAGGACAACCGTGCGCACGCCGCCGCTTCCGTCGCGCTGACCGCCATATATCTCGGAGCAGCGGAAGCCGCCCAGGAGGCATTCATCCGCTTCGGCCACGAACGCATACCCGCCAATCTCGGCGTTCCGATCGCAAGAACGGAGAGATTCATTTCCGCGGCCGGCGAGATAGACCTGCTCGTGGGCGGCGCAAGACAGATCCTGTTCAATGCGCTCGACCATTCGCTGGGTGAACCGGAAACGCTCATCAGGGCGCGCCTCCTTGCGGCGCGCAACATACGCGATGCGGTTCAGCTTGCCGTTCGCACGCTCGGCAATCCCGGTATCAACGGTGATCTCGGGATCGAGCGGCATTTCCGCGATATCCAGTCGGTTCTCGTTCATGCGCCTCAGGAAGACACCTCGGTTTCCATTCTCGGACGCTCGGCATGTGACAGATGGAGCCGAAATACAGCGGAGAGGCGGCCCATCGTTGCTGAGGAAAAGGCTCACGATTTACTCTCTGGGTCCAGACAAGCAAGCGACACAAGAGAGCTTCTTAATGCCGTTTCCGGAAGGCCAGCATGACGCGCTACATCATCATCGGAGCAGGCGCGGTCGGTGCCAGCCTTGCCGCGCAGTTTGAGCTTTCGGCCATCGACTACGCCCTTGTCGGACGCGGCGCCCAGATCAGGCACATCATCGATCACGGTCTCGTCTACCGGCGGCCCGCAGGGACACGGCAGATCCGGCTGAAAGCCTTCGACACTGCGCAGCCGCCGCCGCTGCGGCGGGGCGACATTCTGCTGCTGTCGGTGAAATCGCAGGATGCCGCGGAAGCCCTCGCCTCTTGGGCCTGGCGGGCGATCGAAGAGTCAGAGCATCTGACCGCATCCGGCCTGCCGATCGTCACGTTTCAAAACGGCCTGGCAACGGAAGCGGCCGCTCTCAGGCTTTTTGCGAACGTCTACGGCGCCAGCATCCTGACCCCCGCCCGGTTCACCGAGACCGGCCACGTCGTGGTCGGTGGCGACCCGCAGGTAGCGGTCGTGACCATCGGCCGCTATCCGCACGGCACGGACGAGACGACGGCCGAGGTCGTCGCGGATCTTAGCCGGTCCGATTACATTGCCGAGACAACAAGCGATATCAAGCGATGGAAGGCGGCGAAGCTTCTTCACAATGTGCGCAATGTGCTGGAGCTCTTCGACGGCGCGGAAGACGAACGAACGGCATTCAGCATAGCCCTCGTCCAGGAAGCCGAAACGGTTTTGACGGCCGCGGGCCATACCTTCGCATCACCCTTGGAACGTACGGTCAGCATGGCGCACTGGAAGATAGCCGAAAGCTCCGGCATTCAGCCCCGCCAGCAATCGACGTGGCAGAGTTTCACGCGCGGCGTGTCGAGCGAAGTCGACTACCTGAACGGAGAAATAGCACTTCTCGGGCGCCTGCATGGAATAGCGACGCCTCACAACTGCGCCGCCCAGGAAATCGCAGGATCGGCGGCTCGACAAGGTGGCTTCACGGCGCTCCTTCCTTTCGCTAGTCTGCGCCGGCTTGCCGAGAACCACCTGTCTTTCTCCAACCCTACCCATTCGAGGCCGAAAGCACATCAGACGGGCTAGTCCCGAGATAATGCAATGACGGCATCCGGACCGACGCAATGAAAATATCCGAGCATATCCTGACCACCGCCGGCACCCTCTTCTACAAGGAAGGCATCCGCGCCGTCGGCATCGACCGCATCGTCGACGAAGCCAATGTCGCCAAAGCCACGCTCTACCGACACTTTCCGTCCAAGGATCATCTTGTCGCCGCCTATTTGACCGAGCGTCACGAGCGCGTCCTTGTTCAGCTGAGAGAGGTCACATCCGCCGCGACGCTGCAGCCGCGTGAGCAAATCACATTGATTTTCGAGCGCCTGTTCGAAAAGGCCGACAGCCCCGAGTTTCGCGGCTGCGCCTTTGCGTTGGCGGTCGCCGAACATGGCGATTCCGAGCGGGTCGTCTCTATCGCTCGCGAGCACAAGAATGCCGTGCGCAACATCTTCCGATCCATCATGTCGGCGGCCAGGTGTCCGACCGAGCAGGCTGCCGCACACATGTCTCTGCTTTACGAAGGGGCGCTGGCGACGGTTGCCGTCGGCCGTGATCCCCATGCCGTTCTGGTGGCGCGCGATTGCGCGCTGTCCGTCTTCGATACGGCAACGACAGCGACCTTTAGAGCCACCGCATAATTCATCCCGTCAGGAGAAAAGCCTTATGACCAAAACCATTGATTACTTCTTCGGGATCGGATCGCCGTGGGCCTATATAGGCCTCGACGCGTTTGTCGAACTCGCGGCAAGATCCAGCGCCGAAATCCGCCCCTATCTCATTCCGCTGATCGTCGAAAATGGTGCGATCTATTCGCGTGATCGCCCCGACGTGCGCCGAGCCTACTGGCTGAAGGATCTCCAGCGCTGGGCCGCTCTTCGCGGCAAGAGGCTCGACTTCACGAACAGATCGGCGCTGTCCGATCCGACCCCTGCCGGCTTTCTCGTTTTGGCGGCTCAACTCGAGGGGCAGGATTGGGTCGCCCTCGCCCGCGCGTTGCAACACGCTTTCTGGGGCACTGCCGCGGATATCGGCAATTCCGATGTACGAAAGGCGATTGCCGATGCTGCAGGCTTTGACGGTGCAGCACTCGAAGCGCGCGCGGCACGCCCCGATATCTCCGAACTCTGGAGCAGCAATCGCGACATTGCAAAGGAGGCTGGCGTCTTCGGCCTTCCGACCTTCCGTTATGATGGCGAGCTCTATTGGGGACAGGACAGCCTCCCCTTCCTGGAACGTCATCTGTCGGGTGAAAAACTGGTAGCCTGACATAGCGCTGAGGGATTTCAGGCCGAACAGGCCTGAAATCTGCAAAACAGAAAGTTGGAGCGGGATGCGCGATTGCCGACTGCGCAACGTGTGTTCATTCGAGGGACCTAGAGTTTGAAATCGATCCCGCCAAAATCGGCGCGGAGATACTGCTCGGCGACAAGAGCTTTGGACACTCAACTCCCTCGTCGGCAAGCCTGAAAAATGCTGATCCATGCACAGGCCAAAACCGGACAAAATAATCCATAAAATTAGTAGAAAAAGAACAACCAGTCTTTCTCCTTTTGGCTCCGGCTGCATAGGCTCTGTTTCAAGAATTGGCAGAACCCGAACCATCAGGATCTCTTCATGACTGAACGCCTTTTTTCGCTGTCCCTTTCCCGGCGCCGCCTGTTGATCACCTCATCCGCCATGGCGACCGGTGCTTTGGTGGCGATGGCAGGCATCACTCCGGCACATAGTGCCGGCGAGCCGAACAATGGCGGCGATATCACCTTCCTCATCGATTCATTGGGCGATACCTGGATACCAAACAACAGTGCGATTTCCAGTTTTCAGGGTCATATATGGGGTCACGTCACCGACAAGCTCGTCTACGTGGACGCCGACGGCAAGGTCAGCCCGTGGATCGCCGAGCGCTGGGAGCAGAACGACAAGGCCACCGAGTTCACCCTCCACCTCAAGAACGGCGTAACGTTCTCGGACGGCACGCCGCTAGATGCCTCTGCCACCGTCGCCAATCTCGACATCTGGTATGCCGGACGCAAGAAGGAAGGCATCAATCCGATCGGGCTCTTCCCGAAGACCTACGACCACGCCGAGGCGATTGACGCGACCACGGTCAAGGTCTTCTTCAAAAAGCCCACGCTCGGCTTCATCCCGACCCTCGGCTACCACGGCTCGATCCTGATTTCCCCGAAGACCATCGCACAACCAGCCCCGCAGCAGGCTGATCTCAGCAAGACCTCCGGCAGCGGACCCTATGTGGTCGATTCCTGGAAGGAAGGCGACCTCGTCAAGCTGGTCAAACGCAAGGATTACAACTGGGGTCCTGCGGCTGTCGGCCATACTGGTCCTGCCTATCTCGATACAATCACTTACAAGCTGGTTTCCGAGCCGTCGCTGCGGGTCGCAGCTGTCCAGTCCGGCCAGGCAGACATTGCCTATAACGCCTCGCCGCAGGAACTGACGTCCCTCAAGCAGGAAGGCTTTACCGTCGCGACACCGCGTTATCTCGGCTTCGTCAACGGCTGGGCGATCAATACCAAGCTTGCACCTTACGACGACGCCAAGGTGCGCCAGGCCTTGCAAGCCGGCATCAATCGCCAGGAAATCATCGATACCGTCTATACACCCGACTGGAAGCTAGCGACGTCATTTATCCAGAGCAACGTCCCCGGCGCGACCGATCACAGCGACCTTTTGACCTACAATCCCGACAGGGCCGAGAAGCTCCTCGACGAGGCGGGCTGGATCAAGGGGGCCGACGGCATACGCGCCAAGGACGGCAAGCAGCTGTCATTGACGCTCAATTCCAACCCCTATCTCGTGACCTCGAAGTCGATCGACGAGCTCATCGCCCAGCAGCTCGGCAAGATCGGCTGGAAGGTCGACATCCGAGCCTACGACGTCGTAACGTTTGGCCAGAAAGTTCAGTATGGCGGTCCCGGCGTGCCGGCCTACGAGGTGACGCGCAGCTTTATCGACGCTGGGACCGTCGCAAGCATCCTGACCGACGCCAATAACGGCGAGAACTGGTTCGCACTCGGCGAGAGTGACGCGAAGATCAACGAACTGCGCGACGAGATCGCCAGCGCCGGTTCTCTCGAAATCAGAAACCCGCTGCTGGACGAACTTCAGAAATATGTCCTCGAGCAGGGCTACTTCATTCCACGCACGCAGATGGTCCAGCGCATCTATGTCCAGTCATCGAAGCTTAAGGGCGAGATATACAACGGCGTCGCCTATGCCAGCTACTACACGGCCACGATCAGCGACTAACCCACAACGCAGCCAAGGAGCGCAAGGAGGTGACCGGCATGAACCATGCCTATCTTAGCTACGCCGCAAAACGCCTCGTCCAGGCCGTCGTCGTTATCCTGCTGACCTATGTCTTCACCTTCATCGTCGTCAGCATTCTGCCGGGCGACCCCATTACGAATGTCCTGCGCAACCCCCAGAATGGCTTCAGCGAGGCGGAGATCCAGGACATCATCGCCGCCCAGGGCCTGGACAAGCCGGTCCTCGTGCAATTGTCGACATCACTTTCCCATTTCCTCATCGGCGACTTCGGCCTGTCGATGCGGACCAACCGGCCCGTGACGACCATGATCGCCGAGGTGCTGCCCTCGACACTCGTTCTCGCGTTTGCGGGCCTCGTCGTCGCGCTGCTTTTGGCGATCGTGATTTCCTACGGCACCCAGTTCCTGCCGAAAAGGTTCGGCCAGGGCTTGCTGCGGGGCTTTCCGTCCTTGTTCCTGTCCGTGCCGAATTTCGTGATTGGCCTGGTGCTGATCCACATCTTCGGCTTCCAGCTCGGTCTCTTCCGCGTGATCAATCCCGACAGCTTCTGGGCAACCCTTTTCGCGGCGATCGCGCTCGGTATTCCCATCTCGGCGCAGATCGCCGAGGTGCTCATCGCCAACCTCGATCACGAATCGGGACAGGAATATGCCGCCGTCGCGCGCAGTCGCGGCCTCGGGCAGATGCGCCTTTTTGCCAGACACCTGCTAAAACCGTCTTCGCTTCCAGTCATCACCGTGGTCGCGCTGACGATCGGCGAGTTGCTCGGCGGTTCGCTCATCACCGAGGCGGTCTTCGGTCGCACCGGCATCGGCAGCCTGGTCCAGCGTTCGGTCAGTACCCAGGATCTGCCTGTCCTCCAGGCGATCGTGTCGCTTGCAGCGGTGATCTTCGTGCTGGTCAATCTGATCGCCGATCTTGTCTATCCGCTGCTCGACCCACGCGTGAAACTGCTTGATGGTGTCCAGCCCCGCCCCGCCACCTCCGACGAGAGCTCGGCTGGGATTTCCAAGTCGGTGCTGTCATGACGCTAGTCTCCGCCAGCACCTCCTCGCGCATTGCTGTTGGCGGCCGGCTTGCCGGTTTCCGGTTGCCGGCGACCGTTGC
The DNA here is from genome assembly GCF_044769665.1 of Rhizobium sp. NPDC090279. NCBI lineage: Bacteria > Pseudomonadati > Pseudomonadota > Alphaproteobacteria > Hyphomicrobiales > Rhizobiaceae > Rhizobium > Rhizobium sp. NPDC090279. The sequence continues at coordinate 321,697 of NZ_JBIVYI010000008.1, read as the reverse complement.
ACTCTCGTTTGCGGTCGTCGCGATCGTGATCGCCTGGTCGCTCGCACCCAGCCTGTTCACGAGCTACAGCCCAGCCATCGGCGTCCCCGCTCAAAAGCTGCTCGGCCCCAGTGCCGGACACTGGTTCGGAACTGACCACCTGGGTCGCGATCTCTACACCCGCGTCGTCTACGGCTCGGCATCCTCGGTCAGGAGCGCGCTGATCGCCGTCGTCATCGGCGCGGTCGCCGGCGGGTTCATCGGCCTGGTTGCTGGCTTCTTCGGTGGCCGTGTGGACATCGTGCTCGCCCGCCTGGTCGATGTCCTGCTCGCAATTCCGAAATTCCTGCTTGCCGTCATCGTCGTCACCGCGATCGGCTTCGACACCACGAACGCAGCCATCGCCACCGGCATCTCGTCAGTGGCGGTCTTCGCCCGGGTCATGCGTTCGGAAGTCATCAAGACCAGACAGGCGACCTACATCGAGGCTTCCTTTCTTTCGGGCGGCTCGCGCTGGCATATCCTCTGGCGGCACATATTGCCGAATGCGTCGCGTTCCGTGCTGCCCCTCGCCGTGCTGCAGTTCGGCGACTCGATCCTGGTGATCGCCAGCCTCGCCTTCCTCGGCTACGGCGACCCGCCACCAGCCTCCGATTGGGGCCTGCTGATCTCGATCGGCAAGGACTACCTCAAATGGCCGTGGCTGGTCTACGCGCCCGCCTTCGTCACGATCGCGACCGTCCTCTCAGTGAACAGGATCAGCCGATGGCTTCGCAAGATAGACTAAACGCAGCTCTCACCCGCGTCGGCGAGAACGCGCCGGTGCCGCAGCGGTCAACATCGCTGCTTCAGGTAGACAGCCTATCCGTCTCCTACGGGCCGCACGAGGTCGTCACCAACGTCGGATTCGAGCTGAGTCGCGGCAAGAGCCTTGCACTCATCGGGGAATCGGGCTCGGGCAAGTCGACCATTGCGCGGGCCGTGCTGCGGCTGCTCCCCCGCACGGGGCATGCGGCCGGCCGCATTGCATTCGAGGGTCAGGAAATACTGGGGCTCCCCGAGCGCCGTTTCCGGCAACTGCGGGGGCGGGCTATCGGTTTCATTCCGCAGGACCCTGGAAACGCGCTCAACCCGGTGCGGACAATCGGTGCGCAATCGATGGAGGCGGCGGCCCTCGTCGATGAGCCGAGCAAGGCAATCCGCAAAGCGCTTGTCCTGGAGACGTTCGCTCAGGTCGGGCTCGACAATCCCCAGCGCGTCTATGATTCCTACCCGCACCAGCTGTCCGGCGGCATGCTGCAACGCGTCCTGATCGGTCTTGCGGTGCTGCCACGGCCGCTGTTGCTGGTCGCGGATGAGCCGACCTCCGCGCTTGATGTCACGATCCAGAAACGAATCCTCGACCTCTTGTCGCGGTTGCAGCAGGACCTCGCCATCAGTCTGCTGCTCATCACCCACGACCTGGCGATCGCAGCCGAACGGGCAAATTCCCTGGTCGTGCTCAAGGATGGTGTCGTTCAGGAGGTCGGCAGCACCGCGGCCGTCTTCTCCTCGCCGGCATCCGCCTATGCAAGGGAGCTGCATGCCGACGTTCCGGCCCTCAACCCCGATCGCTACCACAAGCTTCGAGATCCCGGCTTCCGCTTTCTCGACGTCGGTAAGGCCCCGAAGATCGAAGTCAACGGCATCACCAAGAGCTTCACGGTCGACGGCAAGGTTCTGACGGCCGTAGATGACGTTTCATTTTCGGTCCCGGCCGGCACGACGCACGCGCTCGTCGGCGAGTCCGGTTCAGGCAAGACGACGACGATCCGGCTGCTGCTTGGGCTCGAGCAACCGGATACCGGCAATATCTCAGTCGGCGCGGAAAAGCTCACAGGGCGCTCGCACCAGTCGCTGCGCACGGTGTGGCGCCATCTTCAGCTCGTCTATCAAAATCCATTCACCTCGCTCGATCCGACCTGGACGGTCGAGCAGCTGGTGCGCGAGCCGCTCGACAGGTTCGGCATTGGAACCCGCGCGGAGCGGACGGAAAGGGTTCGCGAAGCGCTGACCAATGTCGGACTTGGCGAGCATCTGCTTTCGCGCAAGCCGCAGGCGCTGTCCGGCGGCCAGCGGCAGCGCGTTGCCATTGCCCGGTCGCTGGTTCTGAAGCCTGACGTGATCGTGCTTGACGAGCCGACCTCAGCACTTGATGTCAGCGTCCAGGCCGATATCGTCGAAGTATTGCTCTCGCTGCAGGCAAGCCTCGGCCTGACCTATATATTCGTCTCCCACGATCTGGCCCTTGTGCGCCAACTCGCCCACACCGTCTCCGTGATGCAGCGTGGCCGCATCGTCGAACACGGTAGCGTCAGAGACATCTTCGACAACCCGCGTGAGCCCTACACCGTGTCGCTGCTGGAATCGATCCCGACCGGCGCCGGGACTGCCCGCGCGCCATCCCCGCAACTGCGCCGGATCATGAGCCAGGAAAAGATCGCATGAATATCGCTGTCCCCGCCGGCATCCTACCCGCCACGTTCCGCCCCAAGCAGCGGCTCGGCTTCAACACCCGGGTGTCGTTCAACGATGACGCCGGGCCGGCGCAGGGACTGCGCGACGGGATCGAACTGTTCAAGGCGGCCGAACGGCTGGGCTATCAGTCGGGCTGGGCCTACCAGCGCCACTTCGATCATTACCTGTCCTCTCCGATCCCGTTCTTCGCGGCGGCCGGCCAACATACGAGCCATATCACGTTGGGATCGGCGGTTATCCCGATGCGCTACCAGGACCCCATCCTGCTTGCCGAGGCGGCCGGCACAGCCGATCTTCTGATCGGCGGAAGGCTGGAACTGGCCATTTCGACTGGGGCCAATGCTGCGTTCGACGCCGTGTTCGGCGCGGTCGACACCGATGCCCGGACAGAGGCCAAACGCCGCCAGGCACGCTTCCTGGCGGCGATCGCGGGTGAGGTGCTCCACACCGTCGATGGTCCCGGCCAGGGCGCTCCGGAGGGCACCGAGCTGCGGGTGACGCCACACAGTCCGACGCTACGATCTCGTATCCGGCAGGGTTCGGCGAGCCTTGGCTCGGCGGTGCAGGCTGCCGAAATCGGGATCGGGCTCATTTCGGGAACCGTGCAGCACGACCACGCCGAAGGCGAGACCTTCGGGGAATACCAGGCGCGCTCCATCGAGGCTTTCCGCGCCACATGGCGCCAGAGGCGGGATAGCGCGCCGCCACCTGTCACCGTTGCAGCATCGATCCTGGTCGGAACCACCGCCGAGCTGCGGCAAAAATACGCCGCCTATGACCTTGAGCGCCGAACCAAGGGCATCGGGGCGTCCCGGCCCAATGGCGCCCTTGAACCGACCGCACCGGCCAATCAGCCTGCGGGTATCCAGATTTCTCCCGTCTTCCACGGCACCCCTGACGAAGTGATCGAGGCGGTGCTCAGGGACCCGGGCCTGGCGGCTGCCGACGAAATCGTCCTGTTCCTGCCGCCCGCTTTCGGTCTTGCGGACAATGTGCGGCTGCTCGCCGACCTCGCTGAGACGGTGGCACCGAACCTCGGGTGGTCGCCTGCCGCCTAGCCGGACACGACCGATGCCTTGAAAAGGTCGCTGCCTTATCTTCGATATGCGCCTGCAACTCCTTCAGCGCCGACATTCCGAAGCGTCAGCATCGACACTATCGTCGTAAAAGCTGATCGGAGACGCGACACTCTCAGCCGGACGACACGATAAGCTGCACACGCGAGACCTCCCTACCCGAGGGCGTTTTGCGCCGCGCAAATTCTGTCGATCAGCACATCGAGCGCACCCTTTGGCGGACGATTTTTGGCGAGGCGCTGCTTCAGGTGCATGATCGGCTCGGCCAGGATTTCATCCAGGCTCTCGGCGCAAGTGAAGTCGCCCGCCACGCGCTTGACCTTCGAATTGTCGAAGATCGCGGTCCAGGCCTTGTCGCCGACCAATGGGCCGACCCAATCCGGATTATACTTGATCAACGTATCCGTCGGCACGTGGACGATCTTCGCCTCGACATCAAGCAATCTGGCGATCGACTTTTGAATGTCGTCCCATATGTGGGCACGGTCGGAGGTGATGTGGAAGATTTCACCGAGGGCTGCCTGCTTGCCGAAAAGCCCGACGAAGGGCACTGCGAAATCGACCGAGCGCGTCAATGTCCACGGCGTGTGACCATCCCCCGCGACGATCGTTGACTCGCCATCCAGCATACGCCGCGCCATGACATCGCTGTCGCCCATCATGATCGGCAGGCCGGTGCGGACGGTATGGCTGGGGCGAACGATCGTCCAGGCCAGATTCCGCGACGCCGTGAGCAACTCCTCGCAGGCAATCTTGGCCTGGCTGTAGGGCCAGTAAGGATTGATCGCCGGCGTCTTTTCGGTGATCACATAGTGGCGTGCCGGCTTCTCGTAGACCGAAGCCGAGGAGATGAAAATATACTGGCCACAATTGCCTGAAAACACCTCGATGTCGCGCGCAATCTGATCCGGTGTGAAAGCGATGAACTGGCACACGACATCATAATTGGCCTTGGCGAGATCCGCGTAGGCAGCCGATCCGAGTTCGCCGATGATCGAGGTCACGCCTAAAGGTAAGGGGTTCCCCCTCAGACCACGGTTGTAGACACTGACGCGATGCCCCTGGCCAACGGCGCGCTCGACGCAAGGGTATGAGATTTGGCCGGTGCCGCCAATGAAAAGCACGTTCAAAGCCATGGAAGAGACCTCGGTGTCTGATTGGTGGGATCAATGATTGCTATTCATAACGTGAAAAAGCCCGAGCGTCTCCCGTCGATCGCTCCTGCGATGACCATCACCGTCAGAAAATTGGGAAAGGCTTCAGATCGGCGGCCCGCTCGGCGCAGGCCGTCCGGTCAAAATGAAGTTACCAGCGTAGGCTGAATTTGCCGACCAGGCTTCCGAGCAGCCCACTCAGCAGAATGCCGAGCGTGTACCATATCGCGATGAATGGAATGCCATTTTCGACGCAGGCCCAGGAATACACCCAGCCGCCGACGCCGCCGGCGCAGGCACCCGCGACGAAACCGGCAAGCACCGGACGCGTGGGGGCAGCACGCCTGAGAAACCACATGTTGGCACAGAAAGAGGGAATGCCGAAAGCCACGATCAGGAACGGGCAAAACGACGCCGAAAACCCGACGATCAAACCAGGGTAGGATGAAGCTGGCGACAGCCCGAGCTGCACGATTGCCAACAGCACGACGACGCCGAACGCCACGACCAGAACCCGAACCATACTGCCAATCGCACCGTCCGGTCGCGCAACCCGATCAAGGGCAACGATCGTCCCGCCCATCAATACGGCAGTATATAAAAACTTCACCCAGAACGCCGCCACCGTCACATGGTGCAGATGCGGGCGAAAGGTGAGCGATATGAGCAGTGCGACAGCCGCGCCGATCACGCCGACAACGATCGCAAGTGCGAGCCGCGTTCGCAGCGCATGACGGCGAACCGGGGTGAGATCGCTCACCAGTGCCTCGATGAATTCATCATTTTTCGTCATTGGCAAAACCCAGCTTGCGTCCAATCGCGCGCATCCCTCGGTGGATGCTGACGCGAACCATTGCTTCAGATTGCCCCGTCTCGATCGCAGCTTCGGCAGTGGTCTTTCCGGCGATCTTTACCTGCCGCAGAAGCTCTCTTTGTTTGGCGGGCAGTTGATCCAGAAGGCGCTCGACGTCGAGGTGCGCAAACAGCGCTTCCTCCCGAAATTCGGCCGCGATCTCATCTCCCAATGTAATTTCGACGCCTCGCTTGCTGTCATTTGCCCTGAAGTGATCGATCAACTTGTATTTCGCGATCTGGAAGAACCACGCAGTAAACGGTCGGTCCCGATCGTAGGTAATGCGTCGGCTGTGCACCGCCAAAAGCACCTCCTGGACCAGATCCTCACCGTCACGGTCGGCATTGGACCCGAGCCTCCGCCGATAGAACGCCAATAGCAGGTCCCGCAAAACAACGAGCAAACGCCTGTACGCAGCTTCATCGCCGTCAAGCGACAGAAGCATCAAGCCTTTCAGGACCTGTTCCGATACCGATTTAGTCATCCACGAGCAGTCATTCGTTGATCGGCGCTAGTTGTTACATCCTCCACCAGATTTTTTAATCCCTCTCTTGCGATCACAACGGCGTGATCTCTGTAACGCATTCGCGCAAGTGCCGAATGATGGTGCGGAACCGAGGGTCAATCTGCTGCCGTCGACAAGATGCCATTTGCATATTGCCCCGTTTCCAAAGCGATCGCCCTACCCGCTCCAGATAGGCGGATGGGGGATCATGTCGAGAAGATGGAAGAAATGGAGAGCAGAATGTCGCTCACGAAGTTGAAGATCATGGGCATGGTGCTGGCGCTTGGCGCCGTGACCACGCTATCCGCACATGCTGCCGACAAGGCGCGCGTGCGCGGCGTCGTCGAAAGCCTCAGCGGCGACACGCTGATGGTCAAATCGCGCGAAGGCAAGGACGTAACGATCAAGTTGAAATCCGGATGGGCCGTCAACGGCATCGTCAACGCCTCCGTGACAGACATCAAGCCTGGGGATTTCGTCGGTATTGCGTCCGTTCCGACCGACAGCGGCGTCAACGGCGCGCTTGAAGTGCTGATCTTCCCGGCAGTCATGAAGGGCACCGGCGAGGGCGACTACGGCTGGGATCTGAAGCCGAAGAGCTCGATGACCAATGCGACGGTTGCAAGCGCCGTCAGTTCGGTCAACGGCCCCACCCTGTCGCTCACCTACAAGGGCGGCGAGAAGAAGATCTCGATCCCGCCGGGCACGCCGATCGTCACCTTCGGCAAGGCGACGAAGGACGACATCAAGCCCGGCGCCGGGGTCATCATCAACGGCACGACCGCTGGAGACAACACGGTTGAATCCGACCGTGTTATAGTCGGCATAAACGGCGTCATTCCGCCAATGTGACGCACGCATGCCGACATCGTGGATTGCCCGGTTGCCGACGGCATCCGGGCAATCTCAATGGACAGCAACAACGTCTCAGCATGTAATCCCAGATAACCGCTCCCCGGCGGTACGTCAGGAGAATGTTCCATGACAAGCATCGAGCACATCGACACTGCGCCTCCCCCGTCATCTCCCCCAGCCAAGATCTTCATTCGCCGTCATTCGGCTCTCACACGCATGACCCACTGGATCAACGTGCTGTGTCTGACATTGCTGCTGATGAGCGGACTGCAGATCTTCAATGCCGACCCGCAACTGCATTGGGGGAACTACGGTGCCGTCGAAGATCCATCCTGGTTCGAGATCGCCGGCAATCAGGATGGCGACAACATCACCGGCACGTTGCGCATTGGCCGGCTGTCGATCACCACCACCGGTCTTCTCGGTGCGTCCACGGTCGACGGAGAAATGACGCCGCGCGCCTTCCCGGCCTGGGCGACGATCCCCGGTTTCCAGGATCTTGCGACCGGCCGGCGCTGGCATTTCTTCTTTGCTTGGCTATTCGTCATCAACGGGTTCGTCTACATCGCCTACGGCCTGATCGGCGGTCATTTCCGCCGCGATCTGGCGCCGACGGCCCAGGATATCGCTCCGGGCAATATCTGGCACGAAATCAAGGACCACGCCCGGCTGCGCTTCCCGCAAGGCGAAAAGGCGCGGCGCTACAATGCGCTGCAGAAGCTGACCTACCTCATCGTCATCTTCGTCCTGCTGCCGCTCATGATCGGTTCGGGGCTGACCATGTCGCCCGCGATAGATGCCGGCTACCCCTTCCTGCTCGATATTTTCGGTGGGCGCCAATCGGCCCGCTCCATTCATTTCATCACCGCCTGGAGCCTGGTGGCCTTCGTCGTCGTCCATATCGCGATGGTCGTTCTCTCCGGTCTTTGGAACAACATGCGTTCGATGGTCACCGGCCGCTATGCGATCATCAACGAGGAGGCCGATCGATGAGCTCCATTTTCACTCGCCGTCGCTTTCTCATCGGCTCGGCGGCCAGCCTGGGCGCCGTGGGCCTTACCGGATGCGATGATATCTCCCAGAACCAGCACGTGCAGAAGGTGCTCGCTCTGGCTGAGCGATTGACCATGGGCACGCAGCGGCTCGTCGTTTCGCCGCAAGCGCTTGCCCGCGAATATACGGAGGCCGACATTTCGCCGAGCTTCCACCCGAACGGATCAATCCAGCCCAACAGCGCCGAATACGTCCAGATGGTCGAAACGAAGTTTGCTGACTGGCGTCTCAAGATCGACGGAATGGTCAACAAGCCGATGGAATTTTCGCTGGCTGATCTGAAGAAGCTGCCTTCCCGCACCCAGATCACCCGCCACGACTGTGTCGAAGGCTGGAGCGCCATCGGCAAGTGGCAGGGTGTTCCTCTGGGGCTGATCCTGCAGACTGCCGGTTTGAAGCCGGGCGCCCGTTACGCCGTCTTCTATTGCGCCGACGAGTTGGAGCAGACGCTCGACGGCAGCGGCCGCTACTATGAGAGCATTGACCTGATCGATGCCTTTCATCCGCAGTCGATCCTCGCCTATTCATTGAACGGCAAGGATCTGGAAGTCGAACACGGCGCGCCCCTGCGCCTGCGCGTCGAGCGTCATCTCGGCTACAAGCATGCCAAATACGTCATGCGCATCGAAATCCGCGACCGGTTCGATGATCTCTGGGGTGGTAATGGCGGCTTCTGGGAGGATCGTGGCTATGAGTGGTATGCCGGAATTTGAGATGGCGTGGCAGACATGGATATTCAGGCAAGGACTTTGCGCTACGGCTATCTGCTAAACCGGGAAATCGGGCCTCGCTATGGCGGGGCCCTGTATGCTTTGGGCAAGGACAGCAAACCGGAGATGTGGCGGGAGAGCCTTCTCCGGTTCGCTCAGCCCGCCTGCCTACAGGCACGGCCGTATGTCTCAAGGACATCGCCGACAAACATCCTGGCGATCTTGCTCACGCTGTCCGCCGAGCCGACCCGGTCTGCGATCCGTCCGAGGAACTGGCTTGCCAGCGTCTGCGGGATTTGTCGCCCATGAAGAGTATCCGTCAGCCTTTGAACAGCTCGAACCGCTTCGGGATAGCCCCAGTAGTAGCGGATTCTGTCGCTATAGCTATAGCGAAGTTGAAGCCGGATATCCTCGTCGCTGCCGTGATAGTGTCCTGCCCAGTCGCCTGGGTGCTGCAGCATGAGGCGTTCCATGGTGACGGCAAGGTTGCGAGCATAGTCCGGGTCAAGTTCCGTTGCGATCAAGTCGAGCGCAAAGAGGCCCTCACGCAGCGCAAACGTCAACCCAGGCCCAACCTTGAGAATTGGAAATCCATCGCGCACCAGTTCGGTGAGCGCTCTTTCCGACTGGTAGTCGGTCGAATGCGCTTCGAAAACCAGGCCTGCTTCATGATCCAGCACGCCGGTCAGTTCACTCGCGAGCTGAGGTCTGTAGCCGACCACGTTTTCATTGCCGAACTCCACGCCCGGCTGGACGACGAAGGCAATGCATCTGTCGAATGCCTCCGATAGCCCCGCCTTTATGAAAATCTCGCGATGGGTTGCAATCGTGGCTTTGGCGGCTTCGGCTCCGGTTGGCTCGACAACATCGAGCGCATGGTCTGCGCCCCCCGGGACTGGGACTTCAGTTCCGAGGACGTAGACTGGCTTGGTGCCCACGTCACGCGCGGCCTGCTCGGCAACCTTGGCAAGCCTTGCCGCTCGTTGAGCTACGATCATATCGTCGAGGGTGGACGGATCATCGGCGCATGCCATCGATGCGTCGAGGTGGATTTTGGTGAAGCCGGCTTTCACGTAAGCGGCAACCATGACATCGGCTTTGGCCATTGCCTCGGAAGCCGGCTCTCGTCGCCACGGATTTGGCCCGAGATGGTCGCCACCGAGGATTACGCTGGAAGCCGCGACCCCGCTCGCATCGGCGAGCGCAAGAACGTCGCCGGCAAACTCCGCCGGCGTTTTCCCCGTGTAGCCGCCGAACTGGTTTACCTGGTTGCAGGTCGCCTCGATCAGGACAGGACCGCCTTCCCGCTGAGCCAGCGACAGCGTGGCTTCAAGCACGAGCGGATGCGCGGAGCACACCGACGTAATTCCGACTGGCCTGCCCGCTCGGCGAGCCTCCGCAAGGCCTCTAAGGAAATCGCTCATGCTGTTCTCCGCGGGTTTGTGGAAAGGAAAAGATCGAGCTGCGCGGTGTCGGGCAAACCCGTCATGGGGCCTCGCTTGGTGACGTTATGGGCTCCCGCTGCCGCGGCCCTTTCCAGGGACACCTCCGGCCCAAGACCCTGCCGACGGGACGTCAGGTAGGTCGCGCCAAAGGCGTCGCCCGCACCGGTTGGGTCGATCTCGTCAACTTCGAATCCATGGAAATCGAATCGTGCGCCGGACTCCCCGAAGAAGGTCGCTCCTTGCCTGCCGCGCTTCAACGCAATTTCGCCGACGCCGCGGGCATGCAGCGCCTTGATTGCGGCGATCTCCCCGTCCACCCCCGCAGCGACAAAGAGCTCTTCGCCGGACGGAAGCAGAAGATCCGCGTTCTGGATCATGGTTTCGAACTGACTGCGGAAATTTCCCGAACCGAGGAGTTCCTTGCGGACATTCGGATCGAACGAAACCGACCCTTCGCGTGAACGCACCGAACGGATGGCGGCATCAATCACCTTGTCGGCTCCCGGTATTGCAAAGGCAGACCCCATCACATGCACATGTCCGGCCTTCGCAATCAAGGTCTCTGCCGACGATGTGAGGATCACCGAGCCGGCCGCCGAATGCATGATATTGAATATAAAGTCTCGGGACCCATCATCACGATAGCGAACAAAAGCGCTTCCGGTCGGCCGATCGGGCGAAATGGATATGGCTGAGGTATCCACGCCATCCCTTCTCAGACGCTCTATGTTCACGGCGCCAAAGTCATCGGCCCCCACAGTTGCGATGATGCCGGCTGCGCCTCCGAGGCGGGCGACCTGATCGATGAAAATCGCGGGCGCGCCGCTTGGAAACGGGCCGATGAGCGTCTGGGGCTCCTTGAATCCGAATCCGGTGGTGCTCGCCATGATCTCAACGAGTATCTCGCCGACCGTGATCGTTGGGCCGAGGTTTTCCGGGGCTATGCGTCCATTCCGAACAATCATCTGCTCGTCCTCCCTGCTGCATTGGTCGCTACGTCTTTCTAAAGCTCTCGTCAATCATAACTTTACGTATGAAAATTTTTATTTAGATCCAGATTTCAGCTGCGTGGTGACACACAAGGTGATTTTAATGGTTAAAACTGTTATTTTATAGCTATTTAGAAAAAACACGATAACCATGACCCTTCTGGCCAATAAATTTTGATTGACACGGGGCGCATACTAAACAAATAAATATTTACGCACGTAACTTTGTGCGACAACGCTCGTAAGGAGGAGCGAGACGATGAAGAGGATTCTTGCTGTAATGCTGTCTTCGGCCGCCGGCTGCTCACTGGCTGCAGGCTTGGCCCAGGCTGAGGAATTGACCATCGCCACCGTCAACAATGGCGATATGATCATCATGCAAAAGCTTTCGCCCGAGTGGGAAAAGGAGACGGGCAACAAGCTCAATTGGGTCGTTCTCGAGGAGAACGTGCTCCGCCAGAAGCTGACCACGGATATCGCGACGAAGGGCGGCCAATACGACATCATGACCATTGGCGGCTACGAGGCGCCGATCTGGGGCAAGAAGGGCTGGCTTCAGTCGATCGACGATCTCGGCGACGACTATGACTATGGCGACCTGCTTGCGCCGATCAAATCCGGCCTGACCGTCGACGGCAAGCTCTACGCCGTGCCGTTCTATACCGAAAGTTCGTTTACCCTTTATCGCAAGGACCTGTTCGACGCCGCGGGTCTCAAGATGCCCGACCAGCCGACCTACGATCAGATCAAGGAATTTGCGGCGAAGCTCACCGATAAGTCCAAGGAACAATACGGCCTTTGCCTGCGCGGCAAACCGGGCTGGGGCGAGAACATGGCCTTCCTCGGAACCATGATCAACACCTATGGCGGCCGCTGGTTCGACATGGACTGGAAGCCGCAGATCAATTCCGAACCATGGAAGAAGGCCATCACTGACTACGTCAATCTCATGAAGAAGGACGGCCCTCCTGGCGTGACGTCAAACGGATTCAACGAGAACCAGGCTCTGTTCTCGACCGGCCATTGCGCCATGTGGATCGACGCCACGTCCGCAGCCGGCCGTGTCTATGATCCCAAGCAGAGCCAGGTCGCCGACAAGATCGCCTTCACGCGCGCTCCGGTCAACGTGACCCCGAACGGATCGAGCTGGTCCTGGTCGTGGAACCTCGCAATTCCGACCTCTTCCACCAAGGAAGAGGCTGCCAAGTCCTTCATCAAATGGGCCACCTCCAAGCAATATGTGAAGATGGTCGGCGAGAAGGAAGGCTGGGTTGCCGTTCCGCCAGGCACTCGCAAGTCGACCTATGACCTGCCTGAATATCAGAAGGCCGCCCCGTTCGCCGCCACTGTCGAGAAAGCCATCCTTTCCGCCGACCCGTCGAAACCGACCAAGGACCCGGTTCCCTACACCGGCGTCCAGTTCGTGGCGATCCCGGAATTCCAGGGGATCGGTACGATCGTCGGTCAGCAGATCGCCTCGGCGCTTGCAGGACAGCAAACCGTCGATGCCGCCCTCGACAATGCCCAGAAGCAGGTCGAGCGCGAGATGAAAAAGGCCGGCTATTTCAAGTGAAGTAACGGTCTCGCCCGCGGTGTCGCGACCGCGGGCTTCCTCCCGGAGGGTTCCGGCAGCGTCGGCTGCCGGAGCTCCGGCTTGCTTTCCTTCCCAATCGCTCCCTCCGATCGTCGCCATCAGGCGGTCGAGGCGCAGCGAAGAGGCTTTCGATGACAACGATTTCGCGTGAATTCATCCGGCGGACGCAGAAGCGTTCCGGCCGTTCGATCCGGACTGCACCGCTTCTTGCGCCTGCTGTCAGCCTTCTCCTGGCCTGGATGATCGTTCCGCTCGCCCTGACGCTCTGGTTCTCCGTGCAGTATTACAATCTGCTTGATCCATTGAGCGCCGGTTTCGCCGGTCTCGACAACTATTCCTATCTGCTGACCGATGACGGTCTTTTGGCGGCGATCTTCAGGACCCTCGTCATTCTTTTCGCCGTCCTTGCTCTGTCCATTGGTTTCGGAGTGGTGTTCGCGCTGCTTTTCGACGTTGAGTTCGCCGGGCGCGGGATTGCGCGGCTTCTGATCATCGCTCCGTTCTTCGTGATGCCGACGGTCACCGCGCTGATCTGGAAGAACCTCCTGATGCATCCCGTCAACGGGCTCTTTGCCTATCTTGCCAAGCTCGCCGGCCTGACGCCGATCGACTGGTTCGTGCAAATCCCGATGACCTCCATCATCACCATCGTCGCCTGGCAGTGGATACCGTTCGCGACGCTTATCCTGATGACGGCCATGCAGTCGCTCGATCGCGAGCAGATGGAAGCAGCGCGCCTCGATGGCTCCAAGGGATGGTCGACCTTCAGGCATATCATCCTGCCGCATCTGCTTCGGCCGATCTCCGTTGTGATCATGATCGAGACCATCTTTCTGCTTGCGGTATTTGCGGAGATCCAGGTCACGACGACGGGTGGACCGGGTACGGCGACCACGACGCTCACCTATTTCATCTACAACAAGGCCCTTCTCCAGTGGGATGTCGGGGCTGCGTCGGCTGGGGGCGTCTTTGCGATTATCCTTGCGAATGTCGTCGCGGCATTTCTGATCCGCACCGTCGCCCGCAATCTGGACAATTGAGGAGAGACCAGAATGACAAAGCGAAACAACCTCATTCGCTCTCAGAAGCTCTGGTGCGGGATCGGTGGCTGGACTGCAGCTCTGCTGATGTTCTTTCCAATCCTCTGGATGCTCATGGCATCCTTCAAAACGGAGATCGATGCGGTCGCGACTCCTCCGAAGCTTTTCTTTACGCCGACGCTGGAGAACTTCGTTGATGTCAACGCCCGCGCCAATTACGTCCAATACGCATTGAACAGCGTCGTCGAGAGCATCGGCTCGACCATCCTGTGCCTGATAATCGGTATCCCGGCTGCCTATGCGGCCGCTTTCTTTCCGGGAAAGAGAACCAAGGATCTTCTGATGTGGATGCTCTCGACAAAGATGCTTCCCGCAGTCGGAGTGTTGGTTCCGATTTATCTATTGTGTCGGGACAGCGGTCTTTTGGATACACGAACGGCAATCATCATCGTCTTCACGCTGTCGAACCTCCCGATCGTGGTCTGGATGCTCTACTCCTTCTTCAAGGACGTGCCGCACGAAATCCTTGAAGCCAGTCGCATGGACGGCGCCAGCACCTTCGAGCAGATTTGGTACCTGCTCCTTCCCTTGACGCTTCCGGGGATCGCATCCACTGCTCTTCTATCCACCATTCTGTGCTGGAACGAAGCCTTCTGGAGCTTGAACCTCACCGCTTCCAAGGCAGGTCCACTCACGGCGTTTATCGCATCCTTTTCTTCGCCTGAGGGACTTTTCTGGGCGAAGCTCTCGGCAGCTTCGACGCTCGCCATCACACCAATCCTCGTCTTCGGCTGGATGACCCAGCGCCAGCTTGTGCGCGGTCTGACCTTCGGCGCTGTCAAATAGGAAACGCATATGGCCACTCTCAGTCTCAGGCAAGTGAAGAAGACCTTTGGCGCGGTGAACGTCATCAAGGGCGTCGACCTCGATATCAAGGATCGGGAATTCGTGGTGTTTGTCGGCCCCTCCGGCTGCGGGAAGTCGACGCTGCTGCGCATGATCGCAGGGCTCGAGGACATCAATAGCGGCGACCTGATCATTGACGGCGACCACGCCAACGACATTCCGCCCGACCAGCGTGGGCTGGCAATGGTATTCCAGACCTATGCCCTTTACCCCCACATGACGGTCAAGGATAACATGGGGTTCGCGCTGAAGCTCGCGGGTATCCCTCAAGGCGAACGTGACGCCAAGATCAACGAGGTCGCAGGCCTCTTGCAGCTTGGACACCTGCTGGATCGCAAGCCGAAACAGCTCTCCGGTGGACAACGTCAACGCGTGGCCATCGGACGCGCGATGGTTCGTTCGCCGCGCATTTTTCTATTCGATGAACCGCTTTCCAATCTAGATGCCGCGCTGCGCGTGCAGATGCGCATAGAGCTTGCACGTCTCCACGACCAGCTCGGCGCGACGATGATCTACGTCACCCACGATCAGGTCGAGGCCATGACCCTTGCCGACAAGATCGTTGTCCTGCGTGACGGCGGGATCGAGCAGATCGGCGCGCCGATGGAGCTCTACCATAATCCCGTGAACCAGTTTGTTGCCGGCTTCATAGGTTCGCCGGCCATGAACTTCCTTCCGGTGACGGCGTCGGGTGCCGGCACGTCCGGCGTGTCGGTGTCGCTACCGGGTGGCGCGGAATTGGAGGTCCCAGTGTCCGACACCGTCAGTCCCGGCGCGAGCATGACGCTCGGCATCAGACCAGAGCATCTTCGCATCGCGCGTGACGGGCCTATCTCGGGTGAAATCATGGTCGTCGAACGGCTTGGCGGCCATACCTATGTCTATGTGCAGGTGTCCCCGGGAAGATTGGTCATC
Organism: Rhizobium sp. NPDC090279; assembly: GCF_044769665.1. Taxonomy (NCBI): domain Bacteria; kingdom Pseudomonadati; phylum Pseudomonadota; class Alphaproteobacteria; order Hyphomicrobiales; family Rhizobiaceae; genus Rhizobium; species Rhizobium sp. NPDC090279. The sequence goes on along the minus strand of NZ_JBIVYI010000008.1, from coordinate 306,106 downwards.
GTCGAGACCGACGGTGCCGACAGCCATCGCCTGCATGAAACGGTTTCTCTATCCTTCGATGCCGCGGACAGCCATCTATTCAGTGAAAATGGCAGCGCGCTGCGCAGGTTCGAAGCCAACTCTATCACCACCAACGTTGCGCATTAGGCGCAACCTCTGTCAGGGAGGAATATCATGAAACTGAAAGACAAGGTCGCCCTCATTACCGGCGGCGCACGCGGTATCGGACTTGGCTTTGCGGAGGCCTATATCAAGGAAGGCGCAAAAGTCGTCATCGTCGATATCAATATCGAGAGAGCATCCGAGGCGGCCAGAGAACTCGGGCCGAACGCAGCTGCCATGAAACTCGATGTCACCGATCTCCATGCCATCGACACCGTCGTCACCGAGATCGACCAGACATATGGCGGCATCGACATTTTGGTGAACAATGCCGCCATCTTCGACATGGCTCCGATCAACGAGATCACCGAAGCAAGCTACGAAAAGGTCTTCTCGATCAACCTGAAGGGACCTCTCTTCATGATGAAGGCTGTTTCGAATGTCATGATTGCGCGCGGCAGGGGCGGCAAAATCATCAACATGGCAAGTCAGGCCGGCCGCCGCGGCGAGGCGCTCGTGCTCCTCTATTGTGCCTCCAAGGCAGCCATCATTTCGGCGACGCAATCGGCGGCCTTGGGTTTGGTGAAATACGGCATCAACGTCAACGCCATCGCCCCCGGCGTGGTCGATGGCGAGCATTGGGATGTCGTCGATGCCCACTTCGCAAAATGGGAAGGGTTGAAATCGGGCGAGAAGAAGGCTGCCGTTGCCAAGTCCGTTCCAATCGGACGGTTCGCAACGCCCGACGATATCAAGGGCCTCGCTGTCTTCCTGGCATCGTCCGACAGCGATTACATTCTCGCGCAGACCTATAATGTCGACGGCGGCAACTGGATGAGCTGAGGTATCCGACATGCAAGCAATAAGTTTCACTGAAAGGGGCGTCGCGGGGTTGGCGGACATGCCGCGGCCCACATTGGCGCCAGGACATGCCCTCATCCGCGTGAAGGCTGCGGGGCTCTGCCACACGGATATCGACGTCCTCCACGGCCGCTATGGCGAGGGGCGCTTTCCCCTGGTCCCCGGTCATGAATATGCCGGCCTGGTCGAGGCGGTCGCCGAAGACGTCACCGGTTTGCGGCCAGGTGCAAGGGTCGCCGTCGACCCCAACCTGCCCTGTGGCACCTGCAATTTGTGCCGCAAGGGAATGACAAATCTCTGCAAGGAACTGAAAGCCTATGGCGTCACGCAAGACGGTGGCTTTGCCGAATACAGCACCGTTAGGGTTTCGCATCTGCACGATATCGGCGATCTTCCATTCGATGTGGCAGCTTTGGCCGAACCACTCGCCTGCGTCCTCAACGGACTTGGCAATATCGGCCTGACGACCGGAGTACGACGCGCGGAGAGCGCGCTCGTGTTCGGTGGCGGCCCGATCGGGCTTCTGCTTGCCTTATCGATGAAGGCGCGAGGCGTTGGCGACGTTGTCGTGGCCGATATAGACGAAAGCCGCCTGAGATTTGCCGAGGAGCTGGGATTGGAGGCCCTACACCCGAAGTCCCCGGAGATCGAGGGCCGCAAACGGTCCTTCGATCTTGTTGCGGATGCGACGGGTGTTCCGGCCGTCGTGGAGAGCATGCCCGAATTCGCATTGGACGGCGGCGCAATCTTGGTATTCGGCGTATGTGCTCCCGGCGTCCGTGTCCCGATATCCCCGTTCGACATCTTCCGGCGTCAGTTGACGATTGCTGGCTCGCATTCCTTGAACCAGAACCTGCCTGCCGCCCTCGAGCTGCTTCGCAAGGACAATGGCGCAATGGCACGCCTGATCTCGCATCGGCTTCCGCTCAATGAAGTGCTGCCCTTCTTCAGCAAGAGCGGCGGCGCGCCCACAATGAAGGTGCAATTTGTCGCGGAATGATCTCGGTTCCTCCCTCTGGGAGGAACTCTCTTTTCCCTCGGAGAAGAGTCGGATAGACATCTTGCGATTGAGTCTGGAGACCATGTCGTGCCGAAGCCGATCAAAACAATGGAGGACTTCTCGGAGTTTGTCGGTCTTTCCCGCCCAACGGTGTCCAAATACTTCAACGATCCGAGCTCGGTTCGAAAGAAAACACGTGAAACCATCGAGGCTGCACTTAAAAAATCCGGTTTTCGGCCAAACCTCTTTGCCGTCAACCTGAATAGACGCCGGACCAATATCGTCGGTATCGTCATTCCAAGTTCGATCGACCAGTTCTATATGGCGCTCACTCGAAGGATTGAAGCGCTGGCGACGGAAGCCGGCTATTTCGCGCTGGTCCTTTCAACGGACGGTCGATCCGATCTTGAAGAGAGAGCGATCCGCACCCTCAAATCGCTCAATGTGGCGGGTGCCATCATCGCGCCGCTTGGGGTGGAGCCACACCAGCAGACCTTATCCGAATATGGCCGCAGCGTACCGCTTGTCTACATTGATTCGCCGCTCGACGACGCATCGGCATTCGTCGGAACCGACAACCAACAAAGCTTTGGATTGATCGTCGATTATCTGTGTCGGTCAGGCGAACCGCCGAGCTATCTCGGGATGCCCGACGTGAACACGAACGCCCGCACGCGTCAGGCCGCTTACATCAACGCGATGACACGGTTTGACCTGACGCCGCATATCCTGCCCGTGACGGAAACCCGCATGTGGGATTTCGAAAGATTCGGATTCGAAGAGATGACGCGTCTCGTCAACTCGAAGCGATTGCCGACAAAGACCATTCTTTGCGCGAACGACCGAATTGCCTTTGGTGCCATCGCCGCAGCATACAAGATAGGTCTTAAAGTGGGACATGGCACGACGTCCGACATCCGGATTGCCGGGCATGACGATCATCCCTTGTCCAGATACGCATGCCCACCAATCACAACGGTTGCCCAGAATGTCAGCGAAATCGGCAGGCGTGCAGTTGATATGCTTCTCGGCATGCTTGGCGACAATGATGAGAGCGCGGGCCGAGGAGAAGCAACCTCGGCTGCCCGATTTTTATTGTCGGCCGACCTTATGTTGCGGGAATCGGCTTAGTCGCCAAACGGCCGCGCATCGGGCAGCGATCGTCTGAAGTTCCAAGCGAAATGGAAGGCGCCGTCACAAGACATGTTGTCAAACGGCATCGTAATATTGCCCAGCAGTCCATTTCCGCGTGCGGCAGAGCCGATCCCGGGCAAGGCTGATCGTGGGGAATGTCACTTTCACCTGTGGCCGAAAGATCGCCAAATCGGTACATCCGATGGTGCGCGCGATCGCGGTCGAAGTGCTCATAGACCGGATGGCTAGATGCGTTGCGGTTTCGCTGATAGTGGTGCCATGAACCGGGAGAACCTCGAATGCCTCACGACTTCCTCGTCACCGGCCCCAAAGATGCCAAGATCACCATCGTCCTCGCCCACGGAGCGGGTGGCGCGATGGACACGACCTGGATGGAAACCACGTCCGCAGCGTTTTCCGAGAGAGGCTTGCGGATCATCCGGTTCGAATTCGACTACATGTCGGCCCGACGGTCCTCTAGCAAACGGCCACCGCCGCCTCGCGCAGAGCTCCTGAAGCAGGAATTCGAAGCCGTGATCAGTGAAGTCGATTCGCAAGGGATACTCGTAATCGCGGGGAAATCCATGGGCGGACGCGTGGCCAGCATGATCGCGGACGCCCTTGGCGATGCGGGAAGGGTCTCGGGACTGCTCTGTCTCGGATATCCGTTCCATCCGATGGGGAAGCCGGATAGTCTGCGGACCGCTCATCTCGCAGAGATGAAGACACCTACCCTCATCTGCCAGGGAACCCGCGACCTGTTCGGCTCACAGGAGGAGGTCTCGAATTACAAGCTCTCCAAAATGATCGAGATTCAATGGCTGAAAGATGGAGACCATGACTTCCGTCCGCGAAAGGCGGTCTCCGGTCTCACGGCTGCCGAGCATCTCGCGACTGTCGCCGATCGCGTTGCCAGCTGGACAACGACATTGCGAAAGTCCGCGTCGCCGTGAAAATGCAAGGATGAATCCGTTGGGGGTGCCTATCCCTGATTTTGCAGATCCACACCCGCTTCGATCAGCGGCGAAACGATGTGGCATCGCCGTGGTCAGAGCTGCCGGCGAGTTCGGAAGCGATGGCCGCGTTCATGCCGTTTGCGAGCATGAGTTCAAGTTGGGATGATACGGCATCCAGCCACTGCGGGTCGCTGCGAAGACGCTCCGGAAACAAGCGCGGAAGATCGTGCAATGCCCTGCCGATATCGGACGGCGTCCGGACGCTTGAAACGGCCTTCGCGATCTCGGCCTCGCGTGGGTCGTTGAGCGCGTAGGCGGCCCCATCGTCGAAGCGGCCGAGACAATAGCGCATCCAGGCTGCAACCGCGAAAGCAAAGGGCCGGATATCCGCTCCTTTCGCCAGCAACTCGACTGCCGGCGCCAGCAAGCGCTGCGGCAGCTTCTCGGTGCCATCCATGGCGATCTGGCGAGTCTCGTGGGCGATAGCGGGATTGGCAAAACGAGCGAGAACATCTGCCGCATAGGCATCGAGCCCGATGCCGGGCAAAGGCTGAAGCGTGGAAGCCGCAGCCCCAAGATGCCGCGCAATCAAAGCACGAAAGCCGTTCTGGCCGACAGTATCCCGAACATAGCGGCGACCGGTCAGAAAGCCGGCATATGCCAGCATCGAATGCGAGCCGTTGAGCATCCGCAGCTTCATGGTCTCGTAAGGGTGGACGTCATCGACAAACAATGCGCCGCCCGCCTCCCAGGCCGGGCGGCCGCTCGGAAACTGGTCCTCAATGACCCATTGGCGGAAAGGTTCGGTTTCAACGGCTGCCCGGTCCACGCAGCCGGTCAATTGCAAGGCGTCGTCAAGCGTCCGTTGGGTAGACGCAGGCGTAATGCGATCGACCATGCTTGACGGGAAGGCAACATTGGCCGCAATCCACTCGGCAAGTGCCGGGTCGGATCGCCGCGCAAAGTCGATAACCCCTGCCCGGACGAACCCGCCATTGTCAGGCAGATTGTCACAGCACAGCACGGTGAAAGGCTCGGCTCCCGCCGCGCGCCGAAGTCGCAAAGCTTCCGTCAGCACGCCGAGCACGCCGGTCGGCTGCGCGGGTTTTGCCAGATCGGCCGCCACCGCCGGATGGTCGGGATCGGCCGTCATCGTGGCGCGGTCGATGCCATAAGCTTTCTCCGTGACGGTCATGGTCACGATGCGCGTCGCCGGAGCCGCAAGCTGCCGCATCAGGGCGGCAGGCTCGCGGCTCGCGGCGACAATGCGCTCGATACTGCCGATGACTTTTGCGCGTGCTCCGGCGGCGTCCCGTTCGATGAGCGTATAAAGACCGTGCTGCGGATTGAGCGCGTCGGCAACCTCGTGGCCGCGAAGGCTCACGCCGACGATACGCCAATCGCCGCCTCCAGCGGCAAGGGCCGCATCGGTATAGTCGGCCTGATGAGCACGATGGAACGCGCCTGCTCCCAAATGGACGATGCCGCAACCGTGGCGTCCGGGATCATAGGCCGGCCGCGATGCAGGGCCGACGACGTCCGTGAGCAGCGACAGGCGCGGTCGATGGGTCATGCCGGCAGCCCTGCCAAAGGATGCGACAATGCCGTCTCGATACCGCGCAGCTCGGCAAGGCCCTTCAGCCGCCCGATTGCGGGATAGCCCGGCTGACCGCTGCGCTTGAGGTCATCCAGGATATCCTGCCCGTGATCGGGTCGCATCGGGATTTGCCAATCGGCTCGTCCGCTTGCTGCCCGTCGGCGCTCCTCGCGCACTATGGCGGCAATCATCGCCACCATATCCGTACCGCCTGCGAGATGTTCGGCCTCGTAGAAGGAGCCGTAGACCTCGTTGGATTCACGCTTGACGTTGCGCAGATGCAGGAAATGCACCCGATCGCCGAGCCGCTCCATCATGCCGGGCAGGTCGTTGTCGGGCCGAGCCCCCAGCGAACCGGTACACAGCGTGATGCCGTTTGCCGGACTGTCGACCGCCTTCATGAGCGCCGCATAGTCCGCCTCCGTCGACATGATGCGCGGCAACCCGAGAAGCGCGAACGGCGGATCATCGGGGTGACAGCACAGGCGCATGCCAAGCCGCTCCGCCACGGGAACCACCTCGGTCAGAAAATCTATCTGATTGGCCCGCAAACGATCCGGCGAGACATCGCGGTAGTCTTCCAGATGGGCCTGCACATCCGAAAGCGTGAAGCTCTCGGCCGCACCGGGCAGGCCGCAGACGACATTGCTTGCCAGCGCCTGCCTTTCCTCTTGCGTCATACCGACATGACGTTCGCGCGCTTGCTCCACAAGCCAGCCCGGCAATTCGTTTGCAGCTGCCGCTCGGGCGAGGATGAAAAGATCGAAGGCGGCGAAATCGACCAGATCGAAGCGCATGCAGGTCGCGCCGTTGGGCAGGCGCCATCTCAGATGCGTTCTCGTCCAATCCAGCACCGGCATGAAATTGTAGCAAATCGTTTCGATGCCGGCATCGCGAAGATTGCCGAGGCTGAGCTTGTAGTTCGCGATATGCTCGCGCCATTGGCCTCTCTGCTTCTTGATATCCTCGGAAACAGGCAGGCTTTCGACGACATCCCAGCCCAGACCCGAAGGGCTGCCGTCCGTCATGCGGGCTATCTCACCCTTACGTCTATCGATCTCGGCTGCCGACCAGACGGCACCGGTTGGAACATGATGCAAGGCGCTGACAACACCCTGCACGCCCGCCTGCAACATATCGTCGATTGAAACCTGATCCCGAGGTCCAAACCATCGCCAAGTCTGTTTCACGATATGACTCCTTTCCGAGGCCGCATAATCTCATGTCGTCACTGCCATAGCATGCAAAGGCTTGATTGACTAGTATGGTAGTCCACTATATAGGTGAGTCATGACGATGGCTCTACCCCCAAGCCGAACATCGGCGCAAAGCATCGAAGAAACCCAGCCCACCGCATGGGCGCTGGAGCCGACGGCACCCGTCGGGCCGCAAATATACAAGGTGCTCCGCCGCTTCATTGTCAGGGGTGAATTCAGTCCCGGCACCGCGATGTCGGAAGTGGATATTGCCGGGCGATTTGCCACCAGCCGTCAACCGGTGCGCGAGGCCTTCATCAAACTCGCCGAGGATGGCCTGCTCGAAGTCAGGCCACAGCGCGGCACGTTTGTCCGCAAGATCAGCATAGCCCAAGTCATCGATGCGCGTTTCGTCCGCGAGGCAATCGAGACCAGCATCGTGCGCGAGCTTGCGGCCAAGGGCGACACCGCCCTGATAAAACGCCTGCGGCAGCAGTTGAAGGAGCAGGCGGCAGTTTCGATCGACAGACCGGATGATTTCATGAAGCTGGATGAGCAGTTTCATTGGACCCTGGCTGATGCGGCCGGCCGATCCTATGGCTGGAAGGTCATCGAGGACGTCAAGCTGCAGATGGACCGTGTGCGCCACCTGACTTTGAAAACCTTCCCGCAGCAAAGGCTCGTGCGGCAACACGCTGCCATCGTCGATGGCATCGAGCACGCCGCGCCAGACGAGGCTGAGCGAGAGATGAGACAGCATCTGCAGCTCATCCTGGAAGATCTGCCGTCGGTCGAGAAGCAGCACCCCGATTTCTTCACGCCATCGACATAGACGGCCTGCAATCCAGCGCGCCGAAGGGAAGGCGCTCATGGTGCAGAAGCCTCTGCCGTTGGCTTGATGATCTCGGTCACATTTTGTCACTGCCGTCGTGCCCCTAAGCCGGCAGTGGAATGGATGGGATCAACCGCCATGTAGCAGCGGATGCAGTCCCTCAGGAAACACAGGAGAAAGCCCATGAAGACGAGGGCCTGCGTGCTTCACGCTCAAGGCGACATACGCATCGAAGAGCGCGAGATTGGTACAGTCGGCGACGCGCAAGTCCTGGTGCGCGTCGGCACCGGAGGAATATGCGGTTCGGATATCCATTACTTCTGGGATGGTGGCATCGGTACGATCCGTGTGACCGAGCCGATCATTCTCGGCCACGAGGTCGCCGGCACCGTTGAAGCGGTCGGCGCAAGCGTCGGGAGGATGAAGCCGGGGGATCGGGTGGCGCTGTGCCCGAGCCGTCCCTGCGGTCATTGCCGCTTCTGCCAGGCCGGGCAGCAACAGCATTGCCTGGAAATGCAATTCTTTGGAAGCGCAATGCGCAAGCCGCACTGCGATGGCGGTTTTCGCGATCTGATCATCGTCGAGGATTTTCAATGCGAGCCGGTCGGCGAAGCGGGCCTAGACGAAGCTGCCTGCAGCGAGCCGCTCGCCGTCGGTCTTCATGCGATCAACAACGCCGGCAGCCTCCTTGGCAAGAGCGTCGTGGTCATGGGCGCCGGTCCGATCGGGGCGCTCCTGATCGGTGCGGCACGCATGGCCGGTGCGCACGAGGTCGTGGCCGTCGACCTGGCGGAGGCGCCGCTGAAGGCTGCCCGGAAGATGGGAGCCGATCTGACCATCAACGGTAGCGACGCGGACCGTCTCGCCAGCTATTCCGAAGACAAGGGATATTTCGATATCGGCTTTGAATGCACTGGTTCGGGCATCGCGCTAGGCAGCCTGTTCCCGATCACCAAGCCCCGCGGCACCATCGTTGCCGTCGGCGTCAGCAATGGCGCGCATATTCCGTTCAATGCCTTGGTCGGCAAGGAAATCAGGCTCGTCGGCACCCATCGCTTTCACAGCGAATACGGCCTCGCGGCCCGGATGATAGCGGAGCGACGCATAGACGTGCGGCCGATCATCACGTCGACGATCCCCATGGAGCACATCCGGGACGCATTCGACATCGTCCGCGACCGGACCACTCAAATGAAGGTGCAGCTCAGCTTCGCGCGATAGGTAATTACGGCGCAATGATTGGTAATGTGGAGGAGGAATGAATGGCAACTGATACCCATGATCCGGCAACGATACGGAAATTGTCGGATGACGCGACACGCGTCCTGTTGAACAAGCCCAATACGATCTCCAGCACGCAAGGCGGCTGGATGATGATTGCAACGATCCTCATCGAGGCCTGGGATCTCTATGCCATCGCATTCGTGCTGATCTTCATCAAGGCGGATTTCAATCCGACGGCGGCACAGCTTGGCCTTGCCGCCGCTGCGGTTCAAGGCGGTGCTCTGATAGGAGCGCTGCTCGGCGGAATTCTTGCCGACTATTTCGGACGCAAGAAAGTCTTTATCGGCACGATGGTCCTGTTCATCGTCCTGGCGATCGCTCAGGCTTTCGTACGCGATATCTGGGAGCTGATCCTCATCCGCTTCCTGATCGGCATCCCGCTCGGCAGCGACATTTCCAACGGTTATGCCTACATCATGGAATCGATGTCCAAGGGCAAGCGCGAGCAGATGGGCAGCCGCTGGCAGTTCATGTTCGGTGCCGGAGAGGTCATATCGATTATCGTGATCACGCTGATGTACGTCGCCGGCATGGACCATTCGCTGCTGTGGCGCATCGCTTTGGCGCTCGGCGCGGTTCCGGCCGTGATCCTGCTGATCTGGCGCCTTGACCTGCCGGAAACGCCCCTCTCGCTGTTGCAGCGCGGTCAGTTCGTGAAGGCCAAGCAGGTCTCCAAGCGACTGTTCGACGATCCGCTCGACATGCTTCCGAATGAGGATGTGAAACTGCCCAAACCCAAGCTCGGTGATTTCCTCAAGGTCATCTGGGCCGATCCGATCAAGAAGCGTGCGACGATCTTTTCCTGGATTTCCAATGCTTGCCAGGGCGCCGAATTCACCGCCTGGGGCTTCTATCTTCCGGTTATCCTGGTACTTAGCGGCGTCGGCGTTGCGAGCGACGGCAATATCACCGGCACGAATATCGTCACAGCGCTGATCTTCTGCCTGGCGACGGTTTCCGGCTATGTGGCACCGCTCATGCTCCCCAAAATCGGCCATCGGGGTGTTGCCATGTGGGGGTTCGGCCTGGCTTTCACAGGCCTCATTCTCGGCGGCTTCGCCATACAATATGATTGGAAGATCCTTATTGTCGTCGGCGCCTGCATTCTGATGTGGGGCCACTATTGGGATGCATCCAATGGCATGACCATATCGTCCATGGTCGCGCCAAGCCGCTTCAAGGCAACGGCTTCCGGATTTGGTTACATGTTTGTCAAGGCGGCATCTTTCTTTGGTGCGTTTGTGTTCCCAATTCTGAGCGAACAGTTCGGCAAGGCCGGTGCCACGTTCTTTGTCGCGATCCTGTCTTTGATCGGCTTCCTTGCCGCCAAGTTCATATTGCCGGAAGTCTACGGCTATGTGGAAACCGAAGAATCATCGGATACGAAATAGAGATATCTGCACATGGATGTGCCATCGGATGTCGACCATCCGATGGCGCTGGCACCAACAGATAAGCCGCCTGCACCGACCTCCGATGATACTGCGGCATATCAAATACCGGTTTGCAACGGGCACGTGATCCCCTGCCCTCAAATCGGCATACTGCACTTGGGCAATCTGGTCGGCTTTCACCGGTGAATCATCGCTCAACCGGCCAGGCGAACGCCGAGTTTTGTTTCCAGCGCCGCCGGCGATGATTCCAGCCGCCGTGCGGCCGCGGAAATTCCTCCCTCCTCGACAATGGTCCGAAACAGTACGAACTCGGAAATCGCATCCAATTGGCCCTCCTTGCCGATAAAGGCTCCGATAAATACGACCCTACCTATGTTTCGAGAGCGCCATCGCCGTCAAACCGGCGCCGGACCGAAGCTTTCGCGCCGAATGAGCCTGCTTGCGATGACATGGCGCACGGCCGCCGTCCTTTCCGGCGCATCGATCCGTTCCATCAGCAAGCTCACGGCCATCTGCCCCATTTCCTCGACCGGCTGCTCGATGGTCGACAGCGGTGGCGTCGAATATTCGCACACGGGAGCGCCATCGAAGGATACGATCGACAGATCTGCCGGAATTTTCCAGCCCATCCGTTGAACATGGCTCATGAAGGAAATCGCCATATCATCACTGGTGGCAATGACGGCCGTCGGCTTTGGGGCGAGATTGGCAAATTCCGTGGCGGCAGCGGCGCCGATCTGGAAACCGTGCTGATAGTCCAGACCGCCGCCGGACCTGACGATCGCCGCCTCGGGAATTCCCGCTGCGGCGAGCGCTTCAACGGCGCCCAGATAGCGTTCGTTGTCGTGATAATTGCCCTGCGGGCCAGCGAGATAAAGGAAACGCCGATGGCCGAGAGCAACCAGCTCGGCCGTGGCATCGCGAACGGCTTGCCGGTCATTGGTCACGACGCTTGGCAGGGCCGCATGGCTCATGTCGAATAGCAGCGACACGATCGGCAGGGCCGAATCCTTGAGCGAGCGGCCGCCATCGACTGGTAGATCCGAGGAGAGAATGATGGCTCCGCGCACCGTGCCGCCGAAGGCCAGATCGAGAATGTGGCGCTCGGAGGCCTCGTCGCGATCGAGGTTGGCAATCGTCAGATGATAGCCGTTCTGCCTTAGCGACCGGTTTATTCCCTGCAGGACCAGCGGGATGACCTGTGAGACACCGTAATAGAGCGAGCCCGGCAGGATAATCATGACGACATTGGACTTGCCGACGCGAAGCCCCCTTGCCATGGCATTGGGCGTATAGCCGAGCTGCTTGGCGGCGGCGTCTATCTTGGCGCGCGTCTTCTCGTTGACGCGGCCCGGATTGGCGAGCGCCCGGCTCACTGTCGAGATCGCAACTCCTGCAAGTCGGGCAACGTCGGCCATCAGAGGGCCGGAATGCTCCTCTGCCGGCACATCCTTGTTAATCTTCACTTTTTAGCGTCCTTCCCAATGCCTGCTGCGCGGGATGCTACGGCAATCCCAGGCGCTTAGCAAACGATTGCCAAAAATCGCTTGCATATAAAAACGACTTGTCTACTATCTGGGCACGGCAAACGTTTGCCAATTGCAGTGCATTGAAATCATTGTGGATTATTTGGCGTGGAACATCGTTCCGCGAGCAACCCTCCATGCCTCAGGAACGGATAGACCTATGACCTCAACGGAACGGCTGCGCTTTGGTGTCGATCTCGTCACCTTTTTCCACCCCGGATTTTGGGGTGTGGCGGATTATGACGGCATCGTCGCCCTGTCCCGCAGCGAACCGCGCGCCTTCTGGGACAAGATGCTCGATGCCGTGCAAGCTTCCGGCGTCACCGGCGTAGAGCTGACCTTCTCCCCCTTCAATTGGCAGGATGCGACGAAGACCTATGGTTCGGTCGAGAACTTCGCCGCAGAGCTTTCAAGGCGTGGTCTGACGCTGGCGAGCGGCTTTTTCGCGGAACTCGAAGCTGCCGGCGATTTCACCGAGGCATCCGCACAAGCCGCCATCATCGACAAGGCCGAGAAATACGCCGATTTCCTCAAGGCGTGCGGCAGCGACATCATGGTCATCGGCGCACCGCTTCGCCAGACGCTCGGCGCCCAGCCGACGCGGTTCTTCGATTTCGAACAGGCGCGCAAGATTGCCGATTTCCTCAATCGCCTCGGCGCCACCCTTTACGCCAGGGGCGTGCGGCTCGCCCTCCACACCGAGGCGCATTCGATCTTCGCGGCCGCGCACGATGTCGATCTGCTGATGCTGCTGACCGATCCCGCCTATGTGCATATGTGCCCGGACACGGCGCATATCATCGTTGCCGGCTCCGATCCGCTGCAGCTCGTCGACCGTCACCACGAGCGCGTCATCATCGCGCATTGGAAGGATGCGCTCGGCCCAATGCCGGCCGACACTGTGATCGACGAGCATATCCACGACCGCCATCGCCCCTATTTCTGCGGCTTCGGCCTTGGCCGCGTCGATTGGCCGGGTTGGGCGAGGCTGCTGCGCGACCGCGGCTATCAAGGCTGGGCTATCCTTGAACTCGATGCCGCTCCCGATCCGATTGGTGACATCGCAAACGGGCTGACGCTTGTGCGGCAGGCGCTTCTGCCGATCTATCGCTGATACAACAATCTGAAAACGAATGGCCCCGCCAAGAGGGCCTTTTTGAGAAGGTGGAACGATGAAGAACAGAATGAAACTGCTATTGATGGGAGCCGCCCTCGTTGCGGCCTCCATTCCCGCCCATGCCGAAGACAAGCCGCAGGCCGAGGTGATGACGTCGTGGACCTCCGGCAGCGAGGCCGCCGCCCTCGGCGTCATCAAACAGGAGTTCGAAAAACGCGGCGGCGTCTGGAAGGACTCTTCCATTGCCGGTTTCGGCGCAGCCGATGCCGCCTTCCAGAACCGTCTGGTCGCGGGCGACCCGCCGACGGCCAAGCAGGCTGTACTCGGCCTTGCCAATACCGATTTCGTCAATCAGGGGCTTTTGACGCCGATCGATGATGTGGCGACAGCCGGCAAATGGGCGGAGGTCCTGCCAAAATCGATCTTTGATCTCATCTCCTATAACGGCAAGGTCTATCTCTCTCCGACCGGCGCCCACGGCGAGAGCTGGGTATTCTATTCCAAGGATGCCTTCACTAAAGCCGGCGTGGCCGAGGAACCAAAGAGTTGGGACGAGTTCTTCTCAGCGCTCGACAAACTGAAGGCCGCCGGTATTCAGCCGGTCGCCTGGGGCGGCCAATCCTGGCAGGAATCCAAGGTCTTCAACATGATCCTGCTGACCCAGGTCGGCATCGACGGCTTCCTGAAGATCTATGCCGACAAGGACAAGAGCGACGCGTCCGTCGAAGGCGTGAAGAAGACGCTCGATATTCTCGGCAAGCTGCGCGCTTATGTCGATGAGGGTGCGGCCGGGCGCAACTGGAACGACGCGACCGCCATGGTCATCACCGGCAAGGCCGGCGTGCAGTTCATGGGCGATTGGGCCAAGGGCGAATTCGTTGCCGCCGGCAAGACCCTGGGCAAGGACTACGGCTGCATGCTCGCCCCGCAATCGCCGGGCATGGTCTATGTCGCCGATTCCTTCTCCTTCCCGAAGATCGCCGACGCAGCCTCGCAAAAGGGCCAGGCGCTGCTCGCCGAGGTCGCCATGAACCCGGCCGTGCAGGTCGAATTTTCGCTGAAGAAAGGCTCGGTGCCGATGCGCACCGACGTCGACAGATCGAAACTCGACATATGCGCGCAAAAGGGGCTGGAGCTGATGAGCGCCGGCAAGATCGTGCCGGACCAGGCCCTGATCCTCTCGCCGCAGCAGGCAGGCGCCCTCAACGACTTCGTTGACGAGTTCTGGACCAATTCGTCCGAGAACAGCGCCGCCGGTGCGGAAAAGTTCTTCGCGATCTTCGAATAGGCTTCATAACGAGCCGATCGTCGAGACGCCTCGCCGATCGGCTCTGCTCACTTCTTTTGAAAGGGTTTGCTGATGCAAGCCAAGCGCAGACGTCCCGTTGCTGCGACCTATGCCCTTCTGCCGACGTGGATTGCCGCGATCTTCATCTATATCGGCACGATGGTCTGGTCGGTGCGCCTGTCGTTTACGGATTCGACGATCTTTCCATCGTCCAACTATGTCGGCTTTGCCCAATATATAAAGCTGTTCCGGACGTCGAGATGGCTCGCATCGCTTGAAAACGTACTGATATTCGGCGTGCTCTATGTCGGCGGTTGCCTGGTGCTCGGCTTCGTGCTGGCCGCAGCGCTTGATCGCAAGGTTCGCTTCGAAGCCGTGTTCCGCACCATCTTCCTCTATCCCTATGCCATGTCCTTCGTGGTTACCGGCCTCATCTGGCAATGGATGCTGAACCCGACCTTCGGCATTCAGGCGACAGTCCGCGCGCTCGGCTGGCAGAGCTTCGTCTTCGACTGGATCGTCAATCGCGACATGGCGATCTATACGGTCGTTTTTGCCGGGGTCTGGCAGGGAGCCGGCCTTGTCATGGTCATCGCGCTTTCCGGCATGCGCGGGATCGGCGAAGAACAATGGAAGGCAGCTCAGATCGACGGCATTCCGGTCTGGCGCATCTATCTCTCGATCATCCTGCCGCAACTCGGGCCGGCACTTGCCGCTTCGGGCATGTTGCTCTCCATGGGCGTGATCAAGACCTATGATCTCATCGTCGCGCAGACGGGCGGCGGGCCAGGTTATTCGACCGAAGTGCCGGCAAAGTTCATCATGGACAATCTTTTCGAGCGCCAGAACCTGGGCCTTGCCAGTGCCGGCGCCACCGTGCTCGTCCTCTCCGTCGTCATGGCCGTCGCACCGTTTCGCTATGCGCTTTACATGCGCACCAGAAGAAGGGGAGCACACTGATGGCAGCTATTCATCCCCGCGGCCCGAAGCCTTCGCGGCTGTCGGCCGGTCAGATCGGGCTCTACGCCTTCCTGATCCTTGCGGCGCTCTTTTTCTTGCTGCCGCTCTACACGATGCTCGTCACCTCGTTGAAGTCGATGGAAGAGATCCGCCAGGGCCGCATCTTCGCCCTGCCCGATACCGTCGATTTCGACGCCTGGAAAACGGCGTGGTCGGGCGCTTGCATGGGCACGCAATGCCTGGGCGTGCGCATCGGCTTCTGGAACTCGGTGAAGATCACCGTGCCGGCCGTGGCGATCTCCGTCTTCATCGGCGCGATCAACGGCTATGCCCTGTCCTTCTGGCGGCCGAGGGGGTCAAACCTCCTGTTCGGCCTGCTGATGGCCGGTGGGCTCATCCCCTACCAGATCTTCCTCTATCCGCTGGTGCGGCTGCTCGCCAATCTGAGCCTCTATAATTCGGTCGCCGGCGTCGTCCTGGTCCACGTCATTTTCGGCCTGCCGCTGGTGACGCTGCTGTTTCGTAATTACTTCGTCGCCATTCCCGAAGAGCTCTGCAAGGCCGCCCGCGTCGATGGCGCCGGCTTCTGGCGGATCTTCTTCGAGATCATGCTGCCGATGTCCGTGCCGATGGTCGTGGTCGCTTCCATCTTCCAGTTCACCGGCATCTGGAACGATTTCCTGATCGGCCTGGTCTTTGCCGGGCGGGACAATCTGCCGATGACGGTGCAGCTCAACAATATCGTCAACACCACCATGGGCGAGCGCGCCTACAATGTGAACATGGCTGCGACCATCCTCACCGCCGTCGTTCCACTCGCCATCTATTTCTTCTCCGGCCGCTGGTTCCTGCGTGGTGTCGCCGCCGGGGCCGTGAAGGGGTAACGCCATGCAGCCTGCCGTGTCAGTCAAGGATCTCAAGATCGCCTATGGCGACCATACCGTCATCGAGAAGATGTCGATCGACATCGCTCCACGCGAATTTCTGGTGCTGCTCGGACCCTCCGGCTGCGGAAAATCGACCCTGCTCAACTCCATTGCCGGTCTGCAGGACATCACGGACGGCGAGATCTGGATATCGGACAAGAACGTCACCTGGGCCGAGCCGAAGGATCGCGGCATCGGCATGGTGTTCCAATCCTATGCGCTCTACCCTCGCATGTCGGTGCGCAAGAACCTGTCCTTCGGCCTGCGTGTGGCGGGCCTTCCCAAGGCCGAGATCGAAGCGCGCATCGCCCGCACCGCTTCGCTTCTCCATCTCGACAAACTGCTCGACCGCCGCCCCTCGGAACTCTCAGGCGGACAGCGCCAGCGCGTCGCGATCGGCCGCGCCCTGGTGCGCGAAGTGAATGTCTTCCTGTTCGATGAACCGCTCTCCAATCTCGACGCCAAGTTGCGCAACGAATTGCGAGTCGAGATCAAGAAGCTGCACCAGAGCCTCGGCAACACGATGATCTATGTGACGCACGATCAGGTGGAAGCGCTCACGTTGGCCGACCGTATTGCCATCATGAAGGATGGCGTGATCCAGCAGCTTGCCAGCCCATCTGAGATCTATCACCGCCCGACCAATCTTTTTGTCGCCGGCTTCATCGGCGCGCCGGCGATGAACTTCATCAAGGGCGATATTGTTGTGGAGGCAGGCACGCCGGTCTTCGAAAGCAACGGGTTGACCATCGATCTGACCAACTATCCTTTTCTGGCCTCCGTCTGGGCAGGCCCGGCTACGCTCGGCATCCGGCCGGAACATATCGCGCCGGATGGCGCCGCTGCGGGCTGGCCTACCATTCCCGGCACCGTCTCGGTTGTCGAGCCGATGGGCGCAGACACCGTGCTGTGGTTCGACTGGGCCGGTCAAAGCCTCTCCTATCGCATCATGGGTGATGCCGCCCTGCAGCCAGGCACCGCGATCACACCCGGCCTCGACATCGCCAAGGCCTCCATCTTCGGCGCCGATGGCGCCCGCCTTTAAGACCGCCTTCACATCATACGGAAATTACGCATGTCTCAGACTGTCTATGACGCGCTGGTGATTGGCTCCGGCGCCGCCGGCTCCTTTGCCGCCAAGGAATTGACCGCCCAAGGGCTTTCGGTCCTGCTGCTGGAAGCCGGCCCCGCGGTGACGCCGAAGGATTTCGATCCGAACCGCAAGAAGGCGCCCGCCAGCAGCATTAACATCTGGGAGCGCGCGCGCGCGACGCTGAAAGGTCAACCGATCCAGGCGCGCGCGGCCTTCTTTACCGAGCGCTTCAGCCATTTCTTTGTCAACGATCGCAAGAACCCCTATACGACGCCGAAGGGCGCACCGTTTCTGTGGATACGGGGACGGCAGGGCGGCGGCCGCCTGCACAGTTTTGGCCGCGTGCTGCTGCGCTGGACCGACGATGATTTCAAGATCCGCTCGAAGACCGGCAAGGGCGTGGACTGGCCGGTTTCCTACGACGAACTGGCGCCCTACTACGCCGAGGTCGAATCCAGCCTCGGGCTTTATGGCAATCCCGACGGCGTCGAGACCCTGCCCGACGGCGTCTACGCTCATCCGGCAAAGCTGACCCCCGCCGAACAGACCTTCAAAACGGAAGTCGAAGGACGCTGGCCGAAGCGGCATGTGGTTTCCTGGCGCTATATCGCGCCCGATGCCGAGCGCACGCCGAAGCCGCTGCGCGAGGCATTGGCGACCGGACGGCTGACCGTCCGTCATGACGCCATCGTGCGCCGCATCACGACCGATCAATCCGGCGCCCAAGCGACGGGCGCGGAATTCGTCGATCGCGTCACCCGCAAGGTCGAGACCGTGCGCGCAGCCCTTATCGTGCTTTCGGCCTCGCCGATCGAAAGTGTGCGCCTGCTTCTCAATTCGGCGAGCGACCGCCATCCGCGGGGATTGGGTAACAGCTCGGGCACACTCGGTCGCTTTTTCATGGATCAGTTGCCTTGCCTCGCCTTCGGCTCCTTTTCAAAGGCCAAGGGCTGGGCAGCCGACGACTCGGCCCCGGCAGATCCCTTCTACAATCCCTCCGGAGGCATCTTCGTTCCGCGCTTCGGGGAAGGTGATGCCGGTCGCGATGATTTCGACTATCAGGGCAGCATCGGCCGGGCGCCGACGCCTGATGATGAGCCCGCGCGACTGGCCTTCTTCGGCTTCGGCCGCATGCTGCCCTATGCCGACAATCGCATCACGCTCGACGCGAGGCGCAGGGATGCCTGGGGCATTCCCGTGCCCCATATCCGCTGCGTCATGGGCGAGGAAGAACAGGCGCTGCTGCGCCGGCAGGAAGAGGTGCTGATCGACATGGTGCGCGGTGTCGGCGGCGAACTGGAATTCATCGGTTCGCCGACAGGGCTCAGGGAGATGGGTCGTGGCGCCTTTCCCGATGCCGATCCGTTCAGCCGTTTCATGTTCCGGCGGTGGTTCCGCAAGACCATGTGCATGGGCGCCGCCATCCATGAGACCGGTGGCGCGCGCATGGGGACTTCAAGCAGGGACTCCGTGCTCAATGCCCATAATCAGAGCTGGGACGTCCCCAACCTGATCGTGACGGATGCTTCCGCCTTCCCGGGCAGCGGCGTTGCCGGCACCACGCTGACGGTCATGGCACTGACCATCCGCGCCTGCCGAAATCTCGTCGATCAATACCGTGCCGGGCAGCTATGATCAGGCGTCAAGTTCAGTCGGTTGAAGCCGCGCCTCTGCCAGCGCCCTGCCTGGGCTCGGGCAGCCAGAGCGACAGGCCCGCCCCGAGCGCCAGCAGGAAGACGTTGCCGCCAAGGGCGGCGGCGAAAGCATTGGAATAGGATTCTGGCTCCTGTCCGCCTCCCAGCACGCTGAAGAAGATGCCGCCGATGATCGCAACGCCGAGTGACGCGCCGATCCGAAGCCGAGCACTTGTATCACGAAGCCCAGTGTCGGGGCGCGGGGGCCCAGACGGCGCACGACGGCGGCCGATATGAAAGGGGCAGCAAAATAGCCGATGCCGAAGCGAAGTGTCCGCAACCCGGCCTCAAGCGGCGTCAGGCGATCAACGTCACAACTCCCTTGCGGAGAAGGTGAGCCAATCAGAAATCCTCCCATGCCGGGCTTGTTGCCGGCGCCATCTTGCCGAAAGCGGAGCGGAGCTTCTCGCCCAATGCCCTCTGGCCGGAAAGCTCTGAGCCCCTGCCGGAAGCGGCGGCGGCTTTGACGGGCATTGCTGCTCTTCCTCGTGGAGAGGCTGTCAGCGACACCACCTTTCCCGCCGCGTGGTCCAATTTGAACTGGGCAAGACGTGTCGACAGCGACGAGACTTCGCTGGCCAGCGTATGGGTCGCCGCGTTGGATTCCTCGACCATTGCAGCATTTTTCTGCGTGGCCTGATCCATCTGGTTAACGGCCGTATTGATCTCCTGCAGCCCGGTCGATTGCTCCCTCGCGGATTGCACGATCGCCTGCACGTTGCTGTCGATCGACTGGACCTCCTGAACGATCGCACGCAGCGCTTCACCGGTCTGGCCGACAAGGCTGACCCCTCTCTTGACCTGATCGCCGGACGAATGGATCAATGCCTTGATTTCCTTTGCCGCCGTGGCGGAACGCTGTGCGAGCTCTCTGACCTCTTGAGCAACGACCGCAAAACCCTTGCCGGCCTCACCCGCACGCGCGGCCTCGACGCCGGCATTCAAGGCCAGCAGGTTGGTCTGGAAGGCAATGTCGTCGATGACGCCGATAATATTGGAGATGGATTGCGAGGACTGCTCGATGCCGGTCATGGCTTCGACAGCACTATGAACGATCTGGCCGGACCGCTCGGCGTTGTCCTTGGTGCGGCCGACCAGGGCTGCGGCCTCTTCGGCGCGCGTCGTTGAATCCTTGATGGAGGTCGTAATCTGCTCGAGGGCGGCCGCCGTCTCCTCGACGGAGGCCGCCTGCTGCTCCGTTCGCTTCGCCAGATCGTCTGCGCCCGTGCGGATCTCCTCCGATCCGCACTGGATCACCGAGGCGTTTTCGGAAAAGGAGATCATCGCCGTCTGCAGCTTCTCGACAGAGGCATTGAAGTTGCCGCGAATTTCATCGAGCGCCGAGGTGAACGGCTGGTCGAGCCGCACGGTCATGTTTCCGTCTGAAAGCTGTACGAGTCCGGCGGCAAGTTCGCCGACCGCAAACTTCACTTCCGCTTCCTGGGCATCGTTGATGCGGGCACGCTCGGCGCGCTCGGCTTCCTGGGTAGCGCGGCTGGCGTCAGCCTCTGTTTCAAGCCGGACCTTTTCGCGGTTGTTTTCCAGCAAGATATGCAGAGAGCGCGAAAGATCTCCGATCTCGTCGCGAGCCTCGCGATCCTTAAGCGCGACATTCAAATCGCCGTTGGCGATCCGGTCGGTTTCGCCAATGACGTTCTCGATGCGGCGAACGAAGCGCCGGGCGATCAGCCAGCCAGCGAGGCCGAGGAGAACGGTCGCGATCGAGGTCACCGCTATGGCGTTTCTCACAACGCTGTTGACCTGTGCGAAGACAGTAGCTTTCGGCACGGCCACGATCGCGTACCATGATATGGCATCGGTCAGCTTCACCGGCTCGGCGACGGCAAAATAGGTCGCGCCGTCGGGATTGGTGATTTCGCGTTCCGTGCCGGGGTTGGCGATCAGCTGATCCCAACCGGCCGTCTCGGCGCCGCCATCCCTTATGTTCTTTCCGATCAATGCAGCGTCAGGATGGCTGATCATGCCGCCACCGGCAGTGACGAGGCTCATGAAGCCGGTTCCCATGGGATGGATCGCCGAAATGGCTTTCTGCGCATCGTCGAGGGCCATATCGAGGCCCGCCACGCCAACAGGCTTTCCACCGACCATGATCGGCTTGGCAATGGAGGTCATCAGCACCTGTTTGCCATCGATGGCATAGGAATAGGGCTCGATGACGACCGTCTTCTGCTGGGTGAAGGGCAGCTGATAATAATCGCCGGCACCCGACACGGTATAGTCCGCGAGAGGAACATGGGTGATCTGGCCGCCGCTGCGAACCCAGTAGGGAATATAACGGCCGGTCGCATCATGACCTTCCTTGCCGACGAAATCCTTGTCTTTTCCATCGAAGGCATTCGGCTCCCAGCCCGTCCAGACGCCAAGCGCCGTCGGATTGCCGGCGAGCATGTTCTTCAGGATTGCGTCGGCGGTCGCACGGTCGGCCGCGCCCGCATCCTTCATGGTCGCAAGGACAGTTTCCAGCGAATTGACCACGGCAATCGCCGCCCCAAGGGTCTTTTCCGATCCGGCCGCGGTGGTGCTGGCTATCTGCCGCATCTGATCGAGGCTCGATTGGCGAACGGTCGTGTAGGCGGAATCAAACAGGATGGCGGAAGCGGCCACCGTCGCGATGACGCCGCATGCGGCGACGGAAAAAATATTGCGGCTAGTTGCGGATTTCAAAATCATATCACCACCTTATTGGGTGGCGTTGCGACCGCGCTGCGCGCCCCCCGCGTGCCTCTGACAGAAATAACATTCCGCAAGCGGCAAACAACGATCCAGGCCGCTTGTATCAAGAGGAGGCTAGATATTCTTGATTAACAATCAGTATCTCCTGGCATCGATCTTGCCGTCCAGCTCAGTATGACTTTTAATCATGAAGAAGATCCCGGATTTATTTCTGAGAAATTAATGATTTTATCGGAATGAACGCCCCAGAATAGATATCGCAGCGCAAAATTAGAGACATCTATTAGATTTCATTCGCGCTGATACGATCGCAATGGCGAGATACGGCCAAGCGAACAAGCGTGACTTCCGAAAGACCGCCGCGAGCCCCAGACCAAGTGTGTCTCGGCCGGCAATCGCGACAGAGAAGGCTTCAGGACTTCAGCGCGTGCCTGACCCTAAGGATGGCGAGGGCAACCGCTCCGATCACCACGGGAATGGAGATCAGCATATAGATCGGATTGATATGAATGCCGGCGTGATCTGCCGTCTCGATCGCGACTTTGATCAAACTCAAAAGATAATAGCTGATGGCGATGATGGACAGACCCTCGACTGCCCGCTGGATCTTGACCTGGGTTTCGGCGCGATCGGCCATGGCCTGGATCTGAACAGCGTTCTGGACCTCGATCTCGACCTGGATACGGGTCTGCAGCAAATCGATCAAATGCATGGTCGCATGCGAGAGTTGTTCAAGGCGCAATGCCGTCGCCTCGCAACTTCTGACGGCGGGTTTGAAACGGCGCGCGACGAACACGCCAAAACGCTGAAAACCGGGGACATGGGTCTCGCGCAGCTCGGCGATGCGCTCCTCGACGATTTTGGCATATGCGGCAGTTGCGCCAAAGCGGTTTCGCGTTTGGGCAGCTGCTGAGATCACTTCTGCGGAAAGCTGAGAAATCTCATCGAGCAGTCGCTTGTGGTCTTCTGCCGAGGTCGAAACGTGGCGATTGGTCAATTCGACAAGTTTTCGGTCGTAGCCGCCCAGAACAGGACCCAGCCGCCGCGCTTCGGGAAAGCCCAAAAGCGCCATGACACGATAGGTCTCGATTTCATAGATCCTGCGGACCATGCGGCCGAGCCGATAGGCGTTGAGGTCGTGATTGAAGAGGATCGTGCGACTGGTACCGTTGTCACCGACACGAAAATCCGAGCAAACCAGCGCTGCCCCGCCGCCAATCGTGGATGCCGCCGTATCACCGAACCGGAGCGCAGAAAGAAGTGGCCCAAGTTCGCTCGGCGCCGATCCACAAACGAGAATTTCCAATCGGCAAATGAACGACCAGTCCGACAGGCCCGCGAGCCCTGCCGCCTCATCGGTCAAGAAAGAACCCGCGGGCCAGGTCGAGGGATCGGTATCAAGAGGAGTAACCCGGGTTACTGTGACGAATTCGGTATGAAACTCGACCTGTGTTCGAGGCCCTTCGATTGCGTCTTCGGCAACGACGACGCGATGGCTGAGATCGGAGATCGAGGGCGACGTGCCCGAAAGCGCTATATGCTCGACGAGAGCGGGACCCGCAAAATAGATCGATGGTCGGGCGTGAAGTTCTGAATTGAAATCTGCCGCCATCATTATCGTTCCCTCAAGCAAATACCCGCTCTAACCGTATGCCGACCATTGCGGCAATCAGCAATGCTTAGCTCCCTGCGACAGAGTGTCCCGAGGCTTTGAAGTGCGGCGCTGTTCGGCCAGATCCGGATGTGCGGGTAAGTCGGACGGAACCAACATCGATCGCGCGGCTTGCGAAGGCAAGCTTTCGGTAGAAGATAGCAGTGAAGGCACAACCGCCCTCGAAGAGCCACGCAAGCACTGGCTTCACCGTGAATTATCGAATGGGAGACTTGCATGACAAATACCACAAATTTGGGCTTGCCGGGCCTGCTGGGACAGGAGCATACGGGCATTACCGTTCCCGATCTCGACGAAGCCCTGGACTTCTTCGTTCGAATAGTCGGCTGCAGGCACGCCCATACCTTCGGCCCGATCGGCGATGACGAGGGCGATTTCATGCAGCAAGCGCTGGGCACGCATCCCCGCGCCCGCATCAGGCGTGCCGCACTCATCCGCATCGGCCACGGCTCCAATCTGGAACTTTTCGAATATGAGGCGCCGGACCAGCGCCGCCTTGAACAGAAGAACAGCGATATCGGCGCCTTCCATGTCGGGCTCTATGTCGAAGACATTCAGGCAGCCAAGGCCTACCTTGATGCCCAAGGTATTGCGACCCGCCTCGGCCCGCTCCCGATTACCGAGGGGCCGAATGCCGGGCAGAGCATTCTCTATTTCCAATCGCCCTGGGGCTTGCAGCTGGAGGTCATCAGCTATCCCGGAGGCATGGCCTATGAAAAGACGGCCGAAACCATTCTCTGGTCGCCACGATTTCCAGAAAAGTGACGATCGGCAACAGGGTCTGCGCGGCCAATCCGACAGGCACTCACCTTGACGGCCGCTATGGGCGACGGCAACCAAGGTGACCGAAACCAAAAGTGAGAACAGCACCGGACACGGCCTCAGATGTGCAGGGCGTGGCCAAGTGCTTTCAACGCGGCTTCCTGCAGGGCTTCGCTGCGGGTCGGATGGGCATGGATGGTGCCGGCGATGTCTTCCAGCCGCGCGCCCATTTCAAGCGCCAATGAGAATGCGCTTGAAAGCTCCGAGACGCCGGCACCGACAGCCTGCAGACCAAGCACCAGGTTGGTGTCCGCGCGCGCCACGGCACGGACGAAACCGTCTTCCGACTCGGTCGTCATCGCACGGCCGTTGGCGCTGAACGGGAAGAGGCCGACGCGGATTTCATAGCCTTGGGCGCGAGCCTCGTCTGGCGAAAGCCCGGCGGTGACGATCTCGGGATCGGTGAAGCAGACGGCTGGGATGGCACGCTTGTCCCAGGCACGCTTGCGGCCGGCAACGATCTCAGCGACCATCTCGCCCTGCGCCATGGCGCGATGGGCGAGCATCGGCTCGCCGGTGACGTCGCCGATCGCATAGACGCCGCGCATCGAGGTGCGGCAGCGCTCGTCGATCCGGATGAAACGGCCGGCGCGATCAAGATCGAGCTCTTCGAGACCCGATCCGTCGGTGCGCGGCTTGCGCCCGACGGTGACAAGTACCTTGTCTGCGGCAATCCGGTCCTCCTCGCCGGCGGCCGTCTCGATCACAAGCGCTTCTCCGGAATAACCCTTCGCCTTTACGCCGGTCAGCACGCGTACGCCAAGCTCATTCAGGCGTTTGGCGACCGGCTTGACCAGTTCGGCATCATATTGCGGCAGGATCTGCGCCGTCGCCTCGACGACCGTGACCTGCGCGCCCAATTTGGCAAAGGCGGTTCCGAGTTCCAGGCCGATATAACCGCCGCCAACAACGGCAAGCCTGCCCGGAACGCTCGTCAACGACAGCACTTCGGTGGACGAGAGGATCGCTCCGCCAAAGGGCAGAGACGGCAATTCGACCGGTTCTGAGCCCGTCGCGATGACAACCGTATCGGCGCGGATGATCTGGGTTCCGGTCTCGGTGTCGACCTCGACAGTCTTGCCGTCGCGGAACTTCGCCTGCCCATGCACGATCTTGACCTTGGCCTTGCGCAGAAGGCCGAGCACGCCGCTGTTCAACCGGCCGACGATGCCGTCCTTCCAGCGGATGGTCTGGGCAAGATCGAGCTTCGGCGCCTCGACGGTGATGCCGAGTGCGTTAGGGCTCACCATATGACGGACCTTGTCGAATTCCTCGGCCGCATGGATGAGCGCCTTGGACGGGATACAGCCGACGTTCAGGCAGGTGCCGCCAGCCTTCGTCGATTCGACGATGACCGTGTCGACGCCGAGCTGGCCGGCGCGGATGGCACAAATATAGCCACCGGGGCCGGCGCCGATGACGAGGAGCTTGCAGACGATTTCTTTCATGTCATCAGCCTTCGATGAAGATCAGTGCGGGGGTTTCGAGCAACGCCTTGATCCGCTGCACGAAGATGGCCGCGTCCCAGCCGTCGACGATCCGATGATCGAAGCTCGACGACAGGTTCATGATCTTGCGCGGGACGAACTGGGTGCCGTCCCAGACCGGCCGGGTCATGATCTTGTTGACGCCGATGATCGCCACTTCCGGATGGTTGATGATCGGCGTCGTGACGATGCCGCCAAGCGCGCCGAGCGAGGTGATGGTGATCGTGGAGCCGGACAACTCCTCGCGCGCGGCTGTGCCGTTGCGGGCGGCCTCGGCAAGACGCGTGAGCTCGGCGGCTGTATCCCAGATCGACCGGGCCTCGGCGTGCCGGACGACAGGCACCGTCAGGCCGGACGGCGTCTGCGTGGCGATGCCAATATGGACGGCGCCGTAGCGGGTGACGACACCGGCATCGTCGTCGAACGTGGCGTTGACGCCCGGTTGCTCGGAAATCGTCTTGACCAGCGCCCGCATGAGGAAAGGCAGGATAGTCAGCTTCGGCTGATCGGGCTTGCGACCGGCATTCATCGTCGCGCGCAGGTCCTCGAGGTCGGTGACATCAACCTCCTCGACATAGGTGATGTGGGGAATGCGCGAGCTTGCAAGACGCATCTTCTCGGCGATGCGGCGGCGCAAGCCGGTTATCTTGATCTCCTCGACATCGGTCTTCCGCGCGGGGCCCGTCGGAGCAGCGGCGACCGGCTGTGCGCCGCGCGCAATAAACTGATCGAGGTCTTCATGGCTGATGCGCCCGGCCGGACTAGTGCCGATCACCTGACGCAGGTCGACGCCAGCCTCCTGAGCGCGCAAGCGCACCGCAGGAGAAGCCAGCGGCCGCTCTGCCGGCTCGCGAGTGGCGGGACGCTCCGCGATTTTTTCCGGCTGAATGATCTTGGTGTCGGCGGTGGGTCTGGCCGGAGGCGGCACGGCCGGCTCAGTCTCTACAGGCCTGTCTTCGGCGGGCTCGACCTTCGCAGGCGGCTCAGTCGTGGCGGAGGAAGCCACGTCGGCTTCACTCCCACCCTCCCCGGCGACCTGGATACGCAGGAGCGGCGCCTTGACCGCGACCGTGTCACCGACCTCGGCGCCGAGCCAGAGCACGACACCCTCGACCGGAGAGGGAATCTCCACCGTCGCCTTGTCGGTCATGACGGCGGCAAGCACCATGTCCTCGCGCACCGGATCGCCCGGCTTGACGTGCCATTCCACAAGTTCGGCCTCGGCCACGCCTTCACCCACATCGGGCATCTTGATGACGAATTCACCCATCCTCAGCCCTCCATCACTTCCTTGAGTGCCCGGCCGACGCGGGCGGGACCGGGGAAATAGTCCCATTCCTGCGCATGCGGATAAGGCGTATCCCAGCCCGTTACGCGCACGATCGGCGCCTCAAGACTGTAAAAGCAGTGCTCCTGAACCAGCGAAGCGATTTCGCCGCCGAAGCCCGAGGTGAGCGTCGCCTCGTGCACGACGACGCAGCGGCCGGTTTTCTTTACTGACTGGACGATGGTGTCGAGGTCGAGCGGCAGCAGGCTGCGCAGATCGATCACCTCGGCATCGATCCCCGTCTCCTCCGCCGCGGCAAGCGCCACATGCACCATCGTGCCGTAGGCGACGACCGTGACCGCGCTGCCGGACCGGCGGATTTCCGCCTTGCCGATCGGGATCGTGTAGTGCCCCTCCGGAACCTCGCCAAGTTCATGCTTGGACCAGGGAGTAACAGGCTGTTCGTGATGCCCGTCGAAGGGGCCGTTATAAAGCCGCTTGGGTTCGAGGAACATGACCGGGTCCGGGTCCTCGATCGCCGCGATCAAGAGGCCCTTAGCATCGTAAGGGTTGGACGGCACAATCACCTTCAATCCGCAGACATGGGTGAACAAAGCCTCTGGACTCTGGCTATGCGTCTGTCCGCCAAAGATGCCGCCGCCTGTGGGCATGCGCACGACGATCGGGCAGGTGAAGTCGCCGTTGGAACGGTAGCGGATGCGCGCCGCTTCCTGGGTGATCTGGTCATAGGCCGGGTACATGTAGTCGGCGAACTGGATCTCGACGCAGGGCTTCAAGCCGTAGGCGGCCATGCCGATCGCCGTGCCGAGAATGCCGGATTCGTTGATCGGCGCGTCGAAGCAACGGGTCTTGCCATATTTGGCCTGGAGCCCCTGCGTGGCGCGGAAAACACCGCCGAAATAGCCGACGTCTTCACCGAAGACGACGACATCGTCATCGCGCCCCATCGAGACATCCATGGCACTGCGCACGGCCTCGATCATCGTCATTCTTGCCATGTCAGTATCCTGCCTTCTGCCGCTGGCGGCGGATATGCGGGGGCATTTCCGCATAGACGCCCTCGAAAATGTCGCGCACGGACGGCTTGCCGCCGGCATGCAGCGTGCCGTGGCTTTCGGCTTGCTTCTGCGCCTCGATGACCTCGTCGAGAATCTCCGCCTCCGCCTGGGCGTGGCGCTCCTCCGACCAGGCGCCGCGCACGATCAGATGCTTCTTCAGCCGCAGCACCGGATCGCCGAGTGGCCAGGCCTCCGATTCGGTTTTCGGACGGTAGGCGCTCGGATCATCCGAGGTGGAGTGGGCGCCGACGCGGTAGGTGACATATTCGATCAGCGTCGGGCCGAGATTACGACGGGCACGCTCGGCCGCCCATTTGGCGACGGCATAAACAGCCAGGTAGTCGTTGCCATCAACACGCAGCGCAGGAATGCCGAAGCCGAGGCCACGCGCGGCAAAGGTGCCGGAGCCACCGCGAGCAATGCCCTGAAAGGTCGAGATGGCCCATTGATTGTTGACGATGTTGAGGATGACGGGCGCCTTGTAGGTGGAGGCAAAGACAAGTGCAGAATGGAAGTCGGATTCGGCGGTCGAGCCGTCGCCGATCCAGGCGGCCGCGATCTTGCTGTCGTTCTTGATCGCCGACGCCATGGCCCAGCCGACGGCCTGCACATATTGGGTGGCGAGATTGCCTGAGATGGTGAAGAAGCCGTGCTCCTTCGACGAATACATGATCGGCAGCTGCCGGCCACGCAAGGGATCGGCTTCGTTCGAGTAGATCTGGTTCATCATCTCGACCATGGGGTAATCGTCGGCAATCAGAAGCCCAGCCTGACGGTAGGTCGGGAAGTTCATATCCCCCTTGTTCAGCGCCTTGCGGAAGGCGGAACTGACTGCCTCTTCGCCGAGGTGCTGCATGTAAAAAGAGGTCTTTCCCTGCCGCTGCGCCATCAACATGCGGGCATCGAAGGCCCTGAGCTTCATCATGTTGCGCAGGCCTGTCAGCAGTTCCTCATCGGAGAGCAGGCCGGCCCAGGGGCCGATCGCCTCGCCATCCCGGTTGAGCACGCGGATGATGGAATAGGCGAGATCGCGGATCTCCTCCGGCGCCACGTCGACCGCCGGCCTCGGCACGGCGCCGGCCTTGGCGATCTTGACGTTGGAGAAATCCGGCTGGCCACCGGGCCGGACCGCCGGCTCGGGCACGTGCAGGCTCAGATTTGGAACCTCGTTCATGTCCTGTGATACCTCCCTTGTCGACTGCCCTGCCCGTTGCTCCCCACGGCAGGCGCAGCCGCAAACATCCTACGAAAACATACTATAAGTTGCGCGCGATAACGATGCGCTGGACGTCGCTCGTTCCCTCATAGATCTGGCAGATGCGGACGTCGCGGTAGATGCGCTCGACCGGATAATCCGCCATATATCCGTAGCCGCCATGGATCTGGATCGCATCGGAGCAGACCTTTTCGGCCATCTCCGAGGCGAACAGCTTGGCCATCGACGCTTCGGTGAGGCAGGGTTGCCCTTGCTCCTTCAGCTGAGCCGCATGCAACACCATCTGGCGCGCCACTTCGATCTGCGTCGCCATGTCGGCAAGCCGGAAAGCAACTGCCTGATGGTCGATGATCGGCGAGCCGAAGGCCTTGCGCTCGCGGGCGTAATCGCGCGCCGCCTCGAAAGCCGCCCGCGCCATGCCGACGGACTGCGATGCGATACCGATGCGCCCGCCCTCAAGGTTCGACAGGGCAATCCTGTAGCCGTCGCCTTCCTCGCCGAGCCGCTGATCGACAGGAATGCGCATGCCGGTAAAGGCGAGCTGGCATGTGTCGGACGAGTGCAGTCCGAGCTTGTGCTCGACACGCACAACCTCGTAGCCGGGCGTGTCGGTCGGCACGATGAAGGCGGAAATACCCTTCTTGCCGGCATCGGGGTCGGTGACGGCAAAGGCGATGATGATATTGCCGTTCTTGCCTGAAGTAATGAACTGCTTGGCGCCATCGATGACATAGTGGTCGCCATCGCGGCGGGCGCGCGTCTTCAGGTTCGAGGCGTCTGAGCCGGCCTGCGGCTCGGTCAGGGCAAAGCCGCCGATCCATTCACCACTTGCCAGTTTCGGCAGGAAGCGCTGCTTCTGCTCCTCGGTGCCGTATTTCAGGATCGGTACACAGCCGACGGAGCTGTGAACGCTCATGATGGTCGAGCAAGGGCCGTCGCCGGCGGCAATCTCCTCAAGCGCCACGGCATAGGCGATCACGCCGGTTTCCGAGCCACCATAGGCTTCGGGCACGAGCATGCCGAGAAAACCGAGTTCGCCCATTTCCTTCAGCTCCTCGCGAGGAAAGCGGCTGTTCACATCGCGCTCGGCAGCACCCGGCGCCAGCCGCTCGCGGGCGAAATCGCGCGCCATGTCGCGGATCTGGATCTGGTCTTCGCTCAGGATCATATCCGGTCTCCTCCTTGAAACCGTTCAGTTCAGCTCGACGGCCATCGCGGTCGCCTCGCCGCCGCCAATGCAAAGCGTCGCCATGCCACGCTTCATCCCATGGCGCTTGAGTGCTGCAAGCAACGTCACAAGCACGCGAGCGCCGGATGCACCGATCGGATGGCCGAGCGCACAGGCGCCGCCGTGAATATTGACCTTGTCGTGCGGCAAATCCAGATCGCGCATCGCCGCCATGGCAACGACGGCAAAGGCCTCGTTAACCTCGAACAGGTCGACATCCCGAAGGTTCCAGCCGGTGCGTTCGCCAAGCTTGCGCAGCGCGCCGATCGGCGCGGTCGCAAACAGATTGGGCGCCTGCGAATGCGTGGCATGGCCGACGATGGTGGCAAGCGGTGAGATGCCCTCGCGCTCGGCCTGGGAGCGCCGCATCAGCACCAATGCGGCCGCACCATCCGATATGGAAGAGGCGTTCGCCGCCGTCACTGTGCCGTTTTCGCGAAAGGCCGGCTTCAGTGTCGGAATCTTCTCCGGCTTTGCCTTGCCCGGCTGCTCGTCGCGGCTGACGACGAGTTCGGATCGCCCGGATTTGGCAGTGACGGGGATGATCTCGGCATCGAATGCGCCATCTTCGATCGCCTTGCGAGCCCGGGTCAGCGACGTGACGGCATAGTCGTCCTGTGCTGCGCGGGTGAACTGGTAGGCTTCGGCGCAATCCTCGGCGAAGGTGCCCATAAGGCGTCCCTTGTCATAGGCATCTTCCAACCCATCCAGGAACATATGGTCGATGACACGACCATGCCCGAGGCGGTAGCCGCCGCGCGCCCGGTCGAGCAGATAGGGCGCATTCGTCATGCTCTCCATACCTCCCGCAACCACGACCGAAGCACTGCCGGCCGCGATCAGGTCATGCGCCAGCATGACAGCCTTCATTCCGGAACCGCACATCTTATTGACGGTGGTCGCTCCTGTGGCAAACGGCAGCCCAGCCCCGATTGCGGCCTGTCTCGCCGGCGCCTGACCCTGCCCGGCTGACAGAACACAACCGAAGACTGTTTCCTCCACGACATCCGGACTGATACCGCCGCGCTCAAGTGCCGCACGGATGGCGGCAGCACCAAGTTCCGGCGCGATGCAGTCTTTCAGATCTCCCTGGAAACCGCCCATTGGAGTACGGGCCGAACCAACGATGACGATCGGATCTTCTCGTGTCATATCGAAACCTCCCGTAACCAGCCTGCCTCAGTGCGGCGCCATGCGCAACGCACCATCGAGGCGGATGACCTCGCCATTCAACATGGTGTTTTCACAGATGTGGCGTACCAATGCGGCAAATTCCACCGGCCTGCCGAAGCGCTGCGGAAAAGGCACGCTCTTGCTCAATGAATCCTGCACCTCCTGCGGCATGCCGGCCATCATCGGCGTCTCGAAGATGCCTGGCGCGATAGTGACGACCCGAACGCCGCGGCGGGCCAATTCCCGGGCAATCGGCAGCGTCATCGCCACGACGCCACCCTTGGAAGCCGCATAGGCCGCCTGGCCAACCTGGCCATCGAAAGCGGCGATCGAGGCCGTGTTGATGATGACGCCGCGCTCGCTCTCCGTATCCGGCTCGTTCTTGACGATTGCCACGGCAGCGAGCCGGATCATGTTGAAGGTGCCGATGAGATTGATGCCGACGGTGCGGGCAAAGCTGTCGAGCCGATGCGGCCCATTGCGGCCGATGATCTTTTCGCCGGGCGCGACGCCGGCGCAGTTCACCAGCCCATGCAATTGGCCAAAGCGCTCCAGCGCCTTATCGATCGCCGCCTGAGCGTCCTTTTCATCCGTGACATCCGTCTTGATAAAGGCCGTACAGGCTCCCAGTTCACCGACAATGCCGGCTCCGGCATCCGTGTTGATGTCGGCAATTACGACGTTCGCGCCCTCGCCTGCCAGCATCCGTGCGACCGCAGCCCCAAGGCCCGAACCGCCACCGGTAACGACGAAGGTCTTCCCGTGGATCAACATGATCGCTCTCCTCCAGCGCAGTCGATTTCAACTGGGGCCTCCACGCTTCGTGCAGTCGCCCGCAGTATCGCATCCCCCGGCAGAGCGCGATTTGCCTTGCGCCTCGCCCAAGCTTATCTCCACACGATATTACATTCGATGACAAAAACGTCTCAAATCGGCGGCCAGTTTTACCATATTCCACAAGGTGTGACGATGGGCGTGACGATGACGGAAGCCGGACGGCGTATGATATCACCTTTCTTCGTGAAAGAGGCGATCGACTGCGTTCGGCGGCAAGGAAAGTCGCCGGAACGACTGCTATCGGCGCTCGGCCTATCCACCCGGATCGACACGCCGATCTCCGTGGAAAGCTACGGCGCGTTATGGCTTGCGATCGCGGAGGAGATAGACGACGAATTCTTCGGCATGGGCGGCAGACCCATGCGTCGCGGCAGCTTCACGCTGCTCTGCCATTGTATCCTCCACGCGAAAACCCTCGACCGGGCATTGCGGCGGGCGCTGCGTTTTTTGAACATCGTGCTGGAAGACCCGAAAGGCCATATCGAAGTGGCCGACGGGCTGGCGCATGTTGTGCTGACCGATTTGATGGGTGCGCGCTCCGCCTTCGCCTACCGGACATACTGGATCTTGCTGCACGGCATCGCATGCTGGCTCATCGGGCGGCGCATTCCGCTGCGGATGGTCGATTTTCGCTGCGCCGAGCCGGATCATGGAGCGGAATATCGGCAATTCTTCGGAGCGCCCGTGCGCTTCTTACAACCGGCGAGCAGACTTGCCTTCGATGCCGCGCTCCTCAAACTGCCGGTGACGCGCAGCGAGCAGGCTCTGAAGCAGTTTCTGCGCAATGCGCCGGCCAATATCCTCGTGCGCTACCGCTACGACGCCGGCCTTGCGGCAAGCATACGCAAGCGGCTGCGCCAATTGCCGCCCGCGTCGTGGAGGTCGTTCGATGATTTGGCTGCGCAAATGCGCATGTCCTCCTCCACGCTGCGGCATCGGCTCCACGCCGAGGGTCAGAATTATGCCGCCATCAGAGATGAAATCCGCCGCGATCTCGCGATCGAGATGCTGCAAACGACCGGGTTCGGCGTCGGAGAGATCGCCACACGCCTTGGCTTTTCCGAACCCAGCGCCTTCCATCGCGCATTTCGGAAGTGGACCGCAAGAAGTCCGGCTGCATTTCGGAGGCAAATGACTGCGCGAAACCGGTGACTACGGCCGGCGGTGTTCGCCTTATGACGGCCAGCAACGCGAAAGGCGGAGATCTGATTTGGAGCCCCATCCCATCACGTCGGTGGCTCACCATGAACACCAGCATGACCCGGCAGGTCAGCGCCTCCGCGCAGCATCAGGGATGCTTCCTCTATCGGGCACCCAACGCGGCAACGCGATCGGCAGCGGCGGAAAAGCCCTGCAGTGACACCTGAAAGCCGAGTGCATTGCCGCCGTCAGCGATAACCTTGAGGTTCAAACGCGAGCCGGTTCGCAATTTGCCAAGCGTTACAGCGTCGATCGGAAGCAAGGCGACGCAGCCGTTTGGCAGACAGGTGCGAAAACGGATCGGCTTCAACGACGGCTGATCATCGATATTCGGCGTGACGCCAGAGTCGAGAACAATGCCGAACGGCAGCAGCAGCGTTGCGAGTGCGCTGCCGTCAGGACGCATCTGCATCTCGACGGCAAGCAGCCTCTGGCCATTCTGCTGGGTTTGATCTTGCGAAATCGTACATGCCGATGCCTTGTCGCGTTGAGAGCATGCAACGCGCCAGTCCTGGTAGGTTTCCTGCAGGCTCGATGCACCGTTCGGCAAAGCCGATTGGGCAAAGGCTGCAGGAGCGAACATCAAAGCGAAGCTGATATAGATAAAGGCGAGCATTGCATAAGATATGCGGCCGACTGCCCGGGATGAAACGAATGTCGAATGTGACAAGGGATGAGATCTCTCGACTTGAAATGCGACCTTGCGCGGCCGGCGCGAACTTGCGTGCCCATGGCGGCCATGGCCTGGGTAGGTCACGTACAGACCCACTCTCGGATGCCGCAGCGAGAGCCCGCGCGCTCACATGCCTTCAACGCGAGGTCCTCGGCCTCGCGGCGCGTCGGCGCTGAATTTGCGCTCCATGGAGTGACCGGATTGCGTTCCTCTTTGCCGATGGCGAGGGCGCCGCAATGATTGTATGGAAAACCGGTCTTGTCGTCATCGTCCCAGTGCCGCTGATTGCGGAATACGCTGACCACGACGCACTTGCTGCCCTTGTCCCGCTCGCAATGCTTGAGCGCGATATCGCTGGCTTCCTGGCGCTTGTCGGCACCCCAGAAGAAGCCGTATTTCCCATCGGGCGCGGAATAGGCTATCGCCGCCCATATGCCGTGCTCCTCGGGCGGAGGCGCTGGCGGAGGCTCCGCCGTAAATAGATCGGCGGCCCCCGGATGGCCGATGGAGACAAACAGCATACCGATCGCTGCAATGGCAGATCTCAACCTCATTTTGAGCCCCCTTGTTTTCCCGCTGCCGAGGCCACGGAAATGACGACGCAGCCGTTTCCGGTCGGCAAAAGCATTGCCTCCCCTCCCTGGTTGCCGAGTTCGTAGACACCGATCTGTCCAAGATTGTTGACGAGCTTGCTTCCGTTCGGAAACTTGGTCGAAACTTCCGGGCAGGAGGCGGTGAACGGCGCCACGCGAACCATCGAACCTTCGCAGCCGGAGGCGACAGGTGCCGCAAATACGATGCCGGCGGCGGGGCCGTTGTAGCCTTGCGTGGCATAGTTCATGCCGACAAGCGCCTGCACCGTATGCTTGTCGGCAGCCTCATTGTTCCAGATCGATTGGACATTGTATTGAGTGCCGTTCGTCAACAATCCTCCGAGAACCGGGAAAACGGTCGAGCAGGATTGCAGGCCAGCCTGTTTGGTGTGTTGTAAAAAGGGCGTGTCCGGCAGCGCTTGATTGGCATCGTTTGACGCGGCGACCGCCGGCTGAGACAGAGGGTTCCCAACCACATCGTAACGGACCGCGGCATAGCCGGCAGCCCCCACGATCGCAATTGCAAGCAGCGATAGGGCGGTCGCCTTCCACCGGCGTCGCCTCGGCTTGGCTTGCTCGCCGACCGGGCTCTGAACTACGGGGGGGCTGGTATTCCGCGACATGATGCGCTCATGAATCGATTGCTGGCTCATTGAAAATCCGTCCGTCACTTTATCGCCTTAACGGCGGTGGAAAGGCCCGTGAGGTTTGCGGTCACGCTGATTGTCTGCCCATCCATGGTTGGATAGGAGATCGTTGGCGCCGTGCTTTTGGAAATCTGCTCGCGCATTAAGGGTCCGACCGGCAACATGCCGACGCAAACCGTTTGGTTGCATCCGTTGAGCTGGACCTGTATCGGCTCCTTGCGCCCTTCGAATTGCAGTGAGATACGGCCGTCGCTCTTGGCAACTGGTGCGGCCCGCAAGATCATATAGGGCTCGCCTTTGTTGGTGGCGGCTAGCGACCAGCTGAACGCGACTTGTCCGGCCTCGTTCTCGATGATCTGGGTAACATTGCAAACCCGCTGGCGTTTCTTCAGATTTTCGTCGCAGATCAGTGTCCAATTCTCGAACGGGCGAATGGTCCTCTGATAGTCGCCAGGCTTCAGCTCCGGAGGAACGACGACATCGGAAGGCTTTATGCGATAGTTGGGAAGAGCAGTACCCTGTCCGGCCGCGATCGGGCCGAACAGGAACATGCAGGCCATGAAAATTGGGACGCCGAGAAGCGCTCCTTTGGACATGGCCGGCTCAATTCAAGGTGAAGCTGAGGCCAGCGCCAACGCCCACGTGTCCACCGGCGGCCGTACCTGATAAATTCGCCCGGACGCGGCCGTTCTCGCTGGTGTAACCGGCACCGAAGGCAACAGCGCCCTCACCTCGCCAGAGGCCGCCACCGAGAGCCACGCTCGCCTTGCCCGGACGGTCGTCATAACGAAGCGATGCCGCTGCAAGGCCAATCGCGGCCGCCTGCCTTGCCTCGGAACGGACGTCCCCAAGTTCCTGGTTCAGCTGGCCGAATTTCTGGTCGGTATAGTTGTTGGCCGCAGTCAGCGTATTCGCGGCAGCGGTGTCCGTATAGGATTTGACCTCGGTGACGCTGTCGCCCAATTGGGCAACGTTCACCGCATCTGTCGGGGCGACGCCCTTGCCAACGTTTGAGATGATCACCGGCGCGTTCACGTCGCCGCCCCGCAGGGTAATGCTGTTCTTCTTGCTGCCGTCGG
Organism: Rhizobium sp. NPDC090279; assembly: GCF_044769665.1. NCBI lineage: Bacteria > Pseudomonadati > Pseudomonadota > Alphaproteobacteria > Hyphomicrobiales > Rhizobiaceae > Rhizobium > Rhizobium sp. NPDC090279. The sequence goes on along the minus strand of NZ_JBIVYI010000008.1, from coordinate 269,479 downwards.
GATTGAGATCGTAGGTGACGGCATTCTTGGTGATCGTTCCGACACCGGTCTGCAGGCTATCGATCGCCTGATTGGTCGCATAAAGCTGCGATCCGTTGATGGCGTCGGTGCTGTCGGAGGAAATGCGGCCGGCAGCAACGTTCGTGATGGTTCTTTCGGCCCCAGCAGAACCCACGCTCACCGTTCCGACAGGCGCGGTGCCGGCAAAGTCGTAGTGCTGACCCTGAATGGTGGTTCCGGACGTGCCGACCGCAGCCTGTGTTGAGGAACCCGAGCCCAGGGCCACATCATTGGCATTGTTGGCCTGCGCGCCCTGGCCAAGGGCGACCGCGCCTTGCCCCACCGCTGTAGATCCGTTGCCTGCCGCCAGGCTGTTCGTGCCGCTGGCGACACTCTGCGGACCAATCGCAACGCTGTCCGTGCCGCCGGCGATAGAATCCGCCAGTGTCGAATTGGCATGGAAATACTTGATGCCGCCGCCATTGGTGATGTTGGTCAACGTGTTATCGACCGCACCGAAGGCATCGTAGACCGTGCTGTAGTTGTTGCCCTGTATATTGTAGGTGGGGCCGGTGATCGAGCCGTCAGGGTTCACAGTCGTATTGCCGCCGATCAAGCTGGTAATGTTGGTGCCGAGACCCTTGAGCTGGCTGACATTCACCGCATCGGTGTTGGCCGAACCTGCCGCCAGATTGGTCAGCTTGCGTTCCGATCCGGCAGAGCCGATCGATACTTCGCCGACAGAGGTTTGCGGGCTCGTAAGCGCGAAGCCGGTATAGTTCGTCTGCGCGCCCACGGTGGTTACCGATTGCGCACCCAGCGCAACGCTGTTGATGTTGTTGGCTTGCGCGCCGGCGCCGAGCGCGACCGACTGGACACCCGCAGCCACCGAGTTCGTGCCGAGTGCAACGCCGTCAGCCAGCATGACGTGGGCATTCTGGCCGATGGCCGTGCCGCCCGGAGCAATCTGGTCGACGACCGCGCCATTACCGATACCGATGCCATTGTCGCCGTTGACGACAGTCGTCGGACCGACCGCCACCGATTCGGCGCCGACAGCAAGGGAGTCACCGGCGGCAGAGTTCGCATGGAAGTATTTGCTTGGCGTCGTCGCGACCGACGCGATCGCACCCTGGAGCTGGCGAACCGTGACGGCATCCTGCGCGCTGGTACCATCAGCGACGTTGATGATCTGTCGATAGGATGTGCTCGAACCGACCGAGACTGCGCCCAACAGGGTTTTGTCCGTCGTATTGTATTGGATGAAGTTCGTTGGCCCCGCCGCGATCTGACCGGTGGCGGGCGCCAGCGCACGATCGGAAATCGATCCGGAACCGAGCGCAACGCCGCCATCGATAGTGGCCTGGCTTTCCCTTCCAAGCGCGAGCGAACTGTCGGCGACAGCGGTCGCATTATATCCGACCGCGGTGGAGCCTACGCCTTGAGCGGAGGAATCGCTGACGGCGAGGGTGCTGTCGTTGGTCCGCACATATCGGATGCCCTTACCGTTTGCATCGGTATAGGCCGTCGATGTGTCGCCGGCGATGTTGTTGATGGTATTGCCGAGATTGGTGACCTGGCCGCCGATCGTGGTGACCTGGCTGCCAAGACTGTCGACCGCCTGGTTGGTGGCGAAGAGCTGCGAGCCGTTGACCGCATCCGTCGAGCTGGACGAGAGCTGACCGGCTGCAACATTCTGGATCTGACGCTCCGCCCCCAGAGCTCCCACGGAGAAAGCGCCGGCCGGGGTGGCACCGGCGAAGGTATAGGCGGTACCGCCAACCGTCGCGCCGCCAACGGCAGTTGTCGCACCGGAGGTCGAATTCAGGCCGATGGCCACGTCGCCGGCATTGTTGGCGACCGCATTCGGGCCGACGGCAACAGAGTCTGTCCCGAGCGCCTGCGAATCCGGCAAGGTAGAGTTGGCATGGAAGTACTTGATACCGCCACCGGTGTTGATGTTGTTGACGGTGGTGGCGACACTATCGACCGCCTGGTTGGTCGCAAAGAGCTGCGAACCGTTGACCGCATCGGTCGAGCTGGATGAGAGCTGACCGGCTGCGACGTTCTGGATCTGACGCTCCGCTCCCAGAGCCCCCACGGAGAAAGCGCCGGCCGGGGTGGCACCGGCGAAGGTATAGGCGGTACCGCCAACCGTCGCGCCGCCAACGGCAGTTGTCGCACCCGACGCGGCATTCAGACCGATGGCCACGTCACCGGCATTGTTGGCGACCGCATTCGGGCCGACGGCAACCGAGTCTGTCCCAATCGCCTGCGAATCCGGCAAGGTAGAGTTGGCATGGAAATACTTGATGCCAGCGCCGCCGTTGATATTGTTGACCGTGGTGGTGACACTATCGACCGCCTGGTTCGTCGCGAAGAGCTGCGAACCGTTGACGGCGTCGGTCGAAGCGTTGTTGAGTCGGCCCGCCGCGACATTGGTGATGGTGCGCTCGGCGCCAACAGCGCCGACGCTGACCGTCGAGGTCGGCGTGGTGCCCTGGAACGTGTAGGTCGTGCCGCCGATCACCGCGCTGGGCGTGCCGACGGCTGCCGCCGTCGTCGAACCGGAGCCGAGTGCCACGTCGCCCGAGCTTGCCGTCGCCGTTGCGCCATTGCCCAACGCGATATTGCCGACGAAACCGGACGCGCCTGCAGTGGAACCGTTGCCCAGCGCCACCGAGCCCTGCCCGATCGCCTTGTTGTTGTTGCCGATCGCGACCGCGCCGCTCGCCTGGTTGGCGGCGGTGGCGCTCGCCGTGCCGTCGCTGTTGGCGATGTTGTTGGCGCCGCCGGTAAAGGCGCCCGTGCCGCTGGCATAGCTCGGATCGCCGATGGCGACCGCGCCGTCGCCATATGCCGTGTTGCCGGAGCCGATCGACACTGCCTTGCCGCCTGTCGCAACTGCATTATTACCCACGGCAACCGCTTCGGCTGAATCCGCCTTGGCGTTCGAGCCCACAGCGACCGTCGATGCTGCGGATGCGATGGCGCTCTGGCCAATGGCCGTAGCGCCAGCGCCGCTGGCGGCGGCCTGATAGCCTGCGGCGAGCGATTGATCCGCGCTGGCTACGGTGCCGATGCCGAGTGCGGTGCTGCCGGCTCCACCGGCATTGGCGCTGACGCCGGCAGCGAGAGAATTATCTCCCGTCGCGCTCGTTCCAGATCCATACGAGGAGGCGTTTGTGCCACTGGCGACAGCCTGGCGTCCCGTGGCGGTGGAATTGTCACCGCTGGCATTGGTGCCGGCGCCTACAGCAACCGATAGAACACCACCGGAATTTGCATTGTTGCCGAGAGCAACACCCGAGGTCGCGGCGCTTGCGACAATTGCGCCCGAGCCTATCGCAACACCACCGCCGGCGGCGAGCGTCTGTGCCTGGTTACCCAAGGCAACCCCGAAGGCTCCCGACGCAACAGTAGTGGAGCCGACGGCGACCGAGTTTATGCCCGATGCAGCGGCTGACGTGCCGACAGCAATGGAATCGGTGTTCGAGGCTTTGGCAAGATAGCCCATGGCCGACGCCCTTAGAGCGGAAGCACCGGCCCCATTACCGATCGCGGTGGTCTGGTTTGCCGTTGCAGCGGCTGACGTACCGAAGGCGCTGGCCCCCGTCGCCGTTGCGGACGAACTCGAACCGACGCTGGTCGACCACGCCCCTGTGGCGGTTGAAGCCGTACCGAGCGCTACCGCTTCGAACGTGAAACCGGAAGGAGCGGTGCCGCTTGCGTTGGCATTCGTGCCAATGGCAATGGGAGAACCACCGCCCGTTCCAGCGTTCGCCTTGGCGCTGGCCCCCATGGCGATGGCAGAACCGTTTGAAGATGAGGCGTTGGAGGATAATCCAATCGCCACCGACGCGCCACCTGAAGAGGTGGCCGTTGAGCCGAGAGCGAGGCCGTTCGCCCCGCTTGCGGTTGTGTTGACACCAAAGGCTGACGCTCCGTCCGCCAGTGCCCGAGCGTTCCCGCCCACGGCAAGAGCATTGGTGCCGGTCGCGTTCGCGAAGACACCCATGCCGATGGCGTTGAGACCATTGACACTCATCGTATAGCCGATGGCGATCGAAGCATCGCCCGTTGCGCTATTAGAGGTGCCCAACGCCACGCTGTTCGCACCATTCGCTTGGGTAGCGTTACCGATGGCGACGGCGTTGCCGCCTGACGCGGTTCCGCCGCCGGCCTGATATTGCGCGTGCGCCGGAGCGGAAAGGCCGAGCGCGGCGAGCGCGGCGAGGCCGCCGATCGCGCCGGCCGAACGCAAGCTCCCGCCGGCACCCAACGACCCAAGGCCCATGTCCTTGCGGCGCATGCCGAGCACGCGAGACGCCATCCGCAATACAGCCATCAGGCGGCGCCGGAACGACCGATCGGTGCGATCGGCTGAAACAAAGTTTTCAGCAAATCCGGTACGAGATTTAGTCTGCAGATGTTCCCCAACGCACTCGCTCATGCTGCTTTATCCTCGTTGTTGTCTGAACGACCAGGCGCGTTTCGATCCGCATCGGCGGCCGGGTCGTCGTTGAAACCATGCATTTCCTGAAGCATGCGCCCCATCCTGGCGCCTTGCCCCTCGATCATCTCCCGCGCACTGACGACCCATGGCTGCGTCGGCTCGGGAACGGCATGCAATGCGGCGTCGGCCCGATCGGCAGGGAGTTTCATTGCCACCAATGTGTGGCAGATATCGAAATGAAGAGCTGGTTCCCGCTCGACATATGCCGGAGATGTCAGCCCAAGGACGAGACAGGCAAATAGATGATCGAGCTCCGCGCCGCTTATGCGGCCGGCATATTCACGCTGCAAGGCAGTCCAGGCTACCTCGACTTTCGGAGCAAAGATTTCGAATTCCGGGAACTGAATGTCCATACCGCACCGAATGGTTACCATGGCGAGCATGGCCTCATTTCGGGGTTGCAGTATTTTAGGAAATTACGGACTATTTTTAGGAAATTACGGTTTTTTGCGAAACGGGATACAGGTGTAGCTACTTCGCCACACGTACCTCAGGCTGCTTCGCACACCCCCTAAGGATTTTCCAGTTTCAGGAAGCCCCTCTGCCTCACACACGCGAAAAATGGATGCGCAAGCGCGTGCCTTTCTCCGGCTGGAGATCTACGGATAGTTGAAGATATTGTTGGCGGTGCGGCCGGATCTGATGGATGTCCCGCAAGGCTCGTCGAACTATCGCTCGAACCGGAACTCCGTCGGCGTCCGTCCCCGATATCTCTTCATCGTCGTCGCCAGATGGCTTTGATCCGAAAACCCGGCCAGGTAAGCAATTTCGGCAATCGGGATTTCGCCTTCGACGAGCAGCTTCTCCGCAAAGTCCAATCGCAGATTTATGAGGTAGCGGTGAGGCGGCATACCGAATGTCCTGGCAAACCTCACTATGAAGTGATTCGGCGAAATGCCAGCGACGGCCGCGAGTTCGGCGACGTGAACCTTTTCAGCAAAATGTTCACGCAGATATTCCTCTATACGTCGGGCGCTTCTGGCGGAGAGCCCTCCACGGGGCGACGGAAGCTGCTTCATCTGATCTGCATAGGTGCGAAGGAGATGTGCGCCGAACAGCGCAACCAATGAATCCAGATAGAGTTCATTCGGAGTTGCTTTCCCGGTTAGCTCGACAGAAATCCTCCGCGCGATGCCGAGGGCGGTAGGATCGACAGTGCCGAAAGCAGGTGGCCGAAGCTCTACATTGGCAAAATCAAACTCCTGTATGGCCAACTCGGACAAAACGTCCGAGGGGATCGCAATAACGAGATTCGTCCTGGTTTCCGACCAGGCAAGGGTGCTATCCACCCCGGCGGGGTTAACCGCGATACAGCCGACGGGCGCATCATATTCCGTGACCCTGTCGCTACCGAGAGAGGCTCTCAAGCGACGTGTGGGCCTTAACACGATCCCGACAGCATGTTCCTTGGCCAGGAAGGTCTGTGATCCGGGATTGCGGACGGAGCGAATGACGCTTCCGCGCGTGGTGGCCCTTCTAGGCCCCGCATTTTCAGGAATTATGTCGAACACGTATCGATCGGCCCGTTCACAGGCCTCATTCGCATAGCTCATTCTTCATCGCCCCGCCCGAACGAAATTCTGCAAGCACAAACACGCAGACCGGATCTCACCTTCGTTTGAGATCTCGGTTTCCCAACACTGCTGGCCCGATGCCGCCGCAAGCCAGCCAATAGCGTAAGATTAAATAGTATAAATCATTGAGTTTGGAAGGGGGGATATACACGTGGTAAAGAAAGTGTAATCCGGCAGGGCACATCAGGTTCCGACCCGGTCGAACAGGTCCCGCAAGCTCCGACAAATGGTCGCGCAGCAGATAAATCTCAATTCATGGTGGAGAGAAAGGTCGATGTGACGTATTGCGACCGCTAAAGGTCGTCTCGGCGCTTTTCATATAGATCCCAAGCAACGTCCACCATCGCTAGAAGAACATCCTTTTGATTCCATCCAGCTGCAACGGCGGCTCGAATAATTTCATCTACAATAGGCTGCAATTGACGCTGGCACTCGATTGCAATGTCGTCGGCGCAGTTTCCCAAAGATGGCTCACTAAATTTGATTTCTACCATTATCACTCTCGCAGGATTACTATATGCCAGCTATCACATTCCTCATATAAAATAAATCCGAAAGGATATGTAGAGCTTTTCACAGGGCAATACCCAATCACACTACCGCTATGCTGTAATCGACCCGACATTGAACACAACCACCGAGTCCATATCACTCAGCAACTTGCTGAGTCTGCTGCTGATGATACCAGAAGAGATGGACGATGACGGAAGCAGTTTGCTTGGCTGCGGCGTGGATGAAGCAGGTTGGCAGCTCGATCGCTGGCCGAGAGCACCGGCTTTGGCACGCTAAAATCAGATGTGTTGCGATGGGCTTGCTTGCATGTCGCGCTTGATATGCAAACTCAGCCGATATTGAACTCCTGCTTTTTGGGAGCCCCTAACCCGGCACCGCAAGACAGACGAACGATAAGCTCGGTTTGAAGCGTGATACGTTGATGGCGGGACCCTGCTTTGCCGCTAATCCGCTCCAGGAGCAATTGCGTGCCGAGCTTGCCCAGCATTGCGGCGGGCTGGTCGATGACCGTCAGGAATGGGGACAGCACCGCCAGGCTCTCGAGATCGTCGAAGCACACCAGCGCAATATCCTGCGGCACGGAGAGCTGTCTTTCTCTGAGCGCCTGCATTGCACCGACCGCGGTCATGTTGTTGACGGCGAAGATCGCGGTCGGGCGTGGATTGAGCGTCAATATCTGCTGTGCGGCACGATAGCCACCCAACTGATCGACAACGGTACGAAAGACGAGACCCTCATGGTATTCGATGCCGAGCGCCGTCAACCCGTCGCGATATCCCTGGAACCGTTCACGACCCGTGAATGTATCCTCCGCATCGCCAATATGAGCGATGTGACGATGGCCGAGCGTGCCGAGATGCTCCACCAGGCGTTTTGCGCCAGCGACATTATCCGCTACCAGCACGTCGCAGTCGACGCCGGGCAGGGTATTGTCGACCAGGACGACCGGGAAACCGCGCCTTAGCAACGGCAATACGCTGTGGCGCGATTCATCGCTGGCGGGTGCCAGAAGAAGCCCTTCGACACCGTAGAGCACAAAATCCTCCAGATATTCGCGCTCGATCCGCAGATCGCCCTCCGTATTGCACAGAAGAACCCGATAGCCCGCCCGGCGTGCCGCCGCCTCCGCAGCGTGCGCAAGGATGGAATAGAACGGATTGGCTATATCACGCAACACCAGCCCGATCGTGCTGGTCTTGCGGGATGCCCGGCTATAGGCGACCCTGCTTGGAAAGTAACCTAGCGCCTTGACGGCATCCTCGACCCGACGGCGCGTTTCGTTGTCGACGCCGTCGCGCCCATTGAGGACACGCGAGACGGTCATTGCCGATACGCCAGCCTTTTGAGCAACATCACGCAAAGTAATTGCCAATACACGCACCCCCTTCGTTACGTACCAAAGCAACGTGTTACGTAACATCACTATTTTATAGTAATTTCAAGGTCCTTAATTGACAAGCGATGTTAGCGAACGTTACAAACACCTTACCTGAGGCGACGAGCGTAAAACTTTAGCTTGTCAAGCAAACCGGCTTTTGGTCCTGTTTGCAGGTCACCGACCCCTGTCGGCGTTTTTAGTTAGAGAATTCGATCAGCGTGTGTTTATGGGAGGACTAAATGCTGCATAAATCGCTCATGGGGCTAGTACTGGGTACAGCACTGGCCGCAACTAGCCTTGGCTTCGCCGGCACGGCGCAGGCACAAACCAAAGAAATCCAGATGTTGCACTGGTGGACCTCTGGCGGCGAAGCGGCCGCGCTGAAGGTCATCAAGGATGCGCTCGCCAAGCAGGGCTATACCTGGAAGGACGTGCCGGTCGCCGGCGGCGGCGGGAACGCCGCCATGACCACGCTCAAGGCGATGGTGGCCGCGGGCAACTACCCGACGTCCTCGCAGATGCTCGGCTACAACGTTCTCGTCTATGCAGAAGCCGGAAAGCTCGGCGACCTTACCGATCTTGCCAAGTCGGAAGGCTGGGACAAGGCCGTTCCGGCCGCCTTCCAGAAGTTCTCGACCTATGACGGCAAATGGGTTGCCGTGCCCGTCAACGTCCATTCCGTCAACTGGGTGTGGATCAACAAGGCGGTCATGGACAAGATCGGCGGCACCGAGCCGAAGACCTTCGACGACTTCCTCGCTCTGCTCGACAAGGCCAAGGCCGCCGGCGTGACCCCGCTCGCTTTGGGCGGCCAGGATTGGCAGGAAGCCATCCTGTTCGACGACGTCGTGCTGTCGACCGGCGGTCCGGAATTCTACAAGAAAGCCTTCAATGACCTCGACGAGGCATCCTTGAAGTCCGATACGATGAAGAAGTCCTTCGACAACCTCGCCAAGCTCAAGGCCTATGTCGACCCCAACTTCTCGGGCCGCGACTGGAACCTGACGACCGCCATGGTCATCAAGGGCGACGCTCTCGTTCAGGTCATGGGCGATTGGGCCAAGGGCGAGTTCCACAATGCCCAGAAGAAGCCGGGTGAGGACTTCCTGTGCTATCGCTTCCCGGGTACGGACGGCAGCGTTGCCTACAACTCCGACATGTTCGCCATGTTCGATGTCGGCGCCGACCGCAAGGATGCGCAGGTGGCTCTTGCCAAGACCACCATGTCGAAGGAAGTGCAGTCCGCCTTCAACGTGATCAAGGGTTCGGTGCCTTCGCGGACGGACGTTCCGGATACCGACTTTGACATTTGCGGCAAGAAGGGCATCGCCGACCTGAAGAAGGCCAATGATGGCGGCACGCTCTTCGGTTCGCTCGCCCAGGGCTATGGCGCACCGCCGGCCGTGACCAACGCCTATCTCGATGTGGTCGACAAGTTCTTCAACGGCCAGATCAAGACCTCCGACGAAGCCGTGACCCAGCTCGTCAAGGCAATCAACGACGCAAAGTAACGATAGTGGTCGGGCGCGGTCGCCGCGCCCGACCTCAACTTGCGATGTTGCCATGCTCCCAGCGGAGGTTTAGGCCTTTTCCTTCAAGCGCCGCCTACCGACAGGTCCAGCCGGCCTTGAGGAGAAACCACGCGGAAAAAAGAACAGGATAAATCCATGGCCTTAACCACGACCACACCGGTGGTGCAGCCCCGTGCCGGATTTCGAGAGAAACTGCAGGACGCACTGCCCAAGATCGTGCTCGCGCCCAGCTTCGCGCTGATCGTGGTTTTCGTCTACGGCTTCATCCTATGGACCGTCTTCCTGTCCTTCACCAATTCGAAGGACTTCCCCAGCACACAGCTGGCGGGGTGGGCGAGCTATCAAAAACTTTGGAATTGGACCTTCGAAAGCAATCCACCGTCAAACTGGTACACGTCGATCACCAACATGGCGATCTACGGTGTACTCTACGTCGGCATCTGCATGGGGCTGGGGCTGCTTCTTGCCATTCTGCTTGACCAGAAGATCCGGGCCGAAGGTTTTCTGCGCACCGTCTATCTTTATCCCATGGCGCTCTCGATGATCGTCACGGGCGTTGCCTGGAAGTGGTTCCTCGATCCCAGCCTCGGCCTCGAGCAGACGCTGCATCGCATCGGTTGGACGAGCTTTCATTTCGGCTGGCTGAAGGACCCCACCTTCGTCATCTACACGGTGGTCATCGCCGGCGTCTGGCAGACCTCCGGCTTCGTGATGGCCATGTTCCTGGCGGGGCTGCGCGGTATCGACTCCGAGATGCTGAAGGCTGCTCAGATCGACGGAGCATCCGGCTTCCGGATCTACTGGCGCATCGTCATTCCGATCCTGCGGCCCGTCTTCCTGTCCGCATTCATCGTGCTCACGCATATGGCGATCAAGTCCTACGACCTTGTGGTGGCGCTGACGTCAGGCGGCCCCGGCGGTTCTGCTTGGCTCCCCTCGCTCTTCATGAACGACTACTCCTTCAAGCGCAGCCAGATGGCTGTCGGCTCCGCCAGCGCGGTGATCATGCTGATGGCCATCACCGCCATCATCGTCCCCTATCTCTATTCCGAACTGAGGGAGAAGGCCCGATGAGCGCTGCAACACGGGATATGGCCGGAGCCGCCGGCGGCAATCGCGGCGGACGCTTCATCATTTATGGCCTTCTCGCCATCTTCGCCATCCTCTATCTCCTGCCGCTATGGGTGATGGTGGTAACCTCGTTCAAGACGATGAGCGAGATCCAGGACGGCAATATGCTCTCCTTGCCGAGTGCGCCGACGGTCACGCCCTGGATACGGGCCTGGAGCGGCGGATGCGATGCCCTCAACAACTGCCTTTCGGGTGTGGCCGGGCATTTCTGGGCTTCCGTCTACATGGTCGTGCCGGCCGTGGCGATCTCGACCATCCTCGGCGCCCTCAACGGCTACGTGCTGACGAAGTGGCGCTTCCGCGGGCACACGCTGGTCTTCGCGCTGATGCTCTTTGCCTGCTTCATTCCCTTCCAGTCCGTGCTTTTGCCCATGGCCGCCCTGCTTGGCAAGTTCAACGTGGCGGCGAACTATCTGCAATCGACCATCGGCACCTCGCTCGGCCTCGGCTCGTCCACGCTCAAACTCGTCGTTGTGCATGTGATCTACGGGCTGGGTTTCACCACCCTGTTCTTCCGCAACTATTATGAGGCGTTTCCGAACGAACTCATCAAGGCTGCGATGGTGGATGGCGCCGGCTTCTTCCAGATCTTCCGGCGTATATTGCTGCCCAACTCGGTGCCGATCATCGTTGTTACGGTCATCTTCCAGTTCACCAACATCTGGAACGACTTCCTGTTCGCCTCCACCTATGCGCCAGGCGACAGCAGCCCCATCACCATGGCGGTCAACAACATCGTCAATACATCCGGTGGCACCGTCGAGTACAATGTCAACATGGCCGCCGCGATGATCGCGGGTCTCCCCACCCTTCTCGTTTATATTCTCGCCGGCCGCTATTTCGTGCGCGGCCTGATGGCTGGCGCTGTGAAAGGCTGACCCTATGACGTTCCTGGAAATCAACAATCTCAAGAAGCGTTACGGCGCCGTCGAAATTCTCAAAGGTATCAACCTCGATCTGGACAAGGGCGGCTTCCTCGTTCTGGTCGGCCCTTCGGGCTGCGGCAAGTCGACCTTGCTCAACACCATCGCCGGCCTCGAAAACATCAGCGAGGGCGAGATCCGTGTCGACAGCAACAGGATCAACGAGCTTCATCCCTCCAAGCGCGACATCGCCATGGTGTTCCAGAGTTATGCTCTTTATCCCAACATGACGGTCGGGCAGAACATCGCGTTCGGCATGGAAATGCGGGGGGTCGCCAAGCCCGAGCGCGACAAGGCCGTCACGCAGGTCGCCAAGACGTTGCAGATCGGCCATCTCCTCGACCGCAAGCCGTCCCAACTCTCCGGTGGCCAGCGCCAGCGTGTCGCCATGGGGCGTGCCCTGGTGCGCGATCCCAAGCTCTTCCTGTTCGACGAACCGCTGTCCAACCTCGACGCCAAGCTGCGCGTCGACATGCGCCTCGAGATCAAACGCCTTCATGCCACGACCGGCAAGACCATCGTCTATGTCACGCATGACCAGATCGAGGCGATGACGCTCGCCACCAAGATCGCGGTGCTCAAGGATGGGGAGCTGCAGCAGGTCGGCACGCCGGCCGAAATCTACAACAAGCCGAGCAACCTCTTTGTCGCCGATTTCATGGGCTCACCGGCGATGAACCTCATCCAGGCCAAGGTAGCGCAGGAAAATGGCAAGACGGTCTTCACGATCCTCAGCAAGAATGGCGAGGACGTCAGCCTGCCCGTGCCGGAGGATATCGCCGGCGTGCCGCTGGAGAATGGCCGCGAGGTGATTTTCGGCATCCGGCCCGAGGCGATCACCGACCATGACAGTGCGGACCGCAATTCCAAGACGATCGAAACGGTGAATGCCGTCGTCGATGTGGTGGAACCGGCCGGCGCCGACACCTTCGTCGTCACCCATCTCGGCGGCAAGGAGGTTACCGCACGCATGCGCTCCGATGCCTCGGTGGCGCCGGGCCAGCAACTGCCCTTCGCCTTCAACCTCGACAAGGCCGTCGTCTTCGATCCGGCCTCGGGCAAGAGGCTCTAGCTGACGCCGTTGAACACCACCATCTTGTCGTCGGCCATCTCTTCCATCGTCCATGGAATGCCGCCGATACCGTATCCCGATTGCCTGCGCCCGGCAAAAGGCATCCAGTCGGTTCGGAAGGCGGTGTGGTCGTTCACGAGCACAGCCGATGCATCCAGATGCCTTGCCGCCTTGAGAGCGACCGCGATGTCGGTGGAAAAAACACTCGCCTGGAATGCGTATGGCAGCGAGTTGGCGATGCGGATCGCCTCGTCAACGTCACTATAGCCGTAGACGCAAGTGAGCGGCCCGAAGACTTCGAGCCGCGACACCTTGGCATCCGCCGGCGGCTCAAGCAGAACGGAAGGCAGAAGCGTTGTCTCGGACAGCCGCCCTCCCCCGAATTGCCTTGCTCCGGCATCGGTCGCTTCCTTGATCCAGCTTGCGACACGTTCGGTCTCGCGCGGCAGGATCAGCGGCCCGACCTCTGTCTCCCGCAGCGTGGGATCGCCGACATGGAGGTTTGCAACCTTGGCGGCAAGCGCGTCGGTGAATCCAGCCAGAATCTCGTTGTGTACGAAGAGGCGCTGTACCGACACGCAGACCTGCCCCGCGTGATAGTACCCGCCCTTGACGATCGTTCCGACGATCGCATCGATGCTGGCGCTGCGGTCGACGATGACGGGGGCTGCTCCGCCATGCTCCAGCGCGCATCGCGTGCCCGGCGGCAGCTTGCTCTTCAGATACCAGCCGACCTTCGCCGAACCGATGAAACTCAGGAACGCGACGCGCTGATCCGTGGCAAAGCTCTCGGCAAGCGCGTTGTCCTCGGTGATGAACGTTTGGCACCAGCGTTCGTCCAGCCCGGCCTCCCAGAACAGCTTGACGATCTCGATGCAGGACATCGGCGTGGTTGCCGCCGGCTTGACGATGACCGGGCAGCCGACGGCCACGGCCGGCGCGATCTGGTGGATGATGAGATTGAGGGGATGATTGAACGCCGATATCGCCGCCACGACGCCGATCGGCTCCTTGGTGGTGAAGGCCCACCGGTTCGCGCTGGCGGCCGTCAGGCCCATCGGGATTTCCTTGCCGCCAAAATTGCGAAGCTCGTCCGCCGCATTGACGAGACCATCGATCCCGCGCGTAACCTCGATGATCGCATCCGTCAGCGGCTTGCCGCCCTCCCGGGCGATCGTGACAGCAAATCGGTCGCGGTTCTCCGCCAGAAGCTCGGACACCCTTCTCAGGATCGCCATCCTGCGATGCGCCGGAAGCCAGCCATCGCGATCGGCATAAGCCTTGGCGGCGACACCGAGCTTGCGTTCGAGAGCACCGGCATCGTCGGCCGCGATTTCTGCCATGAGTTCGCGATCGAATGCCTGATAAACCTTCAAGCCAAGCGTCATCTCAGTCCTCCAGGATGGCAGGAAGCCGCTCACGCAGCTCCTTCACCAGCACACGCTCATTTTCCGAATAATCGACAGGAACGTTCACCAGGTGAACGCCACCTCCGGAAAAGGCACCTTCGAGAGCCTGCTTGAACTGGCCGATGTCATCGACCCTTGTGCCCTTGGCGCCGTAGGACTCTGCATATTTCACGAAGTCCGGATTGCCGAAGGTCATCCCGAAGTCCGGGAATTCGTCCACCGCCTGTTTCCAGCGGATCATGCCATAGGCACTGTCCTCGATGACGAGGATGACAAGATTCAGTTTCAACCGGACGGCGGTCTCGATCTCCTGGGAGTTCATCATGAAGCCACCATCCCCACAGATCGCCATCACACGCCGCTCAGGATAGAGCATGGAGGCGACCATGGCCGACGGGAGCCCGGCCCCCATCGTTGCGAGAGCGTTGTCGAGCAGCAGCGTATTCGCCATGCGCGTCCGATAGTTCCGCGCAAACCAGATCTTGTACATTCCGTTGTCGAGCGCCAGGATGCCGTCATGCGGCATGACCTCGCGGATATCATGGACCAGGCGCTGCGGCGTGAAGCGATCCTCTGTCGCCCGAACCGCGATGCGCTCGAGGATGCGCTCTCGCAGATGAAGCAGGGCTTGCGCGTTCGGCAGCTTGCCATCGAGGCGATCCGCCAGCGCCTTCAGCGACGGGCCGATGTCGCCGATGACTTCCGATTGCGGGAAATAGACCTGCTCGACGGTCGCCGGCTGATAGCCGACATGCACGACGCTCGGACCGCCCTTGCCCATGATGAATGGCGGCTTCTCGATCGTATCATGGCCGATGGTGATGATGAGATCGGCCTGTTCGATCGCTTCGTGGACATAGTCCCGTTCGGATAGCGCGGCGGTGCCCATGTAGAGTTCCGTTCCGCCTGGAACCGTTCCCTTCCCCATCTGCGTCGTGAAGAACGGGATGCCGGTGCGAATGACGAACTGCGCGATATCTGACGTCGAGCGAGGGCGCGACGCTGCCGCCCCGAGCATGAGCAGCGGGCGTTTCGCCCCCGTGATGAGCGCCGCCGCGCGATCGAGGGCCGCATCGCTTGCGATCGGCAGCTCCAGCTGATGCGGAGCGACCAGCGCGATGGGTTCGCATTCCTCGGCGGCGATATCCTCCGGCAGTTCGAGATGGACCGGCCCCGGTCTTTCCTCCTGCGCGATCCGGAACGCTTCCCTGACCATCGTCGGGATCATCTGCGGCGAGACGATCTGCCTGGTAAGCTTGGTAAGCGGCTTCATCGACGCCACGACGTCGACCACCTGGAACCGGGCCTGCCGAGACGACAATATCCCTTTCTGCCCGGTGATCATTACCATTGGCATGGCTCCGAGCAGCGCATATGCCGCGCCCGTCGAAAGGTTCAAGGCGCCCGGCCCGAGCGTCGTCAGGCAGACGCCCGGTTTGCCCGTCAGGCGTCCATAGGTCGCAGCCATGAAGGCAGCCGCCTGTTCATGTCTGGTCAGCACGAGCTGGATCGACGATTTGCGGATGGACTCGACAACGTCGAGATTTTCTTCGCCTGGAATACCGAAGATACGGTCGACGCCCTCGTTTTCGAGTGCGGCGACCAGGAGATCGGAGCCTTTGGTCATGGATGGAGCTCGTGCTTGTTGGCAGATCGATTGATTGAACTTCCGAAACTGGAAGGGCACGCCCCAAGAATAGATCCTTTTGCAGGCTAGTCCATCATAGTTTGTATCAGATTCCAGCTACCGCAAATGACCTGAGTCGTGCATTCCCGCTGCAACGAATGTCTCCTTCATCGAAACCATGGGGACCCGGGAGGCGGCCGTGGAGACATCCGGTGAGCAATAGACGAGATGGCGATCGCTCATGCGCTGAAATTGGATAGCCGGCTGGTTGCGCTTTAGCCATGACCAGGCAGCGCTCTCGCCTATGAAGGCATTGAAGGCCTCAAAGGTGGCCTGAGCGCGGAAAAATACATCTTAATCACAGAGTCTGCCGAGCGCTCTTATCAGATGTGCTTGATCTGACAGCAGTTGCCCGCTAGGTTGCCGCCGCGATCAACTGCAAAGACATGGGGATATCATGCCAACTGGCACGGTTAAGTTTTTCAATACCGATAAGGGCTTTGGCTTCATTACGCCGGAAACTGGAGGACCTGACGTTTTCGTTCACGTCTCCGCCCTGCAATACGGCAACGCGCTCCGAGAGGGGCAGTCCGTTTCCTACGATCTGGGTCAGGATCGGAAGACCGGCAAGTCAAAGGCGGAAAACGTTAGACCGCTCTAATCACTATAGACAAGTCACTACCCGAGATCTCGGGTAGTGCACTCGGGCGGTATGTCGCTTTCCATTTGATGGCCGGACAGGCCCTCAGGCAATGTCGAGTGGTTCTTCGCGTGCGAAGATTGAGAACCTCGGCATCTCCATTCTCAATCCAGCTGCCAAGCGACACCCGTGATGCTGCTGGCCCTCTCATTTTGAGTATCGATTGTAGCGTGACAAAGCTCACGTGAGCGCCTTGCCGCGCAAAGGGCACGGGCGGTAGCCTTTTGCCCGTTTCTGCCGGGTCAGCACAAGAAACATTCTGACGGCATCCCTCTCGTCATCGAAATGATGCGCCATCGTTTGGCCCCCGAAGCCTATGCGGCCCCATCTCCGGGTGAGACACGTGTCGCCGAACAGTGTCGTTGATATCTCCAGCGCATAGTAGCGGGCCATGTTCTTCGCAGCATTGGTGCGCTCGATGTAGAGTTGATAGGGCTGAGTAAGCATGCCGGAAGAATCGTCGATCGCGCCGCTGCGGTCCAACGAGTGTTTTGAATCGGTCGGCCGGCTCCGATTCATTTCCGTTATGTATCAGTTGGTTCGCCGAATCATCTTCAGCTAAGCCGACAAGCTGCCGTCTTCAGCCCATGAATGCTCGGGAGGCTTCTGCCCCTTCTCGCCGGAGGATCACCAGGGAACCGTTCGGCCCAAATAATCCAGATATTCCAGGCCCCGCTTGCCTCGCTGACCGAGGAGCACGTTCACCAGGTTCGGAACGCTCTCCTCGATCGTCAGCCGTCCGTCGGGGCCACCCAGATCGGTCTTGACCCAACCGGGCGCCATGAGCACCAAGGCGCGCGCATCGTCAGAATGCCGGGCGGCGTAGCTGCGCATCAACGTATTCAAGGCCGCCTTGCTGCCGCGGTAAACCTCCCGCATGCCGGTCGTGTTGTTGCTGACGCTCCCTTGCCCTGACGACATGACACCGATCAGCCCCGTGGACGAAACGAGGTCCTGCAACCCCTCCACGGTCCGCATCGGGCTCAACGCGTTCGTCACCATGACGCGGGTGAACTCTTCGGTCGTTACCTCCGCGATGGTTTCGGTCGGGACATTCGTCGTTCCGGCATTGACGAACAGCATATCGAGGACGTGGCCGTCGAGGCGCTTGCGCAGCGAGGCAAGCTCAGCCGGTTCGTTGATGTCGAGCGTTTCGATGGTGACGCGACCCTCGGAACGATCTGCAAGATCATGCAGTTTCGTCCTCGATGCCGATGCCCGCACCGTGCCGACGACGGACCAGCCCTTCTTGAAGAATTCTTCGGCCATGGCATGGCCGAGCCCGCGTGATGCTCCGATGATCAGGATGCTGCCGGCGGTGGAAGATGATGACGGCATGAAGCATGCCTCCTCTGTCTGTTTGCTGTGGATTCAATATGAAAGCTCGGCCTGGATTTCGCCAGACGCACAGGATGCAAAGAATAGTTGCATCAGACGCTAGGCATACTGACCAATCTGGTCTACCCAATTGCCATGGAAGACATAGACCTCAATCTTCTTATCGCCCTTGACGTCCTGCTTGCCGAGGGGAGCGTGACGGAAGCGGCAAAGCGTCTTGGCTTGAGCCCTTCCGCCATGAGCCGCACGCTGTCGCGGCTGCGCGCCGTAACAGGCGATCCGTTGCTCGTCAGGGCGGGCAGATCCCTCGTTCCGACGCGATTTGCCGAGACCCTTCGCGATCGTGTCCACGCCGTCACCCAGGATGCGCGAGCCATTCTTCGGCCCGCTGCCGGCGAGCTCGATGTCGCCACACTGGAAACCACGTTTTCGATCCGCGTGAGCGAAGCCTTTCTCGAGCTGGTGTCGGCGCCGCTCGCAGCCGCCATCACGCAAGCCGCTCCTCGTGTTCGCGTGCGCTTTGCGCTCAAGCCGGACAAAGAGCCGCATATGCTCAGGGAAGGACTGATCGATCTGGAAATCGGCGTGCTCGGCGTGCCCGCGCCCGAGCTGCGCACGCGGCTCCTGCTTCGTGATCGACTGGTGGGAGTGGCCCGGGAAGGTCATCCTCTCCTGAAAGGCGGCGACGTGACCGCCGAACACTATGCAGCCTGCAGCCACGTCGCCGCTTCCAGAAGCGGAGAATTTGCCGAGGCGGTCGACGACGCATTGGAAAGGAAGAACCTGAAGCGGGAGATCCGGGTTGTGGTGCCCGGATTTCCGGATGCAATGCGAATTGCGGCCTCGACGGATTTCGTCGCGGCCGTCCCCGTCTCCTGCCTCGGCAACAGTAAGGTGAACGAGCCGGCGGCGGCGCTCGGCATTCGCAGCTTTGAACTGCCGTTCGAAACGCCGGAAATACTCGTTGCCGCCATATGGCATCCGCGCGTCGACGCCGATCCCGCCCACCAATGGCTGCGCGACATCGTGGCGCGGGTGTGCCGCGAGGCCTATCCATGAATTGATCCCCGCAGATGGTCGAGCTGCAAAATGAGCAGCCTGGCCCGGATCGCTCTCGGCCGTGGAAACTATCTCGAAGATTGGGTGTCGGAACCGCGTGCAGCCAACCGTCTTCTAGGCAGACAAGCTATGGAGAGCAGCAATGACCATTACGATTACTGCCTTTGAAAGGTCACCGGATCGTGGCAGGGGTCTCGCGCGCGACATGCGCGTTCGCTGGGCGCTGGAAGAAGTCGGCGAGCCTTACGCAGTGCGCCTCCTGTCCTTCAAGGCGATGAAGGAGCCCGCACATCTCGCCCTTCACCCCTTCGGGCAGATCCCAACCTATGAAGAGGACGATCTTGCCCTGTTCGAATCGGGGTCGATCGTGTTCCACATCGCGGAGCGCCATGCCGGTCTGTTGCCTGAGGATACCAATGCGCGGGCGCGGGCGATCACATGGATGTTTGCCGCTCTCTCCACAGTGGAGCCGCCGATCATCGACCGCGCGATCGTTAAATTCCAGGAGCGCGATCAGACCTGGTACGAGCAGCGCCTGTCCATGGTCGACGAACGCATCCGCCAGCGGCTGAGCGAACTTTCCGATCGCCTCGGCAGTGCCGACTGGCTCGGGGACACGTTCAGCGCCGGCGATCTGATGATGATATCGGTCCTGCTCAGGCTGAAGGACTCGGGCCTGTTGCAGGACTATCGGAACCTCTCCGCCTATGTCGCCCGCGGCGAAGCCCGGCCGGCATACAAACGGGCTTTCGAGGCTCAGCTCGCGGTCTTCACCGCAACATCGATCGGCTGACCGGGCGCAAGGCCGATCAATCCCGCTCGATCCGCAAGCCGTCGAGGAAGGTCCGGAAAGCGCCGACCGCCAGTTTCGATGTCGCTTCGGGATCGTCCGAATTGGCGATCCACTGCGCGGCGCTGATGCTTGCCGCATTGATGAGACGAGCGCCGGCCTCCGGGTCGATGTCGACGATGACACCCTCGTCGCGAAGGCAGCGAAGGCTTTCTGTGATCGTGGCGATACAGCCATTGGCACCCGGCCACCGTGAGGGATCGCCAAGCACGGCCGGGCCGTCGCGAAACATGATGCGCTGGATTTCCGGCTCCAGCGCCATCTCGACGTAACCGACATTCTCGTCGACCAAGCCCTGCCAGCGCGAGGGAGCTCTGGACGAAAGCGCGCACAGTCTCGAAGCCATTTCGGCATCGATCTCGCTGACGACGGCCTGCAGCAGCCCCTTCTTGTCGCCGAAATGGTGATAGAGTGCCCCCCGCGTCAGTCCGGCGGCAGCCGTAAAGTCATCCATCGATGCCTCGGCATAGCCGACGCTACCGAATGCCTTACGGCCAGCGGCGAGCAGCTTGGCTCGTGTCTCGGCGATCATTTCACTGCGAGGTTTGCGCATTGCGTCTCCGTCAACCTTTCTCATTAATTCGGATACGTTACGTATATTAGTTGACATACGCGGCGTATGCAATTATTTCATTCACATACGCCGCGTATGCGTGCGGCAACTTCATCCAATCCAGGGAATGTTCCGATGTCCAATCCGTACAGAGAGATTTTCCGAGCACCGGGCGCCAAAGGCTTTTCCGCCGCAGCCTTCCTCGCCCGTCTTCCCCTTGCGATGGCCCCTATCGGCATCGTCGCCATGCTGTCGCAGACGCGCGGCGAATATTGGCTGGCCGGCGCCGTTTCGGCGACCTTCGCGTTGACCAATGCCTTCGTCTCCCCGCAGATATCGCGCTTCGTCGACCGGCTCGGCCAGCGTGCCATCGTCGCCCCCGCCACGATCGTCTCCGTGGTCGCCTTCATCATTCTCATCAGCGCGGCAAACCAGAACTGGCCGGTCTGGACGTTGTTTGCCTCGGCCTTGTTCGCGGCCGCCATGCCGAGCATACCGGCCATGGTGCGCGCCCGCTGGACGGAGATCTTCCGAAACCGGCCTGAATTGAACACGGCCTTCGCATTCGAATCCGCGGCCGATGAGCTCGTCTACATCACCGGCGCGTCCCTTTCCGTCGGTCTTTCAGTCTCGCTGTTCCCGGAAGCAGGGATGGTCGTCAACACGATCTTCCTCGCACTCGGAACCGCAGCCTTTTTGATGCAACGATCGACCGAACCCAAGGTGCGCGCGGTCGATTCAGAGAGCCCGCAACGCTCGGCGATCTGGCTTCGGCCGGTCCAGATCATCACGCTCGCCCTGATCTTCGTCGGTGCCACCTTCGCCACGGCGGAAGTCAGCGCCGTTGCCATCACCAAGCAGCTTGGCCAGCCTGGTGCCGCAAGCATCGTCATCGGCGTCTATGCGCTCGGCTCCTTCGTGGTCGGCCTCATCATCGGAGCGCTGAACCTCAAGATGCCGCTGCAGCGTCAGCTGCTGGTCGCCGTCAGCGTCCTTGCCGTCACCTCCCTACCGCTTCTTGCCGCCAGCACGTCGGTCGCCCTGCTCGCCTTTGCCGTCTTCCTCAGCGGTGTCGCCATTTCCCCCACCTTCATCACCGCCTTCGGGTTGATCGAGCGCCGCGTGCCGGAAGCCATGCTGACGGAAGGCGTGACCTGGGTCATGACCGGCATCGGTATCGGCATGGCGCTTGGTGCCTTCCTCTCCGGCTGGGTAGTCGACAATTACGGGGCCGAAAATGGCTTCTGGGTTTCCGTTGCGGCGAGCGTGGCAACCGTCTTCGTCGTAGCACTCGGTCAGGCAAGCCTCTCCGGCCGGCGAGAGCTCAACACGGCATCCGTCACGCAGCCGGCGGAATGAGCGGATCGGCGAGGCTCGGAGGCAAAGGCTTCGTCAGAAGATAAAGCGAGCACCCGCAAGGAAAACCTCCTGCACATCAGGGCTTGCGCGCCCGGATGTGCAGGAAGATCGGGGCAATGCGGGTATCAGCGACGACCGGTTCGGCCAATGCCACTTCGCTGCTTGCCATCGGCTCTCCGAATGCCTCGATGGCAAGGCCTGCGCCAACGATCATCGAGACCCAGCTTGTGAGCGTCCTATGGAAGCGAGGGATCGAGAAGGGCGTCAGCCGCGCGCGTTCCTCGGCCGGAATCGTGGAAAAGAGCCAGCGCTCGATCCGACCGGTGGCTTCGTCAAAATAATCAGCAATTTGCACGGCTATCGGCTCGCCCGCCTCATTACGGACGTTCTTGCGAGTCGGCGGCACGAAGCAGGGATGCAGAATAGAAAACTGCAGAAAGCCTCCGGGCTTGAGGACGCGTTGAACTCCCTTAAGCACCCCTTGCTGGTCAGCCATGTCCATCATCGACATGAAGGCGGTGACAAAATCGAAACTCGCGTCGGGAAAGTCGATGAACTGCCCGTCCCCCAGGATATAGTCAATGCCGAGCGGATCTTGCATCTCCATCTCATGGGCATGTCTGACGAAGGTCGGGGCGATATCAAGTCCGGTCATGTGCGCACCCAGGCGCGCAACAGCCCGGGTGTTGCTGCCCTCGCCGCAACCGAGGTCAAGCCCCTTCAGGCCGGCGACCGGCGGCAGCATGTCGAGAAAAGCGGGCGTGTTCAGGGCGTCACGATACCTGTCGTAGCCCGCGCGGCTGTAGATAGTCCAGGTTTCGGCATTGCTTTCCCAATGAGCGGCGACGTCATTCGCGTTCATGATCATTCTCCTGCCTGACATTGCGGGACCGGGAGCTATAAAGGAGAAGCAATGGGAGCGGAAGACTACTCCTCCGGAAACCGGCGATGGGTCGCCGCACTCCTCGCGACATGCTCATAGATGCCGGTCATGAGGTCGAGCGTGCTGGCCGCCTCTTCCAGGCGCCGTCCCATGTTCGGTACGGTCTGCACGGCTTTGACGAGAAGAGCCGCACGCACGGCGGCATATTGATCCGTAACGTCTCTGCCCTTGTCCGTCACCGAATAGGTGACGCCGGAACGACCGCTGCCTTTCCTTTCCACCAATCCTGCGCCGACCAGCTTTCTCAGGCTGTACTGCATGTTGGGGATGTCTTCCCGATTGGCGAGACGGGCGAGATCCTTGATGGATTTTGGCCGATCGTGCATGCGGATGATGTGCAGCATGGCATTTTCCGGACCGCTCGCCGCAAGCCCCGTGACCGACGCCAGGCATTCGGTCTGCCAGCGCCCGAAGGCTTCGAACGCCCGCATGAGGGCGAATTCCAGCTCGGTCAGCTCCACCTGCAAAGGCGTTTTCGCCAGGTGCCAGCTTCGATCGAGGCCCTGCAGCTGGGCTTTCTGGTCGTCGGCTTCGGTGCTCATATGTTTCCTTTTCAAGATGCTTGAAATGACGCCGAGGCGGCGAGCGTTGACAAATTTCAAGTTTCAAATAGAATTTCTATCGTAAATTATATCAAAAAATAAAGGGAACGAAATGTCGGAGAACTCCATGTTCGCCGCAGGGCAATTTTTGCTTGGCACTTTCGCCAGCAATTGCTCCAGCGGCATGAGCGTCACCAAAGTCGGGGAGCGCTGGAACAATTCCTGGGACAACAATCTGAAGCTGGCAAGGCTACTGGATGAGGCAGGCATCGATTTCATGCTGCCGATTGCCCGATGGATAGGGTATGGCGGCGAGACCAATTTTCACGGCAACGTGCTGGAAACGATGACCTGGGCAGCGGGCCTACTTGCCAGCACGACCAACATCAACGTCTTTGCCACCATCCACACGGCCGCTAATCATCCGGTCGTCGTCGCCAAGCAGATGGCGACGATCGATCAGATCAGCCGGGGCCGCATCGGCCTCAACATCGTGGCAGGCTGGAACCAGCCGGAATATGAAGCACTGGGGCTCGATCTTCCGGCCGATCATGAAAGCCGCTATGCCTATGCCGAGGAATGGTTCGATGTTGTCAAGAGCCTGTGGGAGCGGGATCAGGCTTTCGACTATGACGGACGGTTCTTTCATCTGAAGAATGTGCTCGGCGATCCCCGTCCCCAGCGCCACGCGCCCATCCTCAATGCGGCAGGCTCCGGCCAGGGCCGCGCCTTTGCCGTGCGCAATGCGGACTTTCTGTTTACGCCGGCCATTGACCTGAACCGCTCGACGGCTGAGATCGCCGAACTGAAAGAGCAAGGCAAGGCCGCCGGCCGCAATCTGGGTGTCCTCACCTTCGCCCATGTCGTCTGCCGGCCGACCGAGAAGGAGGCGCGGGACTATCTGCAACACTTTGGCAAAGACAATGCCGATTGGGAGGCCGTCGACAATCTGGTGCGCCTGCAATTCGCGCATGCCCAATCCTTCCCGCATGATCTGCTGGCCCTGATCCGCGACCGGATGGCGGCGGGACATGGCGGCTTTCCGCTCGTCGGTACGCCCGAGCAAGTTGCCGAGGGTTTGCTTGCCCTGCATCGGGCTGGGTTCGGCGGCACGACCCTGTCCTTTGTCGATTACAATGCCGAGTTCCCTTATTTCCACGACCAGGTCCTGCCGCTGCTCGAACAGGCGGGTATTCGCAGACCAGCTGCGACAGCGCCGGCGATCATCTGAGTCTGCTGCAGACCGAAAGGCGGCTCGAGCGTCGAGCCGCCGCCTCAGATCGTGGCGCTCACATGCCGCTCGCGTCCGTAGATGGAGACCAGCACGACGATGATGAAGCCGAGGGCGGCCTGTACCGCCGAGGGCTGAAAACCAAGGCCGATCAGCAGCGTGTTGACCTCGGTCAGAACCAAGACGCCGGCGATGGTGCCGAGATAGCTGCCGCGCCCGCCGACCAGTGCCGCGCCGCCGACAACGACGGCGGCGATCGTCTGGAAGAGATAAGGCTGGCCGACATCGCCATAGGCCGAGCCGGTAAAACCGAGCAGCAAGACGCCGGCAACGGCGGCAAAGAAGGCCGAGATCGCGAAGGTCACGGCCCACATGCGCACCGGATCGATCAGCGCCATCGGTGCGGCGCCCGGATTGCTGCCAAGCGCATAGAGCCGACGGCCGTAGGGCGAGCGCGCCATCAGCGCCATGACGGCGAGCGCCAACACGGCGAGGCAAGGCACGATCCATGGGAACGGCAGCGGGCCGACCGATCCGCCGATCGAGACGAAATCGGAGACGACCTGCGGCGCCGAACCGGACGGAAAGCCCGCAGTCCAGAGCAGCACGGCGCCCTGCACGACCATGCCCGTCCCGAGGGTGACAATCAGCGGATGGATGTCGAGCTTGCGCGAGACATAGCCATTGAAGGCGCCGATCAGGATGGCGATGACCGCAACGAGCAGGCAGACGAGGCCGAAATTCCATTGCTCGCCATAGAGCTGCGCCGCCACGACATTGGCAAAGCCGATGACGAAGGGGATCGACAGATCGATGCCGCCGAGGACGACGACGAGCGTCTGGCCGACGCAGGCGACCGCCAGCAGCGAGGCGATTACCAGCATGGCCCGGATCGAGAAGGAGGAGGAATAGCCGTCGATCAGTACAGTGCCTAAGAGGTGCAGGCCCAGTGCGATGAGGAATGCAACGATGACGCGGCCGCTGGTGCTCGCCAGGAAGCCTTTCAGGCGGATCATGCGGCCCTCCTCTTGACCGCGCGCTCCTGCACGGCCGTCAGGATGACGGCCACGACCAGGATCGCGCCATAAGCGATCTGCAGCACATAGGTGGAGACGTTGAACGAGGTCAGTACGCTCTGCAGCAGGAAGATATCGATCGCGCCGATTGCCGCACCCGTCAGCCCACCGCGTCCGCCCGCCAGGCTGACGCCGCCGAGCGCCACCGCGGCGACCGCGATCAAAGTATAGGTCTGGCCGATGTTCGGATCGGCCGAGCCGATCAGCGCCGTCAGCATCAACCCGGCGATGCCGGCGAAAACACCTGTTATGACATAGGCGACGAAGCGGACGCGCGTGACGTCGACACCGGCAGTATAGGCGGCGCGGTCATCGCTGCCGATCGCCATCAAGAGATCGTAATAGGGCAGCCGGCGGATCGACCACCAGGCGATTGCGATGGCGAGCAGCGGCACGATGGAATAGGTGCCTGACAGCGTTTTCAACCAGTCCGGCGCAGGCCCGACCGGAGCCGGCAGGATGACGAGGGTGATGCCGGTCAGGACGAGATATGTGCCGAGGGTGGCGACGATCGGCTGGATGCGGATGACGGTCGCCATGAAGCCGTTGATCGCGCCGACAGCCGCGCCGATGGCAAGGGCGGCCGGGATCAGAATGAATGGCGAGCTTATGCCGCTCGACAGGAACAGGGCCTGAATGACGATCGCGTTGACGAAGCCCATCAGCGGCCCGACGGAAATGTCGATGCCGCCGCGCCCGGCGAGAATGACGGGCGCCGAGGCGAGTGCGGCCCCGATCAGCGGCGCGGCAAGTCCGATCAAGGTGCCCCAGGCCGCAGGTGCAAAACGGGCCGGATTGAGGAAAATGTTGAATACGAGCAGCACGACGAGCAGCACCAAGGCAAAACCGCCGCTGCGCAAGACGCTCGCAAGTTTCGAAGAGAAGGCCATGGTCATGCCGCCCGCCCGAACATCGCCGCGATGACATTGCCGGTCGTCATCGCCTCCCCCGTCATCTCGGCCGCCACCTCATTTTCACGGAATACCAGGACGCGATTGCACAAGAGCAGGATCTCCTCGATCTCGCTGGAGAGAATGACGAGCGTCATGCCTTCGCGCGCCAGTTCGCGAAAGACGTCGTAAAGCACATGACGCGTCGCCACATCGACACCGCGGGTGGGATCGTTGAGCAAAAGCACGCCGGGCTCCAGCGCTAATGCCCGTGCAAGCAGCACCTTCTGCTGGTTGCCGCCCGAAAGCGTGGTGATCGCCGCCTCCGGCTTCGGTGCCAGGATCGACAGCCGTTCGCGATAGGCTTCGTAGCGACGACGGCGCCTCTTGAAGCTGAGCAACCCAAAGAGTGCGTCCCGGCCGACCGTCGAGATCGCAAAATTGTCGAGCACGGATTGCGTCGGGAAGATGCCGGTTGCCCGCCGGTCGCGCGGCAAGTAGGCAATCCCATGGGCAACCGCCTTGCGGAAACCGGAAACACGGGTCCGGCCGCCGCCGCGCTCGAGATAGACGTCGCCGTCAACGGGCGCCTTCAGGCCCGCCAGGGTTTCGAGGAAGCGCTCCTGGCCGTGACCGTCGAGGCCGGCAAGCCCGACGATCTCGCCGGGGCGGATGAGCTGTGAAATCGGCCTGGCATCCCTTTTGATGACGAGCGCCTTGGTTTCGAGCGTCAAAGCCTCAGGCATGGGCAAGCTCCGCTGCTGTCTGCGGCGCCATCGCTTTCAGGAGTTCGGCGGGCGTCGAGGCGCCGCAATCTTCCGTCTTCACGACCTTGCCGCCACGCAGGATGGAAATGCGGTCCGAGAGCGACATGACCTCGTCCATGCGGTGGGTGATGAACAGCAATAGCGAGCCTTCCTTGGCGAGTTCCCGCATCATCCGGAAGACGGATTCCCGGTCGGCATAATCGAGCGCCGCGGTAACTTCGTCGAGGATCAGGACGCGTGGACGACGGACGACGGCACGGGCAAGCACGATCAGCTGCTGCACGGCAAGCGGCAGCGAGCCAGCCGGTGCATCGAGCGGCACTTCGGTAATGGCGAAACGTCTCAGCGCCGCTTCCGCCGTCGCGCGGCGCTCGGCACGGGGAATGCGGCGTGTCCATAGGCCATCGAGCCCCAGCAGGATGTTGTCGGTGACGGTGCGATCCGGCGCGATCAGCACTTCCTGAAAAACCGTTGCAAAGCCAGCCGCCTGGAAAGCCGCCGGCGTGTGGCCGGAAAAAGGGCGGCCGTCGAGATGGATCGCCCCGCCATCCGGCTGGACGATGCCGGACAACAGCTTCACCATCGTGCTCTTGCCCGAGCCGTTTTCGCCGAGGATGGTGTGAACCGTGCGCGCCTTGAAGGCGATGGAGGCTCCAGACAGCGCGATGGTCTCGCCGTAGCGCTTGGAGACGTTTTCGATATCCAGCATGTCGTACTCTTGAACTGGTGGGGATCGCGGCCTCAAGGCCGCGATCCGACAGGCATCATATCACTTGGAGCAAGGGTCCGGCGTCTTGGAATAGTCCCAGCCGATCGTCGGCTTTGCGCCGGTGAAATAGGCGTTCATCAAGTCCTCAGGCATCGGATCGGTCGGCGGAACCGGGAAGATCGAGACAGCGTCCGGCGTCATGCAGCTCTTGTACCATTTGCCGAGATCGGCCTCGTGCACGGCCGGGATCGGGATCATCAGCGTGTTGAGCTTCGGCTTCTGGCCGTCCAGCATCCGGGCCGCGACACGATAGAGCGTCTGTGCGGTCCAGTGCGGCAGCAGCGCATGGCCCTCGAAGCGGTACTTGTCCGGATTGGCCTTCCAGTAGCCGAGTGCGTCGCCGGTCAGCGAACCGGTGATCAGCGGTGCCGGTCGATGCGCCTGGGCAAAATCCTCGGCGATGACGCGGCTTTCACTGCCCGTCGACCATACGGCGTCGATCTTCGCCGGGTTGGTGGCGATCGCCTGCAGCACGACCGTCTTGGTGACATTGGCCGTCCAGTTACCGTTGACGCTGCGGGCGACCTTCAGCTTCTTGTCCTCCGCCAGCGCCTTGTCGGCGCCCTGCCGCTCCTGCGCAACGATCGGATGGCCGGCAATACCCTCGACCATCAGCACGTTGCCGCCACTCGGCAGTGCCTTGTTGATCGCCGACATCATGTCGTAGCCCCAGCGGGCATAGTTGGAATCGACGTTGATGGCGTTCGGGCTGGTGACGGAACCAGCGGCCGTGATGAACGGGATACCGGCCTTGGCAGCCGCATCGATCGCATCGTTGAGCGCCGTGGCCGAGCCCGGAATCGAAGTGATGACGGTGCATTTCTCGTCGATGAAGGCGCGGATCTGGTTAATCTGCTGGCTGACGTCGTTGTTGCTGTCGGAGACTTCGAAGCTCGAAACGGTGCCATCCGCGATCAGTCCGTCGACGAGACGCTTCAGCTCCTTGGTGACCGTTACGCGCCAGGGGTTGCCCTGGTATGATTCCGAATGGCACCACTTCCAGGGCTTCGGCGGCGGGGTCCAGTTGTCCCAGGCGGACGGCAGGATTTTTTGCGGTGCGCCATCATACTGCGCCTTCAAAGTATCCGGCAGACCCTTGATGACGCTTGAAACATCTTCGGCGTGAGCCTGTACCGTCATCGACAGTGCCGCCGTTGCGACCAGAAGGCCGCCCATCCACGTCTTCATCAATCTCTCCTCCCATTGGCCGGCTCTCCCCGCCGGCATTCTCAATCCAAATCGACGCCTTGCCAAATTTCCCGGCCGAACGCTTTGCATCTGCCGTCCTGGATGTGCACCGGCTGGCGATCCGGACCGGCGACCAGGCGCGTATGACGCCTCCTAAAAATCTTCTTATGTAAATAAACTTTTCACATATGGATCAATTTTGCAAGCGGCGCCGTGATCTGTTAGGAAGCGTTGATAGGTGACGCTCAGGAGGAGCAATGGATTTTCTGGCCACAACCTCTTGCAAGAGGCGGCTGCGCGAGAATGATCCATCGTCGCTACAGAAACATGAGGGAGGAATTGCAATGGGTTCGAAATATCTGACTTTCGTCGGCACGCTGAACAGGTCTGCACCCTATTTCCGCAACGCAAACGGCAGCGGGTTGCTCGTCTACAGCTTCGACGAAGATACATTGGAGATCGAAAAACTCGCCGCAGCAACCGAGATCGAGAACCCGACATTCCTCTCCGTCAGTACCGATGGCAGCCATGTCTATGCCAATTCTGAAATCTTCGGCTGGAAGGAAGGTCTGGTCACGGCCTTCCGCTTCGATCGCCAGGAGCGTTCGCTAAACTATATCAACATTCAACCCACGCTCGGCAGCATCACCGCCCACAACGCCGTCAGCCGCGACAATCGCAGGCTCTTCGTTGCCAATTACGGCATGGGAAACGGCGGCCCGGACCAATCGGTCGTTGCCTATGATCTGCGCGACGACGGCGGTCTGGCGCCGCCGCAATCGAGCATCGCACTAGCCGGAACGGGACCGGATAAAGCCCGCCAGGAACGCAGCCACGCCCATAGCGTCACCGAGCTTCCCGGCAACATCCTGATCGTCGCCGATCTCGGCAGCGACAGCCTCGTTTCTTACCGCCTCGGCGATGCCGGCGAGCTGCAGCTGCTTTCGGTGGCGAAGACGGCGCCCGGCGCCGGGCCGCGTCATATCGCCCTCAACCCGAACGGCCGGTTTCTCTACGCCATCAACGAGCTGAACTCGACCGTCGCGAGCTATGCGATTGATGGCCAGAACGGTCGGCTGACATCAATCGATGCCAAACCCGCTGTACCGGGCGATCTCACCGTGGAGAACCATTGCTCCGACCTCCAGATTTCGCCGGACGGGCGCTTCCTTTACGGCGGCAATCGAGGGGATGACAGCATTGTGGTCTTCGAAACAGATCCCGCACGCGGCACGCTCTCGCTGACCGGCTTCTTTCCGTGCGGCGGCGCCACGCCGCGCAACCTGGCGATCACCCCCTCCGGCCGGCATCTGTTCAGCGCCAACCAGGACGCCGACCGTATCGCGATCTTTGAGCGCGATCCCCATAGCGGTGCGCTCACGGACACCGGCAAGGCAATCGAGATCGGCACGCCGATGTGCGTGCGCTTTGCCCGATGACATGGGCGGCGGCGTTCTGGACGGAAACCTCCGTTTGAGGACGCCGCCCGGAAGCTCCAGACTAACCCTTGAGCACTCCCTGGGACCTCAGCTCAAGCCTCCGACCTGCCCATCAACACGCTCGCAAATGCGCCGATCAGGGTCGAGGCCGCGCTTCGCCGGCCGATCAGGCCGATCTCCCGGTCGAAGCGCTGATCCTTGACCGGCCGGATCGCGAGTTTGCCGCCGGGAGGCGAAACGATGCCCCAATCCGGCAAAAGAGAAACGCCAAGGCCTTCGGCAACGAGCGCCACGATGGTCTCGGGTGCATCGAGCTCGAAGAGTTCGCGCACCGGAATGCGGCGGCTCAAGAGATAGCGATTGACGATCATCCCGGTCCATGCGTTGCGGTCCATGCGGATGAATGGCGCGGAACGGATGCTGGCGGCGATCGTCTGTTTCGACAAATCGTCGGGAGCGACGAGCACGAGCGGCTCGGCACGAACCGGCTGCCAGCTTAGGCTCTTCGGTAGCGAGAAAGGCGGCTTGACGCTCAAGGCACAGTCGATCTCTTCGGCCTCGAGCAGGGCAAGCAGACCCATGGACGTACCAGGCACGACCTTCAGGTCGATCTCCGGATGCAGCAGCGCAAGCCGGCGCAGCGTGTCGGGGATCAGCGACGTCAAAACCGTCGAGATCGAGCCGACCCGCAATCGCCCGCGAAGCGCGCCGGCTTGCGCGATCAGCGACAGATCCTCCGCCTGGGCCACGATGCTGCGCATGGTGGGAAGAACCGCCTGGCCCGCATCGGTGAGCGCAACCGTCTGGCCACGCCGCAGCGTGAGCGCGGTACCGAGCTCCTGTTCCAGGGCGCGGATCTGCTCCGCCACGGAGGCGTTCGCCAGACCGAGGGCGCGCGCGGCGGCAGCCATGGAGCCCTTCTCGGCCACGCTGCAGAAGGTACGCATAAAGCGGATGTTCATGATCACTCATCGCTCAAGTCAACGGAAATTCCGTTTTCTGATGACGGTATTATCATGGTTTATCCTGATATTGCCATGGGCTATTCAAGGTCTATCGTCTGAACGGAGGTCCTCCATGTTGCTGCAGCCTACCGCAAAAGGGGTTTACCCGATCGCGCCGACCCCCTTTGAACAGAATGGCGAGATCGATTTTGCCTCCATCGACCGATTGACCGATTTCTATGTGGAATGCGGCAGCACCGGCCTGACCGTGCTCGGCGTGATGGGCGAGGCGCCGAAGCTCGACGGGGCGGAAGCACTTGAGATCGCGACGCGCTTCATCAAGCGCACACCGTCCCTTCCCGTGATCGTCGGCGTTTCGGCGCCTGGTTTTGCCGCCATGCGCAGCCTGGCGCAGGCGGTGATGGAGCGCGGGGCAGCCGGCGTCATGATCGCGCCGCCGAACACGCTTCGGACCGACGACCAGATCGTCACCTATTATCGCCAGGCGGTCGAAGCGATCGGCAGCGACATTCCTTTCGTCATCCAGGACTATCCCCTTAACTTTACCGTCGTCATGACGCCTGGCGTCTTGAAGCGGATCATCACGGACAACCCTTCCTGCGTCATAGTCAAGCATGAGGACTGGCCCGGCCTGGAGAAGATATCGACGCTTCGCCGGTGGGAGGCCGAGGGTTCGCTGCGCCGCGTTTCCATCCTCTGCGGCAATGGCGGGCTGTTCCTCGATTTCGAAACGGAGCGCGGGGCCGATGGCGCCATGACCGGCTATGCGTTTCCGGACATGCTCGTCGATACGGTGCGCCTCGCCCAGGCAGGCGAGCGCGACAAGGCGCACGATCTCTTCGACGCACATCTGCCGCTCCTGCGCTACGAGCAGCAGCAGGGCGTCGGGCTTGCCGTGCGCAAATATGTGATGGCGCGGCGCGGCCTGATCGCCTCGGACGCACAACGCTCTCCGGCAGGCGGCCTGACTGCGACGGCGAAGGCCGAAATCGAATATCTGCTGTCGCGGCTCGCGCGTGTCGACCGCCGCGCGGCCATCGCTTGAACGGGGAGGCATATTATGGATCTGGGGTTGAAGGGACGGCCTGCGCTGATACTCGGCGGCGGTGGCGGATTGGGCAAGGCTGCCGCGCTCGCGCTGGCGCGGGAAGGTGCGCCTGTTGTCATCGCCGACATCGATCCCGTCGCGGTCAAGGCGTCCGAACGGGTGATAGGCGATGCCGGCGGAACGGCACATGGGATCGTCTGGGACCTTTCCGACATCGCCTCCATCGACGCGCATGTCGCCGAGGCGGAGAAGCGTTTTGGGCCGCCGCTCATCCTCGTCAGCTTCACCGGGGGCCCGCCGCCCACTCCGGTTTCGGGCCAAAGCCCCGAGGCCTGGCGCAGCTTCTTCGACATGATGATCGTTTCGATCATCGCGACGGCCGATCGGCTCCTGCCGGGCATGCGGGCCGCAAATTGGGGCGGCTGGTCACGAGCACATCTTCGGGTGTCGTGGCTCCCATTCCCAATCTCGGCCTGTCGAATGCCCTCAGGCTGTCGCTCGTCGGCTGGTCGAAGACACTGGCGCGCGAAGTTGCCGCCGACGGCATTACGAGCAACATCATCGTCCCCGGCCGCATCGCCACGGACCGTATTCGCTTCCTCGATGAACAGAAGGCCAAGCGTGAGGGCCGCACCGTGGAAGCGGTAGCGGCGGAGAGTGTCGCCTCCATTCCCGTCGGCCGATATGGACGTCCGGAGGAGTATGCCGACACGATCGCCTTTCTCGCCAGCGACCGCGCCTCCTACATCACCGGCACCACGGTCAGGGTCGATGGCGGGCTGTTGCCAAGCCTGTAGTGGTTCGAACATGAGATGGCCGCGACCTCCAAGGGGGTCGCGGTTCGCTTCGATCCGCGAGAGATCGCATTCCCCCTGGCAACAGCATTGGGCGTCCTGCAGCCTATCCGCGTCGAAGGGCCCATTGCCTGGCGCCCACGCGATCGAGGAAAGCCAGCACTCCCCCGAGAACCAGGAAGGCGGAGGCGAGCAGCGCCATATTCAGCAGGACGGCTTCAAGACCAATATCGCCGACATTCAGAAATGGGTAAGGGTAGAAGCGAGAGACATACCCATGCACAAGGGTGTAGGCGGAGTAAGCTGCGGGAAAAGCCAGCCACCAGAGCGCATCGCGCCAGGAAAGCTTTCCGCGTTCGCTCAGAAAAATCCAGTCCAGGGCATAAAGCACCGGCACACAGTAGTGGAGTATCTGGTCACCGTGCAGTTGCCAACCGCGCGGATGCCATGCGTCTCTCAGCACCAGGACATAGACGATGCCTGCAACTCCGACGTAAATGAGAAGGGCGCTTCGTGTTGACGGCTTGTTCGCCCAGCGGCCGACGGCGGAGAACGGCGCGGTTTCCGCCCAGAGCAGTGCAAGAGCCAGCAGGAGATTGGACTGGATGGTGAAATAGCTGAAGAAATTCGCCGTCATCGTCAGCCGCGAGACATGCGCGCCGGGTATGATGGCGACATATGAGACGGCGATGCCCGATAGAGCCAGCAGGGCAAGCAGATAGCGGTAGATGCGGGTCACGCCGGCCATGAAATTCCTGCTATCGATTTTGAATGGATTGTACTTGCTGTCGGGCTCGTTGCTTGATTGATGCGCCGCGCATGTG
The DNA here is from genome assembly GCF_044769665.1 of Rhizobium sp. NPDC090279. Taxonomy (NCBI): domain Bacteria; kingdom Pseudomonadati; phylum Pseudomonadota; class Alphaproteobacteria; order Hyphomicrobiales; family Rhizobiaceae; genus Rhizobium; species Rhizobium sp. NPDC090279. The sequence goes on along the minus strand of NZ_JBIVYI010000008.1, from coordinate 235,469 downwards.
GCGCGGCGTCACATCTCCATGCCTCCTGCAGATCTGGCATTTTCACCTGAACCAGTCTCCAATGGAGTTAGATGTCGTGGCGCGTGAAAGCCAGTACCGCATTCAATCCGCCGAAAGCAAAGGAATTGCTCAATGCCACGCGGATCGGCTTTGAGCGAGCCGTGTTGGGCACGACGTCGAGATCGCATTGCGGATCGCGTACGGTGAAATTGGCGGTCGGAGGTATTGTTTCGTTCCTGATAGCAAGAGCCGTGGCGATAGCCTCCAGCGCCCCGGCCGCGCCGAGCGTGTGGCCATGCACCGCCTTTGTCGAACTGACCGCAATCCGATCCGCCCGGCTGTCAAAAACCGTGCGTATGGCGCGGCATTCCATGGCATCGTTCGTCGGCGTGCCCGTACCATGCGCATTTATATAATCGACGGAGGCGGGCGCGAGCACGGCATCCTTGAGGGCCGACCGCATCGCCCTGACGGGTCCGTCCAGATGCGGTTGGGTGAGATGATGGGCATCGGCGGTCATGCCGAAACCAACGATTTCCGCATAGATTTTCGCGCCGCGCGCTAGAGCGGCATCAAGAGGCTCCAGCACCAGCATCGCGCCGGCCTCGCCGAGGTTCAGGCCTTGCCTGTCCTCGGAAAAGGGCCGGCAAGGCTCCGGGTCGACCACCTGCAGCGCGTCCCATGCCTTCAGATAGCCGAAGCTGAAAGGCGCTTCGCTACCCCCGGCGATGGCAAGATCGAGCGTGCCCTGACGCACCATCCAGAACGCCTGGCCGATCGCATGTGCCGAAGAGGCGCACGCGGTCGACAGCGTATAGGACGGTCCAGTCAGACCGAACTCCATCGAAATCGCAACGGTCGCGGCACAAGGCATGACTTTCGGAATGGTCACCGGGTTGACGAGCCGCGCCGCGCTACCATAGAGCCTCAGGAAGGAATTATCCTGCGTTGCCTGCCCGCCGATCGTCGAACCGGTCACGACGCCCGTGTTTTGCTTGAGCGTGTCGGTCCACTCTATTCCGGCGTCCCCTATCGCCTCGTGGGCGGCCGACAACGCCAATTGCGCGAAGCGATCGAGATAGCCTAGTTTCTTGCGATTGATCTGCTCGTCCGGCTGAAAGTCGCGCGCGACAGCGCCATGCCGGATATTGAGACGGGTTTCGTCGAACCCTTCCAGCGGGCCGAAGCAATGGCGCCCATCTCTCACCGCCCGCCAGAACGGGTCGATCCCATTGCCTGTTCCGGCGACGACGCCCAATCCGGTAATTGCTACTCTGCGCATCTTCCACTCCTTGGAGTCTCTACAACCAACATTTCAGCCCAGCTTAATCTTGCGATGGAATAACCGGCGTCCCGCAACCCAGTTTTGTGGAGAGACAAATGACTGAACCGCAAACACCTATCGCCAACAAGCTGCGCGACCTGATCGCGGATTTTCTCGGCGTTCCGCCTGCTGAATTGACACCGGAACGGAGACTGGAAGAATTCAACATCGACTCGTTCGATTTCATCGAAATTCTGTATCTCATTGAAGATAAGACGGGCCTTGAAATCCCCTCCAGTCCCACCGAACTCCGCGGCAAGATCGACTGTATCGGAGATATCTACCGTCTCGCAGAAGAATACTCGATTGCGGCAAATCGAAAGCAAGCGTCCAACGGTTGAAGAAATCCTTCGGTTACGAAGCAGGCACATCGGCGCACCGCCGCCATAGCGCGGCGAGCCGCTGCCCTGCCGTCCATCCTGCCCAGTGACGTGATGTCTTGAGCTGGCCTTCATGATGGGGCCGGAAAGCGGCTTGTGCCTTGAAAGCACCGAGGAGCCGATGAATTGCGCCCCTCCGACGACCAGAGGGACGCAATTGATTTCACAATGCCGTTACTAGGCGTAACCCGACAATGCCGGCTTCGGCTTTAGCCGAGCCCGGGGATCGGAATGCCGAACGTTTGGAGAAGCAGGACCACGTTCAAGCACAGGATGATGATCGTTCCGACGACCGCAGCGATATCGGTCAATCGGCCGTTTGCGAAATTCCCCATGATGGCGCGGTTGCGCGTGAACATGACGAGCGCGATCATCGGAACCGGCAGCGCGAAGGATAGGACGACCTGGCTGTAAAGCAATGCGTCGGTCGTGTTTGCGCCGAGCAGCACGACCACGAAGGCCGGCAGCATCGTCACGAGACGCCGCACCCAGATCGGGATATGGAATCCGACGAAGCCCTGCATGATCATCTGGCCCGCCATCGTGCCGACGGCCGACGACGAAATGCCCGAGGCCATGAGCGACACGAGGAAGACGGCTGCCGCAGCGCCGCCGAGGAGTGGCGTCAGCATATGATAGGCGGTCTCGATCTCGGCGACCTCCGGATGGCCGGCGTGAAAGGCGGCGGACGCCATGACCACCATGGCAATGTTGACCGCACCGGCCACCGCCAGCGCGATGATGCATTCCCAGTTCGAGAAACGCACCAGCTTGCGCCGCTCGGAATCATCGCGCGCCGGGGCGCGATGCTGGGTCAGGCCGGAATGCAGATAGACGGCATGCGGCATGACGGTCGCGCCGATGATGCCGACGGAGATCGTCAGCGCCGTCATATCGGGCATGGAGGGGGTGATCAGCCCCATGCCGACCTGTCCCCAGGCAACCGGCGCGATGAACATCTCGATAACGTAGCAAAGGCTGATGATCGCCACCAGTGCGCCGATGATGAGCTCCATCGGCCTGAAGCCGCGACCTTCGAAAAGCAGGACGCCGTAGGTGACGACGGCGGTCACCGCCATCCCCGCCAGAAGCGGCATCTGGAAGAGCAGCGACAGACCGATGGCGCCGCCGAGGAATTCGGCAAGGTCCGTTGCCATGGCGGCGACTTCACTGACGATCCACATCGCGATGCGAACCGGCGTCGAAAATTCATCGTGGCATATTTCAGCGAGATTACGGCCGGTGACGATGCCAAGCTTGGCCGACAGCGCCTGGAACAGCATCGCGATGAGGTTGGCCATAAGCACCACCCATAGCAGCGAATAGCCGTAGCTGGAGCCGGCCTGAATATTCGTCGCAAAGTTGCCGGGGTCCATATAGGCGATGGAAGCGATCATCGCGGGGCCGGCAAAAAGCAGCATCGAGCGGATGCCTCGCCGCTGTCCGGCAAGCACCTCGCGAATCTGCTCATCCGTCCGTTCCGACAATGTCGGCTGCCTTACCAATTCCGTCATCGCATTTCTCCAGCCTGGGGTCTGCTGCCGATTTTTACTTGCAACTCATTCTTAATTGCACGATATGGGAAATCACGCGGACGTCAACCCTTTTTGCAAATCATTATCAATTGCATGAAGGCCAAGATCGATCGCCAGATGCAAATAGGTCTTATTATCAATTAGGAGGTAGGTATGTTCGATGTGGTGAGACGGTCTGTCCTGGCCGGAATGGCAGGCGCATTTGCCGTCGCACTGGCAGCGGCCCCAGTCGCGGCTCAGGAAAAATTCAAGGCGATTACAACGTTCACCATTATCGCTGACATGGCGAAGAACGTTGCCGGCGATGCCGCGATCGTCGAATCCATCACCAAGCCTGGCGCGGAGATCCACGAATACCAGCCGACACCGGGTGATATTCAGCGGGCGCAAGGGGCAAAGCTCATTTTCTCGAACGGCCTCAATCTGGAACTCTGGTTCCAGAAATTCTATCGGCATCTCAAGGACGTTCCGGATGTCGTCGTCTCGACCGGCATAGTGCCGATGGGCATCGTCGAAGGCCCTTACGAAGGCAAGCCCAATCCGCATGCGTGGATGTCGCCCGCGAACGCGATCGTCTACGTCGACAATATCCGCGACGCCTTCGTCAAGTACGACCCGGGAAACGCGAGCACCTACAAGGCCAATGCCGAAGCCTATAAGGAAAAGATCAAGGCGACGATCGCCCCTATCCGCCAAACGCTTGACGGGATTCCGCAAGACAAGCGCTGGCTGGTATCGAGCGAAGGGGCATTCTCTTACCTGGCCCGTGATTTCGGCCTGAAGGAACTCTATCTCTGGCCGATCAATGCCGACCAGCAAGGCACGCCGCAGCAGGTGCGCAAGGTTGTCGATACCGTCAGGAAAAGCCGGATTCCCACCGTATTCAGCGAAAGCACGGTGTCGGACAAGCCGGCCCGGCAGGTGGCCCGCGAAACGGGTGCCCATTATGGCGGTGTGCTTTATGTTGATTCGCTGAGCGAAGCCGATGGCCCGGTGCCGACCTATCTCGACCTTCTGCGCGTGACCTCCGGGACACTCGCCAAGGGTCTGGCCGAAGGTCTGCCGCAATGAGCCCCTCCAACAATGGCTTTGACCCGTCCGCATCCGACGATGCGGGCTCCGGCATCACGGTCAGGGATGCCGCTGTCACCTATCGCAACGGGCATACGGCCCTTCGGGATACCAGCTTTCGCATTCCGAAAGGGACGATCGCCGCGCTGGTTGGGATAAACGGTTCGGGCAAGTCCACCCTGTTCAAGGCGATCATGGGTTTTGTCCGGCTCGCGAGGGGTGAAATCCGCGTGCTCGGCATGCCGATCCAGGATGCCCTGCGTAGAAACCTTGTCGCCTATGTGCCGCAGGCCGAGGAGGTCGACTGGAATTTTCCGGTTCTGGTCGAGGATGTCGTGATGATGGGGCGCTACGGCCACATGGGCATGATGCGCATTGCCAAGGCGGCGGATCACGAAGCCGTCGCAATCGCGCTTGCACGCGTCAACATGAGCCAGTTCCGCAAGCGGCAGATCGGAGAGCTTTCCGGCGGCCAGAAGAAGCGGGTTTTCCTCGCCCGCGCGCTGGCGCAGGACGGCCGCGTGATCCTCCTGGACGAGCCTTTCACTGGCGTCGACGTCAAGACCGAAGAGCAGATCATCAAGCTCCTCCGCGAGCTACGGGATGAAGGCCGCGTGATGCTGGTCTCGACCCACAATCTCGGCTCCGTGCCGGAGTTCTGTGACCGTACCATTCTCATCAAAGGTACGATCCTCGCCTATGGACCGACGGCCGACACGTTCACGCAGGAGAACCTGGAGAAAACCTTCGGCGGCGTGCTGCGCCATTTCGTGCTGAATGGAGCAAAAGACGGCGGGAAAGCGGCGGTGCATGTAGTGAGTGACGACGAACGCCCGCTAGTTCTCGAAGATGGAAGGGCTGCCGGCCGACGAGCTGAAGCCACCGCAGGAGATCGGGAACAATGACCGGCATCCTCGAACCCTTTGCCTATGAGTATATGCTGAACGCAATGTGGGTCTCCGCTCTTGTCGGCGGCGTTTGCGCCTTCCTGTCCTGCTACCTCATGCTGAAGGGCTGGTCGCTCATCGGCGACGCGCTTTCGCATGCGATCGTGCCGGGTGTCGCAGGTGCTTACATGCTCGGGCTCCCCTTCTCTCTCGGCGCCTTCTTCTCCGGCGGTCTGGCGGCCGCAGCGATGCTCTTTCTCAACCAGCGAACCAAGCTGAAGGAAGATGCCATCATCGGCCTGACCTTTTCCTCCTTCTTCGCCCTCGGCCTGTTCATGGTGTCGTTGAAGCCGATGGCCGTCAACATACAGACGATCGTTCTCGGCAACGTTCTCGCCATTACGCCCGGCGACACCCTGCAGCTCGCGATCATCGGCTTCGTCTCGCTCGCCATCCTGCTGGTCAAATGGAAGGACCTGATGGTGACTTTCTTCGACGAGAGCCATGCGCGCTCCATCGGGCTCAATCCGACCGCGCTGAAGTTGATGTTCTTCACGTTGCTCTCCGCCTCGACGGTCGCAGCCCTTCAAACGGTCGGCGCCTTTCTCGTCATCTGCATGGTGGTGACGCCCGGTGCAACGGCCTATCTGCTGACCGACCGCTTCCCGAGGTTATTGGTGATCGCCGTCGTCATCGGCTCGCTTACAAGCTTCGTCGGCGCCTATGCGAGCTACTTCCTCGACGGAGCAACCGGCGGCATCATCGTGGTGCTGCAAACGGCGATCTTCCTGATCGCATTTTTCTTCGCACCCAAGCATGGAATGCTGGCCGCCCGCCGGCGGGCGATGCAGGCGCTGGAGGAAGGGCGATGAGCTTGATCGACACCATCCTCTCCCCGATACAGTTCGACTTCATGGTCAATGCGCTGGCGATCTCGATGCTCGTTGCCGTGCCGATGGCGCTTCTCTCCTGCTTCCTGGTGCTGAAGGGCTGGTCGCTGATGGGCGACGCGATCAGTCACGCGGTCTTCCCCGGCGTGGTCGTGGCCTACATTGTCGGCATTCCGTTTGCCATTGGCGCATTCGCTGCCGGTATGTTTTGCGCCATCGCTACCGGCTTTCTAAAGGACAACAGCCGTATCAAGCAGGATACGGTGATGGGCGTCGTCTTCTCCGGCATGTTCGGCCTCGGCCTCGTCCTCTATGTCAAGGTCCGGTCCGAAGTGCATCTCGATCACATCCTGTTCGGCGACATGCTCGGCGTTTCCTGGCACGATATCGGAATGGCGGCCATCATCGCCGCGATCACGGCAGCAGTCATCGGTATCAAGTGGAAGGACTTCCTCCTGCATGCGTTCGATCCAGCCCAGGCGCGCGCTGTCGGCCTGCGGGTTAAGCTGCTGCATTATGGATTGCTGGCGCTGATCTCGCTGACCATTGTCGGAGCCCTGCAGGCGGTCGGCCTCATCCTCGCGGTTGCCATGTTGATCGCGCCGGGAGCCATCGCCTTTCTGCTTGCCCGCAGGTTCAGCACGATGCTCATTCTGGCAATGGTGATCGCGGTAATCGGCTCCTTTGCCGGTGTCTATCTGTCTTTCTTCATCGACAGCGCGCCTGCGCCGACCATCGTGCTTCTGCTAGCCGTGGCCTTCATCCTTGCCTTTGTGCGTGCCACCCGTAAAGCAGCATCGATTGAGGTAGGTGACGCGAGCTAGAGCATTTCCATTTCAAACGGAGTCACGGAAATGCTCCATCTCTCAGTTTTCACGCAATTCCGGACGCGGGACCGCTTCGCACTTGTGGCGGAATTGCTCTGAACCGCCCATAAGGAAGGGCAGCTGGGATACCGCCCCAGCGCATCTCGGGTTCTGAACCCGCAGATTCGCGAGGGATCTGATCACCCAAGATTTTTCCGCCCGCGCTTGCTTTTCAAGGGCCTGACATAGATTTCGAGCTTGTGACCAACAATCTCGAAGCCGTGCCTTCGCGCGATCTCCTCCTGGAGACGCTCGATCTCATCGGATCGGAATTCGGTGATCGTGCCCGTCTCCAGGTTGATCAGATGATCGTGATGCTCCTGATCGGCACTTTCGAAGCGTGCGGGGCCATTTCCAAAGGAATGGCGCTCGAGAATGCCATTCTCCTCAAGAATGCTCAGCGTCCGGTAAACGGTGGCGATGGCGATGCCGGGATCGATCGCCGTCACGCGGCGATGAATTTCGAGCGCATCCGGGTGATCCGACGCCTCGGACAGAACCTTGGCTATCGCCTGTCTTGGCCCCGTCAGGCGCAACCCCTTTTCCTTGCAGAGCCCAGCGATGTCTTTCTTTGCGTCCATCGACCCCAATACCCCCAGATGCCGCAGCCGACGTAATTATGCGACAATGCCGTACGCCCACTCAGGCGCATTGCCATCTGCTTTACAGATATCGACACATGCTCGCAACGACCCGCCACAGAGGCCTCAACAATCGCCTTGAGGCATACTGCTACAGCTTACCGAGAAGCCGCTCGCGAAGACGCATGACGGTTTCAGGCGGAAGGCCGGCCGAGGTGAGATAATCCGTCGCAGAACGGTATTCCTCTTCGATGAAAGCAATCGTCGCAGCCATGGTCGCGGGTTCGCAGGCAAGCAGCGGCCGGAACTTCTCGATATCAGCGCCTTGTGCGACGGCGCCTGCGATTATGTCCTCGATCATCGGCGCAATCAGGCGGCCGGTAAGCGAATAGTCGTCGAGAATGGTTGCCGTGTCGACGCCCACGATGGCAAGCAGCAGGGCCGCGATGATGCCGGTGCGATCCTTGCCAGCCGTGCAGTGAAAGAGCACAGTGCCTTCTCCGGCATCGGCGATCAGCGACATCACGGTGCAGATCGCTTCCCGACGTTCCTGCAGCGCCCGGATATAGAGATCGAGCAACGTGTCCGCATCCGGCCTGTAAGTCGGTGCCAGCGTGTCGAACAGCGAGATGTTGTGATAGCGCACGGCTTCGTTGCGGCTGAATGGGTTGGGCTGATGCGCCAGCTCGGTCGCGTTGCGCAGGTCGATTACAGTGGTCACGCCTGCCGCAACCAGCTCTGCCATGCCCTCCGCATTCAACCGATGCAGCCCGTCGGCGCGAAGGACCCGGCGCCAGAGCGTCGTTGCCGTGCCCGCCGGATAGCCGCCGAGGTCGCGCAGGTTATAGGTACCCTTGATGGGGAGGTGGCGCATGGTGTTGATGTTCATCAGCGTATTCCCGATTTCATGAATGAGGAGACGACCTGCCGCTGCAGGACGATATAGAGTAAAAAGACCGGCAGGCTAGCCATGGTTGCGGCCGCCATCAGCGGGCCCCAAAGGGTGCCTTCCGAGGTCATGAACATCTGGATGCCGATCTGGATCACGCTGTTTTCCGGTGTGCGGGAGAGAAGAAGAGGCCAGAAATATTCGTTCCATGTCGAAATGAAGATCAGAATGGCGAGCGAAGCGATCGTGCCGCGTAAATTCGGTGTAATCACCTCCCAGAGAATGCGCCAGCTACCGGCTCCGTCCATACGAGCGGCTTCCAAAACTTCGTTTGGAAAGCTGCGCATGGTCTGTAGCAGCAGCAGCACGGCGAGCGCCGAGGCGAAATGCGGCAGGATCAAAGCTGTGACGCTATCAAGCAGGCCGAGATTGACGACGATCAGATAGTTGGGGATCATCACCACCTGCAGCGGCACCAGCCAGGTGAGCGCGATCAGGATATGGACGATCCGGTCGCCGGGAAAGCGCCAGCGCGCGAAGGCATAGGCTGCCAAGAGCCCGGTGAGGAGCTGTATGACGGTGACGACCGCCGACACTATCAGGGTGTTCGCCAGCATCCGTACAATCGGGATCGCGTTGAGTGCGTAGATGTAGTTGTCGAGCGAGGCCGTTGTCGGCCAGAGGCTCTTCTCGAAGACGCGATTGGCCGGCCGCAGCGACGTTACGATCATCCAATAGACGGGGAACAGGCAGAAAAACGACAGGACGACCATGATCGCATGACCGGCGGTCCTTTCGATTCCAAGGATGACCGTGCGACGCCGGCGCGGTCGTGTGAGAACATCAGTTGTCATAGAAGGAAAACCTGTCGATCAACCGGAAAAGGACATAGGCCAGCGCGCCGAAGCCGATGAAAAGGACGACGGCGGCTGCCGAACTCCAGCCGACCGAAAGGCTTGAGAAGCCGAAATCCCAGAGAAGGTAGTAGATATTCGTCGTCGCGCCGAGCGGCCCACCGCCGGTCAGCACGTTGATATAGGAAAAGCTCCACTGCGCGCCGAGCAGGATGGTCATCATAATGAGAAACAGGACGGTCGAGCTGAGAAGCGGCAAGCGGATATCGCGGATAATCGCCCAGCGGCTGGCGCCGTCCATGCGGGCGGCCTCGATCAGAGAGGGATTGATATTAGCATTCGCCGCTGAGAGGATCAGCGTCGAAAAGCCGATCAGCTTCCAGCCGGTCAGCACGATGATCGTCCAGATGGCGATCTTCGGGTCCTGCAAGAAGCGCGGCGCCAGAATTCCCATCGTTTTCAAGGTAATCGCAACCATGCCGTGACCGGGGTCGAGCAGCCAGCGCCACAGCACGGCGGCGACGACGGGAGCGACGATCATCGGCACGAAGATCATCGCTCGGTAGATATTGCGCGAGCGCGCCGGCAGGTCGGCTGTGAAGATGGCGATCGCCAGCGGCAGGAGGACGGCGAGCGGCAGCAGGCCGACGACATAAATCCCGGTGTTGCGCAGCGCCTGCCAGAACTTCGGCAGCGAGAATATGTTGATGTAGTTGGTCCAGCCGACAAAGGTCATCGGCGAGGTCGCCAGCATGTTCCATTCGTAGAAGCTCAGCCGGAAGGCGTCGATCAGCGGCCAGTAGATCCAGAGGAGGAAGGTGGCGATGACCGGCGACAGGTAGAGCCACGGCAGATAGGTGCGCCTGCGGGTCTGGCGCGGCCGGCTCGTTGCGACCGACGATGCGGTGGAGGCGGTTATGGTGGTCATGGTGCGCTTGCCTGCCCGGTCTCTCGTGACGCTTCGCTGCGATTTCCAGGATGATGTGCGGCTCTGCGGGATCTCCTCCCGCCGTCAGACGGGAGGAGATCGTCATCAATTCAGTTGGTGCTCGCCGGCATCAGCGCCTGGGCGGTATCCTGCGCAGCCTTCAACGCTTCGGCGGGATCGCCGCCGCCGAAGACGGCCTGCTCGGCGCCGTCCATCATCGCCTTGGCGATCTGACGATAATTGGCGCCAGGGAAGGATTCCCAGGGTTCCAGCGCGTCCAGCTGCTTCAGGTTCGGCTGGACGAGCGGGTGTTCCTTGACCCAGTTGCCGAGATATTGCGGATCGTTGACGATATCGGTGCGCAGAGGCAGGTAGCCGATCTCTGATGTGATGACCGTATAGGCGTGCTTGGACGTCATGAATTTCATCAGTTCCCACGCCGCGCGCTGCTTGAGCGGATCGGCGCTCATGATGACAAGAGCGCTGCCGGAATTGTTGGGCCGCACGGGCTTGTCGCCGAACCGCGGCATCGTGGTGGCGCGCAGATCGAAGTTGCCGGTGGCACCCTTGACCAAATAGGCCTGGATGGCCGAGGTCTGCAGGTACATGCCGACCGTGCCGGCGGCCATGCCGTCCATCGCGGCATTGAGGTCGAGATTGGAATAGACGCCGGCCTTATAAAGGTCGTGCAGCATCGAGACCGCTTCGACGGCCGCCGGATCGGCGAAGGTCAGCTTCTTGCGGTCGGACGAAAGCACGTCGCCATTGTTGGAGCGGATCAGGCCCTGAAACAGCCAGTCGCCCGCCGACGGTCCGAAAATGCCGGTGGCAAGGCCATCCTGGCCGGTCTTGTCGACGATCGCCTTGGCGGCGACCTTTACCTCGGCCCAGGTCTGCGGCGGCTGGTCGGGATCAAGACCTGCCTTGCGGAAGAGGTCGGCATTGTAGAACAGGACCGGCGTCGAGAAGGTATAGGCAAGCCCATAGGTCTTGCCGTTATAGACGCCGAGCTTCAGGCCTTTCGGGGACATGCCTTCGAAATGGGTGCTGAGCTCTTCGGCCGGAACTACATCTTCGAGCGCGACGGCACCGAGATTGTTGACGAAAAAGTCGAGATCCGAAAACACCATCTGCGCGATATCCGGCCCGTGGCCGGCGGCAACGTCGGCCTGGATGCGGGTGCTGATATCGGAGGATGGGACCCCGACGCCATTGACCTTGACGTTGGGATTTGCGGCCTCGAATTCGGCGATCAGGCGCTTGGTAGCGGCAGCGCCGTTGCCCGTCGAGGCGAGATTGTAGTTATAGTAGTTGATGGTGACGGGCGCATCAACCTTGGCCGGGATCTGGCCGGCGAGCGCCGTCGACGCAAGCGTCGCCAAGGCGATGCCGGCGCAGAGAAACAATCTGCGTTTCATCTTGGAGATCTCCCGATCATTCGGCAGCGGCGAGCGCCGCCTGCTCTTCGTATTTCTTGAGGATTTCGGCCATGTCGGCGAAAGAGAAGCTGTGCAGTTCCCGGCGCTCTGAAGGCTGCGGCACGAAGGAAACCGTAAGGCCGGACGGACGTACCGTGCCGATCGCGAAGGATGCGCCCGACAGCATGCGCAGGCCCTCATGCAGATAAAGGACATCGGTCGCCGCATGCTGGCCGAGGCCGACGATGACAGGAATGCCGTACCAGTTGCTGACGCGATCGAAATGGATATGGCCGGAAAGAATGCCGATGATGTTATGGCCCTCAAGAAGAGCGCGCAGCTTTTCCGTGTCGGCGATGGCAAGTGATTCCCATTCGAGATCCGGATTGGCGTCAAGCGCCGGCGCGTGGTGCATGACCAGCAGCTTCGGCAAGTCTGGATGGTTGGCAAGCTCAGCCTCGAGCCAGGCAAATTGCGAGGCTTCGAAGCTGCCACCGATCTTGAAGGGATGGCTGGAATCCATGACGACGATGTGGACGCCGTCGATGACGGCCGCATGATCGTACGGGGCGCTGAAGTCTTCGGTGCGGTCGGTCATGGCCTTGTAGAAGCCGTCGCGCTTGTCGTGGTTGCCAAGCGCATAGAGTACGGGAATGCCGAGATCGGCCTCGCCCATGATGCGCTTCAACTCCTCATAGGAGCCGACATCGCCGCGATTGGTGAGATCGCCGCTCGCAATGATGAAATGCGGCGCCGGCGTCACCCGCTTGACGTCGGCGAGGATCGCAACCAGCGTCTTCGATGTCTCGGAGTAGAGGTGATCGTCTTCGACCGTCGGGTCGGAGATATGCAGATCAGTGAGGTGAACGAAGGTCGTATGGGCCGTCATGGCGTCGGTTCCTGTGTGTCGCGCGCTTTCCGGTGGATGCCTTGCAAAGGCGCTTGCGTGTTTGACGGCACATCGATACACACGAGACATGACAGGTGAATGAAGGTTCATTCAGAATGGAACTAGACCCCGCCCGGCGCGAACGCATCCTCGATGCCGCCGCCAAATTGATCGTCGAAAACGGCCTGCAATGTTCCATGGCCGCGATCGCGGATGCCGCCGGCGTGGCGACCGGTTCGATCTACAACTACTTCAGATCGAAGGACGACCTCATTCGCGGCGTCTATACGCGACTGGCTGCCATCATCACGGCAAATCTCGTTCCCACCCCCGCCGATCCAGGCGGGCCTCGCGAACGGATCATGCGCTACATCTACGATTATATCGATTTCATCTGGCGAGACCGGCAGCGCGCGCTGCTGTTCGAATATCTCTCCAATGTGCCGCTGATTTCGGGCGCCGAACTGAGCGCGACCTTCGACGAGGTGACGCAATATTCCATCGCTCTGATGCGCGAGGCGCAGGTGGCAGGCCTGCTGCTCGATCTTCCGCCGGCGACGATGTCCGGCTATATCGGCGGCGGCATCCGTAACACGCTCAAATGGCGCCGCTTCAATCCCGCTCCCCTGTCGGACGGCGAACGCGACGAAATCGCTCTCATGTCCTGGAACGCCATTGCGGCCTTGCCCGCAAGAGGATTATGAACTCCGCAGGGCACGACCGGGTGGCAGTCCCGCTACGGAGATCGACGCGCGAAGGATAGAGCTGCTGCCGCACTTAACAGTTCTTGGCAGTGTCACTCGATGGTTATCGCCATGTCGATCCTCGAACGCCACTGCCACTGGCGACCGCGCAAAAGATCGTCAGATACGCATCCGCGGCACATCGTTGGGATCGAGGCGCAGCTCGATCAACACCGGACGATTGCGGTTCCTGATCGCGTCCAGGGCGCTTTCAAGCTCACCAGCCGAGCTGACCGCGACGCCGTGTCCGCCGAGCGCAGTCGCAACCTCTGCGAAGGATGGCCAGTTGAACTGCGTGAGACCGGGGTCCATCTTTCGATCGCGAAACTGGATATGTTCCGCTCCGTAGGCGGAATCGTTGCAGACGATGACGATCAGGTCCTGACCGAGACGGACGGCGGTGTTGAACTCATTGACGCCGCTCATCATGAAGCCGCCATCCCCGGTGAAAAGCACCACCGGCCGATCCGGCGCCGCAACGCCGGCGCCAATCGCCTCCTGCAATCCGAGGCCGATCGAGCCGAAATTCGCCGTCACGACGAAGCTCTGTGGGTCGCTGACGGAAATCCGGCACCAGACTTCAGTCATGAAGCGCCCGCCGTCGGTCACAAGCACCCGGTTCTTCGGCAGGGCCTTTTCCAGCTCTTCAAGAGCCGAAATGTAATTCACATATCCCGCATTCGTCTTGTCGCGCTGGTCGCGTGGATGGGTGGTGAGCGAGGGTATATCCAGTTCGCGCGTAAAGCCGCTCGGCGGAATTTCCGCCGCGTCCAGCCAATGAACAAAATTGTCTGCCGTCAGGCCAGAATCCGCCACCAGAGCCGCATCGGGATGGATGTTCTTGCCGATGGCACGCGCATCCATGTCGATCTGGACGACGCGCTTGCCCTTCAACAGCGCCCCCTTGTCGGTGGTGAAATCATGCAATCCGGCACCGAAACAGATCAAGCAATCCGTCTTGGCAATCAGATCATAGGCGGCAGGTGTGCTGAGCGTGCCGAAAATATCCATGTTGTAGGGATGACCGCCGAAGAGCCCCTTTGCTTTCAAGGTCGTCGCAAGCGGCGCTTCCAGCCGGTCCGCCAGGCGGATAAGCTGATTGCGCGCGCCGCAAGCCCCGCCTCCGGCAAGGATGAGCGGACGCTTGGCCGAGGCGATCATGCCGATGGCCTTGTCCAGCGCATCGCCCTCCGGCACATATCCAGGGGCATCGAAGACTTCGAACACAGCCCGCTCATGCGCCTGCTCGCACCACATGAAATCGGCCGGCATGTTCAGCACGATCGGGCGCCGCTCGACCCGGGCGCGATAGAAGGCGCGGGCAACGTCCCGGGTTGCGGTCTCCGGCGACCGCATCTGCTCGAAGCCGGCGCCGGTTGCCTTGACGACCTCGCGCTGATCAATGCTTTGCAGGTGATGCGGGTTGGCGACCGGCGTATCGCCCGCCAGAAGTACGATAGGGATGGAGCCGCGGGCGCCTTCTGTGAGCGCGGTGACGCAATTGGTCAATGCCGGACCGTGGGTCACGCTCGCCACGCCCACCTTGCCGGACACATGGGCATAGGCGAGCGCCATCAGAACCGAACTTCCCTCATGCGCCGCCGGCACGAACCGGCCGCCGCATCCGCGCACATAGTGGTCGATCATGAACAGGTTCGCATCCCCCATCAGACCGAACATCGTGCCGACATCGTGATCGCATACCGCGCGCGCAATCGACTGGTAAACATAGAGCGCATTCTCGGTCATCTCGAGTATTTCCCCTCCCACGGCACAGTAGCCGAGCCAAATCATAGATGCTCAGAATATCAGCAAGAGCGCGCAAGAGGTGCGCAAGTTCCAGTCAATCGACCACCTATCTCGCATGATAATCGCCATAGCATGGAGCAATGCGCATTGATTGTGCATACTCGATCATGGAAATATTGGTGCGCCTCGCTCTTCGGCGTGATTTTAAACCACGATGCCGCAAGGCCCTTCGGTCACCGTCGAACGGAGGCTTCCCGAAATGGGTGAACGGAGATTGCAGGACGCTCACGCCCTCGGCCCCCGCCGGAGAGATACACGGGCTGCTTCACAGCGCGAGATATCGATGGGATCGGACGGGTTCCTTGCCGAAACTCAGCATTCTCTGACAAAAAAAGTCCGTTCTCTATCCGGGAAGATAGTGGCTCTCGCCAGCAAGTTTCTGCCTTGCATCGTCCAGCTTGTTATAGGCCGCCTGAATAATATCAATGTCGGCTGCGTGGCCGATCCCCGCCAATTTGTAAAGCACGTCGCCAACGGCTATATCCACGCGCGGCTTGTTCTTCGAATATACTTTCTCAATGATTGGCTGGATCGCATCTTCGATACCGCCGGCTGCAAAATAAAGCTCCAGCGCCCGATATAAGAACGCATCCCGGCGATCATTCAGATCCAGTAGAGACTCATCACCGACGCTCGAAGCCAGCAGCTTGACCGCCTTGTTTTGATATTCGCTCATTATACCCCACCCAAATCATTCTAAATGATACTCGAATCGAAAAATGGACTAAACATTTTTGCACCTATATTCTTTCCCGAGACTGAACCGACTTTGACAGCAGCCTCGATTGTACCGATACCAGCCGACATGAATTTCCCGTCAAATTTCGGCTGCGTCAGAGTCTTTCCTGCTTCCACCGGCGGGAGATTGTGCTCAGCCGAGCAAGATCGGCGGGCATGGCCTCGTGGTAAGGTGTTTCGCATTTTTCTATAAAGTCATGTGACGGCACACGCCCTAACGTGCGACGCTCGTTTGGAGGAAACGAGAAACGCAAAGGTATGGAGGAGATTACCTTGGCAGCAGCCACAGAGGAAAATACCGCACGCCCATCCCCCGAAGATGAAAAACTCAGCCTTGGCGCCAACCTGGCCTACGGCCTTCAACATGTTCTGACCATGTATGGCGGCATCGTCGCCGTTCCGCTGATCATCGGCCAGGCATCGGGCCTGACGCCGGCCGACGTCGGCCTGCTCGTGACGGCATCGCTGTTTGCCGGTGGTCTCGCGACCATCCTGCAGACGATCGGCATACCGTTCTTCGGCAGCCGCCTTCCCCTGGTACAGGGCGTATCCTTTTCCGGCGTCGCAACGATGATCGCCATTACCGGACATGGGGGCATCCAGTCCGTTCTCGGCGCGGTTATTGCGGCTTCGTTCATCGGGCTTCTGATCACGCCCATCTTTTCGCGCATCACGCGCTTCTTTCCGCCGATCGTCACCGGCATCGTCATTACCACCATCGGCCTCACGCTCATGCCGGTTGCGGCGGGCTGGGCCATGGGCGGCAACAGGGGCGCGCCGGATTTCGGCAGCCAGGCCAATATTCTGCTCGCGGCCGTAACGCTCATGATCGTCTTGCTTTTGAGCAAGCTCGGCAGCGCCGCTATATCGAGGCTCTCGATCCTGCTCGCCATCGTCATTGGCACAGGTATCGCCTACGCGGTTGGCCTGGCTGACTTCTCACGGGTGATGAACGGACCCTTCGTCGCCCTGCCGCAGATCTTCCATTTCGGCTACCCGGTGTTCGATACGGCGGCGATCATCTCGATGTGCATCGTCATCATGGTGACGCTGGTCGAAACCTCCGCGGATATCCTTGCTGTCAGCGAGATCGTCGGCACCAAAGTCGATGCGCGCCGTCTCGGCAATGGCCTGCGCGCCGATATGCTGTCCAGTATCCTCGCTCCCGTCGTTGGCTCCTTCACGCAGAGCGCCTTCGCGCAGAATGTGGGCCTCGTGGCCGTGACCGGCATCAAGAGCCGATTTGTCGTGGCGACTGGCGGCCTCTTTCTCGTCGCCCTGGGATTGCTGCCGGTCGTTGGCCGTATCGTCGCTGCCGTTCCAAGCTCCGTCCTCGGCGGAGCCGGTCTCGTCCTGTTCGGGACGGTCGCTGCCAGCGGCATCCGGACGCTCGCCAAGGTCGACTACGAGAACAACATGAATCTCATCATCGTGGCGACCTCGATCGGGTTCGGGATGATCCCGATCGCCTCACCGGGCTTCTACGAGCACTTTCCCGCATGGGTCGTCACCATCTTCCACTCCGGCATCAGCTCGGCAGCGTTGATGGCGATCACGCTGAACCTCCTGTTCAACCACCTGACGGCGGGCAACTCGGACCAGCAATCGGTCTTCGTGGCTGGAACGGAACGCCTGATCCGATATCAGGACGTTGCCGGCCTGCACGACGGCGACTATTTCCTGGGCGGCAAACTCTACGACGCCAATGGCGCGGAGGTGCCATTGATCCCGGCGGAAGCCCATTAAACGCAAGCATATCTGTTTCAGCGGCTTCAAAGCGTCTCGACGTTTTGGGGCCGCTTTTTTAAATCGGCCGCCGTTGTCCAAATTCGCAGATAAGTCCCCGCTGGGTCGCGCTTTGGGCGCGCCGTCAGGCAGCACTTCTACACGATCGCACATAGACCGGAAGGTCATAGGCACGGTTTGTCTTTGCCTTGGACAAGGCATCTGAACGACTTCGCGTAACACGGCACCGACCGATAGCGGTCGGCACAATGCGATTCCGTCGAGCGTCTTCCGCACATAATTTGTATTTAAAACTTAGTATATTCGCGGATTTTGCCAGCATTAGTATACATCTCGTATGTTTATTAAGTATATATCGCTAATATACTTTCTATACATACTAAGCTCGCGTTAGTTTCTGGTGTATTTTTGCATCTTTGACGTATTTATGAAGAGAAATACATAACAACTACAAATTATTCTATTCCGCTCTGCAAGTAGCCTCGATAGCTTGCCTGCACGAAAGTCTTTCGGGCTTTCGACAAGAGGGAACGGCCGAATTGATGAACGTGGTGGAAAGCCTCCGACTGCGTTCCGATCCGGCAAATCGATTGGAGCAAAAATGAATATCAAGAGCCTTCTTCTCGGCTCCGCTGCTGCGCTTGCAGTAGTATCCGGTGCTCACGCCGCCGACGCTGTCGTCGCCGCTGAGCCGGAGCCGCTGGAATACGTCCGTATCTGCGACGCATTCGGTGCTGGTTACTTCTTCATCCCGGGCAGCGAAACCTGCCTCAAGATCGGCGGCAAGGTTCGTACCGAAGGTCAGTGGTACGACCCCTACAACCCGAGCGCTCGTTTAGGCACCAAGTGGCACACCCGCGCTGAGCTGCAGCTGCAGACGGCAACCGACACAGAATACGGCGCGCTGAAGACCAACACCGAGCTGCGCTTCGACTGGAATGATGGCAGCACCACAGGCGTCAACTTCCTGCACGGCAGCATCAGCCTCGGCGGCTTCACGATTGGTAAGGAAGACTCTCAGTTCAACGTATTCACCGGCTATGCCGGCGACGTCATCAACGACGACGTGGTCTATGACGGCCCATACGAACTGAACCAGATCACCTACAACTACGATGCCGGCAACGGCTTCACGGCTGTGATCTCGGTCGAAGACACGAATTCCGGCAAGGGCGCAACCGGCTCTAACGGCGAAGACAGCTCGAACCACTACGCTCCGGACGTTGTAGCCGGTGCTGGCTTCAAGTCCGGCGCATGGGGCTTCAAGGTCGTCGGCGGCTACGACTCTATCGTCGAAGAAGGCGCCATCAAGGCTCGTATCGACGCTGACTTCGGTGTTTTCTCGGCCTTCTTGATGGGCGGCTGGAACACCGACGGCGACAAGCTCAACAAGTTTGCCGGTGCAAACGGCGCTGGCGCTGCCGCCAACATCGGCTGGGGCGACTGGGCTGTCTGGGGCGGCGCTAGCGTTCCGATCAACGAAAAGCTGAAGTGGAACTTCCAGCTCGCTTACACGGACTCGAAGATCTTCGCTGCTACCACGAACCTGAAGTTCAACCCGGTTAAGGGCCTGCTCATCGAGCCGGAAGTTTCCTACACCAACTGGGACTCCATCAACCAGGATCAGTGGGCCGGTATTCTCCGGTTCGAACGTACGTTCTAATCTGATCTGAACTTAGACCTCCGATCAGAGATGGAAGAAGACCTGGTTTCCCTCCAGGTCTTCTTTTACAATTTGGCGACGGCTGAGTTTTGGTAGCCACTCAAGTCGCACCGTCTGCGAACTCCAGCCATGCTACACCAGAACCGCAAGCACGCGCTTTGCGGGCGCATAGCTTTGAGACGATGGAAGTCTGTGCTCCTCGAAATAAAGTCGCGCCGTCACGGGTAATATGCGACTTCGCGTAGCGGACCACCTGCGACGCCTCTTGAGACTGATCCCTGCTCACTTCGCTGAATATCGCGCAACATGCAGGGCCACGCAACTGTCGCGCGACCGGCGCGGGTACCGCATTGTGATGCCATGCCCCCAGCCTCTTTCGTGACCGCGATCGCTCGCGAGATTTCCATCCATCCCTCGATCGAAGGGCGGTCCGCGACCATCGATGAGCCGACCGAGCGTGATCCCGCAGCGCACCCGTTGGAATAATCTCCGAACGACTTGTGCGGTGCGCGCTCCGACATTTGAAAGTCGACTTTAGTGCGCTTGGCTTAGAGTCTGACAATTTGCACAAAGTGAATGAGCAATATGCTGCATTTCCTGTAAGAATTTCTACAGTTCTGAAATTTCAACTGACGCTATGCCTTCCTACGCTGCCCCATCGAACTTCCTGGGGGAGCTGAAAACGTGGTTGAATATGTAGGCGGCGGCAATGTCGTTGAATTGGTCCGCAACATCGGCATCGAGGCACTGCCGGTCGGCCAGACGGCCTTGCGCTGCGGAGCACCGTCGAAGCGATGAGCAAGCTTTCCGTACAGGCGCCAAAATCCGTCGTGATGATCCGCCCGCATCACTTCACGCCGAATCCGATGACCGCAAAAGACAATTCGTTCCAGTCAAACGACGAGAAGCGGGCAGCGGCGGCAATTGCCAACACCGCCTTCGACGAGGTGACGCAGATGGCCGAAGGCCTGGCTTCCGCCGGCGTGACCGTGCACGTCTTTGAAGACAAGACCGTCGCGACGCCCGACTCGGTCTTTCCCAACAACTGGTTCTCCACGCATTCGGGTGGCCACGTCGCCATCTATCCGATGTACTCAGCAAGCCGTCAGTCCGAGCGGCGCAGCGATGTGATCGAGATGCTGAAGAACGATTATCGCGTTCAGGACGTCATCGACTATTCCGGTCTCGAAAAGGATCATGTCTATCTCGAGGGCACCGGCGCCATGGTGCTCGATCATATCGGCCGCGTCGCCTATGCCGTCCGCTCCAATCGCACCAATGAGGTCGCATTGGAACGTTTCTGCACGCATTTCAACTTCGAGCCGATGGTGTTCGACGCCGTCGATCGCAGCGGCAAGCCGATCTATCACACCAACGTCTTGATGTGCATCGGGACCGACTTTGCCTTGCTTGGATCGCAGATGATCCCGGATATCGGCCGCAGGCGGGAAATCATCGCACGGCTGGAGGAAACGGGGCGCAAGGTGATCGATCTTTCGATCGAGCAGATCGAGAATTTCGCCGGCAATGCCATAGAGCTCGATGGCCGAGACGGCAGGCTGGTCGTGCTGTCGGCCAGAGCCAACGCGGCACTGGATTCCGCGCAGATCGAGGCGATCGAACAGTCGGCGAGATTGCTTCCCTTCGATGTCTCGACCATCGAGCTTGCCGGCGGATCGGTCCGCTGCATGCTCGCCGGCATTCATCTTTCTCGCCGCGAGCCGGCTGTCACACAATTGCTTTACGCCGCCGGTCGAGCCGGATAGAGAAGCCGTCAAGAAAATAAAGGTACTTGGAAATGTCGCAAGCAAGATCAGTCTACCACTTCAATTCCGTCATCGTGCGCGAGCCCTCGCGCTCGGTCGTCAACGGCCTGCGCGCCGACGATCGCGGCAACCCGACCTATGACGGCGTCAAGGCCGAGCACGATGCCTATATCGCCGCAATGCGCGACGCCGGTGTCGAAGTGACGATCCTTCCGGCACTGGAAGTCTTCCCGGACTCGATCTTCGTCGAAGACCCCGCACTCGTCTTTACCGAAGGCGCAATCCTGCTTCGCCCCGGTGCGATCAGCCGCGTCGGCGAGACGGCCGAAATCACCCCGACGCTGCGCGACATGTTCGAAACCGTGCTCGACCTGCCGACCCCGGGCTTTGCCGATGGCGGCGACGTTCTGACGACGCCGAAGAGCGTCATGATCGGCCTTTCCGCACGCACCGACAAGGTTGGAGCGGAAGCTCTTTCCGCCTGCATCGCCAAGCTCGGACGCAAGGCAGAAATCGTGGCAACCCCCGAAGGCGTGCTGCATTTCAAGACCGATTGCTCGCTTCTCGACGACGAAAGCGTGCTCTCGACCGCCCGTCTCGCCCGCTCCGGCGTCTTCAAGGATTTCAAGCAGATCATCATTCCGGAAGGCGAAGAGCCGGCGGCCAATGCGCTGCGCGTCAACGACGTCGTCATGGTCGGCTCGGACTTCCCGCGCACGATCGAGATGCTCGACAAGCTTGGCTATAAGGTCGTGCCGATGAAGACCACCGAGATCGGCAAGATCGATGCGGGCCTATCCTGCATGTCGCTGCGCTGGTACCGCAACGGCCGCTAAACAATTTCAAAAATAAACTGGGAGGACAGCATGCACAGCTTCAAATCGAAAATCATTGCCGGTGTCGCGCTTCTATTGTCGACCGGCCTCGCTCATGCCGAGGACACCATCCGTCTCGGCATGACGCCCGAACCCTACATGCCGTTTACCGAGGTCAATGCATCTGGCGAATGGGAAGGTCTCGAAGCAGATCTCTCCCGCGCCGTCTGCGCAAAACTGCCGGTAAAGTGCGAAATCAAGCAAATGGCCTGGGATGGCCTCATCCCGTCCCTGAACGAGAAGAAGGTCGATTTCATCATCGGCGCCTTTTCGATCACCGATGACCGCCGCAAGGTCGTGGATTTCAGCACGCCTTACTATACGGAAGGCACCTCCTTCGTCGGCGCCAAGTCCGACAGCGCCAAGATCGCCACGGTCGATGCGCCCGACGGTTCGGGCAAGATCATCGATCCGTCGATCGTGTCGGGCAAGATCATCGGCGTGCAGACCTCCAGCGTCCAGGCCGCCTATGTCGCGAAATACCTGAAGGGCGCCGAAGCCAAGAGCTACGACACCGCCGACAACTCCGTTGCCGACCTCGTTGCCGGCCGCGTCGACTATGTCCTGATCCCGGATCTCTACATCCAGACGTTCCTGAAGACAGCTGCCGGCGCCGACTACGAAGTCAAGCTCACAGTGCCGAAGAACACCACCCTTGGCGAAGGTGTCGCCTATGCCATCCGCAAGGGTGATGCCGATACGCTTGCCAAGGTCAACACGGCTCTTGCCGAACTCGACAAGGACGGCACGACGAAAAAGCTCGTCGACAAGTGGATCTTCGACAAGAAGTAATCGCGTGATACCGGGCGTGGCCTCGGCCGCGCCCGGACGTCGCGCCGGCTTGCCCGGCTGCTTCCGTCGAATATCACTTCTACGGCTTCATTGCAGCTTCGCAGGCCAGACGGCGCCTGATCCCGCATTCCGGCAACACCAAGGGCCATCCGGCTGACCGCCACAAGCAAAGCCGGATCGAGCAGGTAGAACGCATGGACACATATTGGCAATTGCTCGGCTGGGGGCCGCAAGGCTGGGGCGCAAATTTTGCCTGGGGTCTGCTGATGACCCTCCAGGTATCGATCATCTCCTACATGGTCGCGGTGATTTTCGGCTTCCTCGGAGCTGCCGGCAAGCTTTCGCAGCGTCGGTCGCTTCGCTTTATCGCCGGCCTTTACACGACCGTCGTGCGCTCGTTGCCGGAATTGCTGGTCATCCTCCTACTCTACTTCTCCGTCGCCAGTGGCGCCGAGCGCTTCCTGAAATATGCCGGCCTCGTCGATGCGGGCTTCCAGTTCAGCCCGTTCTGGGCGGCGATCATCGCACTCGCCTTCGTCTCCGGCGCCTTCATGACCGAGGTTCTCCGGTCGGCCTATCTTGCGGTGCCGCCCGGCCAGATCGAGGCGGCGGTGTCGATCGGCATGCGGCCGCGCAAGATCCTGACCCGCATCGTGCTGCCGCAGATGATGCGTCATGCCGTGCCCGGAATGGGCAATCTCTGGCTGTCCATCACCAAGGAGAGCGCCATCATCTCGGTGCTCGGCTCGTTTAGCGAGCTGCTCTACACGGGCTACCGCGCCGCTGCGAGCACCAAGCAGTACATTCTCTTCTACGGCCTGACCGCTCTGCTCTTCCTGCTCATCACCCTGGTTTCCGTTTTCATCATCAGCCGCATCGAAAACCACCTGAACCGGGGGCACCGCTGATGGAAACGATCACCAACGTCATTTCCTTTCTGCCCGCCCTCATCAAGGCGATGCCGCTGACGCTGCTGTTGACCGCAACGGCCGGCATCTTCGGCCTCGTGATCGGCACGCTGGCGGCGCTCGCCCGCCTGTCGAAGCACAGGCTGCTCGCCTGGCCGGCTTTCGCCTTCACCTTCGCCTTCCGAGGCACGCCTTTGCTGGTGCAGATCTATCTGATCTACTACGGCCTCGGTCAGGTGCTCCCCGGCACCTGGGTCCGCCACAGTTTCCTCTGGCCCTATCTGCGTGATGGCCTCTGGTATGCGATCGCCGCACTCAGCCTGAACCAGGCCTCTTACAATGCCGAGGTCATCCGCGGCGCGATCCAGGCGATCCCGCGCGGCCAGATCGAGGCGGCGCTTTCGGTCGGCATGAGACCCTGGACCATCCTTCGTCGCGTGACCCTGCCGCAGGCATTCCGCCATTGCATGCCGGTTCTGACGAGCGATCTCATCATTCTGCTAAAGACGACGTCGCTCGCCTCGACGATCACCGTTCTGGAAGTGATGGGAACGGCCCGCATGCTGCAACGCCAGTCGCTGCTGATCTTCGAGCCGCTGATCGCTGCCGGCATCATCTATTTCGCCGTGGTCTTCATCCTGACCCGGATCATGAACGTCGTCGAGTTCCGCATGACGCGCTATCGCGCGGCTCGGGTGTGAGCTTGAAAGCCTCGGGAGGAATTGAAATGGTCGAGACTGCACTCTCGGTAAAAGACATACACAAGAGCTTCGGCAGCGT
The DNA here is from genome assembly GCF_044769665.1 of Rhizobium sp. NPDC090279. Classification (NCBI taxonomy): domain Bacteria; kingdom Pseudomonadati; phylum Pseudomonadota; class Alphaproteobacteria; order Hyphomicrobiales; family Rhizobiaceae; genus Rhizobium; species Rhizobium sp. NPDC090279. Next base: position 211,137 of record NZ_JBIVYI010000008.1, on the reverse strand, counting down.
CGAAGTCCTGAAGGGCATCTCCTTCGAAGCCCGCAAGGGCGATGTGATCTCGCTGATCGGCAGCAGCGGCTCGGGCAAGAGCACCCTGCTTCGTTGCATCAACTACCTCGAAACGCCGGACAAGGGCGAAATCTCGGTCGCCGGCGAGATCATCCGCACGGCTCCCTCGCGGGGCGGCAGGATGCATGCTGCCGATCCCCGGCAGCTGGAACATATTCGCACGCGGCTCGGCATGGTCTTCCAGAGCTTCAATCTCTGGTCTCACAGAACGATCCTCGAAAACATCATCGAAGGCCCGATCCATGTCCTCGGCACCTCGCGCAGGCAAGCGATCGCCGAAGCTGAGCTCTTGATGGACAAGGTTGGTATCACGCCGAAGCGCGACCAGTATCCGGCGCAACTGTCAGGCGGGCAGCAGCAACGCGCGGCGATTGCCCGGGCGCTCGCCATGAAGCCGGAAGTGATGCTGTTCGACGAGCCGACGTCGGCGCTCGACCCCGAACTCGTCAACGAAGTGCTTCAAGTCATCAAGAAGCTGGCCGAAGAGGGTCGCACCATGGTGATGGTGACCCACGAGATGGCGCTGGCGCGCGACATTTCGAGCGAAGTAATCTTCCTTCACAAGGGCCTGGTCGAAGAGCGGGGCGCTCCCGACAGCATCATGCGGAACCCGCAATCCGAGCGACTTCGCCAATTTCTCCGGATGGCATGAGGACTACCATGAGCGACATCGATTTCCAGAATTTCCTGCCAGAGCTTGTCGAGATCCGGCACCGGCTGCATCAGATGCCCGAGATCGGGCTTTCCGAATTCAAGACCTCGGATTTCATTGCCGCGCAGCTCGAGAAATGGGGCTTCGAGATCACGCGCGGCCTCGGCAAGACCGGCATCGTTGCGACCCTTCGTGCCGGCAACAGCAATCACGCCATCGGCTTTCGCGCCGATTTCGACGCCCTGCCGATGCAGGAGGAAACCAATCTTCCCTATGCCAGCCAGCATCCGGGCGCCATGCATGCCTGCGGCCACGACGGCCACACGAGCATGCTTCTGGGGGCTGCCTGGGCGCTCTCGCAGGATAAAGGCTTCTCCGGCACCGTGCGTTTCATCTTCCAGCCGGCCGAAGAGAATTTTGGCGGCGGCAAGCTGATGATCGAGGACGGCCTGTTCGAGCGCTTCCCTTGCGATCAGGTATTCGCGCTGCATAACTGGCCGGGCATTCCGGCCGGAACCTTCACGACCCGCGCCGGGCCGATCGCAGCCTCGATCGACGTGGTGACGGTGACTGTCAAGGGCAAGGGCGGCCATGGCGCGCAACCGGAATTGACCGTCGATCCCGTGGTCGTCGGCTCGAGCATCGTCATGGCGCTTCAGACACTGGTGTCGCGCAATGCCTCTCCGCACCAGCCGGCTGTGGTCACCGTCGGAGCCTTCCTGTCAGGCTCGGCCTCCAACATCATCCCCGATACCGCTGTGCTGGAAATCAGCATGAGGGCGATGAACCCGAAATTGCGCGAGGAGATACGGAGCCGCGTCGAGCAGATCGCGACGTTTCAGGCGAGAAGCTATGGCGCCGATATCGCGTTCGACTGGCAGGTCGGCTATCCCGCGACCATCAACGACGGGCAAGCGGTGGAAGCGGCAAAATCCACCATCGTTCGGCGCTTCGGCGAGGACGCCTTTGCCGATCTCGACCTTCCCTTGATGGGAAGCGAGGATTTCTCGTTTCTGCTCGAAAGGGTTCCCGGCGCCTATGTCCTGATCGGCAATGGAGACAGCGCGGGGCTCCACACCACGACCTACGACTTCAACGACGATATCCTTGAGCGCGGCGCCATGTATTTCTATCATCTGGCCAAGGATCGGCTAGTCTAGAGCAAAAAGAGAGAGGTCCAGAGGTTTGAGTCGCTCAAGGTGCCGCTTCATTTGCTCTGCGGATTGACGCGCTCGACGACCAACGGGTCATCGACGATCCGCGGAAAGTTCGGCAGCTTGTCCAACGGCACGCCAAGCGTGGCCGCCATCACCTCAGGGGCGAATGCCGCAGGTATCGTGCGGATACCGATATCCTCCGGCATGGGCTGATCGAAGAAGATGAGAAAATGCACTTCTTCTCCGCCCAGCACCTCGATATGATGCGGATAGGCGCGCGGAATGAAATAGACATCGCCCGGGGCAAGATCCCATGTGTCCGTGGTTGCATCCGGGTTGAGGATCGTCATGCGTGCGTGACCGGAATGGACATAGCCCATTTCCGCCGTTTCGGGGTGCCAATGCGGCTCGCGCATGCCAGCATCGGTGAGACGCAGCGAATACATGGCGATATCCGTCAGCGCCGGCCAGAACTGCGCTCGCGCCAGACGTGCGGTGCCGTAGCTGGCATGGATCATCGCGGGCTGCGCCTCGATGTCGAATTTGTGCTGCGCTTTGCGCGTCGCATCGCTGGGCACGGCCGGCGAACCTTCGCGCCGAATCAAATAGGCACCATCAGTCGTTCTTGGAATTGCTCCGAAAGCGGAGGCAGGCAGGCCATAGGCATTGCCGAGCGAGGCGTCGCTCATTGCGCCAAAGGTTCCCTGCAGCGAAAAATCCTCCGGCCGCTCGTGCCGGAAGGCAATGGCGAACTCCGCCTGCGTCGCGCCGATGTTCTCGATGCAGTGCAACGCACCCGAAGGGATGTGGAACATCTGTCCCTGGCCAATCTTGAAGACCGAATAAAAGTCCCCCGTGCCCAGAATCGTCACGACCGCCTCACCGGCGAAGCAATAGCCGAGCTCCACGCAGTTGGCATGCCAATGCGGCGCCCGGATCGCATTCGGCGCCAGGATCAGCCGCTTGATCGAAAGCCCTTTCATGATCGGCAAATCGTCGGCATTGACTTGCGTGACGCTGCCAAGATCGGATCGATGAACGACGCGACCATTCAAAAGAGACGTTTTATGCATCGTCATCGTCATACCGCGCTCCTATGATGTGGAAAGCAAAGCCGCTTGCTCATCCATTGTAAACGTATTGATGGTCATGCGACATCACGGTCAATGTGACCGCGATCGGCGGCCTGCGGTCTCGCCGACTCCTGCCCTTGCCAGACAGTTCCAGCCCGTTTGGTGGAATTCGCGCGTCCTTGCCGCTGCATTGAGCGCCGTCGCGATCCTGATCCATCGGCAATTTCAAGCCGACCGGAGGAGAGAATTGTCCGTCGTCAAACTTGCTTCACGCAAATGTTTCGAAAATCTTTCCCGAAGGAAAGCATCTGTCTGGTTGCCAAAAAACCATAATTGTTCCACCTAGATTATAGATTGAACATTTAACGTTGAGAATCGGGCCAAGACTTGATGCGTATGAAATATGGTTTCCTCTGCCTGTTCCTGGCACTTGCTCCGTCGGCATATGCTCTGGAAGCCGGCTCGCCACCAGTTTTGACACCGCTGCCGCAGCAGGCGCAAGCCGCGCATTTGACAGCGCAATTTCTGCAGCGCTTCCATTATAAGCCCATTCCGCTGGACGACGTCCTGTCGGCCAGGATCATGGATCGCTTCATCAAGTCCCTCGATCCGGATCGTGTTCTCTTCCTGCAGTCGGATATCGACAAGTTCATGGCAGGCAGCACCAAGATCGACGATGCGATCAACCAGGAAGACCTGAATATTCCGTTTTCCATTTTCAACGTCTATGAGCAGCGGGTCGTCGACCGCATGACCTATGCGCGCAGCTTGCTCAACCAGAAGCTTGATTTCAACACCAAGGAAGACTACTCGCTCGTCCGCGACAAGGAGCCCTGGCCGCAGAGCGAAGCGGAAAGCAATGATCTCTGGCGCAAACGCGTCAAGAACGACTGGCTGCGCCTGAAACTCGCGGGCAAGGATGATGCCTCCATCCGCGACACGCTCGACAAGCGCTACGAAAACTCCCTCGACCGCGCCTACAAATACAAGAGCGACGATGTCTTCCAGACATTCATGGACGCCTATACGACATCAGTCGACCCGCATACCGATTATTTCGGTGCGACTGCTTCGGCCGAATTCGATATTTCAATGAAACTCTCGCTGGTCGGCATCGGCGCGGTACTGCAGGAACGAGACGACTATACGACGATCCGCGAGCTCGTGGCCGGCGGCCCGGCGCAACTGTCCGGCAAGCTTGCGGTCGGTGACCGCATCACCGGCGTCGGTCAAGGCGAAGACGGCCCCATAAAGGAAGTTGTCGGCACGCGGCTCGATGAAATCGTGCAGATGATCCGCGGCGCCAAGGGTTCTGTCGTGCGCCTCGACATTTTGCCGGCGGATGCCGGACCGGATGGCAAGCATCACGTCATCAGCCTGGTGCGCGACAAGATCAGCCTCGACAAGCAGGCCGCCAAGCAGACGATCCTGTCGGTCAAGGATGGCGATGCCACCCGTAAGATCGGCGTGATCACCCTGCCGGCTTTCTATGAAGATTTCGAAGCGCGGCGAAAGGGCGACAAGGACTATCGCAGCGCCAGCCGCGACGTCGCCAAGCTCCTTGGTGAACTGAAGCAGGACAAGGTCGACGGGGTCCTGATCGACCTGCGCAACAATGGCGGCGGCTCATTGGCGGAAGCGATCGACCTGACAGGCCTGTTCGTCGGCAAAGGGCCGGTCGTCCAGCAGCGCGACGCAGGCGGTGAAGTCGAGGTCGAGAGCGATGATCTTAGCTCTCCGGCCTGGACCGGCCCGGTCGGCGTGCTGATCAATCGCGGCTCGGCATCGGCCTCCGAAATCTTTGCCGCGGCGATCCAGGATTACGGTCGCGGCGTGATCATCGGCGAACCGAGCTTCGGCAAGGGCACGGTGCAAACCGTGGTCAATCTCGATCAGGTGGCGCATAATTCGAAGCCGAAATTCGGCGAGCTGAAATTGACGGTTGCGCAGTTCTTCCGCGTCAACGGCGGTACGACGCAGCTGCGCGGCGTGACGCCGGATATCAGCCTGCCGGGACTTTCGGACCTCAAGACCTTCGGCGAGTCGAGCTACGACAACGCGCTGCCGTGGACACAAGTAAAGCCCGCAAAGTACAAGCCCTGGGGCGACATCGGTGCACTGCTGCCGCAGTTGCAAAGCCGCCATGACGCTCGCGTGCAGAACGATCCCGACTATCAGCGCTTCGTCGAAGACATCGCCACGCTGAAGGAGCAGCGCGACAAGAAAGTCATCTCTCTCAACGAAACCGAACGTCGCAACGAGCTGACCGCCCAGGCAAACCGTCTGAAATCGCGCGGGCAGGCCAATGATGGTGTCGATACCGGCGAAGACGATGGCCTGCAGGCCAATGAGCGCAGCCTGAGCGCCGATATCGCCATCGAAAAGGCCCGCAAGAGCGCAAAGGATATCCTGCAGAACGAGGCGGCATCCATCGTTGCCGACGAGGCTGACCTGCAGGCCGGCATGGCGAGAGCCGCAGCGAAATAATCGGCGACAACAGGCAATCCTGGCTGCAGGTCGATGAGACTTGCAGCCAGGTCCTCAGCTACGTTTCAGCCACCCGTTGTAAATTGTGTGCGTGCGAATACTTACGCCCCCAATCGAGTTTCGCACGAGGCGCCGCTGAGGCTCCCTGCTCTGCCTCACGCCAATGAGGCAGAGCTTCCCCGCCGAAATCTCACGATCGATGAGCTTTGGCTCCGCCGCCAAGGGTCTTGGACACCTTCCGTGATCTGCGCCGCGGCCGACCCAGACCAGTATGCCGGCAGGCGTGGCGCAGGCACCGATCTTCACCGGCGCAGACTGGCCTTCCTGGAGCGGAACGGTGCATATCAGGATCGCAAAGGCGGCAAGGATCAACCTCATTTCACCCGGTGGCACGCAACGGCATGTCCTCCCGGACGGCGGCGACGGCCTCTTCGCATCGGGTGGGAAATTGGCTAAGAAGCCATATGTTTGAGCTTGTTTCCATCGCCACTGCCAATCAGGAAATCAAGAAAAGCCGTTTCGCGGCGACGGCCGCTCCCATCACCGATATGGAGGCCGCGAAGGCGTTTGTCGCACGGCACTCGATCATCGATGCCAATCACAACTGCTGGGCCTGGCGCATTGGCCAGAACTATCGCTTCAGCGACGATGGCGAGCCGAGCGGGACGGCGGGCAAACCCATCCTCCAGGCAATCGACGGTCAGGAATTGGACATGGTGGCCGTCGTCGTGACGCGCTGGTTCGGCGGCACGCTCCTCGGCGCCGGCGGGTTGATCCGTGCCTATGGCGGCACCGCCGCAATATGTCTTCAAGGCGCGGAGAAAAGAGAAATTCTCCCAACCGTCGCAGCGACGATCGACGTGCAGTTCTCCCATCTCGCTCTGGTGAAGGCGAAGCTTCTCGCCGAAGCAGGCGTGCAGGTTCTGGAAGAACGCTTCACCGGGTCTGGAGCCGTGCTCAGCTTGATTATAAACGCCTCGATTATCGATCAGGTCGTCGACAACATCCAGGACCTCACGAGCGGCCGGGCGACTGTAAAGCTGAATTGATTGGACCATCCGGCACAGACGCAGCCACCCGCAGCACGCCATGAAAGCCGACCCAAAGCGCAATCGATCCGAAGGCAAAGCTGCCGAGGATCATGAACATCGTGCCGTAACCGATCTCCTGCGCCAGCCAGCCGCCGATCGCCGGACTCAAGGACGCACCGACCCCTTGCATGGTCATCACGACGCCCTGGCCGACATTGATGCGACCGGTCCCATTCAGGATACGGGCGACAAGCGTCGGAACGGCGACGCTTTGCAGACCCGCACCGATACCATCGAGAACCTGAACGGGATAGACGCCCCAGGACGTAATCAGATGCGCCGCCACGAAGCCGCGGATCGGCAGAGAGACGAACGAAACCAGCAGCACGAGCCATTGCCCCCTTCTTTCCGCCATATGCATCGCGATCAGCGAGGTGATGATCATCGTGCCCTGCGCCACGACCACGGTCAGGGCGACGAAGCCCGCGGGATCGGCCTGCTTGGTGGAGACGACGGCGAGCCCGAACAGCGGCAGCATCGCGCCATTGCCCAGATGAAACAATGCAAGCGCAGCAGCCAGGATGAGCAGCGGCTTCGACTCGGCAAGAACCTTGAAACGGCTCGGCTTTCGGTGCCCTACGGGCTCCAGCTCTCCTTGCGGACAGGTGGCGGCAAGCGTCGCGCCGCGCGCTTCGTCATCGTCGATCGCATCGGGCGGGATCATCAGCACGGAAATGACGGTCAGCACGCCAAAGACGGCGGCCAGCCAGAACACCGCTGTAAGCCCGAACATCCAGCCGAGCCATCCCGACAACCCGGCGCCGACAAGGTTGCCGGCATGATTGAAGGCCTGATTGTAGCCATTCTGCCGATTGAAGCCCGCTTGCCGGACAATTCCTAAGGTGATGCCGTTGAGGGCCGGTCCGATCGCGGCGCCTGCGACGGCGGTCGCAACCTGCGACAATGCCACGACCCAGAAGATCTGCGATACCAATATGATCATCGAAGCGAGGATCGTGCAGATGCCAAGCACGATCACGCATGTGCGCTTGTGCCTTGTCTCATCGATGAAGGCTCCGGCCGGGGCCATCATTACCATGCCCGCAACCCCACCGATGGTCATGACGGAGCCGATCGATCCGCTTTGCCAGCCATGGGCAACAAGGAAGACGCCGAGAAACGGGCCGATACCCGCTTGAACATCGGCCATAAAGAAATTCAGAAATCCAAGTGGGATGAGAGCTCGAGCTTGTGGCTGGCCGATGGGAGATGAGCGCGACAAGTGACAACCACATGGTTCGTGAGATCGTCAAATGAAAAGCGCCGGGCGGCAAAAGGTTCCCGCGTGTCCTGACCGAACCAGGCAAGCCTCCTTCCGCTCTGTTTGCGCTTCTTGCAGGCGGTAGCGAAATTCGCAGCAGACGAGCCCGTGCCGTCAAGTCAGGTCCATCACCGGCGAGCAACCATCCCGAAATCGACGATATCTGCCCCGCGCGATGGTCCGGCATTGTCCGGCTTCTCGGATTCGTCCCTCAGGTGAGGCGCCTTCAACGCCTCCCGCTCCGCCTCTCCCATCGCAGCCTCGGTAAAATACCGGGCCGGCGTCGTCCCAGGCAAACCCCGGTTCGCTACTTCAGCGAGGCCGGCGCCGCAAAGCCTTGCCGACGGCCATTGCCTCCGAGGTTCATGTCTCAGACGGCATGGAGCGCCGGACCTGTTCCCGATGCCCGGCAATGAAGGCTTTGACTGCCGGCGCGCCTTCGCCCTTGCGATAGGCGATGGCGACGTCGGATGTCGCCCCTATCCCCTCCACCGGCTGGTAGGTGATGTCCGGCAGATCCGCGCAGCGCATGGATTGAGGCACGAGGGCGATGCCGACACCGATACCGACCAGGGAAGCTATTTCGGTAAAGTCATGGGCAATGGCTTTGACGACCGGCTCGAATCCCGCTTCCCGGCAAGCCTGCAGCGTATTGCGATAAAAGCCGACCTCCGGAGGCTGCCGCGGCGTGATGAACGTCTCGGCATTCAGGCGAGAAAGATCTTCGATCGGCTGGCCGGCGAATGCGTGATCGGTGGGAAGGATTGTCATCAGCGGCTCGCGGAGGATGACCTGGACGATCACACCGCTCGGGATCGGCGCCGGAGACCGGATGTAGCCAAAATCGAGAAGCCCGTCTGCAATCCTCTGCAACTGTTGGCGAAGCTCCATTTCCTGCAATTCGATCTCGACATCGGGGTGATCCCGCTTGAAGTTGCGAACGGTACGAACCACCGCGCCGGAATAGGCGGCCGATGCCACATAGCCGATCGAGATGCGGCCGCTCTCTCCACGGCCCGCCCGGCGGACCGCCGCGACCGTCGCGTCCGTCTGGGCGAGAACCTTGCGTGCCTCCTGAAAGAGGATCTCGCCCGAGTGGGTAAGTTTCACCGCCCTGCGGCTCCTGTCGAGAAGCGAGGCGCCGACGATCTTTTCCAAGCTCATGATCTGCTGGCTAAGTCCCGGCTGGGCAATTCCGAGACGGATCGCCGCCCGATCGAAATTCCGTTCTTCGACAAGAGCGACAAAATATCTGAGGTGCCGGAGTTCGAAGCCTGTTTCCATTCGTGCCATGGCGCGTTCCCGCTGAAGAATTCAAGGCGATGACGATTCATCCACTCCATAAGCAGAAGTTATGAAAAATTCGAGCGCCATTTATTGGAATTCTGAAAATAACATGATTAGAAAAGTCCAGTTTTGCACCGGCGTGGGGTTTGGATGACTGGTTCTTTTCGCTTTCTCAATTTTGCGTCGACGACGGCTCTGGCGACCGTTCTGACCGCACCCTTTTTCTCGGCAGTCGCACAAGAGACCGATCCGACGACGCTTTCGCCGATCCTCATTCAATCCTCCAAGAATGAAGATCCGACCGCTCCCGTGAAAGGCTTCGTCGCCAAGACCAGCGCCACGGCCACCAAGACCGGTACGCCATTGGTCGAAACGCAGCAGTCCATCTCGGTCGTGACCGCCGATCAGCTGAAAGCCCAGGACGCCGAGACCGTCGGCCAGGCTCTCGATTACATTCCCGGTGTCAGCGGCGAACCCTTCGGCGCCGATCCGAGATTCGATTCTCCGCGCATCCGCGGCTTTGACGGCCGGCAGGCGCAGTATCTGAACGGATTGCGTCTGATGCGAAGCGCCGGCGCGCCGGCGATCGATCCTTACATGCTCGAGCGGATCGAAGTGCTGCGCGGCCCGGCCTCCGTCATGTATGGCCAGGGCAACCCCGGCGGCATCATCAATCTGGTGAGCAAACGGCCGGTCTTCGAAAGCTTCGGCGAGTTCGGCGTCCAGGTCGGCAGCTACGACACATACGGAACCTTCTTCGACTTTGGCGGACCCGTCCGGAAGGATTCCGACGTCGCCTATCGGTTGACCGGACTGGTCAGAACCGCCGGAGCCCAGACGGACAATCTCAACGACGATCGCTATTTCATCGCCCCGGCAGTGACCTGGCAGCCCGATGAAGACACGAAGCTGACGATCTTGACCAGCGTCCAGCACGACAATCCGAGCACGCCTTCAAGCCTGCCGGCCGCGCTCACGCTCTATGGAAAGGGCGATCGCCGCCTGTCGCGGGATTTCTTCGTCGGCGACGACAGTTACGACAGATCGAACAGGACGCTGACCAATCTGGGCTACGAGCTGGAACATCGGCTCAACGACACATGGACGTTCAAACAGAACCTTCGCTACCAGAACTTCGACTGGAAATACCAGGCGCTCGGCATGTCGACGGCGGGGCTGGCGGCAAACGGCAGGACGATCAACCGCAATGCCACGATCCAGGACGAGCGGCTGAACACGTTTAATGTCGACAACAACCTCCTTGCCGAGTTCGATACCGGAGCCGTCGGGCACAAGGCGCTCTTCGGCCTGGACTACAGATATTACGACAATAATGTCGGCACGCAGTTCTGGCGCGCGACGCCGCTCGATGCCTTCGACCCGAGCTATGGCTCCGTGCGGCTCATTTCACGGACCTTGGACACCTACGTCGATTCCCGCATGACGCAGGTCGGGATCTATGCCCAGGACGAGCTTTCCTATGAGAACTGGCGTGCGACCGCAGCATTGCGGCAGGACTGGGCAAGCACGACGGGAACATCGACCAACCGGCTGAACGGCGTGGCGAGGTCGCTCGATAAGGACGATCAGAAGCTCACCGGGCGCGCCGGCCTCAGCTATCTCTTCGACAACGGCATCGCGCCCTATATCAGCTATGCGACGTCCTTCGAGCCGGTTGCGGTGCCATCGACCGGCCAGCTTCTCGATCCGACCACCGGCAAGCAGGTGGAAATCGGCATCAAATACCAGCCGACGGATTGGGACGGCTTCTTCTCGATCGCAGCCTATGATCTGCGCCAGCGGAACGTCCCGACGACGGTCGCCCTGCCGAGCGGCGGCACGACAACGGAGCAAATTGGCGAGGTTCGGGTGAAGGGCGTGGAACTGGAAGGCGTGACGAGCCTCGCGGACGGGCTGAACCTGCGCGCTGCCTACACCTACATGCAGGCCGAAATTGTCAGCGGCAACGACGATGGCAACCGTCCGGACAATGTTCCCAAAAACTCCACCAGCCTTTGGCTCGACTATAGTTTCGGCGAAGACACCGCACTTGAAGGCTTCGGCATCGGCGGCGGCGTGCGCTACGTCGGGCAGCGTTTTGGCGATACCAGGAATACGCTGGATCTCGATGGCGTCACCCTGTTCGACGCTGCCATCCACTACAAGAAGAACAACATGACGGCATCTCTCAACGTCAAGAATATCGCCGACAAGAACTATGTTGCGAGCTGCAGCTCCTTCGGCTGCACCTATGGCGATGGCAGAACCGTCATGGGCAAGCTGACCTTCCAATGGTAACGGACTATCCCATTCCGCATTTCAGCCGCCGGCAGGCTCTCGCCCTGCTGGCGGCTTTTGCCGTTCCCTGCACATCGCGCGCATCGCAGCCGCAGCGCATCGTGGCGATCGACTGGGCGATGCTGGAGACGCTGGTCGCGCTCGGGGTCATGCCCATCGCGGCGACGGAGCTCGTACAGTTCCGCAAGGATGCTGTCGAGCCCGCATTGGACGATGCCGTCGCGGATCTTGGTCTGCGGGGATCGCCGAATTTCGAACTGCTGCGCCTGCTGCGGCCGGAACTGATCCTCATCTCGCCGTTTTATGCCCGCTACGAGGCAACCTATCGCTCGATCGCACCCGTCCTGTCTCTTCCTTTCTATATCAAGGGGGAACCGCCCTATCAGAAGGCTCTCGATGCCGTGTCGACGCTCTCGAAAGAACTTGGCCTGATGGGCAAGGGACAAGACGTTCTTCGGGAACAGGCCGCGCTCGTCGAGGAGACGGGCCACAGCCTGCAGACCTTCGCTGCTCGGCCGATCTATCTCATCAATGTGGGTGACAGCAGGCATGTGAGGATTTTCGGCGCCGATAGCATGTTCGGCGACATTCTCGTGCGGCTGGGGCTGCGAAATGCCTGGAAGGAACGGTCGCGCTATACGTTCGCGGCACCGGTGCCGATCGAAAATCTGGCCGCCGAACCGGATGCCCGGATCGTCGTCATCTCCGAAATTCCGGTGGAGGCGCGCAGCGGCCTGAAGAACAGCGTCATCTGGCAGTCTCTCGCGCCTGTTCGCGCCGGCCGCGTCCTCATGCTCGACAACATCAATCCCTATGGCGGCATCCTGGCCGCCGATCGGTTCATGCGGCTTCTCAAAGCGGCGATGTTGAGCTCTGCCGGAGAAACGCCATGACGAAGCCGATTGCCCTATCCGTCCCGCTCCTGGCTTTTGCAGCCTCGACGGGGCTGTTTTTCTGGGTGGCGCTCAGCTACCTGCCATTGACCGATTGGCCATCCCTCCCCTTCGACCCCCGACAGATGACGATCCAGCAGGTCATCCTGGCCTATGCGGTCCTGCCTCGGGCTGCGGTTGCGGTTCTGGCGGGTGCAGCGCTGGGGCTGGCGGGAGCCTTGCTGCAGCGTTTGCTCAGAAACCCGATCGCAGATCCCTCGACGCTCGGCGTCTCCTCCGGCGCACAGCTTGCGATCGTCACGGCAACCCTGTTCTTCCCGTCGGTGCTCGACGGTTATCGGGCACTCGTCGCTCTCCTCGGCGCGGCGGCGGCCACCGCAATCGTCTTCCTGCTCGGCCGGCGCCGCGACTTCGAACCCGTCACGATGGTGGTCTCGGGCATGCTTGTCGGCATCACCTGCAGCGCCTTGTCCGCGGCGATGACATTGTCACAGGGTGAATATCTGATGTCGCTGGTGACCTGGAACGGCGGCTCCCTCAGCCAGCAGGACTGGTCGACCGCCGGGATGCTCGGCATCCAGCTGGTCCTTGGTCTGGCGGCAGCGATCTTGCTTGCCCGCCCCCTGACATTGCTCGGCCTCGGCGACACCGGTGCGCGCTCGCTGGGGATCAGCCTGACGAGCATGCGCATCGCCATCGCGAGCCTGGCCGTAGCATTGAGTGCCGGCGTCGCCGCCGCCGTCGGCCTCGTCAGTTTCATCGGCCTTGCCGCCCCGGCCTTCGTCCGGCTGCTCGGAATCCGGACCGCTCGCGGAATTCTTCTTCTGTCACCTCTCGCGGGCGGCCTGTTGCTCTGGCTGTGCGATGGGCTGGTCCAGCTGCTGGCCTCTTCTGCGGGCGAGACCTTTCCAACCGGATCGATCACCGCGCTGATCGGCGGACCGCTGCTCTTGTGGCTGCTGCCGCAGGTCAGAAGCGCCGAGCTGCCGCAACCCCTTGCTACCAGTTTTGTTCGCAGAGCATCCGCTCTGCGCGCCATTCTTCTCCTCGCGCTTCTGTTGCTGCTCGCCGCAGCGGCGCTGGTCATTACGAGGCTGCCGGGCGGGTGGATGCTGTTGCGCGGCGAACTCTTCTGGGAATTGCTCCCGGCGCGATGGCCGCGTCTGGTGGCTTCTGCGGCCGCGGGCGGCCTCCTTGCCATTGCGGGAGCAATCCTCCAGCGCCTCACCGTCAACCCGATGGCGAGCCCCGAGGTTTTGGGGGTCAGCGGCGGCGCTGGGATCGGCTTTGCCGTTGCGGTCAGTATCTTCGCGAATCCGGGCAGCCCGGAACTCTTCCTCTGTGCCGGTAGCGGCGCGATCCTCGTTCTGCTCGTCGTATCGCTCTTTGCCAATCGGAGAGATCTTCCGCCGGAGCGGTTGCTGCTTGCTGGAATATCCATCAGCGCCTTCAGCTCCGCCATTCTCAGCGCACTGCTTGCTGTCGGCGACCAGCGTTCGTGGCTGATCCTTGCCTGGCTCGGCGGTTCGGCCGCCGCTACCACGCCCGGAACCGCCCTCTTCCTGGCGGCGCTCATCGTAGCGGCCCTGATCGCTGGTCTGGCCTCGACCCGATGGCTGACGATCCTGCCACTCGGAACGGCGACATCCCATGCGCTCGGCATGCCGCTTGCAAATGTCCGCGCGCTCATGGTGATAACCGCCGGGCTCGCGACGGCGGCGGCTTCGCTCCTCGTAGGTCCCTTGAGCTTCGTTGGACTGATGGCGCCGCATATTGCTGAACGGGCCGGCTTCGAACGGGCTGCAGGCAGGCTCCTCGCCTCCGGGCTGATCGGAGCGATCCTGATGGTGGTCGCAGATCTGGGAGCCCGCACGGTCACATTCCCCTACGAACTGCCGTTGGGATTGTTTGCGGCATTCGCCGGTGCGCCATACCTCATCTGGACACTTGGCAGACGATAGATCCGGTTCGGCCGCCCGCATGCGGGGTGCACAATAGCGCTGAAAGCATGGGTGGCGGCATTCCGTCCCGATGCAAAGGGATAGACGTCTTGGCAATTCGAAGAGGAGTAGAGGCGGCTCTAACGAAAAGAGAAGGATTCGGAGGGAACGCCGAATCCTTCTCGTCTTGATCGGAGGTCAACCGATCGGGGTGGGCAGCGCCATCGGATTGGAAACGATGGGCTGCTGCTACCGACACAAGGTGTCGGATGGGGCCGGATTGGAGGCAGGGGAAGAAACCTCTCGTCCAACTTCTCGCGAAGCTAGGCTCTTCTATACATACATTCGGTATGTTTGACAACAAGTTCGATACTGAATAAGGCAGCGGCAGCAAAAAATGTTGCGGGCAGCCCGTGAGGCATTCATATTCCCGCAGCGTTACGCCGTTACTTCACCAAGAAGATCTGCCTGGTGCAATACGAGGGTGCTGAACGCCACGACCGACGAGAATGCTGCGACGACCCGGCTGCCGAAGGCTATGATGCCTGGCGAACCGGACCTGCCCTCAAGATGCTGGACCCTGAAATTTCATTGGAAGCGATTGTACATCCGCGACATCTGTGACATGTCGCGGGCGGCGATATTGACAATCGCACGGAGAACGGGATGAACCCTGTGGAAAAAGCCGGTTTTGCGGATGCGCCCCATCAGCTGGCGTCAGCCGACAGCAGTCGGTCATCCTCCTACTATTATTGGTGGGTGCCTGCGATCCTAGCCCTATATTTCGCAGTGCAGGCCGCCATCCGCATCGCCATCTCCAATTCGTTGCGGATCGACGAAGCGCAGCAATTCTTGGTGGGTCAATGGCTTGCCTGGGGATATGACGCGCAGCCGCCGCTCTACAACTGGCTTCAATACAGCATCTTCGAAATTTTCGGCACGAACGTCGCATCGCTCGTCATAGTCAAGAACCTTCTGCTTTTCCTGGTCTACTTCAGCTATCACAACCTCCTGCGATCGCTTCTGGCCGATAAAAGGCTGGCCGCGATCGGGACACTGTCGCTGCTGACGATGCCGCAGATGTTTTGGCAGGCGCAGAGAGACCTGACACACACCGTCGCCACCTTGCTTGCAGTGATCATGGTCATCCACTTCGTTGTAGTGACGATCCGCCGGCCGACGGTCATCTCCTATGCGATGATCGGCCTGTGGGCCGGGCTCGGAATGCTCACGAAATACAACTTCGCGCTCGTGGTCATCAGCGTCCTCGTTGCGACTTTCTTTCATCCCGACGGGCGAAAGAGACTTCTGGATTGGCGCCTTCTGCTGACGCTTGCCATCGCCGTTCTCGTGTTCCTGCCGCACGCGGTATGGATGGTGTCCAACATGGATCGCGTCCTGACAACGACCGTCCACACCATGTCGGAGCAAGGCGCCGGCAGCAAGGTTTCCGATATCGGTTTCGGAGTTGTCGAGCTCGTCAAGACGGGCGTGGCAATCGTCGCGCCTACGACCGTGATCTTTCTGCTGATCTTTCGCCAGTCATTCCTGCGCTCGCTGCGCGCCAGAAGCGAGTGGAGCGATTTCGTCGGACGGATATTTTCAAGCACAACCGTCATCCTGCTGGCATTGATACTGGTCATAACACTCACGGAATTTCGCGACCGCTGGCTGCTTCCCTTCCTGTTCCTGCTGCCGCTCTACTTCTGTCTGAAACTCGATGCTGCCGGGGAGCAAAGTCAAACCGACATAAAGAGGTTCCTTTATGTGCCCGCCGCGATGATGGTGGCACTGCCCCTGATAGTCGGGGGAGGCGTCCTTTTCGCGCGGTTTTTCCATTCGTATGAGCATTTGAACACGCCCTATGCGACCTTCGTGGACAAAGTCATCGCGACGCAAGGAAAACAGCCGTCGGCAGTCGTGACGACAACCTGGCACAAGGCGGGCAATATTCGAGTGAACATGCCGCATACGCGGGTGATCTCGACCGAATATCCTGCATCGGATCTGAGTGAACAGGTCATAGGAGACGGGCCCGTCCTGCTGGTCTGGAACGAGCGAGACGGGCACCAATCAGGCATGCCGAATGCCTTGAAACAGTGGTTCACGTCGAAATTCGGTGCGGCAGCACAGTTGCCGGCACAGCAGGATATCGCCCTTCCCTACTATTATGGCAAGGACCCGGATCGCTATCACTTCGGTTACGCATGGTATGATCCGAAGCCGAAATGACCTGCAAACGTGCAAGTGTTTGGCGTCATCGGCGGGGAGATCAAGCAGTGACAACGTCCCGCTGCAAATTCACGCGAGCAGATTCAAACCTGCGGCGACGAACCCAAGCCAAAGCGCTTCACTCCAATGATTGAAGCTGTCCGCATGGAAGCGCTGGCGAGTGAATGCAGCAATTGCAATCATGAGAAATGCATATAGGACGAGACATCTGGAGGCCGACAGCAGATAACTCGTTCTTGAAAACAGGGAAATCGCAAAGGCTATATTGCACTTCCATAGGAATCTGCTGATCGTCGCCCTCGATATCTGATCCAGTTCAATCCGCTTCAATTCGCGCATACTCACCATGTCAACTGGAACAGTGGAACTTTCAGTGCACAGCCAGCAGAGCGCACGTTAGCGCTGCAAATGCGATCACCAGTACGATCGCAAGCCTGGCAAACATCCAGAGATCACCGACGTCATCGGAACGAGACGCGTCGGCAGAACCTGGGATGACCGGAGAATAATATGTCGGACGTGCGCGCGCCGCAGTATAAGATGCCCACCAACGACCATACATCGCCAATCCCTCCAACAGAGCCGCCATTCGACGCCAGCGATCGGGAAATCGACCGCACCGTTGAAGGGTATCGGCTATGCCATAGGTTTTCGATTGGACTGATTGCAGTACGATATAAGTATTTCATAAGGTTGACCACGGACAGCTCGGCGCCGCACGACCATGGGGGAATGGCCACCTCGCGGCACCATGACCATTTATCGTAAATCTCCGCCTGAGATGGCGGAAAGGCCGCCGGCACTACATATGCAGCGCCGGCGGAGTAGTCTCAGTTTCTCAGCGTCAGGGCCGGATTATGCGCAAAGAAGTTGTGCGGCTCGATGTGGATGGTCTTCCACTCGGTCGACATAACAGGCCAATCCTCCATGCGCGGGATATGGTGGAAGCCGGCGGTGAACCAGGTGACGATGTCCTTGCCCATCAGCGGCTTGTTGGCCTTGACCCATTCCGGCAGGGTGTCGGAGCCGTCGCTCTGCATGGCGAACTTGCCGCCGGCATATTGCTGGTCCGGATCGTAGACCGTATTCCATACCGAATATTCGATATAGGCATTGCGCTTCATCGGCGGGTCCTTGACGAAATCGAAAGGACCATAAGCCACATCGCCGTGATGGATCATCCAGCCCGGCTCCTGGCCGAGATAGCCCTTGCGCGAGGGGTCCGAGATCATGAAGTAGCGCGGCTTCATCGCCGAGAGCTGATAACGCGCCTCCATCTCCGTCTTCGGCATAGAATGCTGGACCATCCACATCGAGCGGCGCGGGTTCTTCGGATCAACCTTGGCCGGGACGATATCCATCGTACCGAAGTGGTTGGCCGGCTGGTCGATGTCGAAATCGATGCGGAAGTTGAAATAATGGTCGTGATTGGCGGCGACCAGATTGGGCGCGATCAACGTGCCATGCGCGGTGTCGGCGGCAGCCGTCGGATCGTCCATCGAGGTCGACTGCACGCCCTTGACCGCATCGAGGCCGGTCGCGCCGATCATGATACGGATCTGGCCGTCAGGCTGCAGCCGGTAATCGATCAGATAGTCGTAATTGCCGACTTCGGAGGCCGTGCGCACGACGAGCTCACTTGCCGGCCGGCCCTCCGCCGGAACCGGCTTCTCCGGTGTCTGCGCAAAGACCTCGAAATGACGCCAGGCCGGATCGCCAATGCTGCGCTCGAAGATGCAAATGGCATCGGGAATAGTCAGCGGATTGCCCTTGTCATCGGCGATGGTTGCCGGCAGGAAGGTGGCGTAGCTTGGGCAATCGACGCCGGCCCGCAGCGGGCTCAGGAACAGACCGAAGCCATATTCTCCGCTATCCATGTAAGTCCGCCAGTACCAGCCCTCGGTCGGGTCCATATAGGGCACGAAGACTTCCGAGAGATGCGACTGGTAGATCACCGAGCGCCAGGTATCGCCGTCCTTCACGTCAAGATTGGAAAGAACCAGCCCAGGGCGCTTGTCGACGCGGAAATTGAAGCGCCACATGTCCCATTCCAGATGGCTGCCGGTGAGCTTGTAGTTCGGGCCGCCCTGCTGTGAGAGCGTAGCGAGGTTGGTTTGCGGACGCAGCGGCTCGCGCGCGGCGACTTCCTTCTCGGTGTAGCCCCAATTGTCTTTCGGGCCCTCGATGGCGCCGGTGTCGATAACCTTCAAGACCTTCTTCTTGCCGATATCGTAGACGGCAAAAAGGCCCTCGATCGGCTTGGCATAATAGTTGGAGCCTTCGGGAACATGGTAGCAGGGCACCTTCATCAGGCGAGAATTCTGATACTCCTCGGTAAAGAAGTTGCCGGCGGTCAGCGGCAGGCAGAAGGCCTGCTCCGGCGTGAGGCCGCGCTTCTTGAGCCCTGCCACCATTTGCGGATCGCCAAGCACGCCCTGCAGCGCGTCCATGAATTCGGTGAAGAGCACCATGGGCTGCCCCTTGATCGGCGTCGTGCTCTCGACCGTGCCCTTGGTGATGTTAACGACGGCTTCCTTGAAGCCCTGCGGGCTCGTCAGCTGCACCTTCGCCTCGCGATCGAGCGGCTTGTCGCCCTCCTTCCATGTGAGGACGTCCGCCTTCGCCGGCTCCTTCAGTTCGATCAGCGGATAAAGCGTGTGGTCGTCGACGACCTTCTGCTCGCGCAGGATCTGGTTGATCTTCTGGTATTCATCCGCCGTCAGTCCGTCGAGCGGGTGCCCCATCGCTGCCGACGCGCTAAGCGTTAGCAGCAGCCCG
The DNA here is from genome assembly GCF_044769665.1 of Rhizobium sp. NPDC090279. NCBI lineage: Bacteria > Pseudomonadati > Pseudomonadota > Alphaproteobacteria > Hyphomicrobiales > Rhizobiaceae > Rhizobium > Rhizobium sp. NPDC090279. Next base: position 191,928 of record NZ_JBIVYI010000008.1, on the reverse strand, counting down.
GTCGAGGCGAGATAATGCTTCATTTTCATTTCCGTCCTCCCTGTCTAATGCCTTCCAAGATCAGGCGAATATCACCTGAATATCCGTGTATTCCTGCAGCCCCTCCTCGGCGAATTCGACGCCGAAGCCGGAAGCCTTGACGCCGCCGAAGGGGGCGTTCGGCTGGATTGCGCCGTGCTTGTTGATCCAGACCGAGCCGCATTCCATGCGCGCCGCCACCGCCTTCGCCGCCACGATATCCGAAGACCAGACGGAGCCGCCGAGGCCGCTCAAGCTGTCGTTCGCCATGCGGATGGCGTCTTCGACATCGCTGTATCTGATAACAGGCAAAGCCGGGCCGAACTGTTCCTCGTCGACAAGCGCATCGCCGTTCGAAAGGCCAGCGACGATGGTGGGAGGGAAGAAAAGCCCTTCGCCCGGCGCACCGCCGAGAAGCACCTTGCCGCGGCCTGCCGCATCGGCAACCAGCCGGCTCAGCTTCTCGAATTGCATGCGGTTCTGCACGGGGCCGAGAACGCTTGCCTCTTCCATGCCGTTGCCGACCGGAATATTGCGTGCATAGGCAACCAGCGCCTCGCAAACGGCATCGTGGATCGCCTCATGCACATAGAGGCGCTTCAGCGCGGCGCAGGTCTGGCCGTTGTTGATGAAGGCGCCCCAGAAGAGGCCTTCGGCGATTTTCTTTGGATCGGCATCCGGCAAAACAATACCGGCATCGTTGCCGCCAAGTTCAAGGGTCAGCCGCTTCATGTTCACGGCAGCCGATTGCATGACCTTCTGGCCCGTGGCCGTCGACCCGGTGAAGACGATCTTGTTGATGCCGGGATGGGCCGCCATCGCGGCACCGAGGTTGATGTCCTTGTCGTCTGATGTCACGACGTTCAGCACACCCGATGGCAGCTCCTCGTTCATGATTTCGACCAGGCGCAGGGTCGAGAGCGGCGTCAGCGGCGATGGCTTGATGACGACGGTGTTGCCGGTGCGCAAGGCCGGCATCACATGCCAGATCGCAATCATGACCGGGAAATTCCATGGGGTGATCGAGCCAACAACGCCAATCGGCTTGCGATGCAGCTCGACGCGGCCTTCGGCATTGTCCTGCAGCAGCTTGACCGGCAGGGAAAGCCCTGTGGTATAACCTGCCCAGGCGACAGCGCCACCCATTTCCCAGCGTGAACCGAGGCCATTCAAGGGCTTGCCCTGCTCCAGCGTGATGATGGTGGCGAGTTCCTCTGCATGCTCTTCGATGCGGGAAGTGACGGCGGCGCAGATGCGCTGCAACTCCTTATCGCCAAGCGCGGACCATTCCGGAAAAGCGGCACGGGCCGCGGCAACCGCTCGGTCCAGGTCGGCGGCGCCCATGTTCGGGGCACGACCGGCCTCTTTACCGGTTGCCGGATTGAGCACCGCGAAATTTGCTTCGCCCGTCACCGGCGTCCCGCCGATGGTTGCAGAATAGAACGTCATTGCCAGTTTCCTCCGCTGAACCCCGGCCGAAAGCCGGGGAATTGGGAGAAGAGTAAGCCAGGAACGAGCGTCCGACTTGGACAGGAGCGTCCGGACTGTTGGACAAAAGCGTCAATGGCAGCGGGCGGCGGCACCCGGCGTCTTGCCATATTTCTTGCGGAACTCGCGATAGAAATAGGACAGGTCGTTGAAACCTGCATCATAGGCGATCGCGGCAATGCCATCGCCGGCCATCTCAGCCGTGCGAGCGCAAAGCCGGCCGTAAGCAATCTCCAGACGTCGGTTCAGAAGACGATGTCCGGGCGTTTCGCCCAGCGCCTGAAAATGCCGCTGCAGCATGCGCTCGGAAACATTGAGGCGGTTGGCAAGCTCCCGCGGGCCGAAAGCGGGGTCGGCGCCGTAACGGTCTATCAGTGCAAGCGCGCGCGAAAGCAGGGTCTCCGGCGCACCGGCGCCGCGGGCCGACTGCAGATAGGCGCCCATCAGACAGAGAAACGCCTCACCCAGCTGCGACTGGGCGGCCGGACTGTCGAGCATCTTGGTCACGACCGCCCGCATGGCCAGCCACAGCGGGTCGCTTCGGCTGATCGAGATGCCGCCGGTACAGGCCTCGCCGAAGCGATGGACCATCTCGTCGCGAGGAAGATGGATCGAAACCTGACTGGAGCGGGCACCGCCATAGGAGAACCGTGACGGCCTGATGGCATCTACCAGGAACATGTCACCGGGCTCGAGATCGGCCACCGAACCGTTCTGCTCCACGCGACAACGGCCGGCATCCTGGATGAGGAGGAAGAAGTGTTCTCCGGGGTCCTGTCGGATCGCCTTAACGCCCCGTTCGACATGCTTGCTGGCGTCAAGCCCGACAATCGCCGTTTCGAAGAGCCCCATGCGGCGAGTGGCGACATCGCCGGCAACAATGCCCGAAGACAAAGTCGGCTCGAGGCTGAACGCGCCGCAGACCCGGCGGATTTCCGCTTCAAGGACCTCCACGGACACCGGTATATGAACTGGCGCAACCAACGACTGCATGGTCCCCTCCCCTGGCCGTTGCAGAACATCCGGTAGCCTATATCACATTTTTATCGGAAACATCCTTGCTTTTGTGATGTTCAGCTGTAGCCGCTCGCAAGAACGCTGGTCACCGCTCAAGCGCACCCTTTCCCGCGATAATATGATTGCGGAACTTCGCAATCCGCGCGCTTCGCGTTTCGGACTTCTTCACCGAGCCGAGATTGATCACATAGCTTTTCTTTCGCCCAGGCGTCAGATCATGGAAGGCCTCCGCCAGCTCGGGATCGGAATCCAGTGCCTCGATCAGCTCGTCCGGCAATTCGATGTCGCCCACTTCTTTCGTCGGCTTGATGCCTGCCTGCGCATATCCCATTGCCTCCTTGAGATAGGATCGGATGACAGGCTCCAACTTCGTCACTGCGGCATTGCTCACAAAGCGGATCATGTCGGGGTGCTTGGTGTTCTGCCCTTGCCGTTCCAGCACGCCCTCGGGGTCCTTCATCAATGCCGCGTTAAAGAAGCTGGCGCGAAAATCGCCGCGAAAGGCGCCGATAATCACGATATTGCGCCCCTCATGCATGTAGCATGGATGCGCCCACTTCACCGTCTCGACGAGCCCCGCCTCCAGACAGATCCGGCGAAGTTCGTTCAGACCGTCAATCCACAGTCTCGTCGAACAGTCCGGCGTCGCGAAGCGTTCGCAGCGGCCGCATCCCTTCGTAAAGAAGTCCTCGATATCGGTGATCATGTCCCCGTCCACTTCATAATTCTGACTACTTGACGCGCCGGAATCCATCGGCCCGAAACGGCCAGAGTTTGTTTGCGCGATGGCATCCCGCGCGTACCGGCGATGGATTTCAATTCACCCGCGACAGGACCTGTTCAAGCCTTTCAAGGAACTGCCGCCACCCCGTCTTGGCACCCCCATAGGCCTGCTTCTGATCCGGCCGGAAACCGACCTGTTCCATGCGCAGATGCGTTCCCTTATCCGTCGGCATCAGCGTGAACGTCACGATGCTCTTCAGATCGAAAGCCGGATCATCATGTGCGAAATTCCATCGGTAAGACAGCCTGCTGTTCGGCTCGACGGCGAGCACTTCACAATCCAGAACACCGCCCCAATCACCGCGAAGGGTGAACCGGTGGCCCAGGGTGGGGATGAAGTCGTTCTTCATCAGCCACTCTGCGATCAGATGCGGCTGGGTGAGCGCGCGCCAGACCTTTTCCGGCGGGTGCGCAATGTCGCGCTCGACTGTGACGGTGCGCACGGCACCCGGAGCCTCCTTCATTGATCCATCCTATCGAGCAAGTCTTCGAGGTCGTCGAACTTGCCCTCCCAGAAGCCGGCCATTTGGCTTGCCCAGTCAACCAGTGGGGCAAGGGCGTTTCGCTGCGCGCTATAACGCGTCTGGCGCCCTTCATGCCGGTCACGCACCAGCCCTGCCTGTTTCAGAACGGCGAGATGCTTCGAAACACCCGGTTGGGACACCCCGGCATAAGCGGTAAGCGCAACGACGGTCTGATCGCCGTTCCGGCACAATCGCTCGAAGATCGCCCGCCGCGTCGGGTCGGCGAGCGCTCTGAAAATGGAATCATGGGCATTGGCCATGGCAACTCATAACTCTCTGGCTATCGATTAGATCAATAGCTGACGAGCTATGAATTAGTCAAGCACTGACCGGCTGTCCTTATTCCGAGGCGCTTTTGCCCAGCATCCGGAGGAAATCCACGTCGTCGCCGATCAGGGCGTCGACCAGCCGGTCCCTGACGCAGCTTCGGATCATGGGAAGCGGGTCCCGTCCGCCCTGCCAAAGGATGGCAAGCTTTTCCGGCAGCGGCAGGCTCAGACGCACGGCAATGCCGGCCTCCTGCAACGCTTCGACGTCGGCGCGGTGAAAGCGGTTCAGCTCCAGCGAGACGCCGTCGATACCACCGGCGCGCATCGAGGCCACCACATCCACCGGGCGATGATGAAGGATGGCTTCCGTCTGCAGACGCGGCTCGATCTCCTTCACGCGGCTGAGGTCGAGATGATCGAAGGAGGATATCGCCACGTGGTCGAAAGCGTCGAGTTCCCGCAGCGTTGCGATCATGAGATCGATGAGGCGATCGGCGCGTTCTGGCTCCTTCATTTCGATCGCGAGACGGGTATCCGTTTGCTTGGCCCATAGAAGGGTATCGGCAAGGGTCGGCACGCGAGTTCCGGCAAATCGCGGGTCGAATTTCGCGCCGGCATCAAGCGAGAGGATATGCTTGAGATCGTGATCGGCAACGAAGCCGAAACCGTTGGTCGTGCGATCCAGCGCTCTGTCATGAATCACGACGATCTGGTCGTCGCGCGTCAGCATGAGGTCGATCTCGCACTCATTGGCGCCCGCGTTCACGGCTTCCTGAAAGGCGAGAACGGTATTTTCCGGAAAGCGCCGGCTGAAGCCGCGATGGGCGGCGATGCGGAGTGAACCATGACGGGCGGCGTGAAGGGGCAAGGGCAATGCAAGTCTCCTTGAATGTCAGTTTTATGGATAAGCTAGTGCAAAGTCGGGTCGAGAACGTCGCGCAGATAGTCGCCGATCAGGCTGATCGACAGCGACAGGACGAAGATCACCACGCCCGGCAGGATCGCGATCCACCATTCGGTCATCACATAGTCGCGGCCGGCGCCGACCATGCTGCCGAGGCTGACGAGCGGCGGCTGGATGCCGAGGCCGAGGAAACTAAGCGCCGATTCCTGCAGCAGGATTTCCGGCAGGACGATCGTCAGGTTGACGAGAACGACGGAAAGGATGTTGGGCAGGACGTGGAGGAAGGCGATGCGCGCGGTTCCGGCACCGTTTCGCCTCAGGGCGGCGACGTAGCCTCGCTCGAGCTCGAGCCCGGCCATGGTGCGCACAAGCCGCGCATAACGCTCCCAGCCATAGAGGCCGAGCAGCGCCATGAACAGCCAGAGATTATCGCCGAAGAAGGCGAGAACGGCGAGCGCAATAATCAGGAACGGCATCGATGCCTGAAAATCCACGGCAACGCGGATCAGCATGTCGGCAAATCCGCGACCAAAGGCGGCAAGTAGCCCGAGCATCGTGCCGAGCGCCAGGCTGATCGCCGATGCGCCGAGCGCGATCAGCAGGCTGGTGCGCAAGCCGTAGAAGATGCGGCTCAGAATATCGCGGCCGAGCTCGTCGGTACCGAGAATATGCTTGAACGAGCCACCGAACAGGATCGGCGGCGCCTTGCGGGCATGAAGGTCGATCTGTGCAAAACCATGTGGCGCAAGCACATTGGCAAAGATCGCGACCATGATGAAGATCACAAGGACGACGGCGCAAATAGCCGTCAGGGGATCAAATCGGAGGCTGGGCCGGGAGGCTTTCTCTGGTCTGGTCTTTTGGGAAACGTCGGCGCCGGTCGCTGCATTCGCCATGGCTGTTACCTTTCGAGGCGGCCGTCAGGCCGATGCGCGATGCCGCAGGCGCGGATCGGCGAGAATGTAGAGACAATCGATCAGGAGATTGGCCGTCACCATCGTTGCGGTGATGAGCAGTACGATGGTCTGCACGATGTTCAGATCGCGCTGCGCCACCGAGGAGACGAGAAAGCGGCCGACACCCGGCCAGGCGTAGACGCTCTCGACCACGGCCGCGCCGCCGATCATGCCGCCGACCAGGAAGCCGAGCATCGTCAGAAGCGGCAGGGCTGCGTTCGGCATGATATGTCGCCAGAGAAGAGCGCTCTCACCGATGCGCTTGGCGCGCGCTGCCAATATGAAGCGCTGGCCCAGCACCTCCAGCACGCTCGAGCGGACGAACCGGGCGATGATGCCGGCATTGTAGAGACCGATGACCAGAACCGGCATAACAAGGTGTGCCATCGTCGATCCCCCGCCGCTCGGCAAGATCCGCAGGGAGACGGCAAAAAGCTGGATGAGCAGGATGGCGATCAGGAAATTCGGCAGCGAATGCATCAGCACCGCCAGCGCCATCACGAAGCGGTCGATCAGGCCGCCGCGGTTGCGCGCCGCCAGAATGCCGAAGGGCACCCCGGCGCCGAACGCCAATATCAGGGCGGCGCCCATCAGCTCCAGCGTCGCCGGAACCTTCGACAGAACCAGTGTCAGCGCGTCCTGGCCATTCAGCAGCGACGTGCCGAAATCGCCGCGCAGAAGATGTCCGAGATAGGCGAAATACTGGATATAGAGCGGCTGGTCGAGACCCCATTGCTGGCGCATCAGCGCCACCACTTCCGGCGGCGTCTCGATGGGCAGCAGGGAATGCAGCGGGTCGCCGCTGATGCGAAGGATGACGAAGGTGAAGGTCATCGCCAGGAACAGCGTCACGAGCGCTCTGAGAAATGCCCGCAGGATGGATTGAAGCATTGCCATTCCTTCAGAGCGTTTCGAGCATGGCCGTTGCCTGCTTCGCCCTGCCGCGCCGCCCGCGGGGAACGGCAGAGAGAAGCTTGGCGGTATAGGGATGGGTTGGGTTTGCGAAGACATCCTCCGTGGCGCCGGTTTCGACGATGCGGCCTGCCTCCATGATCGCCACGCGGTGCGAGACGTGCCGGACCACCCGCACGTCATGGCTGATGAAGAGCAGCGACAGGCCACGTGCGCGCTGCAGGTCAAGAAGGAGATTGAGCACCTGCGCCTGCACGGAGACGTCGAGCGCCGAGACAGGCTCGTCGCACAGCAGGATTTTTGGTTCGACCACAAGTGCTCGCGCAATGGCGACGCGCTGGCGCTGGCCACCGGAAAGCTGATGCGGAAATTTTTGCAAAGCGGAGGCTGGCAGGCTGACGGACATGAAGGTCTCCGCCGCACGATCGAGCCGGCTTGCCGGATAGCCGATGCCATGGATTGCCAGCGTCTCCACGATCTGATGACCGACGCTCCGTCGCGGATCGAGCGCGCCCATCGTATCCTGCGAGATGACCTGCAGGTGTTTTGCCAACCCACGCCGGTTCGGCTTCATCAGGCTTTTGAAAGGCTCGCCGAAGAGCGTGATCTCGCCCGATGTCGGCTGGCGGTCGCCGCATAGCAGCGACGCAAGCGTGGACTTGCCGCAGCCGGACTCGCCGACAAGACCCAATGTCTCGCCAGATTTCAATTCAAGGCTCACATCCTTGATCGCGTGGAATCCCGTCGCCCGTCCCGGCCAGAGGGAAAAACCCGGTGCATAGGAAAATTGCAGATTGCGGGCAGCCAGCGCCAAGCCGGCAATCTGGACATCGGAGGCTACGTGCTCCTCAGGCATTATGGGAACTCCACGGATTGAAGCAGGCAAGCGCTGCCGCGCCGGCGATCAGAGGCGGAGCCATCGTCGCGCAATTCGGCTCCGCGCGCGGACAACGGGGGGCAAAAGCGCAGGCCTGCGGCGGGTCATCATGCAATTTCAGCTCGCCGGGGATATCAGCGAGCCTTTCCAGCGGCCTGCCGCGCCCGGGCATGGCCTCCAGCAGCAGCCGCGTATAGGGATGGCGCGGATTGTCGTAGAGATCGTCGGTGCGATTGATCTCGACCAGCGACCCCGCATACATCACCGCGATCCGGTCGCAGACCTCCGAGACGAGATCGAGATCGTGGCTGATGAAGATCATGGGAATGCCGCGCTCGCGCACGGCCTTGACCAAGAGAGCGATGACCTGCGCCTGTACCGTCACGTCAAGCGCCGTCGTGGGTTCATCGGCGATGATCAATCGCGGCTGCATGGCAAGTGCCGTGGCGATCATCACGCGCTGGCACATGCCGCCGGAAAATTGCGCGGGATAGGCATTGTAGCGTGTCTCTGGCTCGGGGATGGCGACTTCCGCCAGAAGCCGGAGCGCTTCAGCCCTGGCTTCCCTTGCCGACAGGCCGGCGCTGACCGCCGCCTCGGCGATCTGCGAGCCGATCGTGCGCACCGGATCGAGACAGGAGACCGGCTCCTGAAAGATCAGCCCGATCGGCGGCAGCTTCGCCCGCGACCGCGAGCCGAGCTCGGCCGCATCATACATGGCGTCCTGAAAGGAAATATAGCCCGTCGCGCTGGCGGTCGATCCCAGAAGACCCGCAAGCGCGAGGCAGGTGAGGCTCTTTCCCGATCCGCTCTCGCCAACGATGCCGAGGATTTCGCCCTCGGCAAGGTCGAAGGAGACATTGTTGACCGGATGAAACCGCCCGGCGCCCGTTCTGAACGAGACACTCAGATTGTCGACGGAGAGAACGGGAACGCCCATCGTGAAGCAGCTCAGCTCTTCTGCTCTTCGAAGGACAGGCTGCCGGCACCGAGATCCATCTGGAAGGCCGGCAGAGGCTGCCACTTGATGCCCTTGCGAATGCCGAAGAAGACGGCGTTCTGATGCAGGACGGTTTCGCCCGGATCTTCCCACTCGATCAGATGCAGCATGTCGCGGAATATCTTGGCGCGGTCGGCCGGATCGACGGCCCGTTCCATCTTGGCGCCAAGCGCATCGAAATCGGCATTCTGCCAGATCTTGAACGAGGTGAGCGAGCCGGCGGCGCTGAACTGCGTGAAGAAGGAGATATAGGGGTCGGGGATCTGCCCGGTGCTCGACCAGTTGCCGGTCGCGCGGGTCGGCGAGTTGTCAAACAGCTTGCCGGCTTCGACGAACTTCATCTTGGCGTTGACGCCGATCGCCTGCCACATGGCGACAACGGCCTGTGTGACCGGGTTTTCCGCCGTATAGTAATTGTTCTGCGAGCGGACTTCGATCTCTTCACCGTTATAGCCAGCATCCTTCAAAAGCTGCGTCGCCCGATCGGGATCGTACTGGTAGGCCGGATAGTCCTTGAGGTAGACGGGGCCGTAAAGCTCGAACTGCAGGCCGTTCGGCACTTTCGTACGGCCATTCCAGATCGTGTCGACGATCGCCTGGCGATCGATCGCGAGGATGAGTGCCTGGCGTACGCGCGGGTCCTTCAGCGCCGGATTGTTCTTGTCGAAGAACAGAATGCGGTTGTTCGGCACAGGCCCACCGACGATCTCATGATCCGTGCTGGCGCTGACGACGGAAAGCTGGTCCGGCGGCAGGTCCGATGCAATGTCGTAGTCGCCAGCCAGCAGGCCGGCAATGCGCGAGGAAACCTCCGGCACGATGCGCAGGGTCACGCGCTTGGCGGCCGGCTTGCCGCGATAGGCCTGATCGTGCGCGGCCAGAACGACGCTCTCATTGGCCGTATAGCTTTCGACCTTGTACGGGCCGGCGCCGACCGGCTTCTGCCGCCAGGTCGTCCAGTTGCCGCCGTTCTTCTGCCAGGCGTCCTTGCTGATGACGACAGCCGCGTAGGATGCGAGGCGCTGCAGGAAGATCGGGTCCTGGAACTTGGTGACGAAGCGGACCGTCAGCGGATCGACCACTTCGACATGATCGAGGCTGGTGAAATTGGTGCGATAGGTGGGATAGCCCGGCGCGTCCTTGTTCAAGAGGCGCTCAGGCCCGAAGGAGAAGGCGACGTCTTCGGCCGTCATCTCGCGGCCATCGTGGAAAATCACACCCGGACGCAGCTTCATTTCGAGCACGGTCGGCGAAATCCAGGTCCAGGAGGTGGCGAGATTGGGCTTTACCGAGAAGTCGCCGCGCATGTCGAGCGCAAGGACCGTTTCGTGGATGGAATAATTGTTGCGGAAGGCGACGTTGCTGGCGGCATCGACCGGCTCCTGCGACACCGGATTCTGCTGTACAGCGATGCGCAGCTCACGCCTCTTGTCGCTGCCGTCATCGGCTGAAGCGGGAAGCGCCGGGACGAAGGCGGAGAGGCCGGCCGCCGCTCCCATCAGAAGGGTTGTGCGGCGGGTAACCGGGCTGTTGAAGCCGCTGAGCAGATATTCGGACATCGGCAAACTTTCCTGTTAGAGCTTTTGCACAAACGTTTGCGCAAACGAAGAACGGCTACTTGCGCTCAAAACCGTCGTTTCATTCACGCAAGGGAGAATGGCCGCAAGCTAGGCGAGCTCGATGACGCACGTATGACAAGTTCGGGCGGCACGAAGCGCATCGGACGCTTTGCAACGCGCACGTCCAACGGAAGATTCGAAAGCTCAACCAGAAGGTCAAGCGAGGCTTCGCATAGTGCGTCCGTCGGCTGCGCAACAGTCGTCAAAGGCGGCGACCAATAGGCGGTGTCGGGCACGTTGTCATAGCCGACGACGGAGATATCGGCGGGGATGTGCAAGCCGAGATCGCGCAGGAAGGCGACGACCTCGATTGCAAGCCCGTCACTGCCGCAGATGAGCGCCGTCGGGCGTTGTGGCGAAGCCAATAGATCAGCCAGCAGCTTGCCGTCGCGTTCGCCCTTCTCGAAGAAAATGACGTCGCCGACGATGGAGCCCGCGCTCGCGGCAACCATCTCCTCGAAAATCGACAGGCGATCGCGAAGCGCGCTGCGGCTGATGCGGTAGACGAAGGAGATGCTGCGATGACCAAGCCCCGCCAGATGGTCGAACAGCAGTTTCATGCCCAGCCGGTCATCGGTGAGAACGGCGGGGAGCGGACCGGTCAGCCCCGCGCCGAGCGTCACATGCGCCTTGCCCATAAGGTCAAGATGATCGCAGAGCGCCTGCTGGCCGGGAAGGTCGCTGACCATGATGACGCCGTCGAAGAAATCCTGCTGAAACAGGCGCAACTGACCAGCGATCTCGCCGGCCTCCGCCTTGGCCTGGGCGACCAGCAGTTCCACGCCACGGCGTTGCGCCGCAGCCTGGAGGCGGCTCGTCAGATGCGGCTGATAATGACCCGACAGGCTGTTGACGATCGCCCCGAAGACGCCGGTTCTGTGCGTTCTAAGCGATGTTGCTAGACGGTTGACGACATAGCCGACGCTGCTCGCCGTCGCCCTGACGCGCTCCTGCGTCTCCAGGCTGATGCGGCTGTCGGCCTGGCCGTTCAGGACGCGCGACACCGTCGTAGCGGATACGCCAGCCAACCGAGCGACGTCCAGAATGCCGATTCTTTTTGGTGCTTTCATACGGTGTGCCGAAACGTTTCGCGCCGCGCCGGCGTCGGGAGGTTCTGGAACTCTGGCCACACTTGCCTCGAGACGCAAGATCACATTCCGGCTTCAAAGACAATTTTCATAGGCAACTATGGACACGGGCCAAGACCGAAACGAGAGGCACGGCAACGGAACAGCGGTCCGTTGCCCCGCCAAATCGGAAGTGTCAAAAATGGACGCAGACATCGACAAGCAAAATGCATAAGGTCGATCCGACATAAACGGCTCAGCAAAGTTGGTTTTACCCGGCGCCTGTCGGGGGTCTGAGCCGATCGCAGTCCAATGGATAGCATGCCTTTCAAGGCACCCAAATCGTATGGGTCGCGGATCGCGTCACCGACAGGATGCCGCGTGTCCAAACGACAGTTTCGACACCTGATACCGCCAGTCAATTTCACAATTTCAACCTCCACGAGGGAACCATGGACGACAACAGTGGTGTATCAAGAGAACCAGACGCGAGCCGCAGCGATCCGGAACGCATCAGCGAGGACCAAAAGGAGTTCGAGCGAAACGCCGACGAGCAGCGGCAGGCCGAGATAGACGCGAACATCGAGCGCCTCAACAGAATCCTGGCGCAAGACGATGCGATACCTGCTGCCGAGGTCCAGATGGCGCAAATGCCCGCCGATGGCGCGCGCGTTACAAACCAGGACATTCTCGTCGCCGTGGAAGCGGGCAATCGGCAGCAGATGCAAGAGATGCAGCAGCTTCGTCAGCACGTCGGCGAGCTTCGACAGCAGGTTCAAGCCGCCGCAGACGGTCCTGCCTGCGCGGGTATCCGTTGCAAGTATGTAACCATTGCGATGAGTGTCATTGGCGGCATCAGCGCCGGCCTCTCCATGTACTTCATGCTCAGGACGTATTTCGCGCCCGCGCCCCTCATGGCGGTTCGGGGCGTGATGGGCGGCGCCACCACCGAGGACAAGGATGCCCCGATCCCGGACAATCCCGACATCGCCGAGATCGCCAAGGTCTGGCTCAAGGATTCCGAGGCCGATTTCTGGAGCAACATGGCTGATTTCGTCGACGCGAACAAACCTCGCCCCTTCGAGGAACAGCTGCTGTTCATGCAGTTTACCGCCGATCTCGCGGTGAAGCTGCTGAAGCAGCAATGGGTATGGTCGAACCCCAAGGACAAGCTCGACAAGATCGCCACGCTTGCACAATCCATCGAAACCAACGGCCTGGGCCCGACCTACAGGGGGCTCGCAGCAATCAGCTACAACGACAAGCCCCTCTCCCGCGTTGTCGCCGCGGATCTGATGTCGCTTGCCCTGACTGAATGGTGGACCAACAACGGCTAATCGGAGTGGTACAGGATCATGACGAGTTCGCTCTCAACCGCGCCGGTCATCGCCGGAGCACTTCCCTTTCACTATCATGCAGCACTTCACTTCCGGTGCGCCCCGCGCGACGGGCGCTCCCTTGCCGACTATGCGGATAGCTTCCTTCCTGCATACGATGAAGCGTGCGGCCGGCAGTTTTCGCCGGAACAGCACCAGCTGAACGTCCAGGCCTTTGCCGATATGCTCCGTGTTGGCTCAAGCAATTCTCTGGTGGCAACACCCGTCGCTGCGGCGATCGCTGCGAGCCCTGCCGAACGCCGGGCCGGCGCGACGGCTCTTGCGCAGCAGCTGCTCGATACGCTTGCAGGCCGCTATCCGCTCTTGAGCGGCGAAACGGTCATCAAGGCCCAGCTCAACATCCTCGACGAGCCGTTCTTCGATTGCTCCGCGGGAAGCGTCATATACACGCGAACCACCAATCTCATCGATATCGACTTCGTCTTTCCATCCATCCAGTTCGACCGTGCAAGCGGCCTGCCGCGCGTCCTGCCACAACCCGTGCGTCCGCCTCCAGCGATGCCGGACCAGCAGCATCCCGCTCTTCTCGGCTCGGATGGAGTGGACGTGCTGAACCTGGTGCAGGGCGTCGCCACCAATCTGTCTTTCGCGCTGCCGCCGCCTTGGGGACCCGTCGCAGCAGCTGGGCTCTCCGGATTGTTTTCGGTGTTCGGCAGTCTGTTCGGTTCATCTGGCAGCGATCTCAAAGTCGTCGGTCAGATGATCGAAAGCGCGGTGAACGAACTCAAGACCTACATGCGCGATCTCAAGATCGAAGAGGTGGATGGCGACGTCCAGGCCTTCTTCACGTGGTGCAGTCAGAACCTGCCGAGCAGCGCGGGCGGCTCATCGGATACAAACAATGGCTGGTCGGATGCCGTCCTCCAGCACATTGAAAATGATCTCATTCCCAAGCTGGAGAACGCCGACGGGTTTATGCGCGGGACGCTTGCAAATGACCTGGCGCAAGTCTCGGTCCAGACGATCGTCAAGGCCAATACCTGGGTCGCACGCGCGAGTGATGACGCATTACAGGTCCTTCTGGCCGATCTGACCGCACAGATCTGCGCCCTCAAGCTCCGCGTTCAGCTTCATGCCCAGCTTGCCGCGGCAAACGCGCCGGACACGATTAACGGCGTGTGCAAGACCTTGGTGGCGGACGGCAAATTCCAGACCCACCTGCTCGGCACCTACAATGCGACGGCGGAGCTTGCCAGGCTTATCAATGGCAACCCGCCTGCGGCGATCGACGACAATGAGCAGAGGTTGCGCGGCCTGACGTTCGATGTCGTCTCGGCGGAGATCAAGAAGAATTATACGACGCTGCCCATTTGGATCGCGCTGACGACGCTGGGGAGAATTCCTGAGATCTCCGCGGAGTTCGGCTCCAATCCGGCCTCCTTCTCTGTTTCCGACTATGCGGCGACCTATGGCTGGGCCCTGGCAATCGATCGCCTCGTCCTGCACCGGCAGGTCGCGCGCCTCCTCGGCCTGTCGCGTGTGAGCTACTATGACAACAGGCAGAACAACTGCCACTTCACGCCTGGCGGCGCGGGCGGGTGCCATTCGACCGGCGCCGACGGCTATCAGTTCACGGACTCGATCGACACTTCAAACAACTACTACCACGATACCGATCGCTCGACCTCCGGCTGCTGCAATCAGAACAGCCACGAGACCGAATATACTCAGGACGTGTGCAATCACTTCAACACGCTTTTCGACAAGCTGACCAAAGATCTGACCACGCTCTCTTCGAGCGGCCCTAGCTTCGCAGGTGACCTGGCAACGACGAAGAAATGGCGTGACGGTCTTGCTTCGATCCTGGGCGAACTTCCTCTCGCGGCGCCTGTAAATGGAGCCACAGTTGCCGATAATGGCTGGAGCACGAAACCGCCGGCCGACAGCCAATGGAACACGGCCATCCAGGTCGCCTACGCTTTCTCCTTCCTTGATGGCAATGGCCCGTCGCTGCGCAGCGCATGGGGTGCAACGGTCATGGTCAATGGCCAGTGGAAACCGAAGCTCAGGCATCTGCCGAGTTCACCATCCAAGGCCAAAACACAGCTCCAGATCTGGCGGCAGTTCGTCTTTGCAGACAGCAATGGCGATCCCACCAAATACGGTCTCCCCAAAATAGTGGCGATGATCGATAATGGCGTATCGGAGCATGTCGATGATGACGAAGCGTTGAAAGCATAGCACGCAAAAGCCGGTGCGCCGTCCATGCGACGATGGCGTGCCGGCATCCCACAGCCCATGTTCCGAACTTGACAAAAATCGTTGAAATCCAAGCATTATCGAGGGATCTTCCTTGGCGCCACACAAGATCATGATTATCCGCCACGCCGAACGTCCGATCGACGGCGGCAAGGATCAGGGCGTCCAGCTTGATGGCACGCCGAACGAAAACTTTCTGACCGTAAGGGGATGGCAGCGGGCCGGGGCTCTGGTTCGACTATTCTATCCGCTTGGCAAGAGCAGCGCGCAAAGCCCTATCGAAAGGCCAACCTCGCTCTATGCCGCCCATCCCGACGACAAGCATCATAGCCATCGCACCCACTCGACCCTGCAACCGCTTGCCGATCTTTTGGGATTTGCGGTCAACACAGACCACGCACGCGGCGAAGAGGCCGCACTAGCCGAGGCCATCCGACATCAAGATGGCATCGCGCTCATCGCCTGGGAACACAAGGCAATTCATGAGATCGTCACAGCCATGACGCAAAGTGAGATAGAGGCGCCGATCTGGCCCGACGACCGGTTCGACATGATTTTCATACTCACCGCAGATCCCGCCTGGCGTCTCGTCCAAGTGCCGCAACAGCTGCTGGCAGGCGACCAGGCAAGCATTTTCTAGCCCCCGATAGAGGTCCTTTCTCATGACACGTGAACGCCGGAAGCCCAAGAATGCCCAGCGCACCTATGGAGTCCTGGTCGGCAAGGTTGCCGATGGCACGATGAAGCCGTCAGGGTCCTCGCCGCATTATGAGATCTGGGTGAAGGCGGGTGACGAGGATTTCAGGATTGCCGTGAATGTCCAATCCGTCGACGGTAGCGAAGTGCTTGTACACTACGACCCGGACTTTAAGGACAATAGCGGCCACGATATAGCCGGGTTGGCACAAGGTCCGGCGGGCTTCAAGGCGTTGCAGACCGGACCGGATGGCGAGGGTCTGGACTATATTCGCGACACGCTTTTCCCAATCAATGACATGACCGCGATTCCCGCCGAAGGCGCGCAGCTGTCGCTATCCAACATGCTGGACGGACAGATCGAGCGCGCAAAGGCGGATGCAAGCGCCGTCATTGTCGCCTTCGGAGAGTATTTTCAGGATCAGGGAAGCGACGAAACCTTTCATTTCAGCCCGGAACGCGGCATCCACGACATTCATTTCATGCAGGGCAATTCCGGCAGCTTCGCCGACGACAACCGTGTCCATGGCGATGGCGGGCTGTTCATCCGATTTACCGGCGGCGAGACCGTGGCCTTGTTCGTCCGCTTCAGCGTTCAGACGATCAAGACCGACGATCAGACCGGCGCTCCGCTCGCCTGACGGACGTTTCGGTCAAGGCCGCGCGGTGATCGGGGGCGCCGGCGCAAATCTCATACTCGGCAGCAATTTTAGAAACCGAAGCCATCATCCAGGGAGAGGTACAATGAACATAAGTCTGATCGTGCATCCCGGTGTCGATAGTGCTCTTATTGCCTGGCGCAGCGACTTCATCGACCAATGCCGTGGCTTTGCCCTGCGTCGAAAAATCAAGCGCGCAGCCGGAAGCCCGCAAAGCCCGAATACGGTCTCCGATGTCGATGCCGAGGGCTATCATGAGGAGATCGTCGCCAGCTGGGTCGGCTTCGCCGATGGGCCAGCCGTGGAGGAAGGCACGCGCAAGCCGACGACGGAGTGGCCGATCCAGAAATATCTCTGGTCCGATTTCGCCGTCAATCCAGGCGATGTCGTCGCCTACAGGGTCTCCGCCATGGTCGGGCCCGAGACGGCACTGCAGGAATCGGCCGATCACGTATCGGACTGGAGCGATGCCATGCAGATCGGGGCTGAAACCAGCGGCCATGTCAGCTGCTATTTCAATCGAGGTATCGTCGCCAGCCAATGGCTTGCACGCGCGCTACCCGAGGAATCCCCCACCACCAAACTCAAGAAGGCGATCGGAACTCCGGATGATCCGATCCGCCGATTTCTGGCAGGGCCGATCCGCGACAAGCTGGTATCGCTCCTGAACGATACCCAGACGAATGGCGGCCACATCTATGCCGCCCTGTTCGAGCTCGACGATCCGGAACTCATACCTCTGCTACAGGGCTTCAAGAAGCGCGCCCATGTCGTGCTTGGCAACGGCAGCGTGAAGAAGAAGGGCGAGGACGAAAACGAGGATGCCCGATCCGACCTTTCCGCCTGCGATGTCAAGGACCGCATGAGCGCGCCGAGGGCACTGGCGCACAATAAGTTCCTGGTCATCTGCGACGCTGACAAGTCGCCTCAGGCCGTGTGGACCGGCAGCACGAACTGGACGATGACCGGTCTTTGCACCCAGGCCAACAATGCGCTTCTGATCGACAACCCGGCCGTGGCGGAATTCTACCTCGACCAATGGAAGACGCTTGCCGCTGATGGCAATGATTCCCCACCCGCGCTCTACGCAAGCAATGCCCAGCCCAGGACAACACCCAAGGCTCCCAATACCACGGTCTGGTTCACGCCCATGCGCGAGGGACTTGACCTCGAACAGGCGGGTGAGCTGATACGGAGCGCCCAACAGGGCATCCTGTTTGCCATGTTCAATCCCGGACCTCGCGGCACGCTTCTCAACGACATCATCGAGCTTGCGTCTCCGTCGAGCCCGTCCTTCAAACCCAATCTCTACATTCAGGGCGTGGTCAACCAGAACCCCGGCACGGAGAAGAACCCGGTCGTGCTGTTCAACAGAGGCGAGCGTATCGACGCCAATGCCGACGTCGTCCTGCCCGCCGCGATCCCCGGCCGCTTTGCCTATTGGCAGAAGGAAGTTCTGAAGCTGCCGACAGCCCATGCCATGGTCCACAGCAAGGTGGTGATCGTCGATCCGTTTGGCCCCACCCCCGTCGTCATGACCGGCTCGCACAATATGGGTCCGAAGGCGAGCGGCGTGAACGACGAGAACCTGGTGATCATCACCGGCAACGGCGATCTTGCCAGCCAATATGCCGGCAAGATCATGGAGATCTATGCCCAGTATCGCTGGCGGCAGTCCGTTCAAAAGCAAAATGGCGCGCCCAAGTGGACCGGTCTTGCCAATGACGGCAACTGGCAGATCAAATCGCCGGACCAGCCCTATGACAAGCGCCGCATACGCGAACTCGACTTCTGGTTCGGCAAGAATGACAATGCCTGACGTCTAGTAGGTGTCGATCCGGGATCGTAGCCAGTTCCTTCGGACGAACGCGCTGCGATCCCACTTGGCGACCTCGTTCGACCAGTCGAGCTTTTGTAATGCCGATGCAATCTTCGGCTTCTAGTGGCCTTGCAACAAACCGGGTTCCGAAACGTTGCTCCGCCACTATCTTTCCATGCTTCTTTTTGTCGGCGCCCTGGCGTTCACGGGGTGGGCTTTTGTTATCCTCAAAAACCATGCCGGCCGGCCGGACGAGATAGCCATGCAATATCACGCGCCGCTTGCGGGCATGCTTGACCTCACGCCCGACCGGCGGGCCTCTGCATGGCACGGCGTTGCCAACAACACCGTGCCAACCGGCTCCCGTAGCGAGGTTCGTCAGGCTCCCTCGCGTGACGATTGCGACGCGCCGCCAACGCCAGGCTATTTCGAACGCGCAAGGATGCTTCTATACCTTCTGCGTTCGCGCCACTGGCGAAAATCGGCTCATCAGGAAACTCCGCAAGCAGAACATGGGGCATGAGTGATCCGGTCGCCTTTGCAGGCAAAACGCGTATCGAGGGGCAAAGAATAATACGCAATCTATTAGTTGAGGCGCCGGTGATTGTCCTTACCGCCATGGTGACGAAAAGAGAGGCCTCAGCACCGCCGCACATCGCGCAAGGCTTCCAGCCGTCCATTCGGGTAGGTTAAATAAACCTGTGGTAGATGCTATGACTTTCGCTACCGGCTTGGATGCCACCCCCGAGCCGGCCATTGCAGCGTCCGACGAGACTGCATGCCCTCGCAGTGTCGTCGGACACCCTTGTCACATGAGCGTTTATTTCGACTGCCTCATGCCGCCCGCCCCGCATTGCGGCTGGAAAAGATGCACCCTCCCAGGAACGTGCCTTCCAAGGCGTTGTAGCCGTGGTATCCGCCGCCGCCAAAGCCCGCCGCCTCGCCGCAGGCATATAATCCCGGTATGAGCGCGCCGCCCCGCCCGAGCGCCTGGCTGTTCAGGTCGGTCTCGAGCCCGCCCAGAGATTTCCGAGTGAGAATATGCAGACGCACGGCGATCAATGGGCCAGCCTTTGCGTCCAATATGCGATGCGGCGGAGCCGTGCGCATGAACCGATCGCCGAGATAGCCGCGCGCCTGTCTCAACGCGACGATCTGGGCGTCCTTGGCGAAGGGATTGTCCAATTCGCGGTCGCGGGCTTCAATCTGGGTGCGCAGATGGGCAAGATCGAGCGGGCGGTCGCCGATCCGGTTCATGCCGGCGACCAGCTCTTCCAGCGTTTCGGCAACGACGAAATCCTTGCCCTTTTCCTTGAAGGCTTCCACCGGCGGGGGAGCCGACCGGCCAAGACGGCTGCGCAGAAGGAGCCCGATGTCGCGCCCCGTAAGATCCGGATTCTGTTCGGAGCCCGAAAGAGCAAATTCCTTCTTGACGATCTTCTGCGTGGTCACGAACCAGCTGTAACTGTGCCCGAGCTTGCAGATGTGCTGCAACGTCGCGAGACTGTCGAAGCCCGGCAGGCAGGGTGCCGGCATGCGATTGCCATCGGCATCGAACCAGAGCGAAGACGGCCCCGGCAGGATACGAATGCCATGGTTCGGCCAGATCGGGTCCCAGTTCGCGATGCCTTCGGTATAGTGCCACATCCTGTCGCCGTTGATCGGCCGTGCGCCGGCCGCCTCGGCATGGCTGATCATCAGGCCATCCACATGATGGGGCACGCCGCTCAGCATTCGTTCAGGGGGTGACCCGATACGTTCGACGGGCCAGGCGCGGCGAACCAGCTCCTGATTGCCGCCGATGCCGCCGCTCGCCACGATCACGCCGCCCTCGATGCGGAAATCCCCGACGACATCACGGTTCGACTGCTGACCACGGGAGATGCCGTCTTCCGCCAGGATCTCGCCTTCCACACCTGTAATGCCATTGTGATCGCCGATCAGCCGCGTCACGCGCCGACGGAACAGCAGTTCGACCTTGCCTTCCCTCTCTGCCGCGAGAACACGCTTTACGAATGGATCGAGAACACCGGGGCCGGTCCCCCAGGTGAGGTGGAAGCGCGGCACGGAATTGCCATGCCCGTTGGCGAGGCCCCCGCCGCGCTCGGCCCAACCGACAACGGGGAACCAGCGCATGCCGAGCCCATGCAGCCAGTTGCGCATTTCACCAGCGGCAAAATCGAGATAGGCGTCCGCCCAGGCGCGCGGCCAGAAGTCTTCAGCCCGATCGAAGGCCGCGGCACCCAACCAATCCTGACGGGCGAGATCAAGACTGTCACGAATTCGCATCCGCCGCTGTTCCGGCGTATCGATCATGAACAGCCCGCCAAGAGACCAGAAAGCCTGACCACCGAGACTTGCGCGCGGCTCCTGATCGACGAGGACCACCCGTTTTCCGCGATCTATCAGCTCGCAGGCGGCAACCAGGCCCGACAGGCCAGCTCCGACGATGACGACATCTGCACTGCTGCCCATCCGATCCCCCCAAGCAAATAGCGAACTCGCCCGGAAGTTTAATGAAGCTTACGTAAAAGTAAAATGGATAACGGATCGCACGGGCATGAAGAACTCATTGCTCCACGACCTCAAACGGCGCGGGGACACTGCAAGATATCGCCGCCACAATCCTTCGGACGTGGGCTCAATAGCCGGCACAGCAATGGTGGACGGCATCGGTATCCACCAAGCTTGCATCCGATCTCCACGAAACCTGTATCCTATTCATGTTGTTTTCCGAGATCGGCAGGCCACCGCCCGATCTCCTCATGCGGCAACCGCTGTCGCTGCGGCAGCTGGCCTTTCGCAGACATGGATTTTGAGTGGAGGCCGGCATAGCACCAAACGACACTGCAGGATCTGGCAGGGGGAATGTCATGTACAAACAGAAGACGCCCACGCTCGTCGATTGGCTTTCGATGCTCGCACGCCTCACGCCGATCGTCAGCGTTTATCTGTGGCCGATATTCTTTCGTTTCATCCTCGGCATGGCATTCTTCGTCGCCTTCGCCGCGTGCGTCTACCACTTGCCTGACGTAGAGCTGAGCTTTTCTGTGCATGGCTCCTCTTCGCAAATCGCTCCGCTCACCCTCGAGCGATAGTTCCGCCTTCGGAACAGATGGCCCATCGCTCCACGATTTGCGCCACCTTGGGAGCGCGCGAAAGCCCGGCGCCGCGATTGACTGGAGGAAGGAAATCACGACAGAGTGCATCTTCACGACCTTCTCCATCGCATCGGCTTGCCTGACATCGGAAAAGGGCTACCCGATTGCTTAACAAGAGAGGAGCAGCAGCCATGGGCACGCTTCCCGACATGACGAAACACCGCGGCTTTCCTTCCGGCATGCCGGGCACAGGTGTGCAATTCACCATTCGCCGCGCCAACCCGAAAGGTGTCACGCCGATCAAGAAACTGCCGCGCCGGGCGCGGCCGGGATCGCAGGAACACCGGATAGACGCCGCATTCCTGCACGCGCTCTGGCATTATTTCGGAGCCGAGCCCTTCGAGCGCGGCAACCTCGACGCAGCTCGCCTGAACCTGCTCTTCGGACGCGAGGTCGTGGCCGTCGACAAGGATTTCGATCCGACCTCTTATGAAGCAATGCTCGTCATCAACGAGCAACTGGCGCGGGAAAGCTTCCCCGAATCATTCGAAGACGTGATGGAGGTCTGACGAGGGCGGCGGCTTGCAGATCGCGGCCTACGCCTGATAGGTGCCGGTAAGGCTTGCCTCTGCAAGTATATGTTTCTTCACCGTCCGCCACATTGCTTCCGCTCCTGCGGCTTCAGGAAGTGTCACCCTCGGCACATCAAGGGCGGCAAGCCGGAAAACATAACGGTGGGGAGGGTCGCCGCTCGGCGGCTGCGGACCGTCATAGCGGGCGTTGCCAAAATCATTCTTGTAGAAGCGTAGCGCCTGCTCCTGCATCGTATCGACGTTTTCAACCAGTGCACCCCATCGCGCGGGAATATTGGCGATGCCGCAATGGCGGAATGTTCTACCCGGTGCATCCGGGTCCTCGACGATCAACGCGAAGCTTTGGGTTCTCTCTGGAGCGCCGCCCCAGGCAAGGGGCGGAAATACATTCTCCCCTTCCAGCACATGTTTGCTCGGTATCGGCGTATCCTCGGCAAAGGCCTTGCTGATCAACGTCAAAGCCATCAGATCCTCCTGTCGTTGTCGTGGATTCATGAGCCTGTGAAGTTCTGAACCTAAAGTGGAACACGTCAGAATCATTATTGTTCCCCATAGGGAACATTCGCGCTCACCCGCAGTTGTTCGGAGCGTCCACGAAGGAGGAAAAAATGACGGATGAACGGTTCGAGTGGATCAGCAAGCGAGCCTACGCCATTTGGGAGGCAGCCGGCCGGCCCTGGGGTCGCAGCCAGCATCACTGGGAGCAGGCGGCCAAAGAACGCGAGATCATGGAGAGAACACGAGCATCCGTGGACGGCGAAGAAGTCCTCGCAAGATTTCGACAGACCGCGACAATATACAGGCCCGAGAATAACCCAGGGGAAGCCGAGGCAGACGCACCTCCCAGCGACCGCCGCGTCGGGTAGTTTCCACTCATCGGCAATTCCTTCAGGAAGGATTTCCGGCAAGCCTCGCTCCCATGTCCAATCCGTTGCCTGGGTAACGGACATCCGTCAAATACACGCATCGAACCGGAACAACGCGCAAGGCCCAGCGTTGGCCCCATAAGGTTGCAGATCGTGCCAAGCGGACGCGATGGTGCTGAAGAATATGGAGATTTTTCCGCTTTCTCTCCATGGCCAACGAAACGGCAGTCGAGCTTCCCGCCCATCCGGTCTGCAACCTTTCCGACCTTCAAGGAGATGGAAGATGGATACGCCTCTGAAGCTTTACAGTCTGGTCGCGATCGCGGCCGACAACGACCCCAACTGGCTTGACGCAAAATCGCATGGTGAGGTCCTCGTTGCCGCCCGCACTGCCGGCGATGCCCGTATCGTGGCGTCCGAAAGGGAACTGGATTTCATGGATATCGATGCCGCGCCCGCGGAGGACAAGACGACCAAAATGGCAAGCGTCTTTCGCAACGAGAAACTCTATACCGTCATCGAGGTGAACAATGGCAAGGAATATCACGAACGCGGTGTCGCCTCAGGGATTATCCGCGTCGATACCATCATTTCCACCCAGGTCTGATCGGCCGCACCATTCGATGGGCCGGCCCTGACTAAAAGCGGCTGCGTCATGCCGATCGCTGCGACAGCCGCTGTCATGCCATCGAATTTTGCATTCACTCAACAACAACCGAACGACGATCGATGCAAGGCGGGGGGAACGAACCGGCAGACGGACAACAAATAAATGGGAAGCGGACAAGCATGCTGCGAGCCTAACCAGGATCGTCGTGCGAAATCCCACCGTATGCCCACCCACTCGCAATTGATTCCGATCGGGGGGCCCGGCGACGATAACCAGCACCCGGCGGGCGGCAATATCCCCACAGTTCGCATCCAAACGTATGATGGAAGCAGCATCATGACTTCATGCTGCCTTGTCAGCTCGACGGAAAGTGCTTAGCCAGAAGATCGCTTGTGCGCCATTGCGTTGCAAACCGCTTCCTGCAACGGGAAGTGACCATGCCGATTCGAAATATCCTGCGAGGCCATATGATTTCCGGAACCAGTGAGAAGGGACCCATTGCCGGGATTGCACTTGCCTGCGCCGGATATGCCTGCTTTTCGCTTCAGGATGCGATGGTGAAGTGGCTGGTCGCCAGCTATGAAGTCCCAGAGATCCTCTTCGTGCGCAGCCTCGTCATCGTGCTGGTCGCAGGCGCGCTCGTCCGTTATCGAGATCATCCGTCAATTTTCAAAAGCCCTTATCGCGCCACGGTCATCCTGCGCGCCGGTCTGATGCTGCTTGCCTGGTTGCTGTTTTACAACGCGGCCCGCCACCTGGGGCTGGCAGAACTGACGACACTGTATTTCTCGGCGCCGATCATCGTCATGGTTCTGTCGATCTTCGTTCTCAAGGAGAAGATCCATGCGGGCCGCTGGATCGCCGGCATCGGCGGCTTCATCGGCGTGACGATCGCGACAAATCCAAGCCACTCGCCCAATCTTTTACCCGCAGCCATGTGCATCGTCGCGGGATTCTGTTGGGCATGGAGCACGATCCTCGTCCGGCTTGTCAGCCGAAGCGAGACCACGCTCACCCAGATGTACGCCACGAGCCTGATATTCGGCATTGCCTGCGCCCTGTCTTTCCCATGGACATGGAAGACGCCCGATGCCAGCGGCTGGGCGCTGATGCTGACCCTCGGCGTGATCTCTACGATCGGACAGTTTCTGCTCTATGAAGGCTTCCGACATGCACCCGCTTCGACGCTCGCGCCCATCGAATATAGCGGCCTCGTTTGGGCCTTCGTCTACGGCTATGTGATCTGGGCTGAGGTTCCCGCGACAAATGTCTTTGTCGGCGCCTTCATCATCATCGCGTCAAGCTTCCTGCTCGTCTTGTGGGAGCGCCGCATGGAGGGTGCCCGCAGAAAGAAGGCGACCTCCTCCTAGCACCTGTTTTCCTTCACCGGTTCTGTACGCAATCTCCATACGATCTGCACGGAAACGGGCTATGTCGCCGGCAGCCGTTACGAGCTGTCCCAAGCATGGGGTCGGTCGTCGATGTGGTTGGGAAGGATGCCGTCGAAACTTGAAGTTCCAAGCCAAGATCACACGAACGCTTCTGGTGAGCGCTCTGGCGATGACATGCCCGATCATCGCTCAGGCGGCGGCAATCGGATGTGCAAAGAGCAATGTCGTGCTTCGATCAGGACCAAACACCCGGTTTCCGGCCGTCGGGATGGTCCTGGCGGGCTCCCGCGTCCACATCTTCGGATGCACAAGGGAAATTAGATGGTGCGACGTCACCATATCAGGCCGAAGGGGATGGATGCCTTCCGCCGAGGTCGACATCGAATATCGCCGCAGGAGGCTGCCGATATCAATCTATATTCGCATTGCACAAAAGCCTGATATCGCCATCGTTTCATTCGACATCGACACCTACTGGTCCCGAAACTACTCGCAATTGTACTTTTACGATGAGATCGCGAACTGGCGGAACATCAATTGATATCCATGATGAATGGTCAGTTGAATCTAGATAAGCACCTGGAATTATCACCGACCAAAAGACGAGCAACCGAGATGATTGTGAAATGATCTTCCTGCTGGCAAGGCGATAGCCGGCAGATCCTACAGTATTGCGTTCCAGTCGTGTGGCCTATGTGAAGTAGGTAGCTACGATATGCCAAGGAAAAAACTCGAAGCTGGCAAGCGTGAAGGAGCAGGTCGGCCTAGCCACGGCAATCGAAACGGAACTCCAGAAATCGAGTATCGAGGCCGCTGGATCGAGATATGGCGACCTGGAAAACGAGATCACCACCTCGACGCAGCAAATCGCCACCCTCGAGGGTAGATCCGCTCCCGCCGCAGACCTTCTCAAACCTCAGCCTCAGCCGCAGCCGGTCGACCCGACAGGCCGGATAGAGGGCCGGCCCACCAACCTCCTGCGCTCACAGCCCGATGTGCGCCGGGCAGAACTCGCAGTCACGCAAACCGTTTCAGGGCGTATCAGCCGGGTCTCCAAGGTGTTGACACGTGCGAGGTCGACCGAGAATTCCCGGGACCACAGCGATATGAGAACGGCAAACTGCATCATCACCGTTGCACGCGACGCGCCCCTGGCGATCGGACAACGCATTGTCGTCCGCGTTCTCAAATGAGGTGGCTAAAGCGCGTCTCGATCCAATGGGATTCGCGTCTCGCGCTTCAGGTCTCAGATTTTTCGCATGTCGTTGTGGCAAAAACCCATCACACTGCTTTGCCGCCGACCAGGCGAGCGGCACGGTGCACGCGGTTCGCTTCCAATGCCTGCTGGAAATCGGTGTCGGTTTGCGCGTGGTGACGGAGGTCATCGAGAAACCGAGAGACGTCATCGAGCGTATCGACGACGACATAGCGCAGACCGCCGCCGGCATCGATCCGATCATGGCTGACGCTCACGCCGAAGCCGCCGGCGACCTTGCGAAACCATGCCGAGCGCCAGCGCCTGAAACCATCCGGGTCCGCCTGAAACTCCGCAAGCAGGGTCTTCTGCTGGTCAAGCCGCGCAAGAAACGCCTCAACAACGCCCTGCGAACCGGCTTTCGGCCTTTCCGCCTTCTTTGCAATCCATTTCTCAAGGAACTGGAACTCGGGCTGCGGAGCCGTTGCCTCGTTACGATCCGCGGCCGCTACGGAACCAAGATCCGGCTGCTCCGCACAATCCTGATGCGCAGGCAATCCGGCCGGCGTCTCCTGTTCCATTGCCAGCGTCTGCTTGAGGTCAACGACAAGGTTTCCCCAGATCGACTTCGCTGGTTCGGCTGGTCTTGATTTCATTCGGCGGGTGGTTTTGACTTCGATAATAAAGGGCTTTTTCTGTTTAACCATGATGTTTCAGTGTGTGCTCGGCGACGGAGCGCAGTTGATGGACAATCAGCATTGATGAGAGGCTGGCATTTTCCGAGAGCAACGACCGCAGCACGGCGCTCGTTTACGATCATCGTGGGTCAAGGCCGTACACGAAACTGGTCGATGAAGCAATCTCGTCTCCCCTGTTTATGGTAGCAATCGACGTATTGGAGCCTGATCTACAACATCAACAAGACAGGCATGTAGCAAAGGTGGAGAGGATCTGTGGCCGAGAAGGGCCCTTTTCACTGCCTACGGCATGGAACTCGGACCTTCGCATTGCAGATCCCGCATCTTGTCGCTATCTTTTCGGAAGGCACACAAACAGCAAAGGAGGTTGCCTATGTCATCGCGGGACGCCTGATCCAGCAATACCGGAACTTCTGCCTTTCCAAAGGCATCAACTTTACACGCATGGACTCGGTACGGCCGCACGATCATACCACGCTCTTCTGTAGCGCCGGAATGCAGCAGTACAAACCCTTCTTCCCCGATCCTTCCCACATTGGAACCGTTGCCAATAGTCAGGCTTGCCTCAGAATGGGCGATCTCGACGAAATCGGGGACGGAACGCATTTCCTCCACTTCACCATGCTTGGGCTTTTCTCATTCAGGGAAATGACTGTCGGCGACGCCATCGACTTCTGGCTTGAGTTTCTCGGGACCCTTGGCCTCGTGCCCGATCACGTCACGATCCATCCGGATCGCCTGGAAGAATGGACGCCGCTCTATCGCGGCCGCATACCCATTATTCCGGATGACGAATGCACCTGGAGCGACGGCAGCATCACGGGGTACTGCACCGAGTTCTACAAGGACGGCATCGAGATCGGCAACATCGTCAACCCGCTCGGGACCTGTATCGACGTCGGCTTCGGCGCCGAGCGCCTGGACATGATCTTGAACGGCACGCCGCCCGCCGATGCGCTTGCCACGCTGCGCGACACGGTGACGACAATCATGGAGAGCGGTTACCGGCCGGGAAACAAGGAGCAAGGATATATCCTGCGAAAGCTCCTTCGCCGCATCCATGTGATGGGCGGAACGCTGGACCATCCGTATTTCGAGCAGGAAGTCGAACGCCAGGAAAGGCTGCGTTCCAAATATCTGCGCCTTCGCGAAAGATATCCCGATATGACCCCGGAATGGTGGTTTGACACGCATGGGATCGATGTCGCCGATATGCAAGCGAGGAATGGAAACTAGCTTCGGCCGGCGATAAGGGTGGCGAAGGAGGTCGTGCGAGCGGCTTCCTTCGCCGCTTTGCAGGAAATTTGCGGGCATCGCACGTATGTAACGCGTTGAAAGCCAAACGATTCTGAATTTCAGGAGGTCACCGGACCCCGTCGTCGGCGATATCGGAGGGCTGTTCTCTGCAGCCACGCGCGACCGGGCAGAACCGCCTCAATCCTCACCCGCCATTTGCTTGCATGGCCTGAAAGGCGGCGTTGAAACCGCCCAGAGAGATCGGAAGCTCCGCCGTGTTTCCCTGCATCATCCGGATCGAGACTTTCCCCGATTTTTCCTTCATCAAGACCGCGAGCATCTCGGGCGGGCACAGGCCCTCCACCAGACATCCCTGCGTGGTGCAGCGCGACACTTTCGCCATCGTCGAATATTTGCTGCCGAATCCCATCTTCACGCCACCCTGAATTGCAAAACCAAGTGGAAGAGCCATCTGCATGCCGACCTTGTCATCAGCAGAACGCGCCATGCTGATGACCAGGAATACCTGCTTTTGATCCGGCGAAGTGAATCGGTAGATGATCTGGCACGGCGGCTTCATCGATTTGTCCGCGGTGCATTGCAATGTCCATGCATCGAATTTCTGTTCGGTAATCTGCGAGCCGACGGGCGCGGACGCGGCCGGACCTGAAGATGTGGCATTGGATGGATCGTTCTTGCCGGCATCCGGCGTCGCATTTTGAGAACCTGACTGCGGAACCGCTGGACTATTCTCGGCACTGAGCGCCGAGGAAGCGCCGGCTCCCCAAAGCAAGAAAGCTACGCAAAACAAGGACGATTTCCAATATAGACGCATGCCTTCCTCCCCGATTTAAGTTGCACTTTTACAATAAATTGGTAATAATGTCGAATAGAGTGTGATTTAAATCGCAATTTAAACGGACAAAATTCGAAAATTATTTAAATTTCTCTATTTTATAGAGGAATATACTTTTGCTGTATATTTTCGGCACACGAGGGATTCAATTCAGATGACATCAAGGCTCATTGTCGGTTACTCCCTGATCGCCATGCTTGCGCTCACCGACAGCGCCGTATCCGACGAAAGCTATCTGCAACAGGCTCCCTCTGTGCAATCAAATCCTGCCTTTGTCGAACAACTGCCGGAGACCTCGGTCATGCCCTCGTCTCCGCCTCCGGCCAATCGACGCGCTGCGCCGCATAGGCCGAGGCAGGCATCACGAACGCAGGCGCCAGTCCAATTGGCAAACAGCATCTTTCCAAGCGTGGGCAGCGGCGTTACCGAGCGGGCGGCGCCCGCGCCGACGGACAACCGCCTGCCGACCGTCGGGCGGGGCACGGTGGTACACTGACCGCGCTGCGACGGCAGCCAACGGTGAAAGCGCCAGGCGATTGATTGCCTCGCGCTTGCGGTCAGAAAAAGACCGCTGGCGAGCGCCGCAAATTTGGAACTTGAAGGCCTCCGGCCGGTTGAAACCTCGAGAGCGGCATGTTCGGGGCCGATAATGTGATATCGGCCCGAAATTGCAATTTAGGAGCGATATCAACATGATGAATCCCAATAAAATCATTGCGGTTACGGTTATCGTACTTCTTGCCGACACGCTTGGCTCCGCAGATGCTATTGCCGACAGCCAGCCCATCATCCGGCGCTCCGGATTTTCGGAGACTCAAATTCCTCAGGTGAAAGGACGTGTTCCGGTCCGGAAGAACGCCAACCTGGAGAAAGGGCCTGGCGCCAAGACGCCCGCCAAACCAAATCCGAGCGCAAGTACCCAGAACGGGGCGGCAACCTGCGGACCTGATA
Organism: Rhizobium sp. NPDC090279; assembly: GCF_044769665.1. Lineage (NCBI taxonomy): Bacteria > Pseudomonadati > Pseudomonadota > Alphaproteobacteria > Hyphomicrobiales > Rhizobiaceae > Rhizobium > Rhizobium sp. NPDC090279. The sequence goes on along the minus strand of NZ_JBIVYI010000008.1, from coordinate 162,227 downwards.
ACGCGCAATCGGAAATCTGCCGGAAAAAATAAGGTCGCGGCGGTGCCGATATCATGAACTCTTCGGCTTGTCCTTGACCAAGATAGGTTTTGACGCTGCTTCGACGGTCGGTTGCGCTGCGCTGACTGCGGGAATGGCAAGCGCCGGGCCGATCGGCCGGCCATTGGCGTCGAGCTTGTACGTCATCGCTCTTTGATGCTCATCGAGATATCGCATGAATGCCGCTCCGGCCGCGGCATCCCTGAATTGCCACAGGCCATTCTTCACGCCTTCGAAGATCAGCGAATAGACTGCAAGCTGGATACCTTCCTGGACCCCCAAAGTCGTCGGTGAATTTCTCGTAATGCCACCCTCGATCTGGAGCAGCTGATCGACGCCGATAAAGCGGAATGCCGACCCCTGCACCTGTACGGAATAGACCGTCTTGGTCGTGCTGACAGAGGCTAGCACACGCCCCGTGCTGACACTGACGGCCCGCAACGATACGGTCACGATATCCTTGCGATACTGGGTGTTTCCGCCAATTCCGAGATAATTGGCACCGATGCCCCCCGTCGTCTCGTTGGAATCATAGCCTATGATGCCGCCGTCGAGCAGCACGCCGGCAAACCGGAGCGGCGGGATACCGCCAGCCTTTGCACCGTAGACTGCCGAGCGGGTGTTCTGAATGATCTGCCGTTCCTGCAACAGTGATTGCAGATCCGTACGCTCCACGACATTGAACCAGTTGCCGTTGCCGGCCCTGGTCAGCACGTCTGTCAGTAGCTGTGCGCCGCCCTGCGTCAGTGCGCGGGAATATTCCGCAAAATTTTCATTGGGTTTGTTCTGTCCAGTCAGATCAGGAAACGAATAGACCGCCACATCGAGCTTTTGTATGGGCGGCGGAAGGCTCTCCAATGCCACACCCGACTTCGTGGCGGGCATAAGCGTTGCCGGAGTACTCATCGGGTCGAGGCTGCTGCCCGCAGCAGCACAGCCACCAAGACCCAACCCGCATAGAATGGCTGCGACAGGAAAACCAACACGTGACATGGCCGCTCGAATAAATCGCTCCCAACAAAACTGAACGATGACGCAATCAATTTGGCTCAAGGATTAGCCGGCACCTGACCGCTTTGGATCACGATGACCGGAGACGAACCACTCGAACCCGTGCCCTGATTTATGTTTCCAAGATTCCCCAATGCATTGTTGAGGCCGGACAGGTCCGGCGTCTGTTGCTGGCCGGACTTGACACCATCGCCCTGCGTCTGCGCCGTCGACAGCAGGAATGTGCCGTTCAGCGGATTGCCCCCGAAGGTCGGATTGGTTGGCTGATAGACCAGTTGGCTTGCAGAAGCCGGCACTATCATTGCCGCAGCCAGACCGATTGCAGCGATCGCCCTACGTATCATCATTCGTATCTCTCCTTTGTTCCTGGACGCTGCTGCGCCCACTCAACGCTTGATAAGCAATCCGCCGCCTGGCAGACGTGCGATCAGCACATTGACCGGCGCAGAACCTGCGGGCTGAAGGACGCTGACGTTGAGGCCAGCTCCGTTCAGCAAGACGACATTCGATCTGAGGTTATTTCCAGCCTGCAACACATTGACGTTGCCGTAATTTCCTATGATTCCTGCAGTCGATATATTTCCTGTTCCGGCTTGAAGCTGATACACGCTATTGCGCATGCCTATTTGCAGCGCCTGTGCCAGATTATTGCCATGCGGTGCGATATTTGCCTCGGGCACATTATTTGTACCTGCGGCAGAATGATTTGTCGGAGAATGATGCCACTGCGGTTGTGGTTGAGAACCGATGTCGCCAAAGGTCGCCGTTGTCGTTACATTAACGGGAATCTGTGCGATATAGGCAGTCTCGGCCCGGCATTCCGCTGCCATCAGGCAAAGCGAAGTGGTCAATGCGATGACCGCGCTTGATGTGCGTTTCTTGCCATGCAACTGTTTCATTCCGGTAATTCGCATTGTGACATACCTCGATCGGTTTCGATCAACAGCTTTGCAATCAGTTCGGTATCGTCTCCAGCATCGACCATTGTCGTCGCAAGAAGGTTATCCGAACCCGGCTGCAAGTCGAAACTGCCTTGCTGAATGCTGTGGCTCGTACCTGCTGTACTGTGTTTGATAAGAACCAGCCTGTATGTTCCGGATACCGGCATATCTGACCTTGCGATCGCCCGCACAACAACAAATGGTTCCCTTCTGTCTGCCGTCACCAGGCACTCGACGCCGGTCTGTGACGATGCGGGAGCGGCATATGGGAACAACAGCATCGAAAAGAAGAAGGACTGCAGAAAAAGAGAGAATGCTGATCGCCTGCGATCGACACCGGCGCAGATGGCTGTCCCGGTCGCTTTGAAGGAGGAGGCGGACATTTGCTTTCGCCTCCTCCGTCGGCTTACTCAGTGCTGGACGGTAACAGCCGTGTTCCGATAGCCGAACTGCGCCGTCACCGACGTGTTCGTCAGCCCACTGGAACTGGTCTGAGAGGTAACAGCATAGTTTCCAGTGCCGATCTGGATGGTTCCCTGAAGGTTGGAGCCGCTGACGGGAAATACGGTCTGTAGCCCGGTCTGTGAAGCGACCGCCGTGTTGCGATAGCCGGCCTGCACGATCATCGAATTGTTGGAACCGAGCGGATTGGCGATCTGGGATGTCAGCGCGGTGTTGCCGACACCGAACTGAGCGGTCGCCGCCTTGTTCGAGCCGAAGAACGACGACTGCCCCGTCAAGGCGAAATTGTGCCCGCCGGCCTGGAACGTGTCCTGCGAGTTGTTGCCGCCCGCCTGATTGGCGAAGGATATGTTGCCCCAGCCGAACTGGGTCGTCGACGAGGAATTGCCGTTGAAGCCGAAGACACCGAACTGCGACGTAGCGGCGAAGTTGCCGGCGCCGACCTGCAGCGTCGTCTGGTCGTTGCCGCCGCCGTCCTGGCCAACAATGGCGCCGTTACCCCAACCGAACTGCATTGTATCCGAGGCGTTGCCGCCATGTTTGCCGTCTGTCTGGGTCGTTGCGGCGAAGTTCAGACCGCCGACCTGAAGCGTGTCCTGGGAATTGTCTCCCTTGGACTGATCGGCAAAGGCAGAGTTGCCGAAGCCGAACTGGGCGATCGTCGAGTTGTTGTCTGCGCCGTCCCTCTGCAGGGTCGAGGCGAAATTCATGACGCCAGCCTGAAACGTGCTTTGGTCGTTTGTCTTGCCTTTCTGGTCGGCGATGGCGACGTTGCCGTCACCGAATTGCAGAATGGCAGACGTGTTGGACTTTGCCTTGTCCTGGTTGGTAACGGCAAAGTTGCCGACGCCATTCTGGAATGTCAGGGCGTCGTTGTTGCCAGTGTTCTGACTGACAAAAGCACCGTTGAACGCACCCACCTGGCCGATAAACGATTCATTTTCAACTGGTGTCGGCGGCCCGGCAAGTGTCAAAGACGTGCTTGCCAATAAGATGGCGAGAGCTCCAATCGTCCTCATGTGATCCTCCCTGTTCTCCATGATGGGGCAAGCGACCATTCGCCGCCCTCGAGCTTTTTAATAGGCCGTTGATGGAGAGCCGAACAAGAGAACCGTTCGTACTAGGACAGCAACACAGAGCTACATGAAATACAAATCGCCTACCTCAAAATGGGTAATGGATTAGATGTGTGTCTGCATGACGTATCGGTTATACTCTTCTTTGACTAGGTATTCTGCCCCATATGAAAGCTAGATAAATGCAATCCAAGTGTGCAGCAATTCATGCTAATCATAGATAGCGTCAGTGAAAGGCTTGCCACATGATAATGGATTAGTTGACAGGCATGACTACGTTTGACAGTCTCGTGGCGTCCGAGGCAATCGTTAAAGTTGAGATTCAGCTTGGTCGAAAGCAGTCACCCAGGCGGCAGCTTTTCGCGACTCCAAGTTTTGTGAATTGGTTGAGCGAACGCGTAAGCAAGGACGAACCATCGTCGCTTGGCGCAGTGCTCAGCCCGGTCGAGCAGCTGGATTTTCTTTTCTATACATTCGTTTCGGGGAAACCGCTCATTCATTGCAGACAGTTCCGGGCAATCCGGGTCGAACGAAATGCGGTTTGGGAACTAAAGACCGTCGATTTGCGCATATTCGGCTGGTTCGCCACGCGCGATTGCTTTGTCGCCGTTTTCGGGGACTGGGCCGATCATGTGAAGGATCATGATCTTTACCGCGGCTATCGACTGGAAGTGCGTCGACTGCGCCGTGCGCTTGGTGTGGGTGATGCGTTGTGCGTAGAGGGAGTAAATCCGGAAGATGTCATTTCGGTTTGAGATAGGCGCACGCGCGCGTGCAGCCAGCCGCTTCATCGCGAACGTTCGCAGCGACCTTGCTGCCGCCGTTCTCGAAAGGCGGTCCCAGAAAGGGTTTACGCAGCAACGGCTTGCGGAATTGGTCGGCGTCAGCCGAAAGGATCTGAACCGTTATCTCTGCGGACAAACAGAGCTGCCGCTTCGTTCGATCGCGGACTTGGCCTGGGCGCTCGACAAAGAGATTCACGTTGAACTTCGCGATCCCAAGGGATCGGCGTCGGACGGCAACTGTATCTCCGAACTGGAAACACGAGCGGCTATCCATCCCGTTCGATCCGGCGGAGCCGTTTCCTGGAGCTCTTCGCGTGCCATCCGCACAATAATTGCTCGCGTCAACAACGAACGGGACGATTGAAACACATGCGCTACGGATATTGCATCTTTTGCGACGACGTTCGCACCGAAATCGGCGAAAAGCTCAGCTTCATCGGCGTCTATAGCGGCGTGCTGATGCTGCCCGAATTTCCCTTTTCACTGCCCAAGTTCTGCGTGCATGTGAACCTGATCACCTTGGCGACGGAACCGTACCGTTCGATCGTCTTGCGCTGCATTGCGCCCGGCGACCGGCAACCGCTTCTTGAGGAGCGGTTGGATGCAGCCCAGCTCAGTGAGCAGAAGGATGTCGTCGAGGACGCGGAGACGAGCGATATCCCGATCAACGTCGTTGTCGGCGCCAGCCTTGTCTTTTCGCCGCTGAAACTGCGCCAGCCAGGCCTGTTGACCGTCAGTGCGATCATCGACGACAAGCCGGCGGAGATTGCTTCGCTCCGCGTGGCCCAACGCTGATCCGGCCTGAATTAAAATCAGTCGCCAAACAATACCGACAATTCTTGGATTGGGTCTTTTCGCGATTCCGTCGCGGCCAGTGCGGGAATCCCTCCTCGTCGAGTGAATGTCACAAGGCTCGGATGCTGGACAAATATGCCTGCGGCCGGCCCGTTAGGACCCGGCCAGGCGGCTCAAGTGCGCGGGAATATCAACCCCAACACATGATCCTTCGGGGGCACCCCGGCCGCCGGCGCTTTTCCACCTGCCGATCGCAACTTCAAAAGCCCGAGGGCTCCGCGGGCGGGTCTTGCAGGGCTTTTGCCTGCTTCGATGCCGGGGCCGGTGGCCCGTAGTTGGAGAGACGCGGCTCTTCCCGGCATTGTTGATATGATCAGCGGCCTTGGCCGGGACGTATTACCGAACCAGTTCCCGGATCTTGTAGGCAACTTCGGTTCGGTTCGTCGCGTTCAACTTCTTCATGATATTGCGAATGTGCACTTTGACCGTGCTCTCGCAAAGATCCATCTCATAGGCGATGATCTTGTTTGCCTTTCCCCGCCTCAAGGCTTCCGCGACGACGACTTCGCGCGGGGTGAAGAGGCTGTCGAGGCAGCAATTGCGGCTGGCCACGGGGGTGATCGCCTCCTTGGCGGCCAGCAGGCTGCTTGCCGGCACGAAGACACCACCCGCACGCGCGAGAGCCAGGGCTTCCGCAGCGACCTTTATTCCGACACTGGTCGGGATGTAACCGCGAGCACCGCACTCCAGCGCATGCAGGAGCTGTGCAAGCTCGTCGCCGTCGGCGCCCACGATCACGGGGCTTGTCTGGAACCTTTCCACCAGGGCACAGATCTTGGCGCTCACGTCGGCATCAGAAACCTTGCGGCCGCCGATCATGAAAAGAACTGCGGACGGCAATACTTGCATATTGCGCATCTGCCATTCGTCGAGCGAGCCGACGGTGACGATATGTATGGCACTGTCGCATTCGGTCAGACTCTTCGACAGGCACTCGCGATCAAGAGCGCGAGAATCTATGAGAAGAATATAGTCCTCCCATTCATCGACGCCGGGCGTGCCGGATGCGATGAATGGCCTCAAGGTGTCGGATGTCCGAACTGAAATGATGCGTGCGCCTGTGTCTGACGTGAATTTCTCACTTGTTATCGATTGCCCAATCATGGCCGTTACCCCCAACTCTTAAAATGGCCTTTGTATTTCTTGCAACTATTAGAGTATTTACTCGATTTAAAGAGCATAGCTGTTGTTTAAGTCGAGGCTTTTCTTGAGTTTCCATATTGCTCCCCTCTTTTTAGAATTATCTTATCCTAGTAATTGCTTATTTTGTTTTTGTGCGCATTAACATATGTTAACAACGAATTTAAATATTCGATAAAATAACTCTTCCTTCTCCATTAATAATGGAGATGAAGTATTGTTCAAACCATAGTTGTGTCGAAACAGGACTCGTCGAAGTCAACAAGATCGGCAAGACGCGGACGATCAAGCAAGGCGACGATGCCGTTGCGGAAGGACAGGAGACCCGCTTCACGCATGTCCCTGAGGACCCGGTTTATATGCACGGTTGACAGACCGACCGCGTCACCAATGTCTGCCTGGGTCAAAGGGCAATCGAAGTATTCCGCGTTGGCATAGTCCCGCGAGGTACCGATGCGTGCCCCGAGCTCAAGCAGCAAATAACCGGTTCTTTCCAGAGCGTCGCGGCGTCCTATATTGGCGAGCCTTTCCGACATGCGAGCCTGGTGGCGCACCAGTTCAGCAATGACGATACGATAGAAGAACGTCGGCGCCTCGATCTTCGGAAGAGAGGTAAAATCCGGGAAAACCATCACCGTCACATTGGTGATCGCCCGCACCGTCTCGCGTGAAAGCGCCGTCAGCGATGTCGAAATCATATCGCCGCGCAGCACGAATTCCGTCATGAAGCGCGTGCCGTTCGGCAGCATCTTGCTGCACGACGCCCAGCCGTCCAGGACGAAGAGAAGGCGTGGCGCGTCATCGTCATAGTCGCAGATCGCGCTACCTGCGACAAAGGTCCGCGCTACACCGCCAAGGCTTCGAATATGCTCAATCGAAAGCTGCGCTGCCATGCCGTCATCCCCTCGGACGAAAAGCATATTTCGAACGCCCCGTGGACCATTCGAAAATATAAATTTCGTGAGTTCCAAGTATTTAATACCATAGAAAATTCAGGATGTCTTTAATGCAAATCGATAGCCGATGTTCCTCGATTTTTTATCGAATCTATGCCGCCATCCCGGTAGTTTTCATGAATAACCCACAATACTTCTATCAGTATCGCAAATTCTATACTGCCTGCTTTTTGTATTCCCCTCGCGCCTGCCTATATTTGAGACATAGCGCATCGATCCGGTTCGACCAGATGCCGCCGCATATTCGAAATGCCTGCACGGGCCTCCGAAATTGTGTCGTGATGTCGACGTGCCTCTATCCCTTCCTGGTGCGCCGCTTTCAGCAACAGGGCAACGTGTTTCGACGGCGGCGATGCGCCCTTTATGAAGTAGGTTTCGCGCGCGACGGAGTTGAAGAAACCCTCGACTTTCCTGTCCCAGCCCAGGCCGACATGCGGAATTCTGAGTGCGTAGGCGGCAATACAGGCATGCAGCCTGTGAGCCAAAACCACATCCATCGACTGAATGGTCTGAATGAGATCATCCGGAAGCTGCGGGCGCTTGGAAACATCCAGGGCGCCGGGCGCAACGACACGATGCTTGGCAATGGACGCGCGGATACGCTCCGCAAAGACCTGATCCTCCCTAGCGCCATTGCAGAACAGGACCACATGCTGGCCGTCATCGAGAAGAACTTCGATCAGATCCCTGTAGGCGTCGATATTGGCAAAGGGAATGCTGTCGGCTGGGGCGGCGCCATGCCGCTGCAGAATGATGGGATCTGTCACGCATAGTCCTATGGTCAACCGACCCTTGGATGCGGCAGGCACGCCGCCATTCGCCCGCGAGGCCTGGACCAACAGTCCGGGATCGCGCACGATCTTGGCGCTCGGTCCTTCGGGAAAATGCTCGCGCCAAGTATCTTGCGCGAAGCCGTCACGCACGGAGAGATGAACGAGACGCGTCTGCTTCAATCGCGCGAAGAGATCGTAGGCTGGCTCCGACCAGTGCATGCCGACGCCGACCGCATAGACCGCCAGGGGCCGATCGTGCAGCAAGACGCAATCGAGCACAGCAGCGATCTTCAGCGGGAAATTGAGGTCGTCGTCCTGAAACAGATTCCCGCCGCCGATGACGACGGCGTCGGCGGCCGCCACCTTCTCTTCCCATTGCCCGCGAAGCACGCGCAGCCTGCGTTCCAGCACCGTGCGAACAAGCCGTCGACGGGCGCCTGCCGGCAGTCGATGGAGCAACCCCAGTATCAGCCGCCTGCGCCCACCATGGCCTGTCGCAAAGCTCCGGCGCCCGGCGAGGTCGATCGTCTCCACTTCGATCTCGTCCCTGCCGCTCGCCAGGGCGGATTCGACACATTCTGCGAGCAGCCCATCGCCGAGGTTTTCGCTGTATTTGACATTGAAGACGACAATCTTCATCGCGGCTCTCCGATGGCGCGCAACGGTGGACTGTAGCCAGCCTGGATCTGCTGCGTGCTGGCGCTGAGTGCGGAAATGCTGCCCGCGAGGATGTAGAACATCAGTCCAAGGTCATAAACCGTGCCCGACGTGGCCGCAGAAACGAGAACGGTGATGATCCCGGCCTTGCCGGCACGCAAGACCGCAGCCGTCTCCCCGGATGCCGGATGCGGCGCGCGCATGTCGGCCATGAGCAGCCGACCGACAAATAGTGCGAAAAGCAGCGTGCCGAAGATGCCGATATTGGACAGCAGCACCAGGCCAAAGCTCGATGCACGGGCGCTGCCAAGGCCGGCACCGAAGCCGCTCGTATCCTGAAAGGCTTGATAGGCCATGGCATTCCACATGAAGCGCTCGCGCCCGGACTGGCTGTCAGCCTTCGAGAACAACATCTCGTCGAGAAAATCGTGCAGATTCTGCGCGAGATCCGGCATGACGATGAGAACGAAGAAGATGACAAGGGGCATGCTTGCAAGAATGGCCACGATCAGAACGGGCCGGCCAGCGCCCGGCTCGCGACGGGAGGCCAGAAATGATTGAAGACTGAGGATCGGCAAGACGGCGGCGAGCCCGACAAGTGCGGTCGCCGATGTCGACAGGATCAGAGCCACCAGAAGCAAGCCGGCAAAAGTGCCGGTGACCCTCGAACGGATACCACCGAGCCAGAGGCTGGTGACGATGGCAAAGAGAACGAGCGTAAAGTCGGCGAATGCCGAAGCCTCTGGAAAAGTTCCCGAAATGCGCTTCAACCCGCCTTTTTCGGCATTGGTCAGGAGCGCATAATTGGCTGTCCGCACGAAACTCAGCAGAAAGTCCGTATGCGTGAAATGGGTAATGATATCGGCAAGCGCGAAGCCGAGATTGACACCAGCGACAATCAGGACGCCGTCGATGAAGATCGCAGGAACGCTTTTCCGCCGGAAGAAGGCAAAAGTTGTGATGAAGCAAATGAGTCCGCCGGCGGCATAGACCGATTGGGTGATATTGTTTGAGGAGGAACGCAATGGCACCAGTGCAATCAGATTGTGCGCGCCAATCGATCGCTCAACTGTCATCGTCTGTGTCATGCCTTGAAACATCCGTGGGAAGAAAATCGCCGTGAAGATGCCGAAGGCCGTCAGGAGTAGCAGGAAGAAGCCCGGGCGCCACGGAGCCAGGGAAGCAAGGAACGGTCCTTCGCCGTAAGCGGCAAACAAACGTGCCGCGAAGAACACCAGAAACAGGCTCGGTACGAGCACCGATGCACCGCCGAGGCCAGGCACGCTGAAGGCAGCGGCTGCGCCAAAAACGGTCGACAGAATCATGATGATGAACGACCATCGCACCGGCGCGGCCAACGCTGCCATACCAACAATCAGTGTTACTAGCCCCATGGCATTCATGTCTGGCAATCCAACGGTTCTGCCCCAATGTTGGCGCAAGCTAACACGGCACCATGTAGCTGTATTTCCGCCGTGCCTAAGCCTTTTGGTGGACGTCTTGGCCGAAATACGTTCTATACCGCAGAAATTGCAGCGTTCATGATTGCATGTATGGATAAGTTCTCGCCGATATCTACTGCTCGATGCATGAGCAACCGCCGCGTGTTCCTACGCACCTCCATCGCGACTGCACTGGTTACGATCATGGACATGCGGATTGCACGCGCCGGTGATACCGGTGATACGCTTGATATCAGCAGTATGACACTGACCTTCGAAGATCCTTTCGACGATCTCAGCATCTCCGCTTGGGGACCTGGTACCCGCTGGATTTCCCATACTCCATGGAATGGTGACTTTGGTGGTGCTCGCTTCTCAGATCCGAGCGGCGACTTCCCATTTGCCGTACAGGACGGGATGCTGCGCATTACCGCCGCACGCGACAGCAAAGGTCTATGGCGATCCGGTTTGATAGCCTCCGTCGACGAGCATGGAAACGGCTTCTCCCAGCAATATGGTTACTTCGAGATGCGCGCGCGATTGCCTGATGGTCCCGGTGTTTGGCCAGCCTTCTGGCTCATCGGTTTGGATCGTTCAAAAGCTACCTCCGAGATAGATGTCATCGAGTACTATGGCGACAAGCCCGGTGGCTACTCGTCAACGGTACATGTGTGGCATCGGGGCGGGCAGCACGATTCCGCCTTCTCCCGTATCAACGTGTTCGCGACTGCAAGTCCTTCTGATATCCACACCTATGGCGTGAAGATCGATTCCGATTTCATACGCATGTATTTCGACGGCAAGCTTGTCTGGAAAACCAAGATACCACCGGAACATCGCCAGCCGATGTACATGCTCGTCGATCTCGGTATCGTCGACGGCATAACCAAGATGGCTGCAGCCGACCCTTCCTTCATGTTCGTCGATTATGTCAGGGCCTATCAGTTCAAGTAGCCTCGCCATCGCCCAACCTCTCCCCGCAATTCTTCCCGGCCACAGGCCGTTGCGCGACAGCCGCCTAATCTGCGCGGCCGGCATGCGCTAATGCTTTTGGCCGGGTTTCGCCCGCCATATCGGACCTCTCCGACAAATTGGCTACGCACCTTTGTGACTTACGACTTTCGGTGGTGAAGATAATCATCCCAATGACCAGCTGGTGCTTTTGCCTGAGCGTGGAATTCTGCGGTGGACGATGAAGCATCTTGCATCATGCCGTCGTCAGCCGCAGGACAACCCGGAGAGCGATGATGATTGACCGCGAGGCGCAAGCAGACGCAATTGGCGCAGCAACCATGCATTACGATCGCAATCTTTGCCTTCATCGGATGCTGCGCGACCGGGCTAGGGCAGCACCGCAGGCGACGGCCCTTGTCTTCGGCGATATCAGTATCAACTATCGCGATCTTGATCGCATATCCGACGCGCTGGCGCTGCATCTGATCAGGATCGGCGTCCACAAGGCCGATATCGTCGGCCTCTTTCTGCCGCGCAGCGTCAATGCGGTCATCTGTACACTTGCCATTCTGAAAGCAGGCGGCGCCTATCTCCCCCTCGATCCGGCCTTTCCCGTAGAGCACCTCGATTTCGTAATCGCGGAATGTGCTCCGAAGGTCATTTTCGTCGACTCCGCCCATGGCGAAAAGCTGGCCAGCGTGCCGAGCATGAACGGCAAGGTCATCGAAGCGGATGCCATCATCACCGAGATGACGCTTCGGCCCGGCGCTGGCATGCCCACCATCGAGATAACGGGCGGTGATCTTGCCTATGTCATGTATACGTCCGGCTCGACCGGACGCCCCAAGGGAACGATGATCTGCCATCGCAGCATTGCCAGGGTCGTTCTCGATCAGACCTATGTCGATTTCCGCCGCGACGACGTCGTCCTCCACACTGCCACCATTTCCTTCGATGCAGCGACATTCGAGATCTGGGGCGCGCTTCTCAATGGTTGCACCCTGGCAATCATGCCCGACACCGATTTCTCCATCTCGCGCCTTGTCGACTTCATGCAAGCAAGGGATGTGAGCATCTCCTTCCTGACGACAGGACTTTTCAATCTCTTTGCCGACCATGCCCGCGCATCCCTGCCGAAGCTTCGGCATATCCTCTTCGGAGGCGACGTCGGTTCGGCCGTTCACGCCCGGCGTTTTCTGGAACACCATCCCGGCTGCAGGCTTACCAATGCCTATGGGCCGACCGAGACGACGGTCTTTGCCACCGCTTTCCAGGTCCTGCCGAGCTTTTCAGGCGCGGAGCTGCCGATCGGCAAGGCGATTGCTCATACCGGCATCGCGATACTGGACGAGGAATTGCGCGCCGTTCCACCCGGCATTGAAGGTCAACTGGCGATATCGGGCGATGGCCTTGCCATCGGCTATTTCAAGCGTACGGAACTGACGGAGCAGAAATTCGTCAGCGTGGACACGAAAGACGGCAGCACGCGTTTCTATCTGACGGGCGACGTCGCCTGCCTAAAGCCCGACGGCACCGTCACCTTCAAGGGACGCCGCGACCGGCAGGTCAAGATCAACGGCAAGCGCATCGAACTCGATGAGATCGAAGCCGCTCTCAGGCGCGATCCACGCCTTGCCGACGGCATCGTGCTTTGCCACACCCAGGGAGAGAACCTGAAACGCATCGTTGCCTATCTATGCCCGAAGGAAAGCCATGTGGGCGCTGGCGCAGATCTGGCGCAAGGCGTCATGGCGACACTGCGCGCGGCACTTCCGGCCTATATGATCCCGAATGCCGCCGTCATCGTCGACAGCCTGCCGCTGACGGCCGCCGGCAAGGTCGATCGCTCGAAGTTGCTGCCTCCCCCGGTCGAAGCCCAGACGAAGCCGACGGACATCAGGAGCCGCACCGAAGAGCTGCTGACGACCCTGTGGCAAGAGGCATTGGCTCTTGAAAGCGTCGATCTCGACAGGAACTTCTTCGATCTCGGCGGCACATCGCTGCAGCTGATGGAAATTCACGCGGGTCTCGAAGAGGCGCTCGGCCGCGCGATCGATGTGGTTGCGTTGCTGCGGCACCCGACAATTCGTGAACTGGCGCTTCATCTGGATGGGCGCACCCCCGGCCCGACCCGCATTGCCGCCGCCGCTCAGCGGGCAGCGCTGCAGAAGAAGGCGATTTCTCATATCCGCAGGAGCTCCCTATGAAAGGGAATCATCAGGAGAATGGCAAACAGCGTGATGTCGAGGACAATGAGGACCTGGGCGAGCAAACGTCCGGGCACATCGCCATTGTCGGCATGTCCGGCCGTTTTCCCGGCGCTCCCTCGGTGCAGGCGCTGTGGCAGCTCGTGCTTGAGGGAAGGAATGCCTTTTCGCTTTTTTCCCCGGACGAGATCGAAGACGCGTTTACCGACGAGGAACGGGCTCAGCCGAATTATGTCGCCGCAAGACCGCATCTCGACGGCGCGGACATGTTCGACGCCGAATTCTTCGGCATGTTCCCGCGCGAAGCCGCGGTCACCGACCCGCAACACCGGATCTTTCTGGAAATATGCTGGGAAGCCCTCGAGGACGGCGGTTACGATCCGCAGCGCCATCCCGGCCTGATCGGGGTTTTCGCCGGCTCCTCCATGCCGACCTATCTGATCAACAACGTCCTGCACGACCGGGCAAAGGCGGAGGAATTTACCTCGAACTACCAGATCGGCTGCTTCCACGAACTGGTGGGCGCACTCAACGATACGCTGGCCACGCGCGTCGCCTATAAATTCAATCTGCGCGGCCCTGCCTTCACTCTGCAATCGGCATGCTCAAGCTCGCTGCTCGCCGTTTCGCAGGCCTGTCAGAATCTCCTGACCTATAGCTGCGATATGGCACTTGCCGGCGGTATCTCGATCACCATTCCGCAAAAGAGGGGCTACATCTACCAGGAAGGCGGCATGGCTTCACCTGACGGCACCTGCCGGCCGTTCGACGCCCAAGCTGCCGGAACGGTGTTTGCAAGCGGGGCGGGCGTCGTTCTCCTGAAGCGCCATGAGGATGCGCTCAAGGATGGCGATCATATCTATGCAGTCATTCGCGGCTACGGCATCAACAATGATGGCAGCGACAAGGTCGGCTTCACGGCGCCGAGCGTGGAAGGTCAGGCCGAGGCGATTGCGACAGCTCTCGCCAATGCGGCCGTCGACCCCTCGACCATCGGCTACATCGAATGCCACGGAACCGCAACACCGCTTGGCGATCCCATCGAATTCAATGGGTTGACGCGCGCCTTCGCGCAAGATGCGCCGGGTTCGGCCAGTTGCGCGCTTGGATCGGTCAAGGGCACCATCGGCCATACGGACGCGGCGGCGGGCGTGACAGGCCTCATCAAGGCGGCGCTGGCCCTACGCAGCGGGAAGATCCCGCCGATGCCCAACTACCAACAGCCCAATCCGCGCATCAACCTCGAAGGAAGCTTCTTCTACATCCCAAAGACAGCGATCGACTGGCCGAAGGGAGGACCGCGAAGGGCAGGTGTCAGCGCTTTTGGCGTAGGCGGAACAAATGTTCATGTCGTTCTGGAGGAGCCCCCCTACCCCACGGCTAATTCGAAAGAGGTAGAGGGCCAATACATCCTGCCTCTTTCGGCTCGCAACAAGCCGGCACTTGCCGAGATGCGCGCCAATATGAGTAACCACCTCGCCGAAAACCCGATGCTTTCGGTCGCACAGCTTGCTCACACGCTGCAAACCGGACGGCGCGAATTCGGTCACCGGCTGGCAATCGCGGCCGAAAACGTCGAGGAAGCGATCCTCAAGCTGACCACGGACAGCTATCAGCCTCTCGTCGCCGCCGATCAGCCGTCGGTCGCCTTCATGTTTCCCGGCCAGGGCGCGCAATATGTCGGCATGGGTGCCGGGCTCTACCGTTCGGAACCGGAGTTCGCCCGCTGGATCGACCGCGGCTCCGAGCTTCTGAAAATGACGCTGGGGCTCGATCTGCGCGACTATATCTGCCACACCGGCACCGCGACGCAGGCCATCACCGACGAGCAGCGCGAAACGCGGATCGCCCAGCCCTGCCTCTATCTTGTCGAATATGCGCTTGCTCGCCTCTGGTTCAGCCGCGGCGTCAGGCCTTATGCCATGATCGGTCACAGCGTTGGCGAATTCGTTGCCGCCACGCTTGCCAACGTCATTTCGTTCGAGGACGGGTTGCGTCTGGTCGCCAATCGCGGACGGTTGATGCAGCATCAGCCACACGGGGCGATGGTGTCCGTTCGCGCCGATGCCGCAACGACCGCCTCCTATCTGCGAGGCGAGGTGGAGATCGCTGCGATCAACGCGCCGAAACTCTGCGTCATCTCCGGTCCCTTTGCCGATATCGAGACTGTTTGCGGGGCGCTTTCGGAAGCGGAGATCGCGTTCAGCCGGCTGCACACATCGCACGCCTTTCATTCCGCGATGATGAATGACGCAGCGCTGGCGTTACGGCAGGAGACGGAGAAGGTTACCTACGGTACGGCGACCATACCTTTCATCTCGGGCGTCACCGGCGATTGGCAGACTGCGGAATCGGCAACATCACCCGATTATTGGGCCATGCATTGCCGCGACGCAGTCCGCTTTGCGGATGGGTTGGCAACGCTTTGCCGCGATCGCAAGCCGGTTCTTCTCGAAGTGGGGCCGGGGCGCACACTGTCGGTCTTTGCCGCCCAGACGATCGCGCGCGACGGTCTTGCCGCCGTCGTGCAAACCCTGCCCGAACATGATCGGGCATCCGCGGCGGCGGCAACACTTGCCGAGGCTCATGGCAAGCTGTGGATGGCGGGCTGCCGCCTCAACTGGCCAGCTCTTCCATCGGCGGCCCGGCAGCTGCTGTCCCTGCCAACCTATCCCTTCCAGCGGCAGCGCCACTGGATCGATGCTCCGCCATCCGCACGCCGCGCCTCGAACCAACGTCTCAATGCCGAAACGGACAATCGGCCGAAAGCCGAACCTCCCGTCTCTGATGTCAACCTCAACGGGGAGAATCGAGCAATGAATGTTGCCGCACCCATTTCCGCCAGCCGTTTGCCGCAATTGGAAACGGCTCTTCTGACCTTGCTCAGCGACATGTCGGGCGAAACGCTTGGGCCGGATGAGCGCGCAGCCACTTTCCTGGAGCTTGGCTTCGATTCCCTCTTCGTCGGCCAGTTTGCGCAGCGCATCGAGAAAGACTTCAAGGTCAAGATCTCCTTTCGGGAATTGCTGAGCGATATTCCTTCCGTCGCCGATCTGGCTGTTCATCTCGATCGGCAAATGCCGCCGGATGCGGTGAAGGCGACCGAACCATTGCCCGCTGCCCCCGTCGCCACCGTATCGATACCGGCCATGCCGCCTGCGGCGCCAATGCCAATCATGGCGCCTGCTCCGCAAGTTGCATCAATGCCGGCAGCGGCATCGGATCTTGCGACGGTGCTGCAATCGCAGATCCAGATGGCGCAAACGCTGTTTTCCCAACAGCTGTTGATGCTGCAGGCCATGCAGGGCAGCGCTCAAGCGCCCGTGGCGCCAAGCACGCTGCCCGTAGCGCCCGTCTTGCCGGCGCCGCAAGCTGCGGCAAGCCAGCCCTCGTCCCCTCCCGTCGCCGCAGCACCTGCGGAAGGCGATTTCGGCACGGAGCGCATCAAGCTCTACCGTCCGAACGCCAAGAGCGTGACCTCGGAGATTTCGGCCGCCAAGCAGGATTTCATCGCCAATCTCACCAAGGCCTATGAGGCCAAGAACGCCAAATCCAAGACCTTCACGCAGGATCATCGCGGACATCTGGCCGATCCCCGCTCCGCATCGGGCTTCCGCGCGGATTGGAAGGAGATGGTGTTCCCGATCGTCTGCGACCATTCCAAGGGTGCCTACATCTGGGATATTGATGGCAACCAGTATGTCGACCTGGTCAACGGCTTCGGGCAGACGGCCTTTGGCCATGCCCCCGATTTCGTGATCGACGCCGTCAAGGCTCAGGCCGACCGCGGATTTGCCATTGGCCCGCAGACGCCGCTTGCCGGCGATGTCGCCAAGATGATTGCCGAAGTGACCGGCCATGATCGGGTGACCTTCTGCAACACCGGTTCGGAAGCCGTCATGGCCGCGATGCGGCTTGCACGCGCCGTCACCGGCCGCGATCGAGTCGTCGTTTTTGCTAACGACTATCACGGCCAGTTCGACGAAGTTCTGGTCAAGGGCCGCAATCGCGCCGACAAGCCGATTGCCCTGCCCGTTGCCTCCGGCATTCCGATCGCCTCCGTGTCGAACATGACGGTCCTGCGCTACGGTGCGCCGGAGAGCCTGAATTTCATCCGCGCCAATGCAGCCGATATAGCAGCCGTCATCATCGAGCCAATCCAGAGCCGCCATCCGGAATTGCAGCCGCGCGACTTCGTCCGAGAATTGCGCGACATTGCCACCCAATCCGAATTCGCACTCGTCTTCGATGAAGTCGTCACCGGCTTCCGCGTCGATCCGGGCGGTATGCAGGCGATCTGGGGCATCAAGGGTGACATGGCAACCTATGGCAAGGTCGTCGGCGGCGGTATGCCGATCGGTGTACTGGTCGGCAGCCCGCGCTTCATGGATGCGCTCGACGGCGGTCATTGGGCCTATGGGGACAGCTCCGTTCCGATGACGGCTCCGACATTCTTCGCCGGCACCTTTGTGCGTCATCCGCTGGTGCTTGCCGCCGCGGAGGCCGTGCTGCACCACATCAAGGGAGAGGGCGCTGCCCTCTATGACCGTGTTGCCGAGCGAACGGAGGCACTCGTCGCGGAGATCAGGGCCGATCTCGTCAGGCGCGGCATCGCCGATGTCGTACATGGCTACAAGAGCTGGTTTGCCACCGACTTCTCCAGCCAGGACCCGCTTGGTGCGCTGTTCTATGCCCAGATGCGGCTGAATGGCGTCCATATACAGGACGGCTACCCTTGCTTCCTGACGACGGCCCATAGCGAGGATGATTTCCGCTTCATCGCGAAGGCCTTCCGCGACAGTCTCGATGCGATGCAGGGCGTCGGCATATTCACGGCGATCAAAGAGCCATCTCAACCTGCAATGCCGATAGAGGCATCTGTCGCACGGCCTGCATCAGCACCGTTGACGGAAGCGCAGACGGAAATATGGCTTGCAGCCCAAGCGGGCGACGAAGCCTCCTGTTCGTTCAATGAATCCTTCTCGCTGACGTTGGAAGGGCAGTTGGATGAAAAGGCCATGCAGAAGGCTTTCGACACCATTATTGCGCGCCATGATGCGTTTCATATTCGCTTCGACCGCGGCGGCGAGCATTTCCAGTTCATCCCGGATTTCAAGCTCGACCTGCCGATCCTCGAGGGCGTCGATGAGAAGGGCCTTGCCGACATCATCGACGATGAGGCCCGTACATCCTTCGATCTGATCAACGGGCCTCTCGTTCGCGCAAGCATCGTCAAGCTGGCGCCGGAAAAGCATGTACTGGTGTTCACGGCCCATCACATCATCTGCGACGGCTGGTCGATCAACACCTTCGTCGAAGAGCTGGCGACAGCCTACGAGGCCCATAAGGCCGGCAATGCTCCGGAATTCCAGCCGGCCCTCTCCTTTGCCACCTATTCGACCGACCTTTCTCCGAGGCCGGAGAAATCGCAGGCGACCGAGCAATTCTGGCTCAATCAGTTCAAGACGGTTCCGGATCTTCCCGACCTGCCGCTGGATCGCCCGCGTCCGGAATATCGCAGCTTCGCCGGCGGAAGCTGCACCGGCTATATCGGTGCCGACGTCTACAAGGCGCTGAAGAAAAGGGGCGCGAAATCAGGCGCCACGCTATTTTCCACGCTGCTTGCGACCCTCCAGGTGCTGATATCGAGACTGTCCGGCCAGGACGATATCGTCATCGCCATTCCCTCGGCCGGTCAAAGCCTGCTCGACGGTCAGATCCTCGTTGGTCATTGCGTCAATCTGCTGCCGCTGCGTCAGGCGGTATCGCTGACGGAGCCGTTTGCTGCCCATCTGAAGGCAACGCAGCAGCTCGTCTTCCAGGCCTTTGAGCATCAGGACTACACCTACGGCACGCTGGTGCGCAAACTGGATACCAAGCGCGATCCGCGCCGCCTGCCGCTCACCGAAATCCAGTTCAATCTCGAGCGCATGGCCGGCGGATCATCCTTCGGCGATCTGAAGCCGGCCATGGAGCCGAACGCAAAGGCATTTTCCAACTTCGACCTGTTCTTCAACATGATCGAGGCGGCCGATCACATCCGCATCGACGTCGACTACAATGCCGACGTCTTCGACCGCGCGACCGTGGAGCGATGGATCGGCCATTTCTCGACACTGGCGACCACCCTTGCCAAGGACATGGATCACAAGGTCAGCGAGCTCTCGCTGCTTTCGGGGGAGGAAAAATCCTGGCTGGTCGACGATCTCAATCGGACGGCAATGCCCTACGATCACGATCAATTCGTCTTCTCGCTCTTCTCCAGACGGGCAACCGGACAGCCGAATGCTATCGCGGCTCAACATGACGGCCAGTCGATTACCTATGGCGAACTGGAAACGCGATCGAACCAGCTGGCCCTCTATCTCCAGATGGCGCTTCCCGATCCAGGTCAGCGCATCGCCATCCTGATCGAACGCTCCTTGAACATGATCGTCGCCCTGCTCGCCGTCATGAAGGCGGGACATACCTACGTGCCGATGGACCCGGCTCATCCGGAACCGCGCCTGCTGCAGACGCTGGATATTGCTCGCATCCACGGCCTGATCTGCGACAACGATGACATGGCTCGGCTTGCGACGTCGGATATTTCCGTCATCCGGCTCGATAAGGATGCCAAGGCAATCAGCTCGATGACCGGTCTTCCCCTGAAGACCCTGCCTGTCGATACCACCGCGTCTGCCTACATCATCTTCACGTCCGGTTCGACCGGCATGCCGAAGGGCGTCGAGGTCTCGCATCGATCCCTGACGAATTTCCTTCTCTCGATGGCGAGGGAACCGGGCTTTGGCGCAGAAGATACGCTGGTCGCTGTCACGACGATCTCGTTCGACATTGCGGGACTGGAGCTCTACCTGCCGCTGATTTCAGGCGGAAAGGTCGTCATCGCCAGCCGTAGCGAGGTCCAGGACGGCTTTGCGCTTGCAAAGCTCGTCTGCGACCACGAGGCCACGGTCTTGCAGGCAACGCCGACGCTTTGGCAGATGCTGGTCGAGGCCGGCCTGAAGGACCGGCCGGCGCTGAAAATGCTCTGCGGCGGCGAGCCCTTGCCGAAGGAACTGGCGCGCTCCCTGCTTCAGATCGGCGGCGAACTCTGGAACATGTACGGCCCGACGGAAACGACGATATGGTCGTCGCTGCAGCGCATCGAGGATGCCGATCAGCCGATCACGATCGGTCATCCGATCGCCAATACCCAGCTCTTCATCCTCGACCAGAGCGAGAATGTCGCACCGGTCGGCGTGATCGGCGAGCTGCATATCGGCGGCGATGGGCTTGCGGAAGGATATTTCGACCGTCTCGATCTCACCGAGAAAGCCTTCGTGCCGCATTGTTTTGCCATCGGCAGACCGATGCGCCTCTACAAGACGGGTGACGTCGGACGGCGGCTGGCGGACGGTTCGCTGCAACTGCTCGGACGGCGCGACCAGCAGATCAAGCTGCGCGGCTTCCGCATCGAACTCGGCGACATAGAGGCCGTCATCTCCAAGGTCGAAGGCGTGCGCCAATGTGCGACCGTCGTCGCCGAGAATGCCAAGGGCGATCGTTCCCTGGTCTGCTATATCGTGCCGGCTGCAGGCGGCGGCGATGCGTTCGCGGCCGATATCGCGGCGCATGCCAGAGCCAATCTACCGGCGCATATGGTACCGAGCTTCTGGGTGATGGAAAGCGAGCTGCCGCAGACCACCAACGGGAAGCTCGACCGCAAGACCTTGCAGCAGCGTGGCGTGCCGCAGCGCGGAACCGCGCCAACCAGGGTCCAGCCAAAAACCGAGATGGAACAGCGACTGCTGACGATCTGGCAGGATGTCCTGAACCTTGCCGATATCGGCGTCGACGACAATCTCTACGCGCTCGGCGCCGACTCGCTTGCCATATTCCGCATCGCAGCCCGCATGCGCGACAACGAGCTGCCGCTGGAGGCAAAGCATCTGCTACGCCATCCGACGATTGCCGCACTGGCGGCCTTTGCCGAAGCTCAAGGAGAGGATCTGTCTGATCCCGTGCGGCTTCACGTTCCATCACTGCGAGATTTTCGTAACGGCGCACGCCGAGGCCTGGGGGCATCTCTATGAGTACAGTTGACAACAGTCCAAGCGGTTCGATTGCCGAACCGCAGATCATCGGCGAATTTCCCTGTACCCAGACGCAATTGCGCTGCTGGATTCTCGATCAGCTCAATCCCGGCAATCCGGCGCTCAACGTCGCTGTCCGATGGGAGATCCGCGGCGCATTCAAGGTCTCAACCCTTGAGGCAGCCTTTCGAAAGATAATTCAGCGCCACGAGATACTTCGAACCCGCTTCATCGAGAAAAGCGGCAGGCCCTTCCAGCAGGCCGTCAGCGACGTCAATTTCAAGATGTCGGTGATCGATCTTCGCGGCATGCCGCCGGAGCAGCGCCAGGCGAGGATTTTGTCGATCGGCGAGGAGACCGCCCAGGCGCCCTTCGATCTCGGCACGCCGGGTCTATTCCGCGTCACCCTGCTGATGGCCGAAAACGAGCGTGGCTTCCTGCTGATTACGGCTCATCAGAGCTGCTTCGACGGCTGGTCGATCCGCGTTCTTGGGAGAGAGGTTGGCGAAATAGCAGCAGCGATCGACGCGGGACGTGCGCCGCTTCTGCCCGAGCTGCCTTTGCAATATGGCGACTATGCCCTCTGGCAACAGGAGTACCTGCAAAGCTACGGTTTCGAGACGGAAAAGAACTTCTGGCGAGAAACGTTGCTTGGCGCGCCCTATTTCGAGGTTACCTCCGATCGGCCCCGCGGCCAGGTCAAAACCAATCGCGGCGATATTCTTTCCATCGCCCAGCCGCTTGCCTTCACCGATCGCATGGATGCGGCCGCGCGCGCGCATCGCGTCTCGCAATACAGTTTCGGGGCCGCAGTCCTCAGTGCGGCGCTCCATCGTCTGACGTTGGCGCCCACCGTTCTCTTCGGATCGCAGATCGCCGGTCGCGAACACAGCGATCTGGAAGACATGATCGGCGTATTCATCAACAACCTGGTACTGCGTTTCGATTTCAAGTCCGATGTCAGTTTTGCCGAACATATACGGTCCGTCAGCACGACGATCGAAGGGGCGCTGAACCATCAGCGTATGCCGTTCAACAAGCTCGTGGAACTGGTCAATCCGGTACGCGATCCCGCGCGTAACCCGCTGATCTCCGTCAACTTCAATCTGCAAAAGGCCTTTCTCGAGGATCGCCGCTATGGCGGCTTCGAGCTCATCAGTTCGCCCTCGCAATCCCCCGGCGTCATCTACGACCTCAGCTTCATCATGATCGGACGGCCGACCGGCTGGCGCATGTCGATCGAATACAATGCCGACTTGTTCGAAGCCAGCACCATCGAAAGCCTCCTGCAACTATGGAGGAACGCCTATGAAATTGCTCTCGATCGCCCTGAGGCGTCGCTTTCTTCGCTCGTTGCGCCGGAACGGCACGTGGCAGCTTCCGCCAAGACTGCGCCGATGGATGGCGCCGTCGCAAGCAAATCGCCGACGAATACGCGAATGGAAGCGCTTGCTGAAATATGGAAAGAAGTCTTACAGGTTCCGCAAATACGCCCGGATGATGATTTCTTCGCGCTCGGTGGCCACTCGCTTCTCGCGCTCCGGTTACTATCGGAAACACGCGCAAGATTCGATGCAAGCCCGACATTGCAGCTTCTATTCAAGCAGCCGACGTTTGCGGGCTTTGCAGCGGCGATCTTCGATAGCGAGGAGGGCGAGAAGCCGCCCGAAAAAGTAGAAAACCCGTGGGAACTGATCACCTGCAAGCATGGCTCGGGGACCGGCGCGGTCTATACCCTCAACCATCCATTCCTGTACTACCGGCTTGCCAATGAATTGCCCGAGGGGACCTCGGTATACAATGTCAACATGTTCCATGCGGATTTGAAAAGCGGCCTGGACCGTCTCCGCATCGAGGATATCGCCAGTCATGCAATCGATGCCATGCGGATCGACAAGGCAGTCGGGCGTGTTGCCATCGTGGGGCTGTGCGTCAATGGCGTCCTGGCGATGGAAATCAGCCGTCAGCTGCGCGAAAGAGGCATGGATGTCGGCGTCACGGCCATCATCGACGCCTGGGCTCCGGGCTATTTCACTTCCCTGCCCAAGCGGGAGCAGGCGCGATGGAACCGCGAACGGCGGCGCAAGCGCCTTGCCTATTTCACTCGAAAACTCCTGTCCCGCCGTATCCGGCTGATCGATTACCTCAAGGAGTTCGAAGCCTCCCTGTGGCTTTTGAGGATCTTCGGCGTCAAGGCCGGTCAGTACTCGGCTGAAGAGGAAACGAACGAGGCCGTGACCAAACTGCTGGTGACGGCAGCGCGTCGCTACAAGCCGCCGCAAACGAGCGATCGCAGCGTCGTCCTGCTTAGAAGCAGCGCGACCCATCCTCGGGCGCGCAAACTGCGCTTTGGATGGGGTGATGCGGTCGGAGAGGACTGCATGGTGGTCGACATCGACGGCTGGCACGAGGATTCGCTGACCAGCAACGGTATCCGCGACCTGGCGTCGACACTCTCGGGAAAACTCGCCGACGGCTAGGTGGCTGCGAATGTCCCGGACCGATGTCCGGGAAGGAGCAGAGCCATAAGAGGAAACAGTCATGAACGAGACCAAGCCATTGAGGGTCGGCATTCTCGTCGCGCGCGGACATGCGCTCGAGAACTGGGAGCTGATGATCCTGGACCGAATTCTGGCGGCCCCGGGTCTGGAGCTTGCAGCCGTGCTGACCCATCCCCGTCCGTTCGGCGACGCCAAGGCCTCGAAACTATTATCCTGGAGCGCACGGCTGGAGGCCAGGGCTCTTGCCCGTCAACCCGCCTATTCGCCGAAGCATTTCAATAGCCGGCGTCACTTCATCGATTGCTACGATTCCGACGACGACATCACGGCGGCATCGCTGCGCCGCCTGAAGCTGGATCTTGTCATCCGCACGGTTCCAAAGAGCATGTCCGACGACGCAATCGCTGCCCTCCCATTCGGAGAGTGGGCCTTCAATCTCTCCGATCGGCGATCGGCCGATGTCGATTGGTTCGGCTATGCCGAGGTGCTCGCCCGCGCGCCCACCGCAGATTTGGTCCTCTATGCGAAGAGCGGCGACAAGGCCGGCAGGCTCGAGCTTGCGCGCGCGTCGTTCAACATCAAGCCGAGCGCAGCGAGATTGAGTGCCTTCGTGCGCGAGCGAAGCGTTACCCTTCTGCTGCGGGAACTGGCGCGGCTCGCCGATACCAGGCGGTTCAATCCATCCACGCTCGTCGGCACGATTGCCGATCAGGCACCATCACTCGGCAACCTCTTCCGTTACGGCTGCATCGTCGCAGGATCAGTCTCGGTCAAGGCATTCAGATCGGTCAGAACCAAGCTCCGCGCCGAGTCTGCCATGTGGACGCTCTTTACCGGTCTCGGCCATATCGATGATTTCGACCCGAGCAAGGCCGTCGAAATTCCGCCTTCCGACAACAGCATCAAGGCCGATCCCTTCCTGTTTCAGCAGGAGGGGAAATGCTACCTGTTCTACGAGGCCTATTCCCATGGCGACCGCAAGGCGCATATCGAGGTCGGTCGCTTCGACGGCGATGTGCTCACACAGGTCGGGGTCGCGCTGGAGCGCCCCTACCATCTCTCCTATCCTTTCATATTTCGCGATGGTGACCAGATCTTCATGATACCGGAAACGCATCAGGCACGGCGGCTGGAGGTCTGGCGCTGCACTGAGTTTCCGCTGAAATGGGAGCTCCATGCCACCGCCTTCGAAGGCCAATCGCCGGCCGATAGCGTTTTGATCCGCCACGATGGCAAATGGTGGCTATTCACCAACCTGTCGGATTTCCACGCCTATGAAGATCATTGCAGCGAACTCTATCTGTTCGAGGTCGACGGCCCGTCGCTCACGGGCATAAAAGCCCATAAGCGAAATCCGGTCGTCATCGGCAGCACCGAGGCGCGAGGCGCCGGGCGCATCTTCGAGCGTGATGGCAGGCTCTTGCGGCCGTCGCAACACAATGCGCACGGCATCTATGGTTATGCTTTGAACATCATGGAGATCGAGAAGCTCACCCTCGACGACTATTGCGAGCGCCGCATCCGCACCATCACGCCAGCCTTCAAAGCCGGGCTCCATGGTTGCCATCATTTCGACGCCACCGACGGGCGCTACATTCTCGATGCGCGGCTGACCATCTGACTGATGTCCCCGTCGCGATAGCGCAGGCACACCTCATGTCCACCGGTCGAGGCAACGACGGCGCCGGCGAAATTGATCGGCGTCGCAAGCTCCAGGATGGCCCAGTTTCGCGGTGCGTCCTCGTCCCCTTCCAGCCGCTCCAATCGTGATTGCCCCGGTCTGTCGAAGGTGACATCGAAACTGTCGAGCGGCAGCGACAACCCTGCACCATGGGCCTTGATGAACGCTTCCTTTCGCGTCCAGCAGCGATAGAAACCATCCAGGTAGCCGTCAGCCGGCAGGGAGCGAAGCGTCTGATACTCCTTGCGGGAAAAGAACCATTTCGCGATATCTTCCTTCAGGAAACGAATTTCCTCGATATCGACGCCGAGTTCATAACGATCGGAGACGGCAAGCACGGCCAGATCGGCGCTGTGGCTGAGATTGAAACGGATAGGACAAACACCGCCTATCGTAACGAAAGGCTTACCGTTATCGCCATAGTCGAAGCCGATCAACCGCGGTGGAATGCCGAGATAGCGCCCGAGGATCACCCGCATTCCGGTCCTGGCGGCGACGAAGCGATGTCTGTCGCGATCATGGACGAAGCGAATCGTCCGAACGCATTCGTCGAGCGACAGCAACGTGATGTACATGCCAAGATCCGGTAGCGGCATGTCCAGCTTCCAGTGCCAGACATCGATTGTGTCAGGCCCGATATTTTCCATGTCAGATCGTTGCGTAGAAGAGATTAGCATTCTTCGATTTGGCCTGCCGCGACATCCGCCTGGCCATATAGGCGACCACTGCGACGGGATAATTTTCACCCAGGCTGATACGGCAGCTGCGCTTCAGGATATCGAGTGTCTGCGCGCAAAGTTCCGGCGTATATTCGATCTTCCGATCCGTCCAGTGAAACGGGTTCATCGCCGGATGGCCGGTGCGTTGCTGCAGAATAGGTTGCCAGTTGGTGTAGACGTGGCGGCTGGAATCGAAGAGCCGATAGACGCCGCGCTTGTTTTCCTCGGCAAATCGCTTGGCCTCTTCCGAGGTCTCGAAGATGACGTGGAGGCCAGCGGCGTTGCCGACATCGTTGTGGGGGCCAACCATGATCTGCGCGCTCTTGGCGAAGATCTCGCTCATCACATCGTAGCGCTCGCGCATTCGGCCAATCATCGGATCGAGCTTCTTCAGCTGTACGTTCAACATGGCGCCTTGAATCTGGCTCGCCTTGAAATTCACCCCCAGCATGGGCGGTTCGTTGGCATTGTCGAGATGGCCGCGAAACATGGAGCCGATGTCGTGATACATGCGGGCGCGTGCAAACAGCCGCGCGTCGTTGGTGACAACAGCCCCACCCTCTCCGCAATTGATGTTCTTGAACTGATTGAAGCTGAAGGCACCGAAATCGCCGATCGTCCCGACGCGCTTGGTCTTGTAGCGCAATCCGACGGCCTGGCATGCATCCTCGATAACCACGAGATTGTTCTCGCGGGCGATCCGCATGATGCTGTCCATGTCGCACACCATGTTCGACATATGGACCGGAATGATTGCCCTGGTCTGCGGTGTGATCTTGCGCAGGATATCCTGCGGGTCCATGGTGAGCGTGTGGTCGATATCGACCAGGACAGGCACAGCACCGGCGGCCAGCGGCGCAGCGGCAGTTGCAATCCAGGTATAGGCCGGCACGAGCACTTCATCACCAGGTCCGACGCCGGCGGCAACCAGCGCCGAAATCAGGGCGCCGGTTCCGCTGCTCGTGGTCAAGGTATGGCGCACGCCGAACTTGGTCGAGAAATCGGCTTCGAAGCGTCCCAGCGGGCCACCGGTCTCGTCGCTGTACCGCGCCAACTTGCCTGAGGCAAACACCGGCGCGAGCGCCAACCACTCCCGTAACCCCACCTTGGCCATAATTTTCGCTCCCCAGGAAACTCGGCATTTGCTGGAGAGCCTAGCCTGTGAGCGTCGCATTTTCAGCATGGACTTCCGACTGAAAGGAACATCGGAACCGATCAGATCACCTATACGAAATCGGTAGATATCGTCCCCGTCTATGCCAATCGAACAATTATCCGCGCTCTCGCGATGCTGGTAAAAAATGGGAAAACGAGCGGGAAAACGACCATGATGAACCGTGACTTGAGATCTATGCCGGAAGGGATTGAAATACATGCCGATATCGCGATTATCGGCGGTGGGCCGGCCGGAATCGCGATCGCACGCGAGCTTGCGGATACGCGGATACGCGTCCTTGTGATCGAAAGCGGTGGCCGCGATTACGAGGCCGAGATTCAAGCGCTGAACTGTGTCGAAAGCATTGGCGAGCCTTTCGTTTCGGCGAATGCCGTGCCTGAAGGGCGGGGCTATACCGGCAAACTGGCATGGCTGAACGATATTCCGGCATTTGAGCTGCGAAATCGCATGCTGGGCGGCAGCAGCCACACCTGGATCGGCAAATGCGCCGCTTTCGATGACGTCGATTTCCTTGAGCGGCCTTGGCTGCCGCTTTCCGGCTGGCCGATCGATCGCGATCAATTGCTGCCTGCACTCGATCGTGCCGGTAAAATGCTCAACCTCGGGCCTAATCTGTATGATGAAAGCCTCTTTGCGCTCTTACATTCGCGTCCAGACGATCTCGGTCTGGACAAGCAGCTGCTCAAGCCCTTCTTCTGGCAATTCAGTCACATGCGCCATCCGCGTGCCGAGCCGACACGGTTCGCCCGACTTGCTGGCGATATCGCGGCCACGAACGTAAGTTTTCTGACGCATGCCACGGTGACCGGGATCAATGTCGACAGCCAGGGCCGCAGAGTAACCTCGCTTGACCTCCGGAGCCCGATCGGCCGGAGCGCAACTGCCCATGCAGACACGGTCGTTCTTTGCGGCGGCGGCGTCGAAAACGCACGTCTCCTGCTTGCGTCGAGTGCTCTGCTGCCCGCGGGCATAGGCAACAAGCACGATGTCGTCGGCCGCTATCTCTGCGACCACCCCCGCACGTCGCTTTGCCGCTTTGCAGGACGCGATATCGACGCCATCGCACGGCACTTCAATTTCTATGGCCTCAGCCATGAAGGGCATACGCATTTCTATCTCAGGGGCCTGTCCTTGAGCCTGGATATCCAGGCGCGTGAGGGCCTTACCAACTGCGCCGCCTATCCGGTGCAGATCCATGCCCAGGACGATCCCTGGGCGGCGCTGAAGCGCTTGACGAAGGGGGCAGGCCAGACCGTCAAGGGAGATCTGGTGACGGTCGCAAGGTCGGCCGGCATGATCACCTCCGGCCTCTACGATCGCCTTGTGCGCAAGCGCGGCCTGCCGCATCGCTCGACCGAACTGCGTTTCGACGTCATGGTTGAACAACAGCTCAATCCCGAAAGCCGCATCACGCTCACGGAACAGCGCGACCGGTTCGATCAGCCATTGCCGCGCATCAACTGGAAGATTGGCCAGCGCGAAATAGACAGCGTCAAACGATTGGCAGGCCTGATCGCGAATGAGTTCGTTCGCGTTGGCTTACCTACACCGCAATTGCCGGATTGGATCGCTGCAGAGGAAGGCACCCTGCCCGTCTTCATGGATATGGCCCATCCTTCCTGCACCACCCGCATGGGAACCGATCCGCGAACAAGCGTTGTCGACATCGATGCCATGGTTCACGGCATCGATGGCTTGTTCATTGCAGGCAGCTCGGTGTTTCCGACGCCAGGCCACGCCAATCCGACATTGATGCTGCTTGCATTGTCGATCCGCCTTGCCGACCACCTGAAGCAACGACATGCGGCCGCACAATCGCGCACACGCGATCTGCGCGAGGCGGACCTATCGCTCCAGCATGGCTAGAGCCTTTTCGTTTTTCCTCGAATTGCGAAAATGCTCTAGCCCTTTGTTTTTACGCAATTCCGGACGGAAAACCGCTAGGCACTTTTCCTGGAATTGCTCTAACCCAGCCGGAAATAGAAACCGGCGCTCTCGCTGCGGCCGAGCTCCGGGTGGGTGTCTATGGCATGCGACAGGGAGGGAATGGACCAGCGATCGACCTGCTTGTAGCCGAGTTTTGCGATGTCGCCGATGAAATCCGCCTCGTTACGCATTTGGTAGGGCACGTATGATCTGCCGATGCGTTCGAGCGTGACGATGCTGCTTCCTTTGCGGAGCGCAACCTTGTTGAGGATTAGATGATGCGGCCGGGAGGGCATTTGCGACAACAGGCCGGACAACGGGGTATCGAGATATTGCATCAGCCCCGATCCAAGCAGCAATGACGCCTCGCCGGCGTCTCCGATCCGGTCGACAAAGGACAAGCTCGTCAGGCCTTCCTTTTCGGCAAGGCTTTGCCCGGCGCGGACTATGGCCGGCAGATCGTAGACGACCCAACGAAATGCGCCATCGAGCGGCAGCAAGGGGCGAAAGGCGCGATATTTCGTGCCCATATGCCCACCCGCATCGACGAGCCCATCGATCTCGTGCAGCAGGTTGCGCACCCAGAACAGCACCGGATAATCCCAGGGCATCACCTCACACATTTTGGCGAATGCAACGGTTGCGATCTCCTCGTGATCGTAACCGGCCATGGTCTGCCTGCGGGCGGCAGCCATGGCAGCCTCATAGGTGTCATAGGCGCCTGTAAACCGCCGTGGAAAGGGCAGGAGGTAGTTCAGCCGTCCTCTGGCCAGGCGCAGTGGCGAAAGCCCCTGGGCGGCCGTCTGCGCGGCGCCCTTGAAAGCTGCACGCGCATGCGCTGACCACGACGAATTGGACCACAACGAAGCTGTCATCTTGCATCCCCCAATCTTGACCTATCCAATCGTCGCCGATCATCGTCTGCCCGATAGAATCGAAGCCGCGCCTCCGCTCATCTTCTCGAGAGCCAGGAGCGTGCAGACATAGATTGCGCCGCCCGAGACCACCTGCAGCAATACGGTCAGCACACGCTGCATACTGAGCGATCCGGCGAAATAGCCGAGCCCGTACACCGCTGACGCCATCAACGCGACCGCGACCCCGACATAGCCGCTCTTGCGCAGCACACGCCCCCAGCGAAGGCCGCCATAGCTCCTTTGCAGATGCATCGAGGTGAAGAATGAGATCAGCGACGCCGCGCATTGGCCCCAGGCCGCAGCGACAACGCCGAAAGGTGCGAGAAGCAGGATCAGCGCGACGGCGACCACGGCGTTCAGCAGCAGGGTGGGAGGCATGCGCCTGATATTGCCTGACAGGGACAATAGGGCTTCCGTGACGTAACCCGGCATCAACAGGATCTGCTTTATCGACAGGATCGCCACGAGTATCGCCGCAGGCGCCCATTTTTCACCGAGGACGATGTCGATCAGATCGGGCGATATCAGCGAAAGGCCGAGATAGATCGGCGTGGAAATGGCCATGAGAACCGTCATGAAAACGGTTGCGGCGGGGCCGGCGTCTCGAATTTGCTTTCCGTCCACCCCAACCACAATCGCCGCCCGGCGAAACAGCGTCCAGGCAAGCATTCGCGCCGGCTCGCCAATAAGTTCGGAAAATGCCGCGACGATGCGCTCCGCGACACGATAATAGCCCGCCTCGGCAAGGCCGAGAAAGCTGCCGATCGCGAGCGTTCCCGAATAGGAGCGCAGAAAGAGAATCAGCCGGTTCGACAGGATGTGGCTGGAAAATTCGAGAATCTCACGCGCGAAGGGCCAGGTCAGGTAGAGCTTCGGGCGCCAGGCGAGCACCGCCGCCGAGCCCGCAAGGCAGACCAGTTGCGAGACGAGCCGGCCGGCCGCGAGCGAAAACACGTTCCAGCCGAGCCACAGCCCCAGCAGCGTCATGCAGAGTCCGGCGATCTCGCTCGCGATCCGGATAGCGGCCTGCTTGCGCAACAGGCCCCGGGCGACCAACAGCCCGTCGTAAACCGCATAAAGCGACGACGGCAAGAACCAGCAGCTGAAGAGAACGAGGAGCAGCGCCTCGTGCGGCCGGCTGAAAAAGAGCCAGGCAATGGCGGCGCCAAGCAGCCCGGCGATCGTGACGAGCACGCCGGCGACGATCGAAATCGTGCCGATCTGGTCGAGCTCCCGATCCGTACACTCGGCCTTCATGACGAACTCGCCCCATCCGCCTTCCGCGATCACGACAAGCATGACGACGATGGCGGAGCTGAACGCGTAAAGGCCGAATTCGGCTGATTCCAGCACGCGGGCGGCAACAAGAAATATGAGCAGTTGCACGACTTGCGACACGACTTTCGAAACGAGCGTCGACGCTCCGTCGCCGATTATCGCAGGCATGCGGGAGCGCAGCCAATGGCGCAGGCCCATCCAGACAGCGCGTTTGGGGCGAAACGGGAAGCTATCCATTAGCGCACCGTCGCGGCAAGTAAACACGAGCAAAGCCAGCCTTCGCATCGCCCGGTTGAGAAATTCCGTTAAAATCTAACATGATAATCCACAATTGTTTCCAGCCTTGCACCAGATAAAATCTATAGTGTTCCCATTCAGGACATGATTCCGTGTAATGAAACGCTGCCTGTGAGCGGGGTGTGCCGGAATTATTCGATTTTGTTTCAGAGAAATTATTGCCCTGGACACCAGGGCCCAATCGAAATTCTCGGTAATAGAAGAGGGGCTTGCCGGCAATTGTCATGAAACACCACGCAGAGCCGCTTATGAAAGACGATAACCATGATCGCATCGCCTCGGGACAACCGGGTGGATTGCGCCAGAAACACTTGCTTCGCTGGATTCTGGTGATCTTCTGCCTTGTCGTTTGGATTGCCGCAGCCGCCTTTTTCATTTGGTGAGACGTTCTTTCTCGTTGCGCGCGAGCAGCACGACACCGACGGTTTTTGCGAGAATTGCAAAATCGGCACGCAGTGAGCGACTGTGGAAATAATCCAGATCGAATTGGATGCGCTCGTCGTAAGTCGTGTCGGCGTGACGATTGACCTGCCAGAGGCCTGTGATGCCCGGCCGCAGCCCCAGATAACAATAGAGATTGGCCCCATAGCGATCGAGCTCAGCGGCGACGACAGGCCGTGGCCCAACCAGGCTCATGTCGCCGCGCTGAACGTTCAGCAATTGCGGCAGCTCATCGGCGCTGCTCATGCGCAGGTACTTTCCGAGCCAGTGCACGCGCGGGTCGTTCATCAGCTTCTGCGTCGACAGCCACTCCTGCTTTCGCATCTCGTCACGTGCAAGCAGCTCCGCCAGCTGCCGATCGGCATCCTTGCGCATCGTGCGAAATTTCAGGCATTCGAACTGGCGCCCATCGCGGCCGATACGGGTATGGCGATAGATGATGGGCCGACCGTCGACCAGAAGCAATGCGATCGCAATGACGAGCAGCGCCGGCGCCAGAAACAACAGCCCGAGCCCGGAGAGAACAACGTCGACGATACGCTTGGCGCGTCCGTGCCGTTCCGCCCGCCTCGCCTCGCGGCGGGATCGCTCGCGATGGGCAACGCTGTCAAAAGTCGATAACATCTTTCGAACCCCTCACCGCTATCATCATGCTTCCTTCAAAGGCTGCCAGCTGCCCTCATCCTTGACAATTGACCCTGGGGACATTGGGCTAGTCCCATTGGAGTAGAGAGCCGAGCGCTGGGCTACCCACAAGCCTCAGCCTGCCTCATCGATCAGCCGATGGGCGGCTGAAAAATCGCCTTTCGCTGCCGACCGAGCGGTTGTCCTGGTGGCGTTCGCACGTTCGAGAACGCGCTCGTACAGGGCGAGCAGCGCCTCGCACCATGATGCCGGGGTGTGAGCCATCTCCCTGGACCGGCGGAGGCAATTCACGCTCATCAGACGAAGCAGCATGTCATCGCTGGCAAGCCGGCGTAATCCGCTTGCCAGCGTTTCCACCTTGCCGCTCTGAAAGGTCGATCCGCAGCCGAGCATGGAGAGTTCGTCGCCGAGAAGCGCCGTATCCGGCAAGATCACCGGTATGCCGCTTGTCACGGCCTCAAGTGCCGCCAATCCGAAGGGCTCAGGCACCCGGGAGGAAACGACGAGCGCACGCGCGTCGCAAAGGATGTCCCGCATCTCGCCCTTGGATTTCCAGCCATGAATGACGACCTCCGGAAAATCCCGTTCCAGGCGAGTGCGGCCGGCGCCATCGCCGATGACCTGCAACTTCACACCGGCGAGCCGTGCCGCGATCGCGGCGTCCTCAAATCCCTTCTCCGGCTCCAGGCGGCCGACAAAGAAGAAGTCGCGCTTCCTCCAGGGCTCTGTGGGATGATCGAGGAAAGGCTCGACCGGATTGCGGATTATTTCCATGTTGCCCATGTCGATTTGCCCACGGGCGAAATAATCGCGCATGCGCTGATGCACGACGACGATATTGGCGGCAAATTGCTGGATCGGATAATAATGCTCCCGCACCATATGGCGGGCCGATCTCCAGATCTTCTCATGATAGCCGCGCTTGTCACAATTCGTCGCCAGACAGCCGAGCGACATCGGCGTCAAAGGGCAGACCTGGCCCCTGCGATAATTGGCAAATCCGCCATTCGGGCAGGAGAGGAAATAGTCGTGGGCATGCAAGACGACACGGTCGCGAACGGGCCACAAAGCCCGAAAGATCGAGGGAGACAGGATCTTCGACCAGCCATGGACGTGATAGATGGTGCCCTTTGTGTCGACACGCGACATCAGAGCCTTCAGGCCGTCATGGGCCTGGCGGCTGTAAAGGCCACTCGCAAGTGCGCTCAGACGCGGCTGCTGCATCAGCGGCTGTGCCGCCAGATTGATGGTGTCGGACGCCGGTTGTTCGGAGCCGGCGACATCGCCGGCGAAATAGGTCACGGCGACCCCGGCATCCTGCAGCAAACTGGCCGAAAGGATCGCCAGATTCGACGCTCCGCCTATCCTGGCGGAGCGGTCGTTGATGACGACGACGCGATCGAGATCGGGTGAGCGCGCCACTGGGCTATTCCAACGCTTCGATATTTTGCGGCGCCAGCCTGCCTTTGAGCAGATCGCGAAACGCAATGACATTGCCCTTGAGTCGGCCCTTGCGGTCGACCCAGGGCTCCGGCCGCCAGACCTTGACAAGGTTGGATGCAAGATTGCGGCCGATCTGCATTACTGCCTGTGGCACGCTCATGGTGCGCTTGCGCATGAGATAAAGCGGATTTGCGATTTGCGAATAGCCGAGGCGGACACCACCCGATCGGCCGCCTTTCGTACCGAGATGCACGCCTTCGAGCTGCTTGACGCTGACAACCTGGCCATAATGGGCAACGAGCCTGCTGAAATCGACATCCTCGAGCCAGCCGTAGAAAGGCAGGTTCTCGTCGAAACGCAGCGCTGCGGCTTTGACGATGGCCATGCGGATCGCCATGTTGCAGCCATAGGCATTGTAAACCGATCGAATCTGCATTGCGGGCTCCGACCGCCGCCGACGCTTGGTGTCGACCAAACGTAAGCCGTCGCGAACGGAAATACCCGGCCCGGTAATGCCGTCCGCCAGCACGGTGCCGGTGCACATGGCGACATCGGGTTGCAGCTGAAACAGCCGTTCAGTTTCCTCGAGATAGGCAGGCGTCATCAGAAAATCGTCATCGAGGAAGAGGACGATATCCGCATCCTGAATGTTGTCGAGGATGCGATTGCGCTGACGGCAAAGCCCGCGCTCGCTGATAAGCACCCGGACGGGAATGTCGAGATTTCGCAGGCAACTCGGATCGATGTCTTCCGGCGAAGAAAGGCAGACGACGATCTCATCCGGCTTGCGGGTCTGGCTGGCAACGTGCGGGAGGATGGACGACAGGATATCGCGGCGGCCGGAGCTTGCAATACCGAGCGTGATCTTCATGGGACGTCCCGTTACCTGACCGGTAAGACGCCTTGCAGACGCACGCACCTGACGCCTTTCCGGTCTGCGACGCCAAAAGCGCTTGTCTTGGCGATGACGTCTCTCGTGGCTGCGGTTGGCGATGATGCCGAGGATATTGATCGTTGTCGTGCCAAAACTTGCCAGCGCGTCCGACAGCCTCTCGACCGTCATCTTGTTCGTCTGTCCGACGACGACGACGATGCCCTCGAGATAGGTGCAGATGACGCGCGTATCTGCAGAATCCTCGAATGCCGACATGTCGACGATGACAACCTTGTATCGCCGCCGCAGCAAGTCGATCTCGGCCTTCAGCGCAGGCAGATGCCCATAGCGCTGAAAGGTGGTGACGGATTTCTCGGTTTCGTCGACGGTGACGACCGGGACGCCGCCATGCGCCTGCATGATCTCCGCCTCGGGCTCATGCTCGGCCTTCGCGACGAGCAGGCCGCCTTCATGGGCAACGGCATAGCGGCGCGGCACGTCGTTGATGCTCAGCGCCTCCATGCCGAATTCCGTGCCGGCCTCAGTCACGACGCAGCTCAGCCTCGCGTTGAGAAAGTCGGCATCGATGAGGACAACGGATGCGCCCTCGTGCTGGTAGAGCTGTGCGAGATTGGTTGCGATCGTGGTCTTGCCTTCGCCGGTGCCGACCGAGGTGATGCCGATGACCATGGGCGCATTCGGCGGAAAGGCGGAGTCGATCGAATGCTTGACGCCGCGCAGGGCTTCGGAAAATTGCGAATAGGGCGTATCGAGCACGGATCTGAGCGGCAACATGGTTCGTCGCCAGCCGGCATTGGCGACTGCCATGCTTCCCGGCAGGAAGGATGGGCTCATATAGACCGGAACGTGGCCGAGAGAGCTGATCCCCAATTCCCGCCGCAGCTTTTCGCTGGAGCTGACGCGGCGATCCAGGCCATCGCGCAAAAGTGCCGCCATGACGCCGCCCGCAAGGCCAAGCATGGCCGTGAACGGCAATACGAAGGATGATTTCGGCCAGGTCTTTGCCAGCGGCACGGCGGCTGCCGTCACGACACGAACGTTGCCAAGCGGAAAGGATTCCTTTTGCAGCGCGCCAATCAGCTGCTGCAGGATGCTTTCATACATCCGGCGATAGGTGGTCGCCCGGCTTTCCATCTCCGACAGCTCGACCCTGGCCAGATTCTTGTCTGTTCCGGCGTCCTTCAGCGAGGCCAACTCGTCGCTGAGAAGTTTTTCGCGGGTTTTGGCAACATCCAGATTTGCCTTGTAGACCGCCTGGATGCGCTCGAATTCCTTACGCATGTCCCCCTTTATTCGATCGATTTCCTGCTGGGCGGCGATGATGGCGGGATTATCGACATCATACCGGCTCGTAAGGTTGTTCAACTTGATCGTGGCAGCGCCGAGATCTTCCTGCAGTTTCTGTATGCGCGGATTGTTTATCGTCTCGTCGACGTCGCCTTCAACCTTGCCACCTGACATGAGCTGGTTGAGCGTGACGAGCTTGGCCGACTCCGCTGCGGTTTGCGCCTTGGCTGCGACTGCCTGACTGCTGATCTCCGACAGTTGCTGCTGATCGAGAGAAGAGGAGGTGCTGATTTCCATGATGCCGTTCTTGGCGCGAAATTCTTCGACGTTCATTGCCGCTTCGCGCGCCTGCCGTCCGACTTCGATCAGACGTGTTTCCAGCCATTGGGCGCCGCTCTGTGCCGCTGAGGCGCGGTCCGAAAGACCCGTGCTGATATAGGCTTCGGCAATTGCGTTCGCCGCCTGGGCCGCCTTCTGCGGATCGACCGAACTGTACCCGATCTCGAGAATGTAGGACTGGCCGACGCGATTGACCGAGACCCGCGACAGGAAGGACGCCATGGTGCGGCGCATAAGGTCGTCCTCAGTCGTTTCTGCTTTGGCGCTGCCGTCATCGCCATGCCTGAAATAGCTGAAGAGCGCACGCAGCTTGTCATGCAAGGCGGCTTGCCAGGACATGCCGCCCACGATTTCCGGATCTTCGGTGAGGTTGAGTTTCTGCACGACGGCACGCGCAGTGGCCTCTGATTTGACGATCTCGACCTGGCTTGCAATTTCCGCCGCTTCGATGATGACAGTTCCGGTAAAGGCATCCTGCGAGACGATGCGTCCTTGGTCGGGGTCCATGACGAGCCGCGTTGTCGCAAGATAGACCGGCTGGGTCGTTGCCATGTAGAGCCCGCCGATACCGAGGCCCGCCCCCATAAACAGTGCGAAGATCACCCAGTGGCGCTGCAGGAAACGCCAGACATCGCGAAACGATATATACTCGCTGCCTCCTGCGCCTTTGGCCTCCGAAGGAATATTGCGCAATCCTTTACCGATCTCGTGAACTGCCATGATCATCGCCCCACATTGCTCGCTTATCACTATTGAGATTGACCGACGTCCGCAGACGAAAGCGCGGTACCGTCGAGGCTTCCGGAAATGTTGTAGCGCACGTCCAGCACATCCCCGGGCTGCAGTGCGGTCGCTTCCGATGCCTTGATCGCATTGGCTTCGTCGCCGTTGCGAGTAATCCAGTATTCCATCGGCTGAAGATCGAGCGCCTTCATGCTCTGGCTTCTCGAAAGCGAAGCGCCTGAAATCTGCAGCAGCTGCAGTGTCGTGTTACGCTTGAGTTTCGTATCCTCGATTTCAGTCTCGGTGGTCTGCAGCTGTTGGCCTGCATCGGTCTTTCGCAGCCCCTTGAGATTGAGCGCATCGCGCTCGGTCTCGCTCAGCTTCTGTTTTGCCTGCATCGACGCGACCACAAGGTCCAGCTTGCCTGCCTGCATTTCGGCAACGATCCGCTCCAGAGAGGTCTTTCGCGATGTGGTCAGGATTTTGGTGTCGACCAGCTTGGAAATGTCGCTCAACTCGTCCTGAGCGATTTTCACCTGTTCGTCCTGCGACGACATTTTCTCATCGAGAAT
Source organism: Rhizobium sp. NPDC090279 (assembly GCF_044769665.1). NCBI lineage: Bacteria > Pseudomonadati > Pseudomonadota > Alphaproteobacteria > Hyphomicrobiales > Rhizobiaceae > Rhizobium > Rhizobium sp. NPDC090279. Next base: position 124,013 of record NZ_JBIVYI010000008.1, on the reverse strand, counting down.
GTTGATCTCGTTGCGCAACAGTACTTCCAGATCCGCGGCGGCAACGAGTTGCTGGCGCAAAGCATCGGCCCTGGCATTGAACAGGTCGACTTCGCTCGTCATGATTTGCCACACCGCCGATCCTTCGGGAGCAGCTTTGATCTCCGGCGGAAATGTGATCGCCGGCTGATCGTTGAGTTCGGCTGTCAGGCGGGCCCGCCGGGCACCGAGCTGTTTCAGCTGCAGCTCCATGCGGCTGATCTCGCCGGCATAGCTGACCTGCTGAGCCTCTGAATAGTCACCGTTCTGACTGGACCGTCGTTCGCGCCCGCCGGCCATGGCAACGGCCTGCTTGACGGTCAGGCCGGGCCTGAACTCCAGCTCGCTCGGCTTTTCGACGGCGCCGGATACGTAGATCATCGGATATTTGACGACTTCGACCGAAGCCGTGGGCGCAACCGCCAGACCGGTGATCTGCTTCAATTTTTCACCGATATCGGCACTGATGCCTTCGACGGTCCTGTCGCGGACCTGCATTTCTCCGATCATCGGGATCGAGATCGAACCCGATTGCGACACGACATACTCGCCATTCAGCGCAGTCCATTCCTTGTATTCGCCCGTCGCGGCAATCCATTCGACGATGGCAACTTTGATCCGCGCCTGAGGCCCGACACGGTAGACATCGCTGTCAGCGGCACTGGCTACGCCATGCAAGCCCGCACCCGACAGCATCAATGCCAGCAACCAGGGCGCCACAAGCCGAGGTGGCTTGGGGATGGAATGGTAAGGTAAAGCGTACACTTTAGACATGAGCCGAAATCTCGCTTTCTTAATCGCTTGCACCCTCACGCGGATGAAGGCGCCATACTGCGAGATCAGCAGCTGAACGCATAACGTGTAAATCCCCTACCAAAGCAACAGGGCTTATCATTTCTGGCAGGGAGCTAGGCGAAGCAGCCGTCTCTTGGTCGGGTAGGCATATCCTTGTGTGCAGGTGCCGGCCGGCGGCTAAATCTTTTGGGTACTCCCTTCGGCCATTTGTATGCCGTGGTGAACCGATGTAGGCCCTGTCGCAAAAGTTGCCGGCTGCCCAATGTTGCGTCGACGCATGGAGGGAAAAGCAATGCGAGTGGCGATCGTGCATTATTGGCTGGTGTCGATGCGGGGCGGAGAAAAGGTGGTCGAGGCCCTCTGCGACATGTATCCGGACGCCGATATCTTCACGCTCGTTTATGATGAAAGACACATCTCCGAGAAGATCCGCAAGCACAAGATCTTCACGTCCTTCCTCCAGCGGATTCCAGGCGCCGTCAGGGCCTACCAATCGCTCTTGCCACTCATGCCCTTTGCATTGGAGAGCTTCGACCTTACGGGCTATGATCTGATCATTTCCAGTGAATCGGGTCCGGCCAAGGGCATCATCCCGCCGCCACGGGCAACCCATGTCTGCTATTGCCACTCACCCATGCGTTATCTCTGGGACCACTATCACTTCTACCGATCCCATGCGGGTCTCGCATCCCGGCTCATGTTGCCGATGCTGGCGCCGCTGCTACGCTCCTGGGACGTCAATACGAGCATGCGGGTCGATCGTTTCGTCGCCAACTCGCATCATGTCAGCGATCGCATCGGCAAATATTATCGGCGGCCTGCGAGCGTGGTCTACCCGCCGGTCAATGTCGACGATTTCACGCCGGCGGCATCGACCGAGGATTTCTATCTCTGCGCGGGCCAACTGGTACCCTATAAGCGGATCGATCTGGCGGTGCAGGCCTTTACCCAGATGAATCGCCGATTGATCATTATCGGCGAAGGCAGCCAGATGGCGGAGCTGAAACGCATGGCCGGCCCGTCCGTCACCTTCCTGGGCCGAGCTCCGTTTCCGCTATTGAAGGAAAAGCTGGCGCGCTGCCGTGCGCTGATCTTTCCGGGCGAGGAAGACTTCGGCATGGTTCCCGTGGAAGCGATGGCAAGCGGGCGGCCCGTCATCGCCTATGGAAGCGGCGGCGCGCTGGAAACGGTTGTGCCGGGCGTGACCGGCATCCTTTTCGAGCAACAGTCTGTCGACGCTCTGATCGAGGCTGTCGTCGATTTCGAGGCCACACAGCATCGCTTTCGGCCCGAAACGCTGCAAGCACATGCAGAGCAGTTCAGCCTGCGCAAATTCACGGCGGGCATGCACGCCATCATCAATGAGGAGCTGCTGGTTCGCAAGGCGGCAAGGCTTGGCAACCGCCCTGCCCTTCAACGTGGACGCGAGACGCAATTGCCGGTGCTTGCGATGGAGCCGCACAACACAACGCTCCAATAGCCGGGCATACCGGAAGCGAACGGAAATCGACGCCTATGCCGGGGGAACGATATGGCCTCCAGGGCTCCCCGGGGAGGAGAGAGGCCCGGCATCGATCCCCACGTCAACCGAGAAGGAAGCGCCGATGGCGCGCCATGCTCCGCGAATCAGTTATGCACAATCGAAATCGCCCGATGGGAGCGCCACAACCGGCGCACTGTCCCTGTCCCAGTAATACAATCTTCTTGCGCTCGTATTGAAACAGGACGACGTCGCCGCCATCCATTTAATCAGCATATGTCTCAGCAATCATTGCTAAATATGAACATATCGTAATATATTTACTTAAAGCGGTTGCCACGTTCTGGTAGGTTATGACCTGCGCCCGCACGCTCGATGAGACTGCGATTGTCGATGCGCAAGCTCCGATGCGAACGGACCAGTTCAAACTGGACAACGGCCAGACTTTGCGTGGCCGGCTTGGGGAGGACGAGGCCATATGCCGGAAAACCGAGTGGATCGGTCGCAGCAAATTCCATATGAGTCCGGATCTGACAATGGTTTGGAGGCGATGATCTCGCTTTGGGACCTCGATCTCAAACTGCTCGATTCCTCCAACAAGTTCAAGGAACATATCGGCCTTGCATCCCGTGGCGAGACGACGTTGTGGGAGGCTTACCCTGCACTCGCCAAACCGGCTCTTGCTGCGCTCATCCGCCAGGTGATCGATACCGGTGAGCTCCGTACGATCCAGCTTGACGATCCAAGGCTGGGAAAATGTAACTTCCTGATCTCCTACATCCAGGCCGGGCTGTTGATTGTCGAAACCAGCGGGGCGAGCGCAAATGGACGCCCGTCATCCGAAGACAATGAAAGGGCGCGGCTCATTCATCAGGCCACGCATGACGTCTTGACCGGATTGCCCAATCGCCGCCAATTCAGTGCGGCACTGGCGCAACTGCTTCCCGCAAGCGGCAAGATCGGGCCGGCACTGATGCAGCTCGATCTCGACGACTTCAAGCCTGTCAACGATACCCTTGGGCACGGCGCCGGCGACGTCGTTCTGAAACTCGCCGCCGAAAGGATCAAGGAAGCGCTCGGTCGGGGCGGAACGGTCTACCGTCTTGCCGGCGACGAATTCGCCATCATCCAGGTCGGGCCGCAGCGGGCCTTCGAGGCGGAAAGGCTGGCGGACGCACTGGTCGCGGAATTCAAGAAGCCGTTCACGGTCAACGGTATTTCTCTCTTCGTCGGCGTCAGCGTCGGCATCGCAATCGCGCCGCGCGACGGCAATGAGGGAGAACAGCTGATGAAGGCTGCTGATGTTGCCCTCTATGCGGCCAAGAAGGAGGGGCGTCGACGGGCGCGGACTTTCGATCCCGCCATGCTGATCGTGGTCGAACAGAGGGAGTTGCTGCGACGCAGCCTGCGCGTGGCGCTCCAGCGCGACGAGTTCTTCATCGAATATCAGCCGTTGGTAGAGCCTCCATCGACGGTGGTGGGCTTCGAGGCACTCTTGCGATGGCGGCATCCAACCTTGGGGATCATTCCGCCGGCCGCTTTCATTCCCATGGCCGAAGCCGATGGCCTCATGCGCGAAATCGGCCAGTGGATGCTGGAGGAAGCCTGCCGTGAAGCCCTGACATGGCCGACCCACTATTCGCTCGCGGTCAACCTTTCTCCGGCGGAATTCCTGACGCCTGGCCTCACCGATCGTATCTCGCAAACGCTCGACATCGTCGGATTTCCGGCCGAACGCCTGGAACTGGAGATCACCGAAGGCGTGCTCCTGGAGCGGACCACCAACAATCTCGACACGCTGAACACGCTCAACGTGCTCGGCATACAGATTTCCCTCGACGATTTCGGCACGGAATACTCCTCGCTCAGCTACCTCAAGAATTTTCCCTTCGATACGATCAAGATCGATCGCTACTTCATCCGGGATCTTTTGCAGGACATCAAAAGCCAGACCATCGTGCGCTCCGTGATCGGTCTTGCCCACGGCCTGGACATGCGGGTGACGGCAGAGGGGGTCGAGACACCGCAGCAGGCAGCCTGGCTCCAGCAGGAGGGCTGTGATCGGCTGCAGGGCTATTGCATCAGTCCTCCGCTCAGCGCCGACCGGCTTGATGATTTCATAAGGCAGGGCGTGCGCGCTCAATCGGCTGCGGCATTTGACGAATTCCGCGCCGGGCAGTGAGTTTTTGTAACGCATTTCATCCGCGAGTTTCTCAAGGGGATACCATGGAAGTGCAAGTGGACGCGGCTTTCGAACCATTGCTTGAACTGGAAATGGAGATGGCGACCCTGGCAGCGGACTGGCTGCATTGCGACCAATGCGCCACCTATGTGGCCCGCATGGTCAGCCACGATCGCCACGATCCCATCCGCCATGCCAATCTGCTTTCGGCAGCCTTGAACGAGCTCTTCGAGATGTCGTTCCACACCAGAGAGTGCGACGGCGCTCTGAACTGTCGCTTCTACAGAAGCGGCTCCATCGAACGCATCGAATTGACCTTCCCTTGCTCGGCCGAGCAACGCAACTCGTACGAGGCGATCGTCGAGCGCATCGGGAGAGGTCAGGCGCTGGCAAACTATCTCGATGTCATCACCAACGACGCCGTGCGCGCCGAGCATGCGATCCTCCTCGGCCTTGCCGTCAACTACGACGCCGGGATCGAGCTGTCGGGCCAAGATGCCGGAAGGATGACTTTCGTGGTGGATCTCGCGCTCGAAAGGCTACTCAATTGAGCAACCACTCCTCTGGCCGTTTCACGGCGCAATTCGATGCCAACAATCAGGAATTCTCACTTTCGGGCATCCTCAGACCGCATTCGATTGCGGAGCTTGCCGATGATCTCGCCCTGCTGCGCAACGGCATCGAGACCGTAAACGGCATCTGCTACATCAATCTGAAGCGCGTCACGCATATGAACAACACGGCGTTCCGCGCCCTGACGCATGCACTCCTCGATGCCACGCGATCGAGACCCGATCTCAAGCTGACGGTTGTCGCTTCGAGCGTCGTTGCCTGGGCGTCGCGACTGTTTCGCCATTTGGGCGATCTGTCGCCGAATATCATCGTCGAGATCTACGATTCAGCCTTCTACCCGGGCCAGACATTCGTCGAAAACCAGAGCTTCATACCAATCCTCAGGACTCAGACAAAAATGACGTGGCGGCATGAGCGAGAGATATTGCCGCGACACGGTCTTCGCGAGGGTTTGCTTATCGCGGACATCTGCTGCGGCATTGGTGATTTCGCCATGCTGTTGCGAAAGGATTTCAAGCCGGCGCGGATCGTTGCCCTCGATCACTCGGTGCCCAGCCTGGAATATGCCCGCAAAGTTGCCGAGGATTTCGACGTCCGCGACATCGAATACACCTATGGCGACGCATCGCAGATGCTGTTCGAAAGCGATCAGTTCGATTTCGTGACCTGCAGGCACTCGTTGCAAATCTTCGACCGCCCCGATGTCCTGCTTCGGGAGCTCTATCGCATCTGCAAACCCGGCGGCAGGGTCTACATCACCAACGAGAAGAACTCCCATTGCCTTGGCGAGCCTCGGGCGGACAGCATCCAATGGACCTATAACGAGGTCGCGAAACTCTTCGCCCACTTCGACATGGATGTCGAAATGGGTCCCAAGGGTCGCCGCATGCTGCTGGATGCCGGCTTCAAGGATGTGCGGATGGAGAGCTTCATGGTGACCAATCTCGATGGCGATCCGCAGGATTTCGCCGATATCATCACGGCGTGGCAGAATGTCTATGCCGATGAAATGGCGGTCAGAAGAGGGGATTCGGCCGCATTCATCGAACGGTTCAAGCAAGGTTTCGCCGATCATATTTTTGCGGCACTCCATCCAAGAGGCTATGCCGGCTGGCCGATCTGGGCCTCTTCGGGACAGAAACCGCTATGACAGACACGCCATCTGCCAAGCAACGGTTCGGATTGCGCTCATTTCGCGCCAAGTTTCTGCTTGTCGTTGGAGGGGCGGTTCTCTTCGACCTGCTCGTCAGTGGCGGCCTCGCGCTATGGAATGTCCAGCGTCTCTCGCGCAACGCGACGACGGAAGTGGGACAGGGCCTGGAGAAGGCGAGCCAGGATTACATTCGCTCCTACGCGGATTCGACCGCCGCCGAGGTCGGTTTGCTGATCGACCAGGTTCATTCCGACGTGAAGGCGCTGGCGGGCGTACTTCAGGGGCAGATCGACAATCCGGCGAGAAGCGGCGATGTCGGCGCCGCCATGACCAAGGCGTCTCCCGGCGCCGTAACTGTGACGTACGATCCGGCCGGTCAGTGGGCGCAAAACCTTCCCGGAACGCCCTCGGTCATCAGCGTCTGGGGCTACCTGCTGGACAAGGACCACCGCCCCCTGCCGCAGGTACAAGCAGACATAGAATGGAGCGCAGTGCTTGATCTGGTCGCTCCTTCCTTGCTGCACAATGGCGCGTCGAAGCTGCAGATGTATTATATCGGCCCGAGGGAACGCCCGATTTTCCGCACTGCGCCCTATACGACGCAGGCGCAGACCTTCGACCGACTCTATCCCGGCCACAACAGCGCGGACTTTTGGACCTTCTTCTTTCCGGGCCTCTACGAATCCTGGCAGCAATGGACTTCCAAACCGTCATCGCGCCCTGTTGCCGATTACATTACCCAGACCGCCCCCTACACCGATGCCATCACTGGCAAGCTGATCGTCAGCTTTTTCCACCCGCTCTGGACGCCGGATCGGCATGGTGTGGCGGGTGCGGCCGGTGCCGATATTACGCTCACGCAACTTGCCGAAATCGTCGAGCACGTGAAAGTCGCCCAGACCGGCTTCGGCTTCCTCGCCATGTCGAATGGAAACGTCGTCGCGATCAATCCCGTCGGCGAGAAGATCATCGGCCTGCGGTCCGCCAACGATGCCGCCGCCAAGGGGGTCACCGGCGTTGACCGGTCCCTGCGCAACAGCACGCAAACGGCCATTACGAAACTGCCGCTCGACGCGGATGGCGCGATCCAGCATATTTCCCTCAGCGAACAGGGAGAGGAAGTTCCTTATCTCGTGGTCGTCAAGCAGTTGGACCCGACCAATCTCTGGGTGGATGGTCCTGTGCAACGCGAGGTCATGTCGCTTGGGATAGTGGTGCCCGAGCGTGAGATCTACGCCTCGCTTATTGCTGCCAAGGATGAGATATCGCGCGCCACCAACCGCATCCTGCTCTATCAGATCATGGCGGTCCTGGTGTCGCTGATGATCGTTACGGCGGCCGTCTTCGCTGCCTCGAAGCGCGTCACCAGCGGCATCAGCGCACTGGCGAGCGCCGCCAAGCGCATACAGGCGAAGGATTATTCCGTCCGGGTCGATATCTCGACGAGGGACGAGGTGGCGGAAGCCGGCGTCGCGTTCAACCGAATGGCCGAGGATATCAGCTTCCACACGGAAAACCTCGAGAAGCTCGTGACCGACCGAACCAAGGAGATCGAGGCGGCCAAGGAAGAGATTTCAACCCTCAACAGCCAATTGCAAAACGAAAACCTGCGGCTGGGTGCGGAACTCAATGTCGCCAGACAGATCCAGCTTATGGTCCTGCCGCGGGCCAAGGAGCTGACGGCAATCAAGCATCTGGAGATAGCCGCCTACATGCGCCCGGCCGACGAAGTCGGCGGTGACTACTATGATGTCCTGCAGAACGGAAACAATCTGAAGATCGGCATTGGCGACGTGACCGGCCATGGGTTGGAGAGCGGCGTGCTGATGCTGATGGTCCAGTCGATCGCACGCGCACTGCAGGAGGCGGGCGAGATGGACCCGGCGAAATTCCTGACCGATCTCAATCGTACGATCTTCAAGAACATCGAGCGGACAAGGACGGACAAGCATCTGACCTTGTCGTTCCTCGACTATGACGGCGAGAGGTTGACGATATCCGGTCAGCACGAAGACATGATCATCATCCGCCAGAACGGCAAGGTGGAGCGGATAGACACAGGCGATCTTGGTCTGCCGGTCGGCCTTGAGGCCGATATCGCTCCCTTTGTCGATACGCGGCAAGTGCCCTTCGAGAAAGGCGACATGGTTGTCCTGCATACGGACGGCGTTACCGAGGCGGAGAATTCAAAGGGCGAACTGTTCGGCTTCGAAAGGCTTCTGGAGGATGCCCGTCGCCTGCATGGCGGCACCGCGGAGGAGGTCGTCGAGGGCATACTCGACGATTTGATGACCTATATCGGGACCCAGAAGATCCATGACGATATTACTCTTGTGGTGATGCGGCACAGGTGAGGAGATGACGACAGCAACTTTCGGCAAGGAACATCTGGTTTCGTTCAACGCTGCCAATGCCCTTCGCATTCGCCTGTTCGACGGACCGCTTCATCTGGCATGGCGACATTCGGCGATGACCTCGGACTTTATCGCAGAGACGATGGCGCTCGAATTTCGAACGTCCGAGCGTCAATACAAGACGGCGCGCCACGACATCGGCTATCTGACGAACGAACTCATCGAAAACTCCATCAAGTTCCGCGCCTCGGGCGAGATCATTATCGAGGCGCTGAGCGATGCCCATCATTTCAGGATGCGGATCGTGAACCTGATCGACCGCGAAGCGACTGCGCGCTTCCAGGAGTTGTTGCTGAAGGTAACGGCCGGCGACCCCGGCGATCTCCTGATAGAACAGATCGAGGCAAGCGTTCTTGCCGGCGACAATGCGTCTGGGCTAGGACTGTTGACATTGATGAGCGACTACCAGGTTCAGTTGGCCTGGCATTTCGATGAGAATGGTCCGCACAGGCGGGTCAAACTGCAAACCTATGCCGCAATGGCAATTTCATCGGCTTGAACCCGCGAGAGGCCCCTTTATGGAAATCAAAGAAGAAGCATTCCGCGTCTGGTCCGAGGGCAGCACCTTGTATTTTGACGGGACCATGCGCCTGGCAGGCCCCGACGCCTATGCGCCGGTCTACGATCTGGCCAGGGCGGTCCTTCATGGGGGCGGCGGCAAAGCGACCTTCGATCTGACCGGTCTGCAATTCCTGAATTCCTCCGGCATCAACCTGCTTGCCAAACTGACGATAGAGGCGCGCAAGCACCCCGATATCCATCTCACCGTATGCGGCTCATCGCAAATTCCCTGGCAGATGAAATCGCTGCCGAACCTGAAGAAGCTTCACCCGCGCCTGGATTTGCGTTTGACATAGGCACGACCGCTCATCGCCCCGTGCATGATGAAATTCTGTCCTGCGTGACGAGTGCAGCACGATAGATCGTGTCGGTCCCTCTCAATCCAAATTTCCGTTAGCCTTATCTTACGCTTGGCCGCCTACCCGTCTGCGCGTGGATACATCTATTCGCATCCAACGATAGATTTGTCGTAACGCAGGAATTAAAAGTATATAACTAAATATAAATTATCAAATCTTCACAATAAAATTGAAAATACAGTATATTTTCACATCAAAACATATCTAGGTCGATACGTAAAAATGGACAGAATGTAAAACTTCTGCATTCCCTGATAATGACAGCATAGTTAAATATTAGTAAACTATAACCTGAAATTGCAGCAATAATTCCAAGTTGTAAATGCCTTGAACAGGGGTGGAAGTCGTACTTCGCCCTGAATACTCGGCTGCATGTCTAAATTTCCGGGAGGGTTTGATGGGCATAGCGTTCAAATCTGCAAGCTTAACTCCAAAAAAAGCAAAGAGGCGTGCGATTCTTGTTGCAGGAGGCGCAGGATTTCTCGGCTCACACCTCTGCGACCGTCTTCTACAAGACGGTCACGAAGTTATCTGCGCGGATAATTTTTCAACCGGACGGATGGACAATCTGTGGCATCTGCTTCGCTACGACACCTTCAGCTTCATTCGCCACGACATCATCGCGCCGCTCGATATACCCGTCAACGAGATCTACAATCTGGCGTGCCCGGCATCGCCGCCGCATTATCAGGCCGATCCGATCCATACGATGAAAACTTGCGTTTTCGGGTCGCTCAACCTGCTGGAGCTCGCCACGCATCATCAGGCGCGCATCTTCCAGGCTTCGACCTCGGAGATCTATGGCGATCCCCTGGTGCATCCGCAGCCGGAAAATTACTGGGGCAACGTCAATTCCTTCGGCCCCCGCTCGTGCTATGACGAAGGCAAGCGCTCCGCCGAGACGCTTTTCCGCGATTTTCACGCCCAGCACGGCGTCGATATCAGGATTGCGCGCATCTTCAACACCTATGGGCCGCGCATGCGCCCCGACGATGGCCGTGTCGTCTCCAATTTCATCGTCCAGGCACTCAAGGGCCAGGACATCACTGTCTATGGCGATGGGTCGCAGACGCGCTCGTTCTGCTACGTCGCCGATCTGATCGACGGCTTCATCCGTCTGATGGCCGACCAAACGACCACCCATACGCCCGTCAATCTCGGCAATCCGGCGGAGTTTACCGTGCGCGAGCTTGCCGAGCAGATCATCGCGATCACCGGCTCCAAGTCACAGATCGTCTACAAGTCCCTGCCGATCGATGATCCGCGCCAGCGGCGGCCGGATATCACCGTTGCGAAACGGGACCTGGCATGGGAACCGTCGGTCGCCCTGACGGAGGGGTTGAAGTCCACCGTCGCCTACTTCGAACGTCAACTGGTCCGTCCCGGCAGCGAGCTTTTTGAGGTTGCGTGATGTTCAGGCAAAGAATACTCGTCGTAGGGGGCGCCGGCTTCATCGGCAGCCACACCGCGAAACTCCTCCATAGTCAAGGCTTCGAGCCGGTCGTCTATGATAACCTTTCCACGGGTCACCTGACGTCGGTGCGCTGGGGACCCTTTGTGGAAGGGGATATCCTCGATACCGCGCGTCTTGGCAAAACGATCGAGGACCACAGGCCTGCGGCAATCATACATTTCGCCGCCTCGGCCTATGTGGGCGAGTCCGTCGAGAACCCGGCGAAATACTACGCCAACAACGTCAGCGGCACGCTGTCGGTTCTGGAGGCATGTCGCCGCACGGAAACGGACAAGCTGATCTTTTCATCGAGCTGCGCGATCTACGGAATTCCACGCCACCTGCCGATCCGCGAATGCGAGACGCCGCAGCCGATAAATCCGTATGGCAGAACGAAACTGATTGCGGAACATATGCTTGCCGACTATTCGGCGGCCTACCCGCTGACTTATGTGGCGCTGCGCTACTTCAACGCCTCGGGCGCCGATCCGGAACAGGAACTCGGCGAATGGCATGATCCGGAAACCCATCTCATTCCCCGCGCGCTATTGGCGAGCGGCGGCGCGATCGAGACCTTGGAGGTCTATGGCGACGACTATGACACGCCGGATGGCACATGCGTGCGCGACTATATCCATGTGCTGGACCTTGCCAGGGCGCATGTGCTGGCGGTGGACTATCTGCTGGCCGGCGGTGACAATCTCGCCGTCAATCTGGGGACCGGGCACGGCACGTCGATCAAGGAGATTGTAACCGCGATCGAACGCGTTTGCGGTCGCCAAGTTCCCGTCGTCATGCGCAGGCGCCGGCCGGGCGATCCGCCCGCCCTTTATGCCGCGTCGGATCTCGCCGCCGAGAAGCTCGGCTTCCGCGCCCTTCATTCCGACATTGATACGATCATCCGGACCGCCGCTCCCTTCTTTGGACTGGAGGTGCGGGGATGACGTCGATCCGGACACGAGCCCAGGTCATGAGGGACGCGGCGCTGATGACCCCGGTCCTGCAGGGCCGTCAGCGCGTGGAATATGCCGTTTGCGCCATGCTGTGGCTTGCGGCACTCGTCTATTTCTGGCGCTGGTGGTTTACGCCCGCGCACCATGTCGACCCCATAGGATCTGTCCTGCTGACCCTGGTGCTCGCATGGGTGACGATCATTCCGGCCTATTTCATCATCGTCTTCTTTCGCGCCCAAAGGCCGACCGGGCGGTTGCGGCTCCCCGCCGGCAGCCGTGTCGCCATGGTGGTGACGAAGGCGCCATCGGAGCCCTTTGCTGTGGTGGCGCGGACATTGTGCGCCATGCTTGCACAAGACGTGCCGCACGACACCTGGCTCGCAGATGAAGATCCGTCACCATCGACGCTGGATTGGTGCCGCAAGCACGGCGTCCAGGTTTCGACCCGCAAGGGCCGCGAGGACTACCACCGCCAGACCTGGCCGCGGCGTACCCGTTGCAAGGAAGGCAATCTTGCCTTCTTCTACGATCACTACGGCTACGAAGGCTATGATTTCGTCATCCAGCTCGATGCCGATCATGTGCCCGAACAAGGCTATCTCTTCCAGATGCTTCGCCCGTTCGCCGATGCCACGGTCGGCTATGTATCCGCGCCGAGCATCTGCGACCAGAATGCCCGCGAGAGCTGGTCGGCACGCGGCCGTCTCTATGCGGAAGCCAGCATGCATGGATCGCTTCAGGCGGGATTCAATTGCGGGCTGTCGCCTCTTTGCATCGGCTCGCACTATGCCGTCCGAACCACGGCTCTCAGGAGCATCGGCGGGCTGGGGCCTGAGCTCGCGGAGGACCATTCCACCACGCTGATGATGAATGCGCATGGTTGGCGTGGCGTTCACGCGCTCGATGCCATTGCGCATGGCGATGGCCCGCGTACTTTCGCCGATCTCATCACGCAGGAGTTTCAGTGGTCGCGCAGCCTGATGATGATCCTTCTGCAATATTCGCCAAGCTTGGTGAAACGACTGCCGTGGCGACTCAAATTCCAGTTCCTGTTCTCACAGCTCTGGTATTCTCTCTTCTCACTGTTCATGGCTTTGATGTTCCTGCTGCCGATTATCGCACTGACCAGGGTAAAGACCTTTGTTGATGTCGCCTATCCCGATTTCCTGCTGCATTTCGTGCCGCAATCCATTCTGCTGATCCTGTTTGCTTATCGCTGGCGCAGTACCCGCACGTTTCGGCCCGTCGATGCCAGGATCTTGAGCTGGGAGATGACATTGTTCCTGTTTGCTCGCTGGCCGTGGGCGCTCGTGGGAGCTCTTGCTGCCATTCGCGACTGGGCAACCGGATCATTCGTAGATTTCCGTGTCACGCCGAAAGGAACGTCGGATGTCGATCCATTGCCGTTCCGCATCCTTGTGCCTTATGCCGCGCTATCTCTCGTTTCCATCTTGCCGGTACTGACGGTCAATGCCGCGGGAGAGAGCAGCGGCTTCTATATCTTCGCAACGATGAACGCAGCCATTTACACCTTATTGCTGCTGGTCATCATCGTCCAGCATGCGCGCGAAAACACGGTCAGCACAAACAGGCGTTTCTATCGGCCGGCGCTCGCAAGCGGTCTCCTTGCCCTGACTGCCCTGCCTTTTGTCGGCATGATTGAGCACGGCCGTACCGGAATTCAATCGTTGATCTGGGACACCGACGGCTACGTGTTGTTTGAAGATCGCTTTTCAGTGGCGGGAGCAGGAATTGGCGGGCGCGGACTGCACAGAATGGTGCTCAGTTCACACTGGCAAGTCAGTGACACAGACAACTGAGGTTCATGACGAGAAAGTCGCTATTGGCGGGAACGCATATGAAGATAGCTGTTATTGGAACCGGATATGTGGGTTTGGTCAGCGGCACATGCTTTGCCGAATGGGGTAACCGCGTCGTTTGCGTGGACAGGAACGCCGAAAAGATTGCCGCCCTTCGTCAAGGCAGGATTCCTATCTACGAGCCGGATCTCGACGAACTGGTCGAACGCAACTACGCGGCGGGGCGGCTGGACTTCAGCTGCGACGTCGCGAAAGCCGTAGAGGGAGCCGCCATCGTCTTCATAGCAGTCGGCACGCCGCCCCATCTCGGGCATGGGGATGCCGACCTATCCTTTGTCTACCCGGCCGCGCGCGAGCTGGCGGCGCTTATATCAAGCGATACTGTTGTCGTGATCAAGTCAACCGTGCCCGTCGGAACCAGCGACGTCGTGCATAGGATCATCGGCACAGTCCGCGCGGCCGGGACCTTCGCCGTCGCCTCCAACCCCGCGTTTCTGCGTGAGGGAGCTGCCGTGCGCGATTTCCTCGTTCCGGACCGTATCGTCCTTGGCGTAGAGGAGGAATGGGCCTGCCAGCGGCTTGTCGAACTCTATGATACCCCGATCGAGCGCCAGGACACGCCTGTTATCATCACGATGCGGCGGACGGCGGAGCTGATCAAGCATGCCGCCAATGCCTTTCTCGCCACGAAGATCACCTTTATCAACGAGCTCGCCGATCTCTGTGAGGAGATGGGTAGCGACGTCGCAGAACTGGCTCTCGGCATGGGGCTCGACAAGCGCATCGGGGCAAGCCTCCTTGCGGCCGGCCCCGACGGCTCATGCTTCCCGAAGGGCGCACTGGCGCTATTGCAGACGGCGCAGGACCACGGCGTGGCGTTGCGTATCGTCGAGGAAACCCTTGCGGTCAACGAGGCGCGCAAGCGCCGCATGGCACGCAAGGTAACGAAAGCCCTTGGCGGCGATATTGACGGCCTGACGATCGCAATTCTCGGCCTAACCTTCAGGCCGGATACCGACGACATGCGCGACGCGCCTTCCGTGCCGCTCATTGAAACCTTGCAGCGCCTTGGCGGCCGTATTCGCGCGTATGATCCAGTCGGCATCGAGAATGCCGCAAAGGTCCTCAGCAGCGTCGATTTCTACGACGATCTCTATGAATGCGCGAGAAATGCCGATGCCGTCGTCGTCATGACGGAATGGGAAACCATCCGAAAGATCGACCTCGCTCAGCTCAAGCAGAAGCTGCGCCAGCCTGTTCTCATCGATCTGCGAAATGCACTGGACACGGAAGCTGCCCGGCTGATCGGCTTTCGCGTCTGCGCCATAGGCAAGTCGGCAAGCACAGATAGCAGCCTGCGCGACATTGCCAAGCAACGAAACCGACAACGAGCCGTGAAGGCGGCAACGCCGAAGCTCGTCCCAGTCACAATGCGGGAGAAATAATATGGAACCATCAAGGAAGACCTCCCCAGTCCCTGTAACATCGCTGGCATTAGCGATCGTTCTCGGGCTTGCAACGGGGAACAATGCAGCCATTGCCGCAACGACCACGAAGGTACCCGACGGCGCAAGGCCGATGACGGCGGCCGAGCTCTACATGCTCTATCATGACAAGAGCTGGCGGTGGCCCGATGGCGCGGGCCGAATGCAGAATACCGACCGACGGTTTTCAGCCTGGGTCGACGGAACCGGCGGGCGATCCTGGGCCGAGGGCCGCTGGGCTGTGACCGATGCCGGCCGTTTGTGTCTCGACGCAACCTGGCATGCTGCAAACGGCCAGTTTCCGGCCAAGACCTGCTTCATCCATCGCATTCTCGATGGCACGATCTATCAGAAGCGGGAGACTGACGGAGCATGGTTCGTGTTTCGCCATCCCATCACCAAGAAAACCGACGAGGCGACAAACCTGATCGCCGATGATCTGGTCTCACAGCGGCTGGAGGCCGTCAAAACCTCCTTGAACGTCCGCAAGACCGAATAGAGGAAGGAGGCAATCCGATGAAAACCCTATCAAAACTCACGACGGCATTGCTTGCGGCTGGCGCCCTCTGCGGCGGCGTATACGCCGCCAGCACGGGCTTGGACGCGAGGGCCGAAACCCGGCCTCTCTTCAATGACAAGAGGCCGATCATCACACCCCAATCGCTGCCAGGGGGTGCCTATGATCCCAATGGGGACTTTTCCAATGACCCCAGTCCGAAGATCGAGCATCTCTTCCTGCCCTGGGAAGATGTCGATCTGTCGACGCTGAGCACGGCAGACGATTATGCCCGCAAGCGCGGGCGCTCACTGCTGATCACCGTCGAGCCCTGGTCATGGGCTCGCGACTGGCGCGTCACGCCAACCGATCTTCTCGATGGAATTCTGGCGGGTCACTACGATTCCAACATGACGGCGATCTGCTCCGCGGCGGCCAAGCTCAATGCGCCCGTCACCATTCGCTGGGCCCAGGAAATGGACGAGAAGAACGGACAGTTCACCTGGGCTTACTGGAAGGCGGACGATTATGTGAAAGCCTACAGACACGCTGTCACCGTCTGTCGCAAGAGCCTTCCCTCGGCGCAATACATGTGGTCGCCGATGGGAAAAGACGGGCTTGAAGCCTACTATCCCGGCGATTCATTTGTCGACGTCGTCGGGTTGTCAGTCTTTGGCTACCAGCCGTTCGATCAGCGCAAGCTCGGGCGGGACTCGACCTTCGTGGAAGCGACCAAACCCGGCTACGACCGCGTGAAGCGCTTCAAGAAGCCGATCGTCATCGCGGAATTGGGCTACCAGGGAAATGAGGGCTACGTGCATGCATGGGCCGAAGAAGCCAACAAGCCGCACTCCGAATTTCCCGATCTGAAAGCGGTGGTCTACTTCAACGACCGTGAAGTCTACCCCTGGCCGGATGGCCTTGGCCGGCCGGACTGGCGCGTTGCCAGCCCACCTCTGTTGAATTGACCGTGGCGACGAAAGATTGAGGAGAGACACATGTCTTCGTTCCGCGTCATCACCCTAAATGCCATGTTCGCGATGCTGCTACTGCTGACCGACACCGCGAGCGCGGCGACGCAACATCAAATCGACCGAATGACGGCGCGTGCAGCCCACCATGCCACACCGATGAGCGCCAAGGAGCTCGGAAAACTCTACTCAGGACGTTCCTGGATATGGAAAGACGGGGCCGGCTTCTTCTCGCGCCATCATCGTCGATTTACGGCCTGGTCGCATAAGGGTGCTCAAAAATCCTACGCGAAAGGCATCTGGTATGCGACCGATCGCGGCAGGCTGTGCATGAACGCTGTCTGGTACAGCAAGAAAAGTGCCGCACCCAATGTGTCCTGCTTCCTGCATCGCAAGAAGGCCGGGATCATCTATCAGAAACGAGCATCAGGCGGAAAATGGTATGTGTTCCGTCATAACCCGATCAAACATGATGACGAAGTTCTGAAACTGCGGCCGGGCGACTATGTTCGCAGACATATGCCCGGTTGAAGTCGAATACTCACATAGGGGCTTTTACTTGGATAGCGGGCGGCACGCGTCTCACCTGTTCCGTCGAACCGCCATCCGGGCAATGCCCCTATTCTTTGCCGCGCATGCTGCGCGACATCGGATGGCTCACCTCAAAATGCACTGCGATTGTAACAATGCGACGTTCTTCCAAATCCGCTTGGCGTGCAGATATATGGAGATCCCTTGAAGTAATCACGCGCGGAAACCGAAGTTGTTTTCGCAAGAGAGCTTCCGCTATAGAACACAACATCGTTCTTTTGATATTTCTTCATATACAACTGAACAGTCTTATTCTTTACATGCACACTCTCATCAGCATTTGCATTCGTAGCCATGACTACCGAAGATACAATCGTCAGCATCGACGCTACAACCATAACAATGTTGCGATTGTGAATGGATAGATTGCAAGAGTTTTTCCCAAAACTCATAAGTTTACTCTCCTTTGCAAGTTTCCTCGTGTATTTCAGCGGAAAATATTTAAGAGAATTCTATAAATATCTTGAAAATATTAACGAAATCTGCTTAATTTCCCCTCATAGCCTTCGGGCGGGGAACTGCAACGATGCGGCCTGCAGCGGTAATAATTTGGCGCGACATTCGATGGATGCACAGAGTCTTCGCTCAGACATCCACAGACTTCTTTGGTTCGCCGGCCAATGCGCGCTGCAAGGCAGAATTCATTTCTCAGGATGTGATGCGGTGGTTTCCTGTATGTGCTGACCTTCGGACGGCCGGATGGACTCAAATTCCGGCTGTTTTGCGACGTTTAGAGAAAACTGCTAATGTCAGCGGCCGCCACTATCCGAGCATAACTCATTTTTGGCCCACATTGCGCGGCCTCGCCGGCACTGTCCGCCTTCGCTCGCCTATGGCAGGGACGTCGCTAATTCCATCAACCACTCGAGGATGCTTTCTCGAAAGGCCGCTACGATGATATGGAATAGGGCCGGGCCGACCTCCGAGCAACCAGCCTTTGTCGAACGCCGTCGGTGGCCCCGCATTTCCGAAGCGCCGCTTTGCGGCAACGCCACGGATCTGCCGGAACTGGTCTCGCTGCCGTTTTCCACCTCCAACGAGGCCCCAGGTCGGCGATTTTCAGCCTGGAAAGAGCGCATGGCACCACTGATAGATGCCTGTCTTCCGGAGAGCTCTCGAGTTGACGATTGTTTCGCAGCCAATCAGACCGTGTGGAATCTTGAAGGGGCGCTTCTCATCCAGCAGGAAACGTCGGCCTTCAGCTATGAGCGTTCGCCCGATAAAGTACGTTTCAGCGCCATAGATCATTGGCAGATCACCTTCCTGCGCACGGGCAAGACATGGACCAGCGTCAATGGGCATGTCGTTGAAAACGAGCCTGGCATGATGGAAATCCGCGCGCTTGGCTGCCCGTTCTACGGCCGCACCATAAGCGCCCAATCCGTCACCCTCATTCTACCCTGCGATCTATTCGCCGACTACGGCGGCCTGCCCGGCGCAAGCAACAACATCGTTTTGGGAGGCACGCGCGTCAAACTGCTGGCCGACTACATTGCGTTTCTCGAGGCAAACCTCAATCGTTTGACGAGGGATGATCTGCGCGGCGTGCGCAACCAGCTTCAGGAGATGATATTTCATAGTGTCGCGCCACTTGTGGACAGCCACGCCAACGGCGATCGCAGCTCCGAAATCGGGCTGATGACAAAGGCGCGCCGCTTTATCCAGAGCAACCTCGGGTCAGCGGATCTGACTCCGGAAACATTGAGCCGCGAACTGGCCATCTCCCGAACCAGGCTCTATGAACTGTTCCAGGCATCGGGCGGCGTCCTGAACTACATCCGCAGAAGGCGGCTTCTGGCCGCACGCGCGGCACTTGCCGACGTCAGCAATGGTCAGAGAATTGCAGATATCGCCAGTGATCTCGGCTTCGAATCGGCAGCCAACTTCAGTCGAGCCTTCACACACGAATTCGGCTATAGCCCAAGCGATGTTCGCAGACATACCGGAGAGTGCAAGATAGACCACCTGCCAAGGATGGCGGAGGCATCCACCTTCGGCGACTGGCTTAACACGCTCGGTATCTGACCGGTATAAAGCCATACAGCCATAAAGCAGTTGCGGCGAAGTTCACCGATTGCTGCGGATACATCTGCGGATCAACACCTGCAGGTAAAAGGATAGATATAGTTCATCAACACCAAGATGTAACGCCAGCGACAATCAACAACATCGCCACCTGTCAATCCGGTTGGGGTGAAGCGGTCGTTTCCCCTTCGGAAATCTCGCAGGCCAGCAAGAGCGGGTTGTCGAGGGCGGGGGCATCCTGCTTGCTCAACAGGACGGCAACGGCCGCCGCCGCAATTTCCTGGATCGGCTGTTTCACCGTTGTCAGCCGTGGCGTCGTCATGCTTGCAAGCGGGATGCCGTCAAATCCGACGATGGAAAGGGCAGCCGGGATCGGGATCCCCAGGTCATGGGCTGCGCGCATGCAGCCGATTGCCTGCTGGTCCGAACTTGCGAATATGGCGGTCGGGCGCTCGTGGCGCGCGCGGGCGAGAAGATAGTTTCCCGCAGACCGACCGCTTTCATAGTCGAAAGCCGCTTCGGCGATCAGCGGCGCCGCTTTCTGCTTGCCATCGCAGGCCAGTTCCATCGCATCGAGATAGCCCCTGAGGCGATCGCTGGCGGGGACGGAGTCCTTGGGACCCGAAATGAAGCCGATGCGGCTATGGCCAAGCTGCAGCAGGTGCTCGACGCCAAGACGAACGCCATTGCGATGATCGGCAGCAATGCCGGAATATCCCGGCAATAGGCGGTCGATGATGACGATTGGCAGCCCTTTCGGCAGCTTGAGCGTGTGAAAGTCGTTGCTCGGAACAAGAATGATGCCATCCACCTTCCGACTTGTCAGTTGGCCGATCCGATCCGCTTCCTTGGCCGCATGGTCAAAGGAAGTCATGACGATGATGTTGTAGCCATGACCCGCTGCCGCCTGTTCCGCCGATTGAACGAGTTCGGAGAAAAAGGGATTGGTGAGGTCCGGAATGATGATGCCGATGAGGCGGCTGACCTTGCCGCGCATGCTTCTGGCGGATGGGTCGGGCATATAACCGAGCTCTTCGATAATGCCTTTGACCCGCGCCCTCAATTCATCCGTCACGGAAGGATGATCATTCAGAACCCTTGAAACTGTCCCGGTGGAAACTCCCGCCAGCCTGGCAACGTCTCGAATTCCAACCTTTGGCATAACGGAAACCAACATCCCTTCTTTTCACCTTCGGAGACACCCCAGAAGCGCCTGACTCGGCTCCCAGCTAATGGTCTCGACCGCCTTAGTCAAAGGGCTTCGTCTCGCATCGATTCTCCATGGCATGAGGGTCCGCCATATCGAATGGAAACGGTTCATCATACCTATGTTCAGGAATTGGTAAAGTTGCAAATTTAAGCCAGTTTTGAGTGCTGCGCTCGACGCCTTGACAATTTTCAACGGCATGGTACCGAATAGAGGTGGAAACGGTTCATTGTCGTTGACAACTCAGGTGGAGCTGAGCCCAGGACCGTCCGGGAGGAGAGAAATGTCCAATTCCAGAAAGCATGAATCCGTCTTGGCCAACGCACCGCGACGTGCGGCGCTGAAGCTCGGCCTTGCCGGCACCCTGGTGCTTGCGCTGTCCTGTGGCGTGTCGCCCGCCTTCGCGGCCAGCAAGCCCAAGGTCGGCCTGATCATGAAATCCCTGTCGAACGAGTTCTTCAAGCAGATGAAGGCCGGCGCCGACAAGTATGCGGCCGAAAACAAGGACAAGTTCGACTTCAAGGCCGTCGGCATGAAGGACGAACGCGACTTCGCCTCGCAGGTCGACGCCGTCGAAAACTTCGTGACGCAGAAATACGACATCATCGTCGTTGCGCCCGCCGACTCGAAAGCCATGGCCACGCCGCTTGCAAAGGCAGTGAAGGCCGGCGTCAAGGTCATCAACATCGACGTGCCGCTCGATGCCGACGCCAAGAAGGCGGCCGGTATCGACCTTGCTTTCTTCGGTCCCGACAACACTGCGGGCGCAAAGCTTTCGGGCGATGCTCTTGCCAAGGACCTGGGACCGGGCGCGAAGGTCGTGATCCTGGAAGGCAATCCCGAGGCCGACAACGCCAAGGAGCGCAAGGTAGGCTTCATGGACTCCATCAAGGCGGGCAAGCTTCAGCTTCTCGACAGCAAGACCGCGCATTGGGAGACGGAAGAAGCCAACACCGTCATGACGAATTTCCTGACCAAGTATAAGGATATTCAGGGTGTCATGGCCGCGAACGACTCCATGGCGCTCGGCGTCGTCAAGGCGCTTGATGCGTCCGGCCAGAGCGGCAAGATCAAGGTCGTCGGCTTCGATAATATTCCGTCCGTCAAGCCGTTGATCAAGGACGGCAAGATGCTTGCCACCGTCGAACAGTATGGTGCCGAGATGGCGGCCATGGGCATCAAGTATGGCCTTCGCGAGTATGCCGGCGAAAAGTTCACCGGCTGGGTCAAGACTGATGTCACGCTCATCACCGCCAAGGATCTCAAATAGCCGATAATATCGGCCCCGCGGGCAGGATTGCGTCGGCATTTGCCGGCGCAATCCACGTCCCGATCGATCTTTCTGCCGGTCACTTGAGGTGAAGATTCAGTCCTGCCGGAGTGCGGCATGAGGAAGATCGCCATCTCCCATTCGAAACAGAACGCGCATGAGGCGGACGTGCCAGAGACAGTAGATGATTCCATCCTGCAGCTGGAAGGGATAGGCAAGCGCTTCCCCGGCGTCGTCGCTCTGAAGGACGTCTCCATACGGATCGGCCGTGGCAAGAGCCACATTCTTCTCGGTGAAAACGGCGCCGGCAAGTCGACGTTGATCAATCTGCTTGGCGGTGTCTTCAAGCCGGACGATGGCCGCATCCTGTTTGACGGCAAGGCGTACAGCCCAACCTCGCCGCTCGAGGCATTCAAGGCTGGCATCCGCGTCATTCACCAGGAACTGCACCCTCTTTCCAATCTCAGCGTCGCCGAGAACCTGCTTTTTGAGCATCTGCCGCGCCGATACGGTCTCGTGAACTACAGGGAAATGAATAAGAGGGCAGCCGAACTGCTGTCGGAGGTCGGCCTCAATGTCGCTCCCACGACATTGGCCAATCGCCTCAGTGTCGCACAGCTTCAGTTGCTGGAGATCGCCAAAGCGCTCTCCAACGAAAGCAAGCTGCTGGTCCTCGATGAACCGACGGCAACCTTGACCTCCAAGGAGGTCGATCGCCTGTTCGAGATTCTCCGACGGCTGAAGGCACGCGGCGTGACGACGTTGTACATATCCCACAGGCTCGAGGAGATCTTCGAAATCGGCGACGATGTCACGGTCCTGCGCGACGGCCAGCATGTGACGACGCGTCCGCTGGCGGGATTGGGCATTCCGAAGATCGTTGAGCTCATGGTCGGAAGAGCCCTTGCGGATCACAGCGCGTTTCGCGGCGACAGCGCGGTATCCGGCGAGGCGCTTGGCGTCTCCGGCCTGAAGGTGACGCGCCATAGCCCGGAGCTGTCGTTTTCCGTCGCCAAAGGCGAAATCGTCGGCATTGCCGGGCTGGTGGGCAGCGGTCGCACCGAGGCGGTTCGGGCCATATTCGGCGCCGACACCAAGGCTGCGGGGGAGATCCGCATCGACGGCGAACCGGTTGAGATCGCCTCGCCCAAGGACGCCGTGGCGGCTGGCCTCTGCCTGGCGACCGAGGACCGCAAGACGCAGGGCCTCATGCTCGACATGAGCTGTGCGCAAAACACCACCATCACCGATCTCGGCAAGGTCTCGCGCAATGGGCTGATCATGCGCAAGGTCGAAGACGATTCCTCGCAGCGTCTCGTGCGCGAATTACGGATAAAGACGCCGTCCGTCCATCAGGCCGTCAGGACATTTTCGGGCGGCAACCAGCAGAAAGTGGTCATTGCCAAATGGCTGTTTCGCGGCCCGAGGGTGCTGATCTTCGATGAACCGACCCGCGGGATCGACGTGGGCGCCAAGGCGGAAATCTACGAGCTTCTTTGGAAATTTGCAGCCGAAGGAAAAGGCGTTCTGGTCGTGTCTTCGGATCTGCCTGAACTCATGGGCATCTGCCATCGCATCATCGTCTTCTCGGACGGCAAGATAGCCGGGGAAATACCTCGGGAGCAATTTGACGAGAGCAGGATTCTCTCACTCGCTTACAAGGAGTACAGTCGTGTCCGGCAACATTGAAAAAGCGACCGAGGCGAAAGAGGCCAGCGTCTGGGACAAGCTGATCCGGATCTCGATGAAGGAGGCCGGCGTTGCCATCGCCCTCGTCCTGATCCTGATATTCTTTTCAGCGACGGCACCCTATTTCGCGACGCCGGAGAATTTCCTGAAGATCTTCGTGCAGATCGCCATTAATACCGTCCTTGCTTCCGGCATGACCTTCGTCATCCTGACCGGCGGCATCGATCTTTCGGTCGGCTCGCTGCTTGCCCTTTGCACGGTCATCGGCGCTACGATCATGATCGACCCCCGGCTTTCCCCCTGGCAGGCGATCGTTCTGGCCTCGATCGCCTCGATGGGCGCCGGCGCCATGCTCGGCGCCGTCAACGGATGGGTCTGCGAGAAGTGGAAACTTCCATCCTTCATCGTCACGCTCGGCATGCTCAACGTCGCAAGCGGCCTGGCGCGCGTTGTCAGCGACAACTCGACCATTACCGGCCTGCCGCAGCCCTTCGTCGATTTCGGAAATCTGATTTTCTGGGGCGTCTTTCCATCGATCTTCCTGGTCGCCATCCTCGTCGTCCTCATCGGCTGGTTCGTGCTGCGCTACACGGTGTTCGGACGTTTCGTCTTCGCGATCGGGACCAATGAGGAAGCCGTCCGCCTGTCGGGCCATGAACCGAAAAGATACAAGATCGCGGTCTTCACCATTTCCGGACTGACCGCCGGCATCGCCGCCATGGTCTATCTGCTCCGTCTCAATGTCGGCAGCCCGGTGGCCGGCATCGGCTATGAATTGAATGCCATTGCAGCCGTTATCATCGGCGGAACCAGCCTCTCTGGCGGCAAGGGATCGATCATCGGAACGCTGGTCGGCGCCTGCATTCTGCAGGTGCTATCGACCGGGCTGCAGCTGCTGGGCGCCGACGACAACATCAAGCCGATCGTCATCGGCGCCGTCATCGTGCTGGCTGTCATCCTCGATAGCTATCGCGGCCGGTTGATGCGGATATTGGAGAACCGCTGACAAGGCGGCTTCGCAAGTCACGGAGGCGGCGGTCGACCCATGCCGTCAGATCCTCTGCAGCCTCCAGGTGCGGATTTCGAATGGCATGATCTCGGCCGGTCCGACGCGTTCCATCGGCTCTTCGAGGATGTTCAGCGGTCCCGATGCCTGCCATCCTGACGGCATGGTCAACGACAGGCGGCCGCGCCGGCCGGCCGGCTCGTAGAGCCGCAGGACAAGGCCCTCCCCTTCCTCGGCCGGCTTCAAGCCCGAGAAGGCGACCGGTATGCCTTCGACACCGAGCGGAGAAAGCGTACCTACCGAAAGACCGCTTGCTTCCATGGTGACGAGTGGTTGATTGAGATCGATCGCCTCCGGCAAAACGCCCCCTTCATACCAGGTGCCTTCATGCGGCATCAGCGCATATGCAAAGCTCTGCTGGCCTTCGTCGGCAAGCGGATCGGGATAGATCGGCGAACGGACAAGGCTCATGCCGATGACATTGCCGCGGGCGCTGTGGCCGTATTTGGCATTGTTGAGCAAAGCGACGCCAAAACCGGGCTCGCTGAGATCGACGAAGCGGTGCGCCGCCGCCTCGAACATCGCCTGCTCCCAGGAGGTGTTGGTATGGGTTTGCCGCTCGACGATACCGAAGGCGCATTCGAAAGTCGCGGTGCGCGACCGCACGGCAACCGGGTTCAAGGTCCTCAGCAGCGTGCGCCGATCGTGCCAGTCGAGCGTCGTCTCGATATCCAGCCTGCGGGCGTTGGCCGTCAGAACATAAAGCTGGGTGACGGTCGAGTTGCGATACCGATAGACAACGCGGATGGCGGCGCGGTGAGGACCTTCCTCGACCAGGGTGATGCTCTCGGGCCGATCCAGGCGGATAGCTTTCTCGGCATAATCGGCGTCGACGTCCCAGGCATCCCAGTTGCGCGGCTTGTCGGCGGGATAGACCCAGAGCTGATTGGCCGCCCCTTCGATCGCTTCGCGTTCCGTCGCCTTGTGAACGAGGCTCGATACCGCGCCATCCTTGCCGATGACGACAGACAGATGCTCGTTCTCGAGGTGATGGACATCGGCTTTGAGCCCGCCGGCGGGCTTGAGCGCCTTGCGGTCAAAGACCGCGACGGAAAGAGGCGCGACCGGATCGGCGGATGTCAGGACCGTTCCATCGGACAGCGTCGCGGTGAGCGGGCGCGGCGAAAGCGAGGGATTGACGACAACCAATGCGTCCGCGATGTGGCCCGCCGGAAGATGGGCTGACAGCGCCTTCAACGCCTTGGCCTGCTCCGCTCTGGCATTGCCGATGACGCCATCAAGCTCCCGCTCGGCATCGACATAGACCTCACGAATGCTCGAGCCGGGCAGGATATCGTGAAACTCGTTCTTCAGGACGACGCGCCAATCCGCCTCAAGGCTTTGCGGCTTGGCCGCACCCAGCAGATGGGCAAGCGAAGCGAGCGTCTCCGCCGTGATCAGCGCCCGTTCGGCATGGCGGTGCTTGCGCTTGACGCCGCTTTGCGTGGTCAGCGTCGCGCGATGCAGTTCGAGGTAGATTTCTCCGTCCCAGACCGGAAGGTCCTTTTCGCTGGCTGTGCGATGAGCCCTTTCGTAATAGCCATTCACCGTGCCCCAGCGTGCCCTCGGGATCGCCGGGAAATCACGCAGCTGCACTTCGCGTTCGACCATCTCGGGCGTGACGCCGCCGCCGCCGTCGCCGTAACCGACGGCCAGCAACGATGTGTCATGCTCGGTCTTGCCACGGAAATTCTTCCAGGTCGGCACGAAACAATCCGGCTGCACGAAACCATTATAGCCCTGCATGGGATTGTCGAACGTATGGGTCAGCACCTTGCTGCCGTCGAGCCCCTTCCACCAGAACAGGTCGGACGGAATGCGATTGGTCTCGCTCCAGTTTACCTTGATCGTGAAGAAGCTGTCGATGCCGCCAAGCCGCAGGATCTGCGGCAGCGCGCCTGAAAAGCCGAAGCAGTCGGGCAGCCAGCAAACGCTATGGCGCAGACCGAAATGCTTTTCGAAATAGCGCTGGCCATAAAGGACCTGGCGCACCAGGCTCTCGCCCGTTGGCATGTTGGTATCGGGCTCGACCCACATGCCGCCGACGGTTTCCCACTTGCCTTCGGCGACCTTCTTCTTGATCCGTTCGAGCAGCTCCGGATCATCCTCTTCCATCTGCGCATAGTAATGGGCGGTCGATTGATTGAACCGGAAGTCGTCGGAGCGCTCCATCAGCGAAAGCGCGGTATTGAAGGTGCGGCGCATCTTGCGGCGGGTTTCGCCATAGGGCCAAAGCCATGCCAGATCGATATGGGCGTGACCGGTCAGTAGCAGCTCGCCATTTTGCGGAAAACGCTTCTGAAGCTCTTTCAGCCGGGCAAGCAGGCGGTCATGCGCAGCGGCAGCCGAAGCGCTCTGCGCGTCGGTGAGACCAGCGGGGCTTTCCTCAAGCTCCGGCAGTTCCCAGATTTTCTGCTGCATCGCCGCCGCCGACGTGCGTGAGATATAGGCCGGCGTGGCAGAAGGCCAATCGAGGCTGCGCAGCGCCTGTTCGGCTGCATCGATCAGATGCGGTACGGCTTCATGGCCATCAAGAATAGCGGCGGCCTCGCCGATCTGCTGCAAGAGGAGATGCAGCTGGTGGACGGATTTATCCAGCCAGATCAATCGCGCCTTGTTCAGCTTCGGCGCCCGGTTTGGTTCCCCGAAGGGGAAGCGTGCGACGCTCTCGGTCGCGATCTGGAAGTCCCAACCCTTGATCGGAAACTCCTGATGATAAGGGTCGAGGCCGAAGGTCTCGGTCTGGCCGTCGGGATAGCGCAGCGTCAGCAGGCTCTCGCCGCCAAGGTCGAGCTGGAGGCGGACCTGCTCAAGCGGCCAGTCACCGGGCGCTGTTGCCGATGCCCTGAAGTGGACCATTCCCTTCCGATGCGGCCAGTCCTGGTGATGGGCAATCGGTTCTCCATCGAAGGTCCAGCCATCGATCACAAGGCTTTGTCTGTCGCGCCAATGAACCAGCTCGGCTGTACGGACCTTTAGGCGATCAAGGCGTTGGGCAATGGTGAGAGACATGGCTGGTCCTATCGGGAAATCGGCAGGTGACGGTTGGAGGGAAGACAGGCTCGCGCAAATCTGCCGCCAGCACCGCGCCCCTCCTCCAAAACGGATCGCGTGACGGATCTTAGATTAAGTAACTTTGTTTTCTCGTCAAGCGGACAAAAATAGGTTGCGAGAGTTTTGCCCTTGATACACAAGCATCCAGTTGTTTACGGAAGTCGGTCATGCGGTATCTTCGATCCGGACCAAGGCGGCATCAGCCTGAGGGGACGGACGTCACGCGGGGGAAAACACTCGGTCTGCGGTCGGGAGAAATCGCCGACAGAAATATCCGCGTCATCTTGGAGGCCATCCGACGCCACGGCCCATTGACCCGCATGGAACTTGGCCGGCACTCCGGACTGACCGGGCCGGGCATCACCAACATTCTGCGCCGCCTTGCCGACGAAGGGTTGGTGACATCGCATCGACGCAACGGCACGGGCAGCGGCGCAACGTCAGCGGAATTTGCGCTACGGCCCGAGGGAGCCTTCTCGATCGGCGTCAGGGTTCGTCCAAACCGAGGCGAAGCCGTTCTCGTCGATCTCAGCGGTCAGGTTCACGACCGCGTTTGTTTTTCCCTCACCCCGACGACAAGGGTCACATCGATCCTTTCGGCGATCGAGGGCATGATCGGCCGTCATGCCGGCCTGCCGATCATCGGCCTGGGCATCGGCTCGAATGACTGGGCCGCGGAAGAAAGCGAGCAGCTGGATGCCGCATCGAAACTCCCGCGCAGCTATGTCGAGAACGAATGCACGGCAAGCCTGCTCGCCGAGCGCACGATCGGCACGCCGGCCCCGGAAGGCGGGTTGGCGATGGTCATCATCGACGAGGATGTGCAGGCCGGCTTTCTCGTCCGCGGCATTCCCTATTCGGGCGTTCACGGTCGCGCCGGCAATATCGGCAACATGCGCACCGGCCCCGACAATGTCCAGTTGAGCACGGTCGTCGGCTTCGAAGCGCTGCGCAGATTGGTGAGCGACGACGAATTCAACCGCCTTCTGGAGGGCGAGGAACCGTCTTCTCCGCTACTGGCGCAGTGGATACGCGAGGCTGCGAGCCACCTGCTCGACCCGATCATCGCGATTGCCGGCTTCATCGCGCCGAGCGTCATCATGATCGGCGGCGACCTGCCGCGAGGCGTCATCGAGGCGCTGATCCATCAGCTTTCCGTCGAGCGCCGCGACACGTCGAAGCGGCCCTTCCTCACGCCCTGGATTTCGCCGATGAAACCCGCCAGCTTCAGCGGCGGCGGCGTGGCGCTGGGGGCGGCACTCCTGCCTTTCCTCAATACCCTGCTGCCACCCGTTTCCGGCTGAGCCGCCTTTTTACAGCGCAATCGCATAGGGCATGAAAGTTGCCGCGCACCTCCTTCTCCCCAAGGGGAGAAGGAGCTGGCGCCTATGTGCCTCACACGCACCCACTCTCCATCTTTGCCAGTTCAGGCAAGCGCCTCGTCCTTGTGGCTGATGTCCGAGGCGAGTGCCTTGTCCAGGACCTTCTGAATGTTTGCCGCGCGCCGGAACGAGGGCTCCTGCGTCTTGCCGGCCCTGACGGCCTGCACGAACCGCTGATAATTCGTCTCGACCGCATCGAAGGGAATATCACGCCATGTCGCCGTGTGGACATCTTCACCCAGGCAGGCGCGAAGCGTCGATTTTCCCGTGTCGTAGACCATCTCGATCGAACCCGTTTCGCCATAGACCCTCAGACGCAGTTGGTCCATCTGGCCGGCCGCCGTGCGTGTCGCCTGGATCGTGCCGATCGCTCCCGTCGTGAAGTCGACATTCATCGTAAAACTGTCATTCGCGTCGAGATCATATTCGCCGATCTTGTGACCTGGCGCCTTGTCGAAGGTCTTTAGCCGCGCGAAGACATGGGCAACGTCGAGGCCCGAGCCATAGGACGCGAAATCGACGATATGGATGCCGATATCGCCGAGCGCACCGTTCGAGCCGTGCTTCTTGCTGAGACGCCACAGCCATTTGCTCTCTGACTTCCAGTCTCCCCAATGCCTGCCGACCAGCCAGCTTTGCAGATGAGAGGCTTCAACATGTCTTACCTTGCCGATCTCACCGGCCAGCACCATCTGCCGTCCCTTTTGCAAGGCTGGCGAATTGCGATAGGTGAAATTCACCATGCCGACCTTGCCCGCTTTCTCGATCGCCTCGGTCATTTCCATCGCCTTGGTCGCGTCGGTCGCAAGCGGCTTCTCGCAGAAGACATGCTTGCCGGCTGCAATCGCCTGCAGCGTCGTCGGGTGATGAACGGCGTCAGGCGTCACATTGGCGACGGCATCGAACTCGCCCCAGGCCAGGGCTTCATCGAGCGAACTGAAATGATTGGGGATTCCGTGTTCCGAACAAAAGGCGGCCAGCCGCTCGTGGACGACGTCAACGCCGCCCACGACGCTGACACCCTCGATCTCCTTGAAACTTGCCGCATGCTTGTTGGCCATTCCACCAGTGCCGAGAATGAGTAGGCGCATCTGATCCTCCATAGATGTCAGGTTTGGCTATTTCCATAGCCGGGGCAAAACCTCGCCGTTCATCGCGGGTACCCGCAATGATTGAGCTGTTCCGTGATCGGGAAACGCGGCCCGAGGCCGCTAGCTGCTGTTGAATGTCGCCAGCATCTCAATCCTCCCAAGCTGCGGCTTGACATCAAACCAAAGTAACTTAATCTAATTAATGCAGCATGGAAATGAGGAGAGGTCA
Organism: Rhizobium sp. NPDC090279; assembly: GCF_044769665.1. Classification (NCBI taxonomy): domain Bacteria; kingdom Pseudomonadati; phylum Pseudomonadota; class Alphaproteobacteria; order Hyphomicrobiales; family Rhizobiaceae; genus Rhizobium; species Rhizobium sp. NPDC090279. Next base: position 93,697 of record NZ_JBIVYI010000008.1, on the reverse strand, counting down.
ACTGGCCACCAGGCTGTATCCGTTTAAAATGGGGAGGAGACCCATCATGAAGAGAGCGTTCGTCAGCGCGCTAGCGCTGAGCACGATGTTGTTTTCAGTGCCTGCCGCATTTACCCAAGAACTGGCGACAAAGGACAGGATCGGCCTTGCCGATGCGCCGAAAACACTCACTGTCCGGCTTACGAACGACAGCCAGAACAATGCCGATCCGGCGATCGCCGCGGGCTATCAGAAGCTCTTCGTCGACTTTATCAAGAAACATCCCGACTGGAAGCTGCAGATGCAGTTCATGTCGGCCGATATCGGCACCGAACAGGCGAAAATGCTCGAACAGGCAAAGGCCGGCAATGCTCCGGACTGCGCAGCCGTCGACTCCTTCGTGCTCTCGCAGTTCATGGTCAACCATGTGCTGGCCGACTTCACGCCCTATTTCTCGAAGGAAGAAGTCGCCGACCTCTTCCCCTTCATTCGCAACGGCATCACCGACAAGGATCAGACGATCCGCGCCTGGTGGTGGGACACCGACCTTCGCGTGCTCTACCGCAACAAATCCATCGTTGCAGATGCACCGCAAACCTGGGATGACCTGAAGAAGGCCGGTCTCGCCTCCGTCAAGGACGGCATGGAAGGCATTCTCTTCAATGCCGGCCGCTACGAAGGTTCCACCTTCGACTGGCTTGCAAATTATTGGGCGCTCGGTGGCAAGCTCGTCGACGACACCGGCAAGCCGGTCTTCGGCGAGGGCGAAAACAAGGAGAAATTCCTCAAGGCGCTGAGCTATTACAAGGATCTCGTCGATTCAGGTGCCGCGCCCAAGCGTGTGACCACCATCGGCAACTATGACGACCTGAACGCGGCCGCAGCCGCAGGAACCACGGCGCTCTTCATCGGCGGCAATTGGCAGCTCGCCCAATTGAAGACGACGCTGGACGAGGACGAGTTCGCCAAATGGACCTTCTCGCCGATCCCCGGCCCGACGGCCGATCAACGCTCCACCGGCACCGGCGGATGGACGGTTGCCTCGTTCAGCAAGGATAAGGATAAGGTCGAGATGTGCGCAAACCTTGCCCGCGACATCTATATGGGGCCGGGCAACGCCCTGCAGCAGCAACTGCCGACACGCAAGTCGCTCTTCGATAAATATCCAGTCTTCGCGACAGAGGCGAACAAGACCTTCGCCGAGGCTCTCGCTAACGGCCAGGCTCGCCCAGGTGCTCCGATCTATCCCGAAATCTCCAACCAGATCCAGATCATGATGGGTGACGTCCTGTCGGGAACGAAGCAGCCGGAAGAAGCCTTGAACGCCGCCTTCAAGGCGACGATGGAGGCCTACAAGCGTCTCTAACGATTGTGATCGCGGCAGCGCCCCTTGCGGGCGCCGCCGATAGTGTCAAACCCGGACAGAGAAGCCCGATGACCCCTATCGCCATAGAGGCTGCCAGCCGGCCGCACAGCAGATCGTTCATGCGTCGTTTCGCCGGGGCGCCACTGCCCTGGATCATGCCTGTGATCATCGTCATCGGCATATTCTATCTTTATCCGGTGATCGACGTGTTCCGTCTGTCGTTCACCAATGCGACGCTGATCGGCGACAATCAGGACTACACGCTCGGCTCGATTACGAACATGCTGAGTTCGCCGCAGCTTCCCGACATCCTCTGGGCGACTCTCGTCTTCGTCGGCGGCAGCGTCATCGGCCAGCAGATCCTTGGCCTTGCCGTTGCCGTCGTCGTCGTTCGCGGCGAAAGGCGCGGCCTATTCGGCACGACGATCCTGAGAACGACCGCACTCATCGCCTGGGTCGTACCAGGAATTGCCGGCGGTATCATCTGGCAGATGCTGTTTTCGGAGGCGCCCTATGGCGCGCTGAACAGCATTCTTCGGCTCGTGCATCTGCCTGGCGTCGCCTGGCTTTCCGATCCCGTAATCGCGCCCTGGTCGGCCCTGATCTCGAACATCTGGCGCGGTACGGCCTTTTCGATGGTCGTCATGTATGCGGCGCTCAAGTCCATCGACCCTTCGCTCTACGAAGCCGCCGAAGTCGATGGCGCGACAGGCCCACAGCAATTCCTCTTCATCACCATTCCGCAGCTGCGCGCCGCCATGCTCGTCAACATGATCCTCATCACGATCATGACGCTCAACACCTTCGACGCCATCATCACCTTGACGGGCGGCGGCCCTGGGCGCGCGACCGAGGTCATATCGCTCTACGTCTTCAACATCGTCTTCCGCAATTACGATCTGTCCGGCGGCAGCGTGCTTTCCGTGCTGATGCTGATCATCAGCCTCGGTCTCGCCGTCGTCTATGCGTCGTTCCTGCCGAAGGAGGAAGAACGATGAGCAGACGCACCGGCACGCGCTTCGGCGATTTCCTGAGCTATCTCTTCATGCTGGCGATGTTCGTCTTCTTCGCCGGCCCGCTCACCTATCTCCTGTCGATGGCGCTGCGTGACAAGCGCGAGATCTATCGCGGCGTGGCACGCTATATCCCGCACAATCCGACCATCGACAACTTCATCACAGTGCTCAACAACAGCTACTTCCCGCTCTATCTCTGGAACGGCTTGAAGCTTGCCGTCTTCAGCGGCTTCGGCGTTCTGATCGTCGCCCTGCCCGCGGCTTACGCCTTCTCGCGCTTCCAGTTTCGGGGCAAGGGCCTGTCGATGATGGCGCTTCTGCTGTTCCAGATGATCTCGCCGCTGGTCATCATGGTGCCGCTCTATCGCTACATGAACCGTCTCGGCCTGCTCGACACGCATTTCGCCGTGACGATGGTCTACATCGCTCTTGGCGTGCCGCTTGCCACGTGGCTTTTGAAGAGCACGGTCGACGGCATTCCGCGCAGTCTCGACGAAGCGGCGATGATCGACGGATGCAACCGCTTCTCCGTCTTCTGGCGCATCGTCCTGCCGCTCTCGGCGCCCGGCATCGCCTCCGTCTTCATCATCACCGTGATTGCCGGCTGGTCGCAATTCCTCGTGCCTTTTTTGCTGCTCACGCAAAACAATTTGATGCCGATCGGCGTCGGGATCTTTAACTTCCGTGGCATGCAAACCGACTCGTCCATCCAACTGCTAGCGGCCGCCTGCCTGATCTCCGTCGTGCCGGCGATCGTGGCGTTCCTGTCGCTGCAGCGACTGATCCTTGGCTCCATGACCAGCGGCTCGGTGAAGGGTTGAGGTCGGATTTGCGCGCCCGTGGCTGATAAAGGATTCCAATCATGAACCAAACGACCGGCGTCAAACTCTCTCCCGACCTGACGGGAGCCAATGTCGAGGATGCTGGCGAGCACAATCGGGCCGTCGTTCTGCGTTGCATCCATCGGCAGGCGCCGATTTCACGGGCCGAGATCGCCCGGCAGACAGGCTTCACCAAGCCGGCGATCGCCCGCATCGTCGATCGCCTGCTCGACGAGGGCCTGATCATCGAGGCCCGCCGCCGCCATGGCCTCAGGGGCCAGCCGGCGATCGAGCTGGAGATCAACCCCGACGCCTTCTTTGCCATCGGCATCAATATCGATCGCGACCATCTGACGATCCTCGCCGTCGATGCCGTCGGTAACGTGCGCGCCCGCGTCCACCACGAGAAGCGCTACATTCTGCCGGCCGAATTCATGCAGCTGACCGCCGACGCGATATCACACTTCCAGCGAAGCCGCCTGATCGACGAGGCGCATCTTGCGGGCATCGGCCTTGCCATGCCGGACTGGCTTGGCGAGATCGCCTTCATGGGCAAGCCCGACGACTATTGGGAGTGGATGGAATTCGACGTGCGCGCCGCACTGGAGAACCTGACGCCGCATCCGGTCTTCATCGAAAACGAGACCAATGCGGCAGCGCTTGCCGAGCTCGACTACGGGCTTGGCGCCGAAAGCCGGAGCTTCTTCTACATCGCGATCAACGCCTGCCCTGGAGGCGGGCTGGTGCTTGACGGCAACGGCCATCGCGGCGCCATGGGTCTCAGCGGCGAGATCGGCTGGCTGCCGATCGCCGACCCCAGGGACAAGGGCGCACAGAAAGTCGAGCTGCTTGGCGAGATATTCTCGCTCTTCTTTCTCTACAAGTTCCTGGGCGAGCACGGAATCAAGGCAAGCGTGCCCTCGGACCTCCTCACACTGGATGCCCGCGGCCGCAAGCTGGTTTCCCAATGGCTGAAGGGGATGAGTGCGCATCTCGCCGTCGCGGTCAAACACATCGGCATGATCGTCGATCCCGACGCCATCATCCTCGGCGGCCGCCTGCCCATCCGCATGATCGATGAGCTGCTGCGCTACGTCCACGAGCACCTCGACATGGAGGATGCCGCTCTGCCGTCCATCCACCGTGCCTCGCTCGGCGAAGACGCCTGTGCGATCGGCGCCGCCGCAATGCCCATGGCGGCCGCACTCATGCTCGCCTCGGCCGACGAGGTCCAGCGCACGCGCTCGCCACTCAAATTCATGGATCGCCTGAACAACTGAACCTGAACGACTGAATTGGCCGCCACGGCCGCAGGGAGGATTTTGATGAGGATCGGTTTTTATACGTCGACGTTCAATGACAGACCATTTGAAGAGGTGGTGGATTTTGCTGCTTCCGCAGGCTTCGATGCGATCGAAATCGATGTTCGCGGCCACATCAAGACGCCGGACAGGGTGCGGGCGGCCGTCGCCCTTGCCCGCGATCGCAACCTCTTCGTTTCCTCGATTGCCTTTTTCGGCAATCAGCTCGATGCGGATCGCACCAGGCGCGGCGAGCTTCGAGCCATCACCGAAGAATTCGCACAGGCGATCGGCGAAGCGGACGTGCCGATCTTCGTGATCTTTCCCGGCCGCGACGATAGCGCGGACGAGGCCGCCAACTACGACGATTTTGCCGATTTCGCCAACCGGCTGATCGAAAGGACGGCATCGAGCGGGCTCACCTTCGCGATCGAGAACTGGCCCGGCCCCAATAACAATTTCATCGGGACCACACCGAGAGACTGGCGGGAACTCTTCAAGCGCATTCCCGACCGGCGCTTCGGCCTCGAATTCGACCCCTCCCACCTCATCCGCATCGGCGTCGATCCCTACGCCGCCATGGAGGCGGTCAAGGATCGCATCGCCATCCTTCACGCCAAGGATACCGCGATCGACGCGGCCGTCCAGCAGGCCATCGGTTATCACGGCAAGGGATGGTGGCAATACAAGCTGCCGGGTCATGGCCTTCTCGATTGGCCGCGCTTCCTGCGCCAGGCGCGCTCAAGCGGCTTTGACGGCACCCTTTCGATCGAGCACGAGGATGCCGCCTATGGATGGCCGGGCAAGGATCTCGCCCAGAGAAAGGAAGGCGAGCGCCTCGGCCTTTCCTACCTCCGAAACGTCTTGGACGAGCTTTGACGGCTATCTGGGAGGACGGGAAATGGCTCATGTGAGAGTGAACAATGCGCGCAAGGATTACGGCGCGTTCAAAGCCATCAAGGGCGTGTCGGTGGATATTCGCGACGGCGAGTTCGTCGTGCTCGTCGGACCCTCGGGCTGCGGAAAATCCACCCTGCTCAGAATGATCGCCGGTCTGGAGGGGATCACGTCAGGCGAGATCCAGATCGGCAAGCATATCGTCAACGAACTGGCGCCGAAGGATCGCGACATCGCGATGGTCTTCCAGAACTACGCTCTTTACCCGCATATGACCGTCGCCAAGAATATGGGCTTCTCCCTGCGGCTGAAGCGGATGCCGAGGGCGGAAATCGACCAGCGGGTCGGCAATGCGGCAAAGATCCTCGGTCTCGAAAATCTTCTCGAGCGCTATCCGAAGCAATTGTCGGGCGGGCAGAGGCAGCGCGTCGCCATGGGTCGGGCGATCGTGCGTGATCCCGCCGTCTTCCTCTTCGACGAGCCGCTGTCGAACCTCGATGCCAAGCTGCGCGTCCAGATGCGATCCGAGATCAAGGAAATGCACCAGCGGCTGCAGACCACCACGATCTATGTCACGCACGACCAGATCGAAGCGATGACGATGGCCGACAAGATCGTCGTCATGAAGGACGGCGTGATCGAACAGTCGGGGTCGCCGCTCGACCTCTATGACCGGCCGACCAATCTCTTCGTCGCCGGCTTCATCGGTTCTCCCGCCATGAATTTCATCAAGGGCAGCATGACGGACGGAGGCTTCCGCACCACCGACGGGCTGGTGCTGCCGAGCGGGCAGCATCCGCCAACGGCTGTTACCTACGGCATTCGCCCCGAAGACATCAGGCTGGTCGCTGATGGTATCGAGGTAGAGACCGTCGTCGTCGAACCGACAGGGTCCGAAACCATGGTCATCGCCCGGCTTGGCGCGCAAACGATCACCTTGGTTTTCCGTGAACGGATCAGGGCAGCACCCGGCGATATCCTGCGCATCGCGCCTGTCGACGAAGCCGTTCATCTCTTCGACGAAAGCGGACAGCGCATTACCGGCGACAGCACGCGTTAGCAGAACTTCGCCCGCTGCCAGTTTGGTAACATCGGACCGGAACACAAGGGCGAAATCGTCAGGTGGCTAATACAGCCACGATCTGATGTTTGGAGGGCCCGGCGTTGTTGCCGGGCCCGGCGCGCAGTCGTCATCACGGTGTATCGGGTGTTGCGGCGACAGCCTCCGGCTCCCCTTCCGCCGCATCGATCGCTCTCTTGCCCTTGAAGATACGGCGGACGGAGACGAAAAGCAGCGGGATGAAGAAGATGCCGAGCACGGTGGCGGAAATCATGCCACCCATGACGCCGATGCCGATCGAGTTCTGGCTACCCGAGCCTGCGCCGTTGGCGATCGCCAGCGGCAGAACGCCGAGGATGAAGGCGAACGAGGTCATCAGGATCGGCCGCAGGCGCTGGCGGGATGCTTCGAGCGTCGCATCGATCAGGTTCTTGCCCTGGTTCTGCTGCTCGATGGCGAATTCGACGATCAGGATGGCGTTCTTGGCGGCCAGACCGATGGTCGTCAGCAGGCCGACCTTGAAATAGACGTCGTTCGACTGGCCGAACAGCGTCGCAGCCAAGAGCGCGCCGAAGATGCCGATCGGCACCGACAGCATGACGGCGAGCGGGATCGACCAGCTTTCGTAAAGTGCTGCGAGCGCCAGGAAGACGACCAGGATGGAGATGGCATAGAGCTGGCTTGCCTGGTTGCCTGAGAGCTTCTCCTGAGCGGACAGGCTGGTCCACTCATGGCTGAAGCCGGGCGGCAGGGTTGCCATGATCCTGTCGATCTCGTTCAGGGCATCGCCCGACGAGACACCCGGAGCGGCCGCACCCTGGATTTCGACGGCGGAGGCGCCGTTATAGCGCTCCAGCCGCGGCGAACCAAAGGTCCAGATACCTGTGGCGAATGCGGAGAACGGCACCATGTCGCCACTGGAGTTGCGCACATACCAGCGGTCGAAATCCTCCGGCTGCATGCGGAACTTGCTGTCTGCCTGCACATAGACCCGCTTGACGCGGCCGCGATCGATGAAGTCGTTGACATAGGTGCCGCCCCAGGCCGTCGACAAGGTGGCATTGATGTCAGCCAGATCGACGTTCAAGGCGCGTGCCTTTTCCTGATCGATATGGATCGAATATTGTGGCGTATCGTCCAGCCCGTTCGGGCGCGTTCCGCTCAGCTTCGTGCTCCCCGACGCCGCACCCAAAAACTGGTTGCGGGCAGCGATCAATGCCGCATGGCCGGCGCCGTTGATGTCCTTGATGAAGAAATCGAAGCCGCTATTATTGCCGAAGCCGGGGATTGCCGGCGGTGCCAGCGCAAAGACATTGCCGTCCTTGATCTTGGCAAAGGCCGCCATCGCTCGCCTCGCGATCGCCTGGGCGGAGGATTGCGGCGTCCTGCGCTGATCGAAATCCTTCAGGTCGACGAAGGCGACGGCCACATTCTGGCCCTGGCCGCTGAAATTGAACCCGACGCTTCCGAATACCCCGTCGACATAATCCTTCTCGTTGGTGAGATAGTAGTTCATGACTTGGTCGAGCACTTTGCGCGTGCGCTCGGCCGTCGCCCCGGGAGGAAGCTGAATGCTGGTCAGAAGGCGTCCCTGGTCTTCTTCCGGCAGGAACGAGCTGGGAAGACGGTTGAAGAGATAACCGACACCGACGCCGATCAGCACGAATATCACCAGGAAGACTGCACCACGCCGGATCATGCCATGAATGGTGCGCTGATAACCCCGCGTACCCCGCTCGAAATTGCGGTTGAACCAGCCGAACAGGCCGCGCTCCCGCGCGCCGTGCCGGGGTTTTTTCAGAATGGTGGCGCAAAGGGCCGGCGTCAGGATCAGGGCGACGATAACAGATAGCACCATCGCCGAGACGATCGTCACCGAGAACTGCCGGTAGATGACGCCGACGGAACCGGAGAAGAAGGCCATCGGGATGAACACCGCCGACAAGACCGTGGCGATGCCGATCAGCGCGCCGGTGATTTCCTGCATCGACTTGATCGTCGCTTCGCGCGGCGACAATCCCTCTTCCTCCATGACGCGCTCGACATTCTCGACGACGACGATGGCGTCGTCGACCAATAGGCCGATCGCCAGCACCATGCCGAACATCGTCAACGTATTGATCGAATAGCCGAACAGCGACAGCACGCCGAAGGTGCCGAGCAGCACGACCGGGACGGCAAGCGTCGGGATGAGGGTGGCGCGAATGTTCTGCAGGAAGACGAACATGACGATGAAGACGAGCACGATGGCTTCGAACAGCGTCTTGACCACGTCCTCGATCGACAGCTTCACGAACGGCGTCGTATCATAGGGATAGACGATCTCGACATTCGGCGGCAGGGTGTTGCGCAGGCTATCGATCGTCGACTGAACCCTGGCCGCCGTGTCGATCGCATTTGCATCGGTCGCAAGGCTGATGCCGAGACCGGCCGCGGGCATGCCGTTGTAGACGCCCGACGTAACATAGCTGTCGGCGCCCAGTTGAACGGTAGCTACATCATTGACGCGAACCATGGAGCCATCGGGCAGGCTTTTCAGGATGATATTTTCGAATTCCTCCGGTGTCTGAAAGCGACTGCCGGCGGTAACCGTCGCATTGAGCTGCTGGCCACCCAGCTGCGGCAGGGCACCCAATTGACCGGACGAGACCTGCACGTTTTGCGCCTCGATCGCCGAAACGACGTCTGACGTCATCAGCTGATATTTGACGAGCTTGTCCGGATCGACCCAGATGCGCATGGCATAGCGCGCGCCAAAGAGCGTGGTATCGCCGACACCCGGAACTCGCTTCAGCGTATCGTTGAGCGTGCTGTCGACATAGTCGGCAAGATCCGTTGGCGCGAGTTTGCGATCCGTTGAAACGAAGGCGGCAACCAGGAAGAAGCTGCTGGTCGATTTCGAAACGGTGATGCCGGTATTCTGCACGACTTGCGGCAGCTGGGCGGTGACGAGCTGCAGCTTGTTCTGCACCTGCATCTGCGCGACGTCGGGATTGGCCTTGTTGGTGAAGGTCAGCGAGATCGAGGCCTGGCCCGTGGCCGTCGAGGTCGAGGCCATATAGTCGAGATTGTCGATGCCGGTCATGCCCTGCTCGATGACCTTCGTCACCGAGTTTTCGACGGTTGCGGCATCGGCGCCGGAATATGTGGCAGTGATACGCACCGTCGTCGGTGCGATCTGCGGATATTGCGCAACCGACAGGGTCAGGATGGATAGCCCACCGGCCAGCATGATGACGATGGCGATCACCCAGGCAAAGACGGGCCGGTCAATAAAGAAGCGAGACATCTTTTACCCTCAGTTCGTCGAGCCTGTGACGGCGCCCTTGTCGGTGCCGTCAGCCTTGCCCTGTTGTCCGGGCTTGGACGTGTCCGCCGCAGATGCCTGCTCGAGATTTCCGCTGGCATCATCGACCGTGACCAGGGCGACGTTTACCTCCTGACCGTCGCGCACACGCTGAATGCCTTCGACAACGACACGATCTCCTTCCTCTATTCCACCGGCTACGAGCCAGCTGTTGCCGATGCTGCGCTGAACGGTCAATACGCGCTGTTGGATCTTGCCATCCGCCGTCACGAAGAAGGCGATCGGTTCGCCCTTCGTGTTGCGCGTCACGGCGCGCTGCGGCACCAGGAAGCTGTTTTCGGCAACGCCTTCCTGAAGAGTGGCACGCACATACATGCCCGGCAGCAGAACCCGATCCGGATTGGGGAAGATAGCGCGGACATTGAGCGTTCCGACGGTTTCGGCAACTGCGGCCTCGGCAAATTCCAAAGTTCCAGTCTCCTTGTACTGGGTCCCGTCCTCCAGCGTCAGGCGGACAGAAACATTGTCGCCGCTGGTCTTCAGGCGCCCTTCCTCCACCGCGCGCCGGAATCTCAGGAGGTTCGTGCTTGACTGGGTCACGTCGACGTTGATCGGATCGAGTTGGCGGATCGTGGTCAGCGCTGTCGTTTGCTCGGCGGTGACAAGCGCACCAACCGTGACCGTGGATGCATCGACGCGGCCGGAGATCGGTGCCCGGATCTTGGTATAGTCGAGATTGATACGAGCCGTTTCCAGCGCCGCCTTGGCGGAGGCGACATCGGCCCGCGCCTGAACGAGTGTGGCTTGCGCGTCATCGGCGTTCTGCTGGCTGACCGCATTTTGTGCGCTCAGGCCCTTGTAGCGGTCCAGCCGGGCCTGGGCATTGGGTACCGCCCCTTCCGCCTTCTGCAGAGCGGCAACTGCGCTGTCATAAGATGCCTGGAACGAGGCCGGGTCGATCTCGTAGAGCACGTCGCCTTCCTTGACTTCGCTACCTTCCCTGAAATTGCGGTTACGGATGATGCCGCCGACCTGCGGCCGCACTTCGGCGACGAGATTGGCGCTGATGCGGCCGGGAAGATCGGCGGTGATGGCGACAGATTGCGGATGCAATGTCACCGCACTGATCTCGGATTTTACGGCTCGACCACTGTTCTGTGCCGCCGGCTGCTGGTTGCAGCCAACTAACAACGTCACCACAAATCCCGAAGCCGCGGCTCGCATTAGATGTCGTTTCATATAGTCCTCATTATGTGCAAATCTGAATCTGAAGGCGTGGGCAAGATCCACTCCGCGCCGGCACGGCTGCGCGAACGCGCTGCCGCCCCGTCGCATCCGGAAATTGCGGTCAGGTCTGTTCGGGTAGAGCATACGGGATATTGCCGAGCGTCATGGGATAGCTGCGCACCCGCGCTCCTTTAACGTTGTAAATAGCGTTCGCCACCGCTGCCCCGAAACAGCAGATGCCAATCCAATTTACCACCTGACTGTCTCATAGGTGGCTTTTGCGGGAAACATACTGTCCATATCCCATGTCAGATCAACGTCGAAGCTCGCCGCGATGCGGAAGGCGGCTATTGGTCGTCAATCCATCGACAATCGTGGTGCTGACAGCACATCGATTATCACTCATATCTTCGCCGTTCCGATTGAATAAATATGCTTGTGCGATGTACCTGATAATCATCACAACAGTCGATATTTTGATCATATGAATGATCGAGCGTGTTAAGATTTATATCGGCGTTACCTGCTATTTTTCCTGTATCAACATCGCCCGAAATAAACGTATAGATTGAGCCAGCATCATTGCCGATTGAATTCTCATTCCTGAGTGTCTGGCAATCCTGTATGAAGCTTTCGATCACCGCTTTACGCTTTCTTTGATCATCACTGCACTCAAGCTACTCAGATTTTGTCGCATAGTTTTGCCTGAAAGTAATCAAAGTGTGTCAATTGATCTCCACTTGAAGGATCACGTTACCGTGTTGGCGATACATGATTCATTGCATCTCTTGACTACTTGGTCTCGATAATATGCATCGCTATAACAAGCGTCGGTAGTAGACAGATAGCCATCACGGCGATCTCGCAACTCTTCGGTTGTTTACCTACTCGCAATGCGACTATGGCTCCGCGGCGCACGCCTATTGCGCTGCCGCTGATGCACATCCGGATTTTTTGAGGAGAACTGGCTACCTGGATTCAGGCAAGCTCACTGTAGCGATACGGCAGAGGCCGTCTTGCGGATGGTAATTTCGATACCACCCATGGACTTCCCGTCATCCGTCACATCCGGTACACGAATATAAAGAATCTCGGAATAGTTGCGAAACGTGCCGCCGATTAGCTCGTATATCGCAAGTGCCGTATTTTCGGGGAGCTCTTCGACTGATACGGTTTTACGCTGCTGCATGGGGTTCTCTTTCAAAACTCAGGCGCCTTCAAGAGATAAAACGACTGTCATCACTTTAGTCGCGATTTGTCGCAAAGATATCCCAGGAATTCGGGAAACTGTCACAAAAGCGTGAGGGTCATTTCCATGGAAGCAGATACGGGATATTCCACCCGGCCCTTCGGCGAGATCGTCGGATCAAAGCTGCTGGTGCATATAACCGAGACAATTTCCATTGTGTCCCGAAACTATCGCCCCGCTAGCCTGTAACTCCAGAACCCCAGCTGCAAGCACCATTCCCCGCTCAAACGGTCAAATGACGGCGGGCTTCCGGCGTATCCAGCGTCTCGGCCAGCCCCTCATGCACGATCTCGCCGCGATCCATGATGTAGACATAGTCGGCAAGTTCGCGGCAGAAATCGAGATATTGCTCGACCAGCAGGATCGCCATGCCGGTGGAATCTCTCAGATAGCGGATCGCCCGGCCGATATCCTTGATGATGGAGGGCTGGATGCCTTCGGTCGGCTCATCCAGAACCAGGATCTTCGGCCGCGTCACCATCGCCCGCCCAATCGCCAGTTGCTGCTGTTGGCCGCCCGAGAGATCACCGCCGCGACGGGACAGCATAGATTTCAGTACCGGGAAAAGGCTGTAGATATCGTCGGGAATACTGCGGTCGCGGCGTGAAAGCGGCGCGTATCCGGTCTCGAGATTCTCCTTCACGCTCAAGAGCGGAAAGATCTCGCGGCCCTGGGGCACGTAGCCGATGCCCTGCTTGGCGCGCGCATAGGGAGCCATGCCGTTCAACGTCACGCCGTTGAAGGTGACGGTTCCCGCCGACAGCGCATGCTGGCCGGTGACGGCGCGCAAGAGCGAGCTTTTCCCGACACCGTTGCGTCCGAGAACGCAGGTGATCTTGCCCATCTCCGCCTTGATGGAGATGCCGCGCAGCGCCTGTGCCGCGCCATAGTGCAGATTTGCGTTTTCGACTGTTAGCATGGCTTCATCTTCTTTCTTTTCCCTCAGGCCCCCTCACCCTAACCCTCTCCCCAAGGGGAGAGGGGATGACCTTTGCATCCTCACCGGAGCTCCGACCGGGGGTTGCCGACGCTCGTCTCCCCTTCTCCCTCGGGGGAGAAGGTGGCCGACAGGCCGGATGAGGGGGATTCTCACCGCTCACAAAGGACCCGCTACCGCCCCAGATAGTTCTCGATCACCTTCGGATCGCTGCTGACGAAATCGATCGACCCTTCAGCCAGCACCGAGCCCTCGGCCAGGCATGTCACCTTGACGCCCAGGTCACGGATGAAGCCCATGTCATGCTCGACCACCACGACCGAGCGTGTCTTGGCGATCTCCTTCAACAAAACGGCCGTCTCCGCCGTCTCGGCATCCGTCATGCCGGCAACGGGCTCATCGACCAGAAGCAGCTTCGGCTCCTGCGCAAGCAGCATGCCGATCTCCAGCCATTGCTTCTGGCCGTGGGAGAGATTGGCCGCCAGCTCGTCGTGGCGATGCGACAGGCGCACCGTTTCAAGGATCTCGTCGATGCGGTCGCGATCGACAGGTGTCAGCCGGTAGAACAGCGTCGCGAAGACGCCGCGATTGCGGTTGAGCGCCAATTCGAGATTGTCCCAGACCGTGTGGCTTTCAAAAACGGTCGGCTTCTGGAATTTGCGGCCGATGCCGAGCTGAGCAATATCGGCCTCGTCCTTCTTGGTGAGGTCGATCTGGCCATTGAAGAACACCTCGCCTTCGTCGGGCCGCGTCTTGCCGGTGATGATATCCATCATCGTCGTCTTGCCGGCGCCGTTCGGACCGATGATGGCGCGAAGCTCGCCCGGCTCGATAACCATGGACAGGGAGTTCAAGGCCTTGAACCCGTCGAAGGAGACCGAGACATTGTTGAGATAAAGCATGCTGTTGGGTTTGATGTCCGGGATCATGGCCTCACTCCGCTGCCTGCACAGGCTTGCTGGCTTCGTCTTCCGTAGCCTTGGGTTGCTGGCTCATCGGCTTGCGCCTCCTACCGATGTGGGGAGCGATCGTTCCGACGATGCCCTTGGGCAGGAACAGCGTCACCGCGACAAACAATCCGCCAAGCGCAAACAGCCAGAACTCGGGAAACAGGCCGGTGAAGACAGTCTTGCCGCCATTGACCAGGATGGCGCCGATGATCGGGCCGATCAGCGTTGCCCGGCCACCAACGGCTGTCCAGATGACGACTTCGATGGAGTTGGCCGGCGCGAATTCGCCGGGGTTGATGATGCCGATCTGCGGCACATAAAGCGCGCCGGCGATGCCCGCCATCATCGCCGATACGACGAAGACGAAGAGCTTCACATGCTCGACGCGATAGCCGAGGAAACGCGTGCGGCTTTCCGCATCGCGCACGCCCACAAGCACCTTGCCGAATTTCGACCGGACGATGGCCGAGGACAGCATCAGCGCCAGCGCCAGGATCAGCGCCGTCACGGCAAAGAGAGTGGCCCGCGTGCCGTCGGCCTGGATGTTGAAGCCGAGGATATCCTTGAAGTCAGTCAGGCCGTTATTGCCGCCAAAGCCCATGTCGTTGCGGAAGAAGGCGAGCAGCAGCGCATAGGTCATCGCCTGCGTGATGATCGACAGATAGACGCCATTGACGCGGGAGCGGAAGGCAAACCAGCCGAAAATGAAGGCGAGCAGGCCGGGTGCGACCAAGACCATGAGCATGGCGAACCAGAACTGGTCGAAACCGTACCAGAACCACGGCAGCTCCTTCCAGTTCAGGAACACCATGAAATCGGGCAGGATCGGATTGCCATAGGTGCCGCGCGAGCCGATCTGCCGCATCAGATACATGCCCATCGCATAGCCGCCGAGCGCGAAGAAGGCACCGTGGCCGAGCGAAAGAATGCCGCAATAGCCCCAGACCAGATCGAGCGCCAGAGCGAGCAGTGCGTAAGTCAGATACTTGCCGAACAGCGACATGAGGTAGGTCGGCACATGCAGCGCGCTGGTTTCCGGCAGAGCCAGGTTCGACAGCGGCACGAGAAAGGCGACGGCGATCAATATCGCGATGGCGATGCTGATACGGCGGTCGAGCGAGCGCAGGATAAAGGCCGTGATCATGCTTCCACCGCCCTTCCCTTGAGCGCGAATAGGCCGCGCGGACGCTTCTGGATGAAGAGGATGATGAGGACAAGCACGAGGATCTTGCCGAGGACCGCTCCCGCATAGGGTTCGAGGAACTTGTTGAGGATGCCGAGCGAAAAGGCGCCGACGAGCGTCCCCCAGAGATTGCCAACCCCGCCAAACACCACGACCATGAAACTGTCGATGATGTAACTCTGGCCTAGGTTTGGCGAGACATTGTCGATCTGCGAGAGCGCGACACCAGCCATGCCGGCAATGCCCGATCCCAGAGCGAAGGTGAAGGCATCGACCAACGGCGTGCGTATCCCCATCGAGGAAGCCATGCGCCTGTTCTGCGTCACCGCCCGCATCTGCAGCCCGAAGGCCGAGCGTTTGAGCAGCAACAGCAGCGCGACGAAGACGCCGAGCGAAAAGACGATGATCCAGAGGCGGTTCCAGGTGATCGACAGATAGCCGAGATCGAAGGAACCGGACATCCACGAGGGATTGCCGACTTCCTGATTGGTCGGCCCGAAGATCGAGCGCACCGCCTGCTGCAGGATCAGCGAGATGCCCCAGGTGGCAAGCAGCGTCTCCAGCGGCCGGCCGTAGAGAAAACGAATGACGCCGCGTTCGATGACGAGGCCGACAGCGCCTGTCACGATGAAGGCGACCGGCAAGGCGATCGCCAGCGACCAGTCGAAGAGCTCGGGATAGGAGCTGCGGATGACGCTTTGGACCATGAAGGTGGAATAGGCCCCGAGCATCACCATCTCGCCATGCGCCATGTTGATGATGCCCATGACGCCGAAGGTGATGGCAAGGCCGATGGCCGCCAGCAGCAGCACCGAGCCAAGCGACAGGCCGTACCAGACATTCTGCACCGCATCCCAGAACTTCAACTGCTCCTGGATGCCAGCGATGGCGGCTGCGACATCCGGCTTGAGACTGTCATCGACGGAAACCGAGGAGAGGATGCCGATGGCGTCGCGGCCACCCTCGACCTTGATCGTCTCGATCGCAGCCTTCTTGTCTTCCATCGGACGGTCGGAACCGAGCACGGCAACAGCGCGAGCCCGTTCAAGCACGCCGCGAACCTCGGCGTCCTTCTCGCTCTGCAATGCCGTCTCGACGGCTTCCAGGGAATCCGCGCTCGGCGCCTTCAAGATCGATTGCGCAGCTTCCAGGCGCGTGGCGCGATCCGGGCTCATCAGCGTCAAACCGCCGAGAGCCGCACGAACGGCGCGGCGGAGACTATTGTTGATCTTGATCTTGCCGAGATTATCCTGAGCTTCCTGCCCGGCCGCCTGCCCCGTGAGTGGGTCCACCAGGGCCATCATGTCGCCGGAGGACCTGGCGATAAAGACCTGGTTGTCGGACTTGCGGACATAGAGATCGCCATCGGAGAAGGCCTGCAGTGCCGGCACGACCTTGGGGTCACCGGTCTTTGCAAGGTTCTGGACGATCGCAGCGGCCTGCTGGAAATTCGCCTGGCCGAGCGAATTGACAAGGCCGTGGACATCTTCCTGGGCGCGCAGGCTCGTGGCGGTCAGCGCTAGCACGAGACAGAAGCCGGCAACGAGCGCCAGGGCCATGCGGTAAACAAATTTGTCGAACATTGCACTGTCCCCTCAAGCTGCCGCGGGCAGAAAAGCCTGCCCGCAGCGGTCTTGCATTAGGTCGGCTGATATCAGGAACCCTTGCCGCCGCACTTGCCGGTGGAAACGTTGAAGTTGCCGCAGTTCATCGGCATGCGCCAATCCGAGATCAGGTCCTTGCTGTCGGGCAGGTAGTCGGACCATTCCTTGCCGACGACTGCAGGGGTCTGCGAGACGACGTCGAACTGGCCGTTCTCCTGCACTTCGCCGATCAGAACCGGCTTGGTGATGTAGTGGTTCGGCATCATGGTGGCGGTGCCGCCGGTGAGGTTCGGGACGGAAACGCCAACGAGCGCGTCGATGACCTTGTCCGGATCGGTCGTGCCGGCCTTCTCGACAGCCTTCACCCACATGTTGAAGCCGATATAGGCGGCTTCCATCGGGTCGTTGGTGACGCGCTTGTCGTTCTTGGTATAGGCGTGCCACTCCTTGATGAAGGCGGCATTGGCGGGCGTGTCGACGGACTGGAAATAGTTCCAGGCGGCGAGATGTCCCACAAGCGGCTTGGTATCGACGCCGGCCAGTTCCTCTTCGCCGACCGAGAAGGCGACGACCGGGATATCCTCGGCCTTCACACCCTGGTTGCCCAGTTCCTTGTAGAAGGGAACGTTGGCATCGCCGTTGATTGTGGAGACGACGGCGGTCTTCTTGCCGGCCGAACCGAAGGTCTTGATCTTGGAGACTTCCGTCTGCCAGTCGGAGAAGCCGAATGGCGTGTAGTTGATGATGATGTCTTCGTCCTTGACGCCTTTCGACTTCAGATAGGCTTCGAGGATCTTGTTGGTCGTGCGCGGATAGACATAGTCGGTGCCTTCGAGCACCCAGCGCTGCACGCCTTCGTTCTTCATCAGGTAATCGACAGCAGGGATCGCCTGCTGGTTCGGAGCCGCACCCGTGTAGAAGACGTTGCGCTCGGACTCTTCACCTTCGAACTGCACCGGATAGAACAGGATCGAATTCAATTCCTTGAAGACGGGCAGAACCGACTTGCGCGACACCGAGGTCCAGCAGCCGAACACGGCCGAAACCTTGTCCTTCTGGATCAGTTCGCGGGCCTTTTCAGCAAAGAGCGGCCAGTCGGAAGCCGGGTCGACGACGACGGGCTCGAGCTTCTTGCCGAGAACGCCGCCCTTCTTGTTCTGCTCGTCGATGAGCATCAGCATGGCATCCTTGAGCGTCGTTTCCGAAATCGCCATGGTGCCGGAAAGCGAATGAAGCACGCCGACCTTGATGGTGTCGTCGGCTGCGAAAGCGCCGTGGAATGCCGTTGTGGACATGATGGCGCCAAGCAGCGCGCCGGAGACGAGAGTCTTGAGTTTCATCCGTGGTTCCCCTCTTTTTGTCTGCCGCAACGGCCGGTAAACGAAGATGAACCGTTGCCTTCAGCGACTATTCGGCAGCCCCCGGGGAAACCACATACGTAAAATGACGTAGGCGCCGGGGCGAAATGTGCAACTTTGGGCACGCTCATGCCCTTAAGCGCGGTATCGATCCATGTTACGACGTCTCTGAACTGCCGAAATGACCATGGCGGGACGGCTGAAGGGTAAGCATGGCTGCGCGGCAACGCATCATTCCTGTGAGACGCGAGTATAATCGCTGGGTCGCAAACCAGACGCTGGAAGACTATGCCCTGCGTTTCACCGCCAAGAGCGCCCGGCAATTCTCCTCGCAACGCATCTCGCAGACAGCGATCGGCGCCATTTCCTTCCTGGCGCTGGAGGCGATCGGCGGCGCGATCACACTTTCCTACGGCACGACCAACGCCTTTTACGCCATCGTGGTCGCCAGCCTCGTCATGTTGGCGGTGGGCTTGCCGATCAGCCGCTATGCCATCCGCCACGGCGTCGACATCGATCTACTGACACGTGGCGCGAGCTTCGGCTATATCGGCTCGACCGTCACCTCGCTGATCTACGCCAGCTTCACCTTCATGCTGTTTGCGATCGAGGCCTCGATCATGTCGGGCGCATTGGAGCTGACGCTCGGCATACCCTTATGGATCGGCTATATCATCAGCGCCGTCATGGTGATCCCGCTGGTGACCTATGGCGTGCGCCTGATCAGCCGGTTTCAGCTGCTGACGCAGCCCTTCTGGATCATTCTCAACATCCTGCCCTTCGTCTTCATCGCCTTTGCCGACTGGGGGAAATTCGATCTCTGGCGGGCTTTCGCCGGCATCCATCACGCATCGAGTGCGCCGGGCAGCGCCGCCCCCTTCGATCTGGTGGAATTCGGCGCGGCCTCCGCCGTCATCCTGGCGCTGATGTCGCAGATCGGCGAGCAGGCCGACTTCCTGCGCTTCCTGCCGCCGGAAGGCCACCGCAAATGGCGCCATCGCCTCGCCGTCTTCCTCGCCGGCCCCGGCTGGGTCATCATCGGTGCGCCGAAGCTGCTGGCCGGCTCCTTCCTCGTCGTCTTGACGTTGACCTCCGGCGTGCCTGCCGATCGTGCCGCCGATCCCGCCCAGATGTATCTGACCGCCTTCGGCTACATGATCCCCTGGCACAATGCCGCGCTGCTGCTCATGGTCGCCTTCGTCATGGTCTCGCAGCTGAAGATCAACGTCATGAACGCCTATGCCGGCTCGCTTGCCTGGTCGAACTTCTTTTCGCGGCTGACACACAGCCATCCCGGCCGCGTGATCTGGCTGGTCTTCAATGTCGCCATCGCCCTGCTTCTGATGGAGCTCGGCATCTATCGGCTGCTGGAGGAGACGCTCGGCATCTTCTCGATCATCGCCATGGCCTGGCTCTGCACGATCTCAGCCGATCTTTTCATCAACAAGCCGCTGGGGCTGGCGCCTCCAGGCATCGAATTCAAGCGCGCCCATCTCTACGACATCAATCCTGTCGGCCTCGGCGCCATGGCACTATCGGCGACGATCTCGCTGATCGCGCATTTCGGCGCCTTCGGCACACTCGCAGCCTCGCTCGCGCCCTACATCACTCTGATCGTCGCTGTCGTCGCCTCGCCCGCCATCGCCTGGGCGACCAAAGGCAAATATTATCTTGCCCGCAAGCCGCGCCAGAGCTGGAAGAACCTGACGACCATCACCTGCTCGATCTGCGAGCATCCATTCGAACCGGAGGACATGGCCTGGTGCCCGGCCTACGCCGCACCGATATGCTCGCTTTGCTGTTCGCTCGACAGCCGCTGCCACGACATGTGCAAGCCGAAAGCGCGGCTCAATACGCAGGTCGCCACGGTCGCGAAGACCCTGCTGCCGGAAAGCATCGTCGCAAGGCTCGCCACGCGCCTCGGCCGTTACGGGATTGCCGTCGCATTGGCTCTGACGGCCATGGGCGCCATTCTGGCGATGATCGCGCATCAGGTCGGCGCGGCGTCCCCCGAGACGGCATCCGTTGTCAACCGCACCATCCTCATCGTCTTCTTCGTCTTTGCCGTCATCGCCGGCGTGGCCTGCTGGTTCTATGTGCTTGCCCATGACAGCCGCGTGGTCGCCGAGGAGGAATCCTCGCGCCAGAACACGCTTTTGCTGAAGGAAATTGCCGCCCACAAGAAGACGGACGCTGCCCTGCAGGGTGCCAAGGAAGCCGCTGAGGCGGCCAACCGCGCCAAGAGCCGCTATGTCGTCGGCCTCAGCCACGAATTGCGCACGCCGCTCAATGCCGTGCTCGGCTACGCTCAGATCCTCGAACGCGACGAAACCATCCCCGCACCGCGCCAATCCTCGCTGAAGGTCATCCGCCGCAGCGCCGAGCATCTGTCCGGCCTGATCGACGGGCTGCTGGACATATCGAAGATCGAGGCCGGCCGCCTGCAGGTCTACTCCAACGAGATCAACATCCAGGATTTCCTCGACCAGATCATCGACATGTTCCATCCGCAGGCACAGGCCAAGGGGCTGGCCTTCATCCACGAGCGTTCCGCCGCCCTGCCCGACTATGTCCGCACCGACGAGAAGCGCCTGCGGCAGATCCTCGTCAACCTGCTTTCCAACGCCATCAAATTCACCGATGCGGGTAGCGTTCGTTTCGAGGTCGGCTATCGCAATCAGGTCGCGACCTTTACCGTTTCGGATACCGGCCGGGGCATCGCCAAAAAGGATCTCACCCGCATCTATGAGCCGTTCCAGCGCGGCGAGGCCGATAGCGTCAGGCCGATGCCCGGCCTCGGCCTCGGCCTGACCATCACGCGGCTCCTCGCGAACACACTCGGCGGCGAGATCTCTGTCACCAGCGAGAAAGACAAGGGTTCGAGCTTCAAAGTGCGCCTGATGCTGTCGGCCGTACTCCGCCCGATGAAGCCGCCGCCGCAGGAGCAACGTGTCGTCGGTTATGAGGGACCTCGTCGCACCATCGTTGTCGTCGACGACAACGAGGATCATCGCGAGCTGATGCGCGAGGTGCTGTCACCACTCGATTTTATCGTGCTCACCGCCGCCGGCGGCCCCGATTGCCTGACGCTGATCGAGGGTATCAAGCCGGACCTTTTCCTGGTCGATATCTCCATGCCCGGCATGAACGGCTGGCAGCTCGTCTCGCGCCTGAGGGAAAACGGCCAGACGGCGCCGATCCTGATGCTGTCGGCCAATATCGGCGATGCCGCCGCGGCGGCCGACAGCGACGACAGCCACAACGACGCCATCTCCAAGCCGGTCGACATCCGCCAGCTTCGCGACAAGCTTGCGCTGCATCTCGGCCTGAAGTGGACCTATGCCGATGCCTCCGCACCAGCCGCGCCGAAGCCGCCGCCGCCGTTGAAGAGTCCGGGGGGAGAGCATGTCCGCGAATTGATACGGTTAGGCGAGATCGGCTATGTCAGGGGCATCGAGGCAAAGCTTGCCGACCTCGCCAGGTTAGATGAAAACAAGCCCTTCACCGACGCTCTGCGCGCTCATGTCCAGGCCTTCGATCTCGGCGGCTTCCTCAATGCGCTCCATGCCTTCGACACGGAAAAGGTAGATCAGATTGGCTGAGACCACCCTGCCCCGCGATATAGTCTTGCTGGTGGACGATTCGCCGGAGGCGCTCGGCTTCCTGACCGATGCGCTTGAACAATCAGGCTTCTCGGTGCTGATCGCCACCTCGGGATCAGCGGCGCTGAACATCGTCGAGCGCATCACGCCCGATCTCATTCTGCTCGATGCCGTCATGCCTGCCATGGACGGTTTCGAGACCTGCCGCCGGCTGAAGGCCAATGCCGGAATTGCCCAGATTCCCGTCGTCTTCATGACAGGGCTGACCGAAACGGAGCATGTGGTCCACGCGCTGGAATCCGGCGGCGTCGATTATCTGACCAAGCCGATCAATGTCGACGAGCTGCGCGCCCGTATCCGCGTTCACCTGCGCAATGCCCGCTCAGCCCAGAGCGCGCGAGTGGCGCTCGACGCGGCGGGTCGCCATCTCCTAGCGGTGAAGGGCAACGGCGCCATCCATTGGTCGACGCCGCAGGCAACGCGTCTCATCAATGCCGCCACCGGCAGCGACGACGGCCTCGATCTGGCATCGAAACACATTGCCGCCTTCATGCTCGAACGCGAGCAGCTCGGCCCCTCCCGCGACAATTTCCTTTCGATGAACAGTGGCGGCGAGGCGGCGTTGCAATTCACCTTCCTCGGCACCATCGGCCCCGACGAATACCTGTTTCGCCTGACGGCCAGCAATCAGCATGCCGACGACGAAGCCTTGCGACAGAGTTTTGCGCTGACACAACGCGAATCCGAGGTGCTGTTATGGCTTGCCAAGGGCAAGTCGAACCGCGACATCGGCGAAATCCTTGGCCTTTCCGCCCGCACGGTGAACAAGCATCTGGAGCAGATCTATGTAAAGCTCGGCGTCGAGAACCGGGCATCGGCGGCGGTGAAGGCCGCCCACGTCCTGCATAGGTCCTGAGACCGAGCTTCGTCTTCTAAGCCAGAGATGAAGGCGGTCCGCTGCAAAGGAGCCTCCACAAAGCCGTCCAGGTTTTTCGAACCCGATAGTCCTGTGCCATGCGTCGACCCCTTTGTCCGATGTGTACGCAAAAAGGCAGCGGCACGGCCGCAAATTGATGCTTTCCACCGTCACCATCCTTGCCGTATCCGTTAGTCACGAGACCCAGACACGAGGACATGGCGATGGCGAAGCCCTTCTATTGGAATGAACTCAACACCTATGATTTCGCCGGTCTCTCGCCCGATACCACCATCGCGATCCTGCCGATCGCCTCAACGGAGCAACACGGCCCGCATCTGCCGATCGCCACGGATGTCGCGATTGCAGAGGGCATGCTGGCGGAACTGAAGGTCCAGCGCCCGGACGATCTCGATTTCCTCGTGCTGCCGTTGCAGGAAATCGGCAAGGCCAACGAACATATCTACGGTCCCGGCACGCTTTCGCTCGGCGCAGAGTTGTTGATCCCGGTCTGGACCGCGATCGGCGCGAAGGTCGCCGAGGCCGGCATCCGCAAGATGGTCATCGTCAATTCCCACGGCGGAAATCTCGATATCATGGGCATCGTCGCGCGCGAGCTGCGCGTGCGCCATCAGATGGCCGTCGTCGCCACGCAATGGACGCGCTTCGGCACGCCTGACGGCATGATCGACGAACACGAGCAACGCTTCGGCATCCATGGCGGCGACGTCGAAACCTCGCTCATGCTGCATTTCCGGCCCGAGCTGGTGCGGATGGAGAAGGCTCAGAATTTCGCCTCCAAGGCCGAGTGGATGAAGGCGCATTCCAAGTATCTGCAGCCTTTGCCGCCGCACTCGCTCGCCTGGATCGCGCACGATCTCAACCCGAACGGTGTCGTTGGCAATGCCGCCAACGGCACGGCGGAGAAGGGTGCACTCATCTGCCGCCACGAGGTCGCCGGCTTCATCGAGATGCTGCGTGATCTGCGAGACTATCCGCTTGCGAACCTCTATTCGAAATAAGCGTCGGCGCGACGCCGCTCCGACGGCGGCATGATGTGCCCTTTCGCCTGCAACTCCTCGACCATCCCGGCGAGTTCAGCGAGCAGATACTCGACGAAGAGGCTGGTGGCGGCATCGAGCGGTGCCCGCGTACGGGCGAAGAGCTTCATCGGCTGAGACCGCGAATGCGGCTCGGCGATCGGCCGGAATACCAGCTCGCCACGCCGACAGTCGGTAATGACATCAAGCGGATTGAGCAGCGTCAGCCCCGCCCCGCATTTGACCAGCTGCTTCAGCATTTCCGACGCGTTGCTCTCCAGCACCGGCTCGACCTGAACGGCGAGACGGGCGAGCGTCAAATTAATGACGTCTCTAAGGCTGGTGCCGGGCTGCGCCAGCAATAGCCGTTCCTCCACGACATCAGCGAGGTGGATTGGCCCCGGTCCGATCAGGCGATGACCGGGCGGCAGCACGACGCCGATCGGGATGTCGAAATTGCCGAGCGAGCGGATGCCCGGCGTAGCCGGTATGTTGAAGCCAAGCCCGATATCGACCTCGCCGGAAAGCACCGGCGCCATGGTTGTCGAGCCGGAATCGTTGCGAAGCTGAATGAAGACCCTGGGATGTTCGGAAAGAAAGCGCGCGATAATCTCAGGCAAGGGCCCCGACGCCAATCCAACCGTCGCCACGATCCGGACCTTGCCGGCCCGCTGCATCTTGAGACTGCGGATGCGCCCCTCCAGCCGCTCGTAATTCTTCAATACCTCGCGGATGTGCTCGATGCAGAGTTCGCCGGCCGCCGTCAGCCGCAGGCCGCGCGGCAGACGTTCGAAGAGCGGAGCTCCCATCTCCTCCTCCAGCGCCAGAATCTGCCGGTTGATCGCCGATGAAGCGATGTTGAGCCGCGCCGCCGCCTTGCGGATCGAGCCGCAGCGGGCAATTTCATTGATGTAGAGAAGCCGTCTCGAGTGCAGCATGTTCGTTCCCATTGCTTAATTTTTGCCCAGGCCGCACAATTTAGGCACAGACCCGGGAACAGATGCCAAAAAGGCATCAATGCGCACGAATTTTGATGCTTTTCAAAGAGCAAGGCAACCGTTCAAATGCAGGAAATGGGCGCCAACAGCGACGTCCCATGGCAGATAAGGGGAACAGTCAGCCATGTACAAAGCCTTGAAAACAAATATGTTTTTTGCCACGATAGGCCTCGCCACCGCGATCATGGCGGCCGAGCCCGCAAATGCGCTCGACAAAGTGACCTACGGCACCAACTGGCTTGCGCAGGCCGAGCACGGCGGCTTCTACCAGGCGATTGCCGACGGCACCTATAAAAAATACGGCCTTGACGTCACCATCGTCCAGGGTGGCCCCAACGCCGCCAATTCGGCCTTGCTGATTTCCGGCAAGCTCGATTTCTACATGGGCGGCCCGCAGCAGGAGATCGATGCAGTTAAGCAAGGCATACCGATCGTCGACGTCGCGGCGATCTTCCAGAAGGACCCGCAGGTGCTGATCGCCCATCCGGATGCCGGCGTGGAAAAATTCGAAGACCTTGCCAAGCTGCCGACGCTGTTTCTGAGCAAGGATGGCTATGTTACCTATTTCGAATGGATGAAGGCGAATTTCCCGGGCTTCAAGGACGAACAGTTCAAGCCCTACAATTTCAGCGCGGCGCCTTTCCTCGCCGACAAGCAATCCGCGCAGCAGGGATACGTAACCTCGGAACCCTATGAGATCGAGAAGCAGGCGGGCTGGAAACCGAAGGTCTTCCTGATCGCCGACGCCGGCTACTCGCCCTATTCGACGATGATCACCGCGCAGAAGTCGCTGGTCGACAAGAACCCCGATCTCGTGCAGCGCTTCGTCAATGCCTCGATCGAGGGCTGGTACAACTATCTCTACGGCGACAACAAGGCGGCCAACGAGCTGATCAAGAAGGACAATCCTGATATGACGGATGGCCAGATCGCTTATTCCATCGCCAAGATGAAGGAATATGGCATCATCGAATCCGGCGACGCCGTCGACAAGGGCATCGGCTGCATCACGGATGCGCACTACAAGAAGTTCTTCGACGAAATGGTACAGATCAAGGTCTTCGACGCCGATATCGACTACAAGAAAGCCTTCGACACGCAGTTTGTCTGCAAGGGTTTTGGAATGTCGTTGAAGAAGTAAGCCTTGGCACCTCCCCCTTGAAGGGGGA
Source organism: Rhizobium sp. NPDC090279 (assembly GCF_044769665.1). Classification (NCBI taxonomy): domain Bacteria; kingdom Pseudomonadati; phylum Pseudomonadota; class Alphaproteobacteria; order Hyphomicrobiales; family Rhizobiaceae; genus Rhizobium; species Rhizobium sp. NPDC090279. Next base: position 67,717 of record NZ_JBIVYI010000008.1, on the reverse strand, counting down.
GGTCGCCGCAAAGCGGCGGGTGGGGGTGATACTCTCGGATTTACAAAGATCACCCCGCCCCGGAGCTTCGCTCCGACCCTCCCCCTCAAGGGGAGGGTGGATCAACAAAGAGCCGAGCCATGCCAGTGTCTGAAGCCACCAAGTTCACCCAAACCGAGCCGCGCAAGCGGCCGCTCGTCGTCATGGAGCAGGTCTCCAAGGTCTTTTCCAATGGCACGCTGGCGCTATCGGGCATGTCGCTGCATGTCGAGAGCGGTGAGTTCATCAGCCTGCTCGGCCCTTCCGGCTGCGGCAAGTCGACGGCCCTGCGCATCATTGCGGGTCTCGGTGGCGCGTCGAGCGGCAGGATCGACTGGCCGAGTTCGCGCATCAATTCCAAGGGCCTGCCGGAGGGGGATATCAGCTTCGTCTTCCAGGAACCGACGCTACTGCCCTGGAAGACGGTGTTCGGCAACGTTCATCTGCCCCTGAAACTGCGAGGCATATCGAAGGCCGCAGCGCACGAGCAGATCATGGGGACGCTGGCAACCGTCGGCCTCCAGGATTTTGCCGAAGCCTACCCGCGGGAGCTTTCCGGCGGCATGAAGATGCGTGTCTCCATTGCCCGCGCGCTCGTGACGAAACCGAAGTTGCTTTTGATGGACGAACCCTTTGCGGCACTCGACGAAATCACCCGCCAGAAGCTCAATGATGACGTGCTGCGCCTCTGGCAGACGACAGGGATCACCGTCATCTTCGTCACCCATTCCGTCTACGAATCCGCCTATCTCTCCAATCGCATCGTCGTCATGAAGGCGCGGCCTGGCCGGGTGCACACCGACTTTCCGCTTATCACCAGCGGTGAGCGCGATCCGCTCTACCGCTCATCGGAAGAATACCGGCAGGTGTGCGAGAAGGTATCCCGATCGCTGATCGAGGCCATCGGCTGGCAGGAGGCCCATTGATGAGCGACAGCACCAGCCTATCCGCCAACCTATCCGTTGAATCCGCCGATATGCCCCCTGCCACCATGGCCGGAAAGGGCAATACGGAACGCTTGCTCGGCCTTTTCGTGCCGATCCTGACCGTTCTCGTACTGCTTATCCTTTGGCAGCTTCTCGTGGTCGGCGCCGACATCCCGCAATATATCCTGCCGAGTCCGATTGCCGTCGCCAAGGCGCTCGTGTCCGACTGGGGCATCCTGTGGCCGGCTCTGTGGGTGACCACACAGATCACCTTCATATCGCTGGTGCTGGCGCTGATCGGCGGCGTCGGCTTTGCGATCTTCCTCGTGCAATCGCGCTGGATCGAACTCGCCTTCTATCCGCTCGCGGTCATCCTGCAGGTGACGCCGATCGTGGCGATCGCGCCTCTGATTCTCATCTATGCGCCAACGCGCGAGTCGGCGCTGCTGATCTGCGGCTTCCTCGTCGCCTTTTTCCCTATCCTGTCCAACATGGTGCAGGGGTTAAAGAGCGTCGACCACAATCTCCTTAATCTCTTCGACCTCTATGGCGCCTCGCGCTGGCAGGCGCTGCTGCACCTGAAGCTGCCGGCGGCCCAGCCCTATTTCATGACGGGGCTCAGGATCGGCGGCGGCCTCTCGCTGATCGCCTCCGTCGTCGCGGAATTTGCCGCCGGCTCCGGCGGTCCCAATTCCGGCCTCGCTTTCCGCCTGCTCGAAGCGCAGTACCGCCAGAACATGCCGCGCCTGTTTGCGGCCTTGCTGCTATTGTCGGCGCTCGGCGTCGCCATCTTCGCCTTCACCTCGTTCATCTCGTGGCTCAGCCTGCATCGCTGGCATGAGAGCAGCCTCAAGCGGGAGAACTGATGACCCACGCCTTCATGTCCCCACCGAATGCCGCCCGCTTCGTGCTCTGCAACGCCACCGTTCCCGCCGTGACGCTCTCCGGCTTTCGCGGAGCCGCCAGCGAAGGGCTGGTCAAGGCCGACATCGTCGTCGCCGACGGCCTTGTCAGAGATATCCTGCTGCCCGGCACAGCACCTGCCGAGTTCGCCAGGGTCGATATGCGGGATGGCATGGTCTGGTCGACCTTCGTCGACATGCACACCCATCTCGACAAGGGCCACATATGGGAACGACGCTCCAACCCGGACGGTAGCTTCATGGGCGCGCTCGATGCCGTGCGCTCCGACCGCGAGGCCAACTGGTCGGCCGACGACGTGCGCAAGCGCATGGAATTCTCGCTGCGTTCTGCCTATGCCCATGGCACCGGCCTGATCCGCACCCATCTGGATTCGCTGGCGCCGCAGCACCGCATTTCCTTCGAGGTCTTCACTTCGGTCCGCGAGACCTGGAAAGACAGGATTGCGCTGCAGGCCGTCGCTCTTTTCCCGCTCGATGCCATGGTGGATGACCTCTTTTTCACCGATCTGCTCCGTGTCGTTCGCGAGGCCGGCGGCTTGATGGGCGGCGTTACGCAGATGACCCCGGAACTCGACGCACAGCTCGACAAGCTTCTGCGCGCCGCCGCCGATAACGGCCTCGACATCGACCTGCATGTCGACGAGACGGAAGACAAACAGGTCCTGACGCTGAAGGCGCTTGCCGAAGCCGTGCTTCGCAATGGCTTTACAGGCAAGGTGACGGCCGGCCATTGCTGCTCGCTTGCGCAGCAGGACGAGGATGTGGCTCACGCGACGATCGATCTCGTCGCCAAAGCCGGAATCTCCATCGTCTCGCTGCCGATGTGCAACATGTACCTGCAGGATCGCCACCCAAGCCGCACGCCGCGCTGGCGTGGTGTCACCCTGCTGCACGAGCTTGCCAAGGCCGGCGTACCGACCGCGGTTGCCTCCGACAACACCCGCGATCCCTTCTACGCCTATGGCGATCTCGATCCGGTCGAGGTGTTCCGCGAAGCCGTTCGCATCCTGCATCTCGACCACCCGCTGGATACGGCCGCAAGGGTCATCACCACCTCGCCTGCAGAGATACTTGGCCGCCGGGATGTCGGGCGCATCGCCGTCGGTGGCCCGGCCGATCTCGTGCTTTTCAGCGCCCGGCGCTGGAGCGAATTTCTTTCCCGCCCACAGTCCGACCGCGTCGTCCTTCGTAAGGGCAAGGTAATCGACCGCAGCCTGCCGGACTATCGTGAACTCGACAGCGTCATTGGAGCGTAAAATGCCGGATTATCAGCGCATCAAGAAAGAACTCGAAGGCATCGCCATCGAAGACAATCCGGCGCTCGTGCGCCAGAAGAGCCGGGACTTCTACTGGTATTCACCGATCCTGAAAGCCCAGCTCGACAACGTCACCGCCGATCTCGTCATCACGCCGAAGACCGAGGAGGAGGTGATCCGCATATTGAAGGTCGCCTATGCGCATGACGTACCCGTCACGCCGCGCGGTGCCGGCACCGGCAATTATGGCCAGGCCATGCCGCTCTCCGGCGGCATCGTGCTCAACCTCGCCGCCATGAACAAGGTCAAGGAGATCCATCCCGGCCGCGTCATCTGCGAACCCGGCATCGTCATCGCCGAGCTCGACCGCCAGACCAAGACCCATTCGGGCCAGGAACTGCGGTTCCACCCCTCGACAGCGCAGACAGCGACGATCGGCGGTTTCATCGCCGGCGGCTCCGGCGGCGTCGGGTCGATCACCTGGGGAGGCCTGCGCGATCTCGGCAATATCCTGCGCCTGCGCGTCGTCACCATGGAAGCCGAGCCGCGTGTTCTCGACCTCACCGGCTGGGATCTGACCAAGGTCAGCCATGCCTACGGCACCAACGGCATCATCACCGAGATCGAAATGCCTTTGGCGCCGGCCTATGATTGGGTCGACGTGCTGGTCGGCTACGACGATTTCATGGACGCCGTGCGCTTCTCCGATGCGCTCGCCAAATGCAACGGCATTCTGGTCAAGGAGATCGCGCCGATCGCAGCTCCCATCCCACACGAGTATTTTACCCGCCACAAGCCCTATATCCGTGAGGGTCAGTCGATCGTGGCGCTGATGATCGCGCCGCATTCCATGGCCCCCTTCATCGCTTTCGCAGGCCAACAGAAGGGCGAGATCACCTTCCGCTCCGATAAGGTGGAAAGCATGAAGGGCATCCCGCATGCCTATGAGCTCGCCTGGAACCACACGACGCTGCGCGCCATCAAGGTCGATCCCAGCATCACCTATCTGCAGGTGCAGTATCCGGGTCCTGATCATGTCGCCAAGGTGCAGAAGATGGTGGAGATCTTCGGCGACGAGGTGCCCGGCCATCTCGAATTCATCCGTTTCGACGGGCAGATCCAGTGTGCCGGCCTGCCGCTGGTGCGCTACACCTCTGAGGCCCGGCTGGAGGAGATCATTAGGATTCACCAGGATCACGGCTGCCCGATCTTCAATCCGCATCGCTACACGCTGGAGGAAGGCGGCATGAAGCAGACGGATGCCGTCCAGCTCGCCTTCAAGAAGGAAACCGATCCGAAGGGCCTGCTCAATCCCGGCAAGATGATCGCCTGGGACGATCCGAACTTCGATTTCAAATCCGGCAAGAACTATCTCTTCCCCGGCCTTGCGGATCTGATGGAGGCCTCATGAAGGTTCTCGTCCTTCATTCCCATCCCGTCGAGGAGAGCTATGGCGCAGCGCTGCACCGGCAAACCCTCGCAAGCCTGAAACGCGGGGGACACGAGGTCGACGACTGCAATCTTTACGCTGAGGGTTTCGACCCGGTTCTGTCACGCCATGATCGCCTGATCTACCATGATTATCCCGAAAATACCGAGGCGCTGAAATCCTATGTCGAACGGCTGGAGCGCGCCGAGGCCCTGGTGATCGTCACCCCGGTCTGGAATTTCGGCTTTCCGGCCATCCTCAAGGGTTATTTCGACCGCGTCTGGCTTCCGGGCGTCTCCTTCGAACTCGTCGATGGCAAGGTGCGCTCAAAGCTGCAGCATATCCGCAAGCTCGGCGCCGTGCTGACCTATGGCGCCGACCCATTCCGCGCCTTTATTGCCGGAAATCCTCCGAAGAAGATCGTCAAACGCGTGCTGCGCGCCCAGATCAAGCCTTTCGCACCGGTCGTCTTCCTCGCGCATTACGATATGAACCGCTCGACAGAGACTTCCCGCAAGGAGTTTTTGGCGAAGGTCGGCCGCGAGATGGAACGTTTCTGAGCAAGCCTCAAGATTTGGCGGTCACAGATGATCGACCAATCCGTCGTCGATCCAAAGCCTAGACGCCAGCCGACTTGCGCAATGGTGCGGCAAGTTCCGCATCCCGGCGTTTGACGGCCTCGATATCGCGGTAGGCATTGGCCGGGTGGGTTGCCGGGAGATAGGGTCCTTCGCCGAACAGCTTTTCGCGCAGGGTGCCCGGGCGATAGGCGGTCGGATATGCGCCGCGCTTCTGCAGTTCGGGAACGAGCAGATCGACCGCCGCCTCAAAGCTGTCTGGCGTCACGGCATAAGCGAGGTTGAAGCCGTCGACGTCAGTCTCTCCGACCCATTCCTGCAGGATATCGGCGACGGTCGACGGCGATCCGACGAATACCGGGCCGGTTCCGCCAATCCCGCCCCATTTGGCGAGCTCCTCGACTGTCCAGACACGGTCCTTGCCGCCGAAATGCTCGATCATCGAGACGATGGCATTGGTCTCGACTTTCTTCAACTCGTCCGTCGGCGCATATTGGCCAAAGTCGATGCCGCTCCAGCCGGACATGAAGACGAGTGAGCCGTCGTAAGAGGCGTAGCTCTGATACTCCTCGAACAGCTGCTGCGCCTTCGCGTCGGTCTCCGCGATGATCAGCGTCGTCAGATTATAGATCAGCACTTTTCTTGGATCGCGGCCGGCAGCCGCAGCCCTCTGCCTGATATCGGCAACATAGGCGCGCAGCAGGGTCTTGGTCGGAGCTGCCACGAAGACGCATTCGGCATGGCCGGCGGCGAAGGCCTTGCCTGGTCCCGATGCGCCTGCCTGATAGAGCACCGGGGTTCGCTGCGGTGACGGCTCGCAGAGATGGTAGCCCGGAACCTCGAAATATTTGCCCTTGTGGCCAATTTCATGGACCTTGGCGGGATCGGTGAAAATACCCCGCTCGGCATCGCGCAGCACGGCGCCCTCTTCCCAGCTCCCTTCGAAAAGCTTGTAGAGAACCTCCACATATTCGGAGGCGACCTCATAGCGATTGTCATGGGTCTTCAAACCGCCCTGACCGACGTTCTTCGCGCCGCTCTCGAGATAGGAGGTCACGATATTCCAGCCGATGCGGCCCTTGGTGTGGTGATCGGCGGTCGCAAGCCGGCGAGCAAACGTGTAGGGATGCTCGAATGAGGTGGAGGCGGTAATTCCTATGCCGAGATGCTCGGTCGCAAGCGCGATCGGCGCCGCGAGCTGGATCGGGTCGTTGACGGGTATCTGCGCGGCCTGCTCGATCGCGTGATAGTTCGAACCCTTGTAGACATCGTAGTAACCAATGACGTCGGCGATGAATATGCCGTCGAAAATGCCGCGCTCCAGCGTCCGCGCCAGATCCTGCCAGTAATCCAGATCTTTGTATTTCCACGACTTATCGCGTGGATGTTTCCACAGACCGGGGGATTGATGCGCGACGCAGTTCATGTCGAATGCGTTGAATCGAATATGCCTTGTCATACCAGCTCCGGACGAATGGGACCGGTGAGTAAGCTATGGATGGCAACGGCATTCGGAAAGTAATCACATAATATCTATGTACTCTATCGAGAAATATTTTTCCCTGACGCGTTCGGGCTAAATGAGCGCTGCCGCGGACAGCTATTGTCAGGCGCGGCCTAAAGGGCGGCCTCGTATGCCGACCATACGGGTGGCGCGATCCGGAAGCTGTTCTTCCCGGACGACTTGGCCTCGTACAAGCCGCGATCCGCTTTCGCAAATATGTCCTTCGACGAATGGCCGGGTACGATTATGGCGGCGCCGACGGAGGTTGCAATGCGGATGCTCTTTGCCGGCGTGGAGACGGTCCAGTTCAATCCCTTGACGACGCGATCGGCAATTTTCGCAAGATGCTCGGTCGAGAGGCATTCATGGATAACGGCGAACTCGTCGCCGCCGATTCGGGCCACCATTTTGGCTTTGGGGACTGCCCGCGAAAGTCTGCGCCCTGCCGCTTTGAGGCAGTCATCTCCCGCCAGATGTCCAAGAGTATCATTGACGGACTTGAAGCCGTCGAGATCGACCAGGAGGAGTGCTTTGTCCGTGCGGCCTCCGGCTGTGCATATTTCGTTGAAAAACGTCTCAAATCTGGTGCGAGACGTCAGTCCGGTCAGAATGTCATGCTCGGCCAATTGGCGAAGCTGCTCGACCATCATCTTTTCGGCGGTGATATCCTGTTTCATCCCGAAAATTCTTGTCGCGGTCCCGTTCGCAAACTCGACGCAGGCGGTTATTCTGATCCATCGGCAATTGCCGCTTGCGGTAATGATCTGTGCGTCCAGGCTGAAGCCTTCGCCGGTACGAATTGCCTTTTGCCGCGCTTCATCGAGACGTCTTCGCGTCTCCGGCGTGTAGAGTTTGAGGATTTCATCCCTCGTCAGCGGCGTTTGCGGAGCAAGATCAAAGAGCTCATAGACCATATCCGTCCAGCTGAGCGTCTGGTCGGGCAAACTGCATTCCCACACACCTATGCGAGCGGCCTTGAACGATCGATCGAACAATTCCCGCAAATGCATGAACTCGCGGGAGCCGATTGCTTGCGGATCGAGTATTGCATTTCCATCACAAGACACTCGAGGCCCTCGCCAGCTGATCAAAAAGACCGTCACCGGCCTTATGACCGGCAATCTTTCCCGGCGAAAGGATGGCATGGATTGTTTGCATTTTGGTTTCCAAAAGCAGCGGTCGTTGCGACTATCACCGATATCAACAGCTGTATTTCGAGGCTGAAACTCCGGAGAACGGAGGATTTTCAAGCGGAAGGTGCTATACGCACACATTGAACAACCAATAGGCGTCGCCCGCCGGCGGAGCTCTCGAATTTCAGATCAATACCCGTCTCGGATCAGCGCCCAATATTCAACTATCCATTGTCGCCGACTATTTCGTCAGGCCAAACCTGCGCGCCGTGTAGAACACGCAAAACCCTGATCCGATCGGGCAGGACGATGCAGGCTGCGATATAAGGTGTTCGCGCTATGACTAGCTCGCGCGTGCCGGCGATACGGCCGGGGCGACCACTTTCGGGAAAGTCGCGCAAGCGCCTGACAGCGCGTTCGATCGACTCGTCGACATAAACGGCGGCCTTAGGGTTTTCCGCCTCGATGTAGTTGAATATCTGCGAACAGTCGTCGGGGGCGTACTGGCCCAGACGAGCCTCATTGGCTGCCGGCTGCTCGAAGAGCTGCCGCGCGACGTTCCCGAAAATGGGCCTCCACAGCATCATCCTCGGCATCCGCACGGACATCCTGGAGCGCTTCCACGACCTTGCTTCTGAACCAAGCATCCTGGGCCGCACTATTGCTGACCAACTCCAAAGGGAGCGCACCCTCATTCGCCGTTCGCGTCAGAAGAATACGAACCGCATCGGAAACCGTTAGACCCATGCTTTCCAGAACAGCGGTTGCCCGTTCCTTCACATCCGCATCGATGCGCGTCTGAACAAGAGCATTTGAAGCCATTGAAACCTCCGTCATGTGACAGAAATGTAGTGCAAATGCATGACAAAAGCTAGGGTCATACGATGCGCGTTGAACGGGCCGGAACGTTTCCCTGCCTTCGAACGACCAAGAGAACCTCGGCCGAAAGCCACGAATAGCGCTCCCGATAGGGTATCGATCCGCATCTCCGCAATCAGCGTTCCGCCTCAGTACCGCATTTGCCGGCACTGGCTGGTTCCCTGCTCACACCTGACCAACGCCGCTCAAGCCGATCAATGCGCCAATGCCGAGAACGATGAGTGGATGGACGCGCGTCGTCGAGAGAACAAGTGCGGCGACGGCTACTATCGCCGCCAAGATCCACCCCTGTGCCGATGCCTGAGTGATGACAACCGCGCTGGCGGTGACGAGCCCGGCGGTCATCGGCACCAGCCCAGCCTGCACGATCCTCCGCCACGGCCTGTCCTTGAAGCGATTCCAGAGATGCAGCACCAGATAGGTGAGGATCGAGGACGGCCCGAACTTTGCCACCGAAGTCACCAATACACCCGCCCATCCGGCGACATGCCACCCCACCAGGGGCACGACCATCAGGTTCGGGCCGGGAGCCGCCTGCGCCAATGCAAACAGCGCACCAAATTCCTGCGCCGTCATCCAGCGCTGCACGTCAACGACCTGCCGGTGCATTTCCGGGAGAATGGAATAGCCGCCGCCGAAGGCCAGCAGCGAGAGCTGCGTAAAGATAATTGCGAGCGCAAACAAGGTCGAGGTCATGCTTCAAACTTCCAGGTGGCGATAATGCTGAGGGGTGCCAGAACCAGCATCGTCGGCAGCAGGGGTAGCCCAACTATAGCGATGGCGGCAAAACAAATGGCTATAATGACCAGGGCGACAGGCCTGCGGCGCAACGGCAGGACGATCTTGACGGCCATCGAGATCAGCAGGCCCGCCGCGGCCGCGGCGAGGCCTGCGAACATGTGCTGGACGCGCGGATCGCTGTTGAACTGATCGTAAATGACGCCGAGGCCGATCACGATCGCCGTCGGCGCGACAATCAGGCCGAGAAGAGCTGAGAGCGCGCCCGCCACGCCTTGGAACTTCGAGCCGATCGCAACCGACATGTTGATGATGTTGCCGCCGGGCAGGAACTGACAAAGCCCGAGCAGTTCGGTGAATTCCTCCCCGGTCAGCCACTGTCGGTCCTCGACCACCATGCGGCGCGCGAGCGGCAGAACCCCACCAAAACCGATGAGGCCGAGTTTGAAGAATCCGAAGAAGAGCTCGGCGACGGTTGGCCGTTCACGCTGAACGACGCTGGAATGAGAGATGGCGTCCATATCTTGGTCCGTATGATTCATGTCTAACAACGCGCAAGGTAGACTTTTCCTGACCATGCGTCCAATATATGGATTGAACATCATTCATACATTTGAGATATGCCATGATCGAGCTTCGTCATCTTCGCTATGCGGTAACTGTCGCTGATGAGGGTCATATGACCCGCGCCGCCCAAAGGCTCGGCATCCAGCAGCCACCGCTCAGCCAGCAGATCGCCAAGCTGGAAGCCATCGTCGGCGCCTCACTGTTCAAGCGTCTACCGAGAGGTGTAGAGCTGACGGATGCAGGGCGGACCTTCGTGGAGAAAGCGAGGACTATCCTTCACGACGTCGATCTTGCAATCGACGCGACCAGACGCAATATCCGCGGCGAAGAGGGAAGTCTTGCCATCGGCTTTACCAGTTCCGCCGCATTTCACCCGCTAGTCACCTCGGCCGTCCGCTCGCTCGGTGAGACATCACCCGATATTGCGCTCAAGCTTGAGGAAGCCAGCACGCCCGATCTCATCGCGGAGCTGCATTCCGGTCTTCTCGATGTGGCGCTTGTGCGCTCGCCCGTTCCGCAGTCAAGCGGTCTTGTCATTTCCCGAATTCTCGACGAAGAGATGCTGGTCGCGCTTCCCGATCGTCACCCGCTTGCAGTGGCAAAGGGCGAGAAGCCCCGGCCCGTTCAACTGTCAGAACTCGCAAACGAAGCCTTTATACTTTACCGGCGGCCGTCAGGCCCTGGCCTGTATGATAGCATCATAGCCGCTTGCCTTGCCGCAGGTTTCAGCCCGAGAATACGGCATGAAGCCCCGCGGTTGCTGTCGAAACTCAGCCTCGTTGCCGCGGGACTCGGAATTTCCATCATCCCAGAATCGATGGCCCGGTTGGAGACAAACGGTGTCGCCTATCTGAAGCTCGATCCTCGCGCCAACCTCATGGCGCCGCTTTATCTCGTGCATCGAGATGAACAGCCAAGTGGCGCACTACGGCTGTTTGCCGACATTGTTCACCGCGAGAAAGCCTCGTTGAAATACGATACATGAGCCGGCTATCGAGCTGGAAGAGCACCGATGACGAGACGGCAATAAAATCGGGTTGCAGCGAAAACAAAACCGATGCGATATAGCGCGCGTTGCTCTGTCGTTATCAGTGCCGTGAACTCTATCGATTTAAACCATGGGGACACCGGAATGAATTCGATGCGGCGCGGCGTTCTTGCATTCCTGGGCGGCCTCATCCTGGCTAGGCCATCTTCCGGTCGAGCTTCGGGCAAGTCGCCGGCATTTGCGGCGTCCCGGTCCAGTTACAAGCCGCGTCATATCCTCTGCTTTCTCGGTGATGAAAACGGTCTTGCGGCGCTCTTGCAGAGCGCCCGTGCTGCCATCGCCCGGTTCGGCGATGGTTTTACCGTCGATGAGGATGGTTCGCGGAATGAGCCGGACGACCGCATGGTTCGTTCATTCAATATTTGCTGGGACCGCGTGGACCCAGATGCCTATCAGGAGGCCGACGAGGATGCCGTCGCCACCCATGGATCTGTTCTTTACGTGCTCGGCCCACCCATGGAGGCCGAAACAGCCGTTACGACATCGGCTAAAGCCCTGATGTTCGTCCAGTATATGCTCGATCACGGTGCGATCGCCGCAAAAGGCGAGACCGCTGGCGTGGCGCACGGAGTATCGCGATGGAAGGAGCTCTTTGAACAGGCGCGCAGCGCAGCAGCTTCCCGTGATCTGCTGGCGCTTGCCAAAACCTGCCGTCTCGCCTTTGCCCGCCGACCCATCGGCGACGATGCCGAGGGCATGGCAAGCGTGGGGAATCATCTGGTCGGATTGCCCGATGTGCTCATCACCTTCATCCGCAAAGACGATCAGCAACCGTCGACCAATACCGAGCAGCTCGCAATCGCCGCCTTGATTGACGAGATCGGCGATCAAATGACGCGACAGGGCGTCGACGCGGTGGTGGCGGATCGTCACACCACCCTGTCCGACGACCGCCGCTATGACGAAGATGAATATAAATTCAATCCGTTCGGGGTCGTGACCATTCGGGACCAAAAGCTTTGACGATACCAGCGCCGTCGATGTGACGGTCGCAGCCCCCACAGCGAAGATGCAAGCGAGCTAAAAGCTCAGCGTTGTATCCTTCCATAGCCGAAATCCGCCGAGAAAGGCATTTTCGTTCTCGCCAATGCGGCAGCCGGGAGGCAGCTCCTTGAGCTTTTCGGCATTGCCGCCGCCAATGACAATGTCATGCGGCAGCAACGCCGACCGCAATCTCTCGACAATCTCCTCGACCGACTCGCGCCATTTTTTCTTGCCGTATTTTTCAAGGCCGCGTTCGCCGATAAAGTCTTCGAAAGTGCCGCGCTTCTTGTAGGGCAGGTGGGCGAGCTCCATGGGCAGGCAGACGTGATTGACGATCATCGCCGACCCCAATCCCGTGCCGAGGCCGAGAAACAGCATATTGCCGGTCTTGTAATTGCCGATCGCCTGCATCACGGCGTCGTTGACAAGCTTGACTGGCTTGCCGAAGGCCGCGGAAAAATCGAAGTCCTGCCAGCCGGGGCCGAGATTGTGCGGTTCGACGGCCGGCTTGTTATCTCGAACCGGGCCCGGATATCCCATGCCGACAACGTCGTATTGCCAGTCCTGAGTGAGGTCCTTGACGGCCTTGACCATTTCCTTCGCCGACATCGTCGGGCCGGACACCGCCGCGCGGCGATCACCGCCGGAGCTGAGACGCATCTTTACATGCGAACCGCCCAGGTCGATTGCCAGCACGACGCGATCCTTCGCCGCAACCGGAGCTGCACTTTCCTTTGATTCCACCTTCGCCTTGCGGCTTTCTTTTACCTGGCTCATCTTCGTCAACACTTTCTATCCATGACGGGCATCAATCGTTCCGTGCCGCTTCAACGACCGCGACAGAGAAATCCTCTCCCTCCCAATGGTCGGTGTCAGGCCAGTAAAATGTGAAGGCGATCATCGCACCTTTGGCCAGGTGTTCGCATGAGAGCTCGGCAAGATGGATGCCGAAGCCGTTCTGGCGCGTTTCGGTATCGTTGACGCTGGCCCAGCCGTCGAGACTCCAGCGAATGGCGGCCCGCGTCATGACCTCGATCCTCAGGCGCTTGCCGACCGAAAGCTGCGACAGCTTGTTGTTGAAGCGCCATAGCACGAAGGGTGCCGTAACCTTGTTTTTCACATAGCGCTCGACACCCTGCGGCGGCATGTCGAAAACGGTCCCGTCACTCAGCGAGCGCAGGAGCTTGATATGTTCTGCATGAGCCCAGACGAGCGGCATGGCGCTGCCGGAAGGTTTGCCCAAAACAAGACCCATCTCCGGGATATCGGGCTGGTCCCACACCTGTTCAGGCAACAACCCGCCTTCACCTGCGGACTGTTCGAGTGTCTTCAGCAACTCCAAAGCCACTTCCGGCCGACCGGCCGCCAGCTCATAATGGGCGCGTTCGCCGGCGAGCAACGGCCATGGGCGTCCGATGCCAGTGCCGTCGAACGGGCCGCCGTCTTCGTGCTCGCCATAACCGTCGCCCGTGTAACGATACCACAGCGGCCCTTGCGGCAGCTCGCATTTGAGCTGTGCGTCGATGACCCTAACGGTATCGAGGATGCGGGGATCGTCGGCGGCACGCAATCCGAACCGCACAAGTGCCAGGGCATCGGGACTGACGACGCGCGCGGTCGGCAACAACGATTCGGCAGGCGGCCTGTTCTTGATCGGTACGAAACCATCGGCAGGCGATGATCCATCGGCTATGTCCGGCGGAGCAATGCGGACGTAATAGCCCTTAACCCCGAGGTCGGAGCGGTCGGCATTACCGCTGACATAGGTCCAGCGCTCGATCTGGTCATTCCAAGCATCCGCCGTCTGCCGCAGGTAATCCGCATTGTGACTGTGACCGGCAATCTCCAAAATGTCGGCCGCCGCAAGCAGCGCGGCGATCTCGACCGCCAATGTGAAGGGAGAAAAGCCGCCGTCCTCCTCCCAACGGTCTTCACCGGTGACGGGGCCGTTGATGACGACGTAGCCCGCTGCCCGTTCGACCATCGGCACGTAGGACAAAAGCAGATCGCCGGTTAACGCCCCTTCACGGCGCAGCGCGTCGACGAGCAGGATCGGAAAAGCGCACTCATCCATCTGTATCCCGGTCCAGTAGGGCTCACCGTCCAGCCAGCAATTCTGCGGCCAATGCCCATCCTCTTCCTGGATGACGCGCAGATAGGCAAGAATGCGCAGCGCGTCTTGCGAAGCGCCTGCGGCCAGAAAGCCGCCGGCGGTCTCCACCAGATCGCGCGGCCATACCAGATGATATCCCCCGAGGTCCTCATCTCCCTTGGCAAAGCCCCATGGAATGGACAGCGAGGCAACAGCCGGCCCCTCGAAGGACAGCGGCCTGTGCGTTGCCAGGACGGCTGTCGATATGCGATAGCGATTGAGCTCGGGCGGTGGCGCTCTCGGTTCGTCGAGGGCCAGCAAGCCGTCTTGCCATGTCCGCCAGTCGGAGACGTAGCTGCGCTCCGCATTGTCGTAGCCGGCCTGCAAACTGGCGAGAGCATTGTAGCCGGCTTCTTTCGCGTGACTTCCGAAGCCAAGCGATACGACGACGGTGTCGTTGCCACCGGTCAGATCGATCTCGCCTGACAATGCGACGTTGCCATCGGCGGCACGCGCGAGGGCCGGGTCCAATTGAGCCGCCTTGCGCAGCTGCTGCCAGCCGTCGGAAACCCCGACATAGCCCGCCGATGCCGTCCGCCAGCCGCCGCTGACGGCAAGCGCGAGCGAGACGCCGTCCGTGCCCGTGGCAAAAAGCATCGGCGTGCCCTTGTAGTCTCCTACCCAGCCGGTATTGCCGTAACCGGCGTTGACCAGATGCGGAGCGGCAAGCAAGTAGAGACGATAATCGTGGATCGATCCCTCAAGCGGCTCGAATGATATCTGCTGAAGCAAGCTGCTGCGCATCGGATCGACGATGATGCGCTTGACGATCCGGTAACGGCCATCCAGCGCCGTATTGATCAACCGGTAGGCGGGAACGCCATCTTCGACCGTCGTGACGACGCTCTTGGTATCGCGCTTTTCATCCGAAAAATAACCGTTGGGACCTGTGACGATCAATCCGATGTCGCGGGTACAGGCGCTGTCGACGCGGGGAAAGTAGACTTCGTTCAGGATGCCGTGACTGAGCGTGAACCAGATGCGGCAGGCCGGCGAAAGTGCCGTTCCAACTCCACTCTTTGCGCTGGACGTCCAGCGAGGCTCGATACCGTTCACGTTTGAGCCGGAAGCATCGTAAGGCGCCATGCACTATCTCCTCTATCGCTGCAATCTGCTCCGGCCGAAGCGTTTCGGCAAGATGGAACCTATCGGCATTCGCGCCGGCGCATCGTTGTTCTCGCTACCATTGACAGCCCCAATGCGTTCTGTATTCTGTTATAAAATTGTATATAACATAATTGTGGAACATAAGTGGGAGAAACTCGATGAAGTTCAGAGTCGGATTCCTGATTGCGGCTGCCCTGCTTGCAGCCCCTTCCTTGTTGACGGCCCAGGAAAAAGGTGGCGTCATCAACGTCGCCACGATCGGCGAGCCGCCGACGCTCGATCCGATGACCTCCACCGCCGACCTCGTCGGCATCGTCACGCAGCATATTTTCGAGACGCTCTACACCTTCGACAAGAGCTGGAACGTCACGCCTCTGCTTGCCGAAAGCCTGCCCGAGATCAGCGCCGACGGCAAAACCTACACGATCAAGCTCAGGACCGGCATCAAGTTCCACGATGACAGCGTCATGACCTCCAACGATGTGGTCGCCTCGCTCAACCGCTGGATCAAGCTGGCATCGCGCGGCAAGCAGGCTGGCGGCTTCATCGAATCGATCGCGGCCCAAGATCCGGCAACTGTCGTCATCAAGCTGAAGCAGCCCTACGCGCCCCTCACCTCGCTGCTTGCGTTCAACAACTCCGCCGCCATCATCATTCCGGCCAGCAAGCAGGCAGACACGATGACCGATTTCATCGGCACCGGTCCCTATAAGCTGAAGGAGCGCAAGCCCGACCAATATATCCAGCTCGTCCGTTTCGACGGCTACAAGCCGCGCGACGGCGAAAGCAACGGCTACGGCGGCGCTCGCCATCAGTATCTCGATGAAATCCGCTTCGTTCCGGTTCCGGACGCCAATACCCGCGTCGAGGCGGCCATTTCCGGCCAGTACGACTATATCGACAGTCTTCCGGTCGAATCCTTCGACAAGCTGAAATCCGCCTCGGCGACCCAGCCGCTGCTCCTGAAGCCGTTCGGCTATCCGGTCTTCGTCTTCAATACCGCCGACGGCATCGCCAAGAACGTCGCGATCCGCAAGGCGATCCGTCAGGCACTCAGCATGGAGGACATGCTGGCGGCAGCCTTCGGCAGCACGAATTTCTACACGCTTGATGGCAACATCTACCCTGCCCCCTACACCTGGAGCACGGATGCCGGCGTCAAGGGCAATTACAACGTCGCCGATCCGGAAGGTGCTGCCGCTGCCGCCAAGGCGGCAGGCTACAAGGGCGAACCGATCCGCATCCTGACCAGCCGACAGTACGAGTTCCATTACAAGATGGCGCAGGTCGCTGCGGAGTATCTGAAGCTTGCGGGCTTCCAGGTCGATCTTCAGGTGGTCGACTGGGCAACCCTCACCCAGCGTCGCACCGACAAGGCATTGTGGGACATCTATATCACCCACAGCCCCTTCCTGCCGGAACCGGCCTTGATCGGTACGCTGTCGCCAAGCTCTCCCGGCTGGTGGAACACGCCGACGAGCAAGGCCGCAATCGACGCGTTCAACACGGAGGTCGATCCGAAGAAACGCATCGCGCTTTGGGCGAACGTTCAAAAGGCGATGTATGACGAAGCTCCCATGATGAAGATCGGCGATTTCAACGCCGTCGCGGCGGTCTCCACCAAGCTTCAGGGCGTCGACCCGGCGCCATGGCCCTACTTCTGGAACGCATCGATCAAGAAATAAGCCTCCCAAGGCGCTCGGGCGCCGGTCACGGCCGGCGCCCGTTCCCGACCCTGTCCGTTTGCGGACCTAGAGCAATTCCAGGAAAAGCGTCCAGCGGTTTTCCGTCCTGAATTGCGAGAGAACAAAGAGATAGATTGGTTCCGCGATTCGAAGAAGAGCGGAACCAATCTAGGAACCGACCCAATGATACGCTACATTCTTCAACGTCTTGCAGGCATGATCGTCGTGATGTTTCTCGTCGTCACGATCGTCTTCGTGATTGTGCGTGTGACCCCCGGCGATCCGGCCGCCGTCATGCTCGGCCCGGACGCGACCGCGCAGGATATTGCCGAGCTGCGCACCCGGCTTGGCCTGGATCAATCCATCCTCGTCCAGTACGTGTTCTATGTCGGCCAGTTGCTGAAGGGCGATCTCGGCCAGTCGATCTTCCTCAACATCCCGGTCTCCTCCGCACTTCTCGATCGCGCCGAGCCGACCTTTTTCCTGACGCTGTTCTCGCTTCTCATCGCCGGCATCATCGCGCTGCCGATCGGCATCTATGCCGCCTATCGGCGCGGATCGCTGGTCGATCAGGCTTCGATGGCGATCGGCATGCTCGCGGCGAGTATCCCAAGCTTCTGGCTCGGCCTCATCCTGATGCAGATCTTCGCAGTGCGCCTGGGGATGTTTCCGGTTTCCGGCTATGGCGGACCGGGCGCAAGCTTCCTTGATCGCATGTATCATCTGACGCTGCCGGCCGTAGCACTCGGTCTCGTCTCGTCGGCGCTGATCCTGCGCTTCACCCGCGCATCGATGCTCGACGTGCTCGGAGACGACTATATCCGTACCGCCCGCGCAAAAGGGCTCATCGAACGGCGCGTCATCCTCAAACATGCGTTGAAGAACGCGCTCATTCCAATTCTCACCGTGCTCGGGCTGACAGCCGCCGTGCTGATATCAGGCGCTGTCGTCACCGAGACGGTCTTCGGACTGCCGGGTGTCGGAAGCCTCGTCGTCTCGGCGGTGCTGCGTCGCGATTATCCAGTGATCCAGGGCGCGCTGCTCGTCATCGCCGGCCTCTACGTTCTCATCAATTTTGTGATCGACATGCTCTACCTGCTGGTTGATCCGAGGGTGCGCTACTGATGGCCGATATCGCAACCGATACACCCAAACAGGCGCCCAGCGAGCGAAGCAAGTTCCTTCGCCGGCTGCTGAAGCGCAAGACCGTTGCCGTTGGCCTCATCGTGCTGACGATCTTCGTGCTGCTTGCCGTCCTTGCACCGTGGATAGCGCCCTACTCGCCCTCGAAACTCTCGATCGTCAACCGACTGAAGCCGCCGAGCGGGGTCTACTGGTTCGGCACCGACGAATTCGGCCGCGATGTCTTTTCCCGCACCATTTATGCGGGACGGCTGTCGCTGCTTGTCGGCGTGGCCGTCGTGGCGCTTTCGGCGGTGATCGGTGTCACCCTCGGCCTGCTCGCCGGCTTCTTCCAGAGGCTCGACACGCCGATTGCCCGGCTGATCGACGCCATGATGGCGTTTCCCGATATCCTGCTTGCCATCGCGCTTGTCGCAGCGCTCGGCCCGTCACTGACGACGGTCATCGTCGCGCTGTCGATCGTCTATTCGCCGCGGCTTGCGCGCGTCGTCAGGGCATCGACTCTGGTCATTCGCGAACTCCCTTACGTGGAGGCAGCCAAGGCTCTCGGCATTTCGACGTTCCACATCATCACGCGGCACGTGCTCAGAAACCTCCTGTCGCCCATCCTGGTGCAGGGCTCGTTTCTCTTTGCCAGTGCCATGCTCGCCGAAGCAGGGCTGTCTTTCCTCGGCCTCGGCGTCAGCCCCGAAATCCCGACCTGGGGAACCATGATCGCCGCCGGCCGCCAATATATCGGTCAGGCCGACTGGATGACCTATTTCCCGGGCTTTGCCATCATCCTCTCCGTGCTTTCGCTGCAGATGGTCGGCGACGGGCTGCGGGACATGCTCGACCCTAGACTTCGAAAGGACCTGTAAATGACCGGTGAAAAAGCGGGCAAGCCGCTCCTCCTCACCAATGTGAAACCCATGGCGTTCGGCGGCGATGCGCCCGCCGGCGCCATAGACATCCTCATCGGCGCCGACGGCAAGATCGCCGCCTTCGGCACGCAGCTCGCCGCGCCGGGTGACGTCGAACGCGTCGACGGCAAGGGCGCATGGCTTTCTCCCGGCTGGGTCGACCTCCACGTCCATATCTGGCATGGCGGCACGGATATCTCGATCCGTCCGTCCGAATGCGGCGCCGAGCGCGGCGTCACGACGCTGGTCGACGCGGGTTCAGCCGGCGAAGCGAATTTTCATGGGTTTCGCGAGTATATCATCGAGCCGTCCAGGGAGCGCATCAAGGCGTTCCTCAATCTCGGCTCGATCGGCCTCGTCGCCTGCAATCGCGTCCCCGAACTGCGGGATATCAAGGATATCGACCTCGACCGCATCCTCGAATGCTACGCGCAAAACAGCGAGCACATCGTTGGCATCAAGGTGCGCGCCAGCCACGTGATCACCGGCTCCTGGGGGGTAACGCCCGTCAAGCTCGGCAAGAAGATCGCCAAGATTCTCAAAGTGCCAATGATGGTGCATGTCGGTGAGCCGCCGGCGCTCTACGACGAAGTGCTCGAGATCCTTGGACCTGGCGATGTCGTCACCCACTGCTTCAACGGCAAGGCCGGTTCGAGCATCATGGAGGACGAGGACCTCTACAATCTCGCCGAGCGCTGCGCTGGCGAAGGCATCCGCCTCGATATCGGCCATGGAGGCGCATCCTTCTCCTTCAAGGTCGCCGAAGCGGCGATCAGGCGCGGCCTGCTGCCCTATTCGATCTCGACTGACCTGCACGGACATTCGATGAATTTCCCGGTCTGGGATCTCGCGACCACCATGTCCAAGCTGCTGTCGGTCGGGATGCCGTTCGACAAGGTGGTGGACGCCGTCACCCATGCACCGGCTTCCGTCATCAAGCTTTCGATGGAAAGCCGGCTGTCGGTCGGCGAGCGCGCCGACTTCACCATCTTCGATCTGGTGGACGCCGATCTCGAAGCGACCGATTCCAACGGCGACGTCTCGCGCCTGCAGAAGCTGTTCGAACCGCGTTACGCGGTGATCGGCGCTGAGGCGATCACCGCAAGCCGCTACATTCCGCGCGCCCGCAAACTCGTCCGCCACAGCCACGGTTACTCGTGGCGCTAATCAAAACTTTGATATCGCATGGCAGGAGCATACGTGAACACGTCCCCCACAAAAGCCGCTTCAGCAGCGCAAACACCTTACCAGCGACTGGCTGCGCTCGGGATTGAGCTCCCGCCGCCGCCGCCGCCGATCGCCAATTTCGTGACCCATGTCCGCGAGGGCAATGTGCTCTATCTTTCGGGCCAGGGACCGCGGGAGCTGGATGGCCATCTCCACTCCGGCAAGGTCGGTGGTGACGTCGGCGTCGACCGGGCCTATCAGCACGCGCGGCTGACGGGCATCAACCTGCTTGCCGTCATGCATGGCGCGCTCGGCGATCTCTCCCGGGTGAAGCGGGTGGTGAAATTGCTCGGCATGGTCAATGCCGTGCCGCATTTCGAGGATCATCCAAGTGTCATCAACGGCTGCTCCGACCTCTTCATCGAAGTCTTCGGCGAGGCGGGCCAACATGCCCGCTCCGCCGTCGGCTTCGGCTCGCTACCCGGCAACATCACGGTCGAGATCGAAGCGATCGTCGCGCTCAACGACTAGGGAGATGAGCTCAGTGGCTGCGCCAACCCATCAGCTTTTCGATCCGCTCGGCAGCGGCGCGCACCTGCTCTCCATAGTGGTTGCCGTCGGAAACGACTTTCTGCTCCGGCAGCACGATCGAAATGGTCGCGACACATTGGCCATCACGATCGACAACCGGCGAGGCGATGCAAGCAACGGCATAATCGGACTCCGCCACCTGAACCGACAGGCGCTCCTCAAAGGCTTTGCCCGCGGAATCCGAAAGCACGCGGGCGTCAACCTCGGCCCGACCGGTGGGCGAGGTGCGGGCACAGCGTTTGAAAAGTTCGATCCTCTCGTCTTCCGGCAGGTTGCCGACCAGCAGCCGGCCGGACGCCGTCCAGTTGAGCGGCACACGGGTTCCGACACGGGAGGCGACCTGGAAATGGCTCGGACCGTCGGCCATCGCCAGCACCAGCATGGAATCGCCGTCGCGGCCGCAGACTTGCACCGTCTCGCTCGCCTGCCGGCAAAGGTCGTGCATCTCGCGGGTGGCGACGCTCATGAAATCAAGCGACCGGGCATAGGCGAGACCGTAGTGATAAAGGCGCGCGCCGAGCCAGACGGAACCGTCGGCATTGCGGCCGAGCATGTTCTTTTCGACCAGGTCATCGATGATGACATAGACGGTGGAAAGAGGTGCCTTGACCGCCTTGGCAATTGCATAGGCGCCGGCCGGCGCACCGGTTTCGTAGAGATAGTCGATCACCTGCAGCGCGCGGTCGATGCCGCTTACGCGCGAACGGCGCGCGCCGCTGGCTTCGGCTTGCTCAGTGGAACCGGCGTCTTCAGGCCGTGCTGCTGGTAGGGTCTTGGCGTCCAAATCAACGCTCCTCGTGAGATTTCGAGAAGCTATTACATTACTATGGTATAGCTGTCGATGGCAATCGGCAGTCAGTCCTCACTTTGGAGAGATAGAATGTCCGATGATATCCGTAGCAAGATCGGCCTTAGGCCCGTCATCAACGTATCCGGTACAATGACCAGCCTCGGCGCGTCGATCGTCGTGCCCGAAGCCATTGCGGCAATGACGGCAATCCTGCCGCAATTCGTTGAAGTCAACGACCTCCAGCGCAAGGCAAGCGGCGTCATCGCGCGGCTGACGGGCGGCGAAGCAGGCTTCGTGACGGCATCGTGCTCATCGGGCATCAGCCTTGCGGTCGCCGGCGCCATTACCAGCAACAACCTGCTCGCCATCGAGAGACTGCCCGATGTCGCTCCGGAGAAGAACGAAGTCATCCTGCAGATGGGCCATGTGGTGAGCTATGGCGCGCCGGTCGACCAGGCGATCCGCCTTGCCGGCGGCAAGACCGTGCTGATCGGCCAGGCGACATCGACACACCGCTTCCATATGGAAAATGCCATCACCGAGAAGACGGCAGCCGCCGTCTATGTCGTGTCCCATCATGTGGTCGACTATGGCCTGCTGCACCTGACCGAATTCGTCGAGATCGCCCATGCCAAGGGCGTGCCCGTGATCGTCGATGCGGCTTCGGAATATGACCTCAGGCTCTTCCTGGCTCAGGGCGCCGACATCGTGCTCTATTCCGGCCACAAGTTCCTCGGCGGCCCGACCTCCGGCATCGTCACTGGCAATAAGGAGCTGGTGCGCAACGCCTTCCTGCAGAACATGGGCATCGGCCGCGGCATGAAGGTCGGCAAGGAAAGCATCTATGGCGTCATGGCGGCGCTGGAGGCCTGGGAGAAGCGCGACCATGCCGGCATCCGCGAACGCGAGACCGCTTATCTGAACCTGTGGAAGCGAACCCTGGACGGCCGGCCCGGCGTCACCGCCCTGATCGAGCCCGACCCCACCAATAATCCGCTCGACCGCATGCGGGTCATCATCTCGGCGCCAGAAGCGCATATCAGCGCCTGGGATCTAGCCGCAGCACTTGCCCGCGGCAACCCACCCATCATCGTGCGCGACCATGAGGTGGAGCATCACTATTTCTACCTCGATCCCTGCAACCTGCACCCCGGTCAGGAGACGATCGTCGCGGCCCGCCTTGGCGAGGAACTCGACAAGGCGCGCGCCTCCAACGAGATCATTGCGACGCCGATCGAAAACCGCAGCAGGCATCGCTTCGACGGCATGCTGAACTGGCCGGACTGAGCCGTCACAAAAGCAAGAAGGAAGCGAACATGAGCGTATCGCAGGCAAAGGCCGCAGGGACCGCCGAACCTATCCTCTCCGTCGAGAACCTCACCACGTCGTTCCTGGTTGATGGCGAATGGAAACCTGTCGTGCGCAACGTTTCCTTCTCCGTCGCGCCAGCCGAGACGGTGGCAATCGTAGGCGAGAGCGGCTCAGGCAAGAGCGTGACCTCGCTCTCGATCATGCGGTTGCTGCAGAGCGATTCAAGCCGCATCGAAGGCAGGATCATGCTCGGCGGCCGCAACCTGCTTTCGCTGCTCGAGCATGAAATGCGCAAGGTACGTGGCAACGACGTATCGATGATCTTCCAGGAGCCGATGACTTCTCTCAATCCGCTCTTCACCATCGGCGACCAGATTTCCGAAGCGTTGCTCTGCCACAAGCAGATGTCGGCTGCGGACGCCAAGGCCGAGACAATCCGGCTTCTGGAGAAAGTCCGCATCCCGTCGGCCGCTTCGCGCTTCGACGAATATCCGCACCGCTTTTCCGGCGGCATGCGCCAGCGCGTCATGATCGCCATGGCGCTTGCGTCGAAGCCGAGGCTGCTGATCGCCGACGAACCGACGACGGCGCTCGACGTCACCATCCAGGGCCAGATCCTCGACCTCATCAAGATGCTGCAGGAGGAGGAGGGAACCTCTGTCCTGTTCATCACGCACGACATGGGCGTGGTCGCGGAGATCGCCGATCGCACTGTCGTCATGTATCGCGGCGAGCAGGTGGAGACCGGCGCAACGGCCGATATCTTCCATCGCGGCCAGCATCCCTATACCCGCGCGCTGCTGTCGGCCGTGCCGGTGCTCGGCTCGATGCAGAGATACGAACGGCCGCTGCGCTTCCCGGTCGTCAATACCGCGACTGGAGAATCCGACACGCCGGTCGAGGTGCCGGATACGGTGGCGACGGAAAAGCCGGTCCTGCAGGTCAAGAACCTCACGAAGCGCTTCGACATCCACTCGGGCCTCTTCGGAAAGCTCAAAGGCCGGGTTCATGCGGTCGAGAACGTGTCTTTCGACCTGTTTGCCGGCGAAACATTGTCGCTCGTCGGTGAATCCGGTTGCGGCAAGTCGACGACGGGGCGCGCCATCATGCGGCTGATCGAGCCGCAATCCGGCTCCGTCATCGTCGACGGCCGCGACGTACTCTCGCTTGGCAAGCGAGATATGCGCGAGATGCGCAAATCCGTGCAGATGATCTTCCAGGACCCGTTCGCCTCGCTCAACCCGCGCATGACGGTCGGGCAGGCGGTCGCCGAACCCTATCTCGAACACAGGATGGGAACGGCCAAGGATGCAAGGGAAGTGGTCGCCGACATGCTTCGCAAGGTGGGGCTGACGCCGGATATGGCTAGCCGCTACCCGCATGAATTCTCCGGCGGCCAGCGTCAACGCATCTGCATCGCCCGGGCGCTGGCATTGCAGCCGAAGGTGATCGTCGCCGACGAAAGCGTGTCCGCGCTTGACGTGTCGATCAAGGCGCAGGTCATCAACCTGATGCTCGACCTGCAGCAGAGCCTGAACCTTTCCTTCCTGTTCATCTCGCACGACATGGCCGTGGTCGAGCGCGTCAGCCATCGTGTCGCCGTGATGTATCTCGGCGAGATCGTCGAGATCGGGCCGCGTGTGGCCGTCTTCGGCAATCCGCAACACGACTATACGAAGAAGTTGATGGCCGCCGTTCCAGTGCCGGACCCCGATCGACGACGGGAAAAGCGCGCGGCAGCCAGCGACGAGTTGAAAAGCCCGATCCGGCCGGTCGATTATCTGGCTAAGCCAAGGGAATATCGAACCGTCTCTCCCAGCCATCTGGTTGCCGTCTGACGCTTAGTCCGGCAGGCTTGAAGGCCGTTCGTCATCCGCAATTTGAGCAGGCGCCAATATGGGTAAAACCGCGCTTCATCTGCGCGCGGCAAAGATACTCTTGCAAAAACGTGTCGCTTTGATTAATCGTTTAATCAAAGAAGTCAGAGCGCACTCCTTAATGAGCAGTACACGCCCCTCGTCCATTCGTGAAATTGCAATCAAGCTGGGTGTCTCCACGGCAACGGTGTCGAACGCCCTGCGCGGCACGGGGCGGGTGTCTTCAGCCCTTGCGGCGCAGATTCGTCTGGAAGCGGATAGGCTCGGCTATGTGCCTGACCATACGGCGCGGGCGCTGCGCACCGGCAAGAGCAATACGGTCGGCCTGTTGGTCCCGAACATCGGGCAGCCCCTGTTTCCTGCCTTTGCCCAAGCCATCGAACGAGCAGCAAAGCAGCGCGATCTCGCCGTCCTGATCGGCGACAGCCAAGGCGATGCCCGGCAGCAGGATTTCGAAATCAGAACCATGATCGCCCGCGGCGTCGATGCACTGATCGTGATCCCGACGCGCGGCACGACCGTTATGCCCGAAGATGTTTCGGTGCCGGTTGCCGTCATCGACAGCGCTGCTACAGCCGGCAATATCGCCGCCAGCGATCACCGCGAGGGCGGGCGCCTGATTGCCCGCCATCTGCTGGAACTTGGTCATGACAGGCTTCTGATCCTCGCCGGTCCTGAGAATTCGCTGGTGGCGCGCGAGCGCGTCGAGGGAATGTGCGAAATCTTCCGCCGGGCCGGCATCGAACCGGCATTGCGATACGGCGACGCGACTTTCGAAGCCGGCAGCGTCGTCGGTCGCGAGCTCGATCTGCGGCACTTTACAGCCTGCGCAGCCGCCTATGACGCTCTCGCCATCGGCTTTGCCATTGCCGTCAGAGACAGGGGCTACAGCATTCCGGAAGACATATCGCTCACCGGTTTTGATGATCTGATGTGGGCTCAAATCGTCTCGCCGCCGCTCACGACAGTCCGGCAGGATCTGGAGGCGGTGGCGAACCACGCGCTCGCCTTCGTTGCCGGAGAGACCAAGACCAGCGGAATATTCCCGACGGAACTTGTCTTGCGGCAATCCACCGCTCGCCCATCCGCTTTCGCCAAGGGAGGCAAAAATGCCGAATGAACCCCATGACCTCCATTCGTCCGACCTGCGCGATCATGCCGTACGGGCGGCATTGGGGCTCGAGCCGTTCGACGTGCTCATCATCGGCGGGACGCTTGTCGACGTCGCCACCTCGGAGATGAGACCTGCAGATATCGGCCTTATCGGCCCATTGATCGCAAGCGTTCATCCCTTCGGGACAAGGAAAGACGCAAGACAGACTATCGACGCCTCCGGGCGCTTCATCACGCCCGGATTTATCGACACGCATATGCATGTCGAAAGCTCCATGGTGACGCCGAGGCGATATGCCGAAACGGTCGTCCCGCAGGGGACGACGACGATCTGCTGGGACCCGCACGAAATCGGCAACGTCGCCGGCCTCGACGGCATTCGATGGGCGCTCGAAGAAACACGGCAATTGCCGCTACGCTTCCTGACACTGGCGCCGTCCTGCGTGCCTTCGGCGCCAGGTCTCGAGCTCGCCGGCGCAGAGTTCCGATCGGGAGAAATGGCAACCATGCTGAGCTGGCCGGAGATATCCGGCGTCGCCGAAGTGATGAACATGCGCGGGGTCCTTGAGCGAAGCGAACCGATGCGCGGTGTCGTCGAAGCCGGGCTTGCGAGCGGCAAGCGCGTGTGCGGCCATGCCCGCGGCCTTGAAGGCGCGGAACTCCAGGCCTTCGTTTCGGCCGGAATCCAATCGGATCACGAGCTGACCTCGGGCGAAGACCTGCTGGCGAAATTGCGGGCTGGCCTCACCATCGAGCTGCGCGGCTCTCATGATTATGTGCTGCCTGGCGTGATCGAGGCATTGAAAAAACTGCCGCATCTGCCGCAGACGCTGACGATCTGCACCGATGACGTCTTCCCCGACGACCTCGTGAACGACGGAGCGATGTCCTCCGTTCTCAGACGCCTTATCGGCTATGGCATGAAACCCGTCGATGCCGTGCGTGCCGCCACGCTCAACGCCGCCATGTGGTTGAACCGGTACGATCTGGGGCTGGTCGCGCCCGGTCGCCGCGCCGACATCGTCATCCTGTCCGATCTCGAAAAGATCGTGGTCGACCGCGTCTATGCGTCGGGACGTGAAGTCGCCAGAAACGGCAGCCTTACCGAAAGCAGCGAGCGCGCGTCCTCGGATGCCTATCGCGACATCATAAAGCTCGAAGGGCTTTCCGCCGCTGACTTCAGCATCAAGCTGCCGGGCATGGCCGAGACCCATGTCAACACCGTTGTCAGCCCGCGGTTCACAAAATGGGGAGAGGCGGCCGTCAAGGTCGAAAACGACGAGCTCGTTCTGCCGGACAACATGCTCTTGATGGCCGTCATCCATCGCCACGGAAGAAAAAACCCGACGCCTGTCATCGGCATCCTGGAAGACTGGGGTCATTGGCGCGGTGCTTTGGCAACGACCGTATCGCATGACAGCCATAACCTCACCGTCTTCGGACGCGATCCCGCGGATATGGCCGCGGCAGCCAATGCCGTCATCGATGCCGGCGGCGGCATGGCGACGGCGGCAAACGGCAAGGTGACGGCCGTGCTGCCCCTCCCCGTCTGCGGATTGCTGTCGGATGCGCCTGCACAGGAAGTAGCCGACGATTTCGCCAGGCTGCGGACGGCAGCCGATTCCATCGCCGACTGGATGCCGCCCATTCGCACCTTCAAGGCGGTCGTCGGGGCAAGCCTTGCCTGCAACCCCGGCCCGCACGTCACCGATCTCGGGCTGACCGACGGGACGACCCAGGAAATTCGATCGCTACTGGCCGCAAGCCGAAACTGAGGTCATCAGCCACACGGCAACGTTTGCCGACTTAGGAGATATTCGCAATGGCCTCAAATATGAATGTCGGACAGCCGGACGACGCATTCGAACCGCGGTGGAAGACCTATTTCCGCATGCGCGAGCGCAAGACCAATACCAAGACGGAAGTCATCGCCGGCATGACGTCCTTCCTGGCCTCGGCCTATCTTCTCGTCGTGATCCCCTCCCTGCTTTCAGCCGGAGGCATCGATCGCGCCGCCGCAACAACCGCAACCATTCTGGTCATCATCGGCGCAACCCTGTTCATGGCGCTCTATGCCAATATGCCCTTCGTGGTGGGGCCCGGCATCGGCGGCTCGGTTCTGGTAGGCCCGACGATGGCCGCCGTGGAGCACATTCCCTGGCAGACCGGTCTTGCCATCTCCTTCTGGTCGAGTGTCATCTTCGTTCTGCTGACGGTGCTCGGCGTGCGCCAGGTCATCGCCCGCATGGTTCCAGCCCAGATCAAGCTCGGCCTCGGCGCCGCCATCGGATTGTTCATAGCACTTCTCGGTTTCAAGAATGCCGGTCTCGTCGACGTCAATGCCAAGAGCCACGCGCTCATGCTCGGCTCGTTCAATTCGGGACAGGCCATCATTGCCGTCTTCGGCATCTTCCTTGCCATCTTTCTGCGCGGGCGCAAGGTGCCGGGGCCGATCCTCTGGGCCATTCTGGGCAGCACGCTGCTCGGCATTCCGCTTGGCGTTACCAAGGTGCCTGCCGCATTCTTCGGGGCGCCGCACGGCATCTCAGAAATCGGCCTCCAGCTCGATTTCTTCGGTGCGCTGAAGATAGAATATTTCCCCTATCTCTTTGCCTTCTTCGCATCCGAGTTCTTCTCGACCCTGGGTACGACGCTCGCCGTCGGCGCCAAAGCCGGGCTGGTCGACGGAGAGGGCAACATGGCGGATCTGGGAAAGCCTTTCCTCGTCGATTCGATTGCCGCCACGATCAGTCCGCTGCTCGGCATTCCCTCGGCCACGGCACTCGTCGAGAGCGCCACCGGCGCGGAAGCGGGGGGGCGCACCGGTTTCGCTTCGCTTGCAACGGCAGCCCTCTTCGCGCTCACTCTGCTGTTTACTCCGATCGCGCTGATGATCCCGGCAGCCGCCACCGCACCCGCCTTGATCCTTGTCGGGATGTCGATGTTCAGCGCTCTGAAGCGGGTTGATCTGGAGAATTTCTCCGACGGTCTTTCCGCCTTGATGATGGTCCTCTTGACCCTCGTCTCCAACAGCTTTGGAACCGGCATCGCCGGAGGACTGCTGTTCTACGTCATCGTCAAGGTGTTGTCCGGAGAAGCAAGGCAGGTGTCCATCGGCATGTACCTCCTTGCCGTTCCGCTTGCCTATTATTTCTGGACCGTGGCGGCTCATTGAGCGGTCACAAATCCATAAATTCTGCATTCGCAACTCTGTCACATCCATGTCATGAAATACGCCGACACCTCATGCCTAATCAGGAGCGGGTATCGACATGGATTATTTCAGACGTTTCAACTTTCTGTTCGCAACGCCGGCCTTCGACAACGAGGATCTGGAGGGCGCCCGCTACAATCAGATCGTCGAGGAGATCGAACGCTCCGGCTTTGAGGTGGTGCGTGCGCGCAATCTCGAGGATGCAGAGATCGCCGTACAGACGGATGCCGCCATCGGCTGCATGCTGGTCGATTGGGGCAAGAAGGGGCTTGAGGGCAAGACGGCTTCCCTCATCAACCTCATGCGTCGGCGCGGCCTTGAATTTCCGATCATCCTCTTGATCCGGCGCAAGCGTTTCGAGGACGTGCCGGTCGAGGTGCTCGATTTCATCGACGGCTACGTCTTCCTCTCCGAAGAAACGCCCGCCTTCATCGCGAAAAGCCTCATCAGCCGGCTCAAGCAATATGCCGAGACGCTGAAGACACCGTTCTTTGGCGCGCTGGTCGATTATGCCGAGGAAGGTAACCACCTCTGGACCTGCCCCGGCCATAATGGCGGCATCTTCTACAGCCGCAGCCCCATCGGCCGTGTCTTCATGGAGCATCTCGGCGAAGCTGTGTTCCGCGACGATCTCGACAATTCCGTGCTCGATCTCGGCGACCTCCTGACCCATGAGGGGCCTGCGCTGGCGGCACAGAAGGAAGCGGCGAAGATCTTCGGCGCCGAGAAGACCTATTTCGTCCTCAACGGCACCTCGACCTCCAACAAGGTCGCGCTCTCAGCGCTCGTTACCGATGGCGACCTCGTGCTGTTCGACCGCAACAACCACAAGGCCGCCCATCACGGCGCCCTGATGATCTCGGGCGGCATTCCGGTCTACCTGCCGACCATCCGAAACGTCTATGGCCTGATCGGCCCCATGGATTTTGCAACCATGGACGAGGACGCCCTTCGCGAGCGCATCCGCACTCATCCGCTGGTGAAGGACCCGGAAGCCTACAAGAAGCCGCGGCCGTTCCGCGTTGCTGTCGTGGAACAGTGCACCTATGACGGCACCATCCACAATGCCGAGATGATCCTCAAGCGCATCGGCCATCTGTGCGACTATATCCTCTTTGACGAGGCATGGGCCGGCTTCATGAAGTTCCATCCGCTCTATGCCGGGCGCTTTGCCATGGGTCTTTCTGACCTTGGTCCGGATGCGCCTGGCATCATCGCCACCCAATCCACCCATAAGCAGCTCGCAAGCTTCTCGCAGGCCTCGCAGATCCACATGAAGGATCGGCATATTACTGGCCAGAAACGCCGTGTGGAGCACCGGCGCTTCAACGAAAGCTTCATGCAGCACGCCTCGACCTCGCCCTTCTATCCGCTGTTTGCCTCGCTCGACGTCGGCGCGCAGATGATGAAGGGCCGTTCCGGCGAGGTGCTTTGGGACGACACGATCCGCCTCGGCATCGAACTGCGCAAGAAGATCCGCGCCGTGCGCCGCGAATTCGAGGAGAAGGAACATCGCCCGGAACGCCGCTGGTTCTTCGAGCCTTTCGTGCCGGACCGGGTGGCGATCCCGGATGTGTCGAGCCCCGGCGCGGTGCATGACGTTGCGTGGGAGAGTATTGCCACCGACCAGCTCGCCACAAATCCCGCCTTCTGGCACCTGACACCCGGCGCGGCATGGCACGGCTTTTCGGGGATGGAACCGGGCTTCGCCATGACCGATCCGAACAAGCTCACCCTGCTCACCCCCGGCTTCGACCGGGCAAGCGGGAAATACACCGAGCACGGCATACCGGCGCCGGTCGTTGCGCAATATCTGCGCGAAAACCGTATCGTCGCGGAGAAGAACGACCTCAATTCGCTGCTGTTCCTTCTCACCCCTGGCGTTGAGGCCAGCAAGGCCGGCACCTTGATCAGCGGGCTTGTCGCCTTCAAAAAGCTCCATGACGACAATGCGCTGCTGGAGGAGGCAATCCCGGAATTCTATCGCCGCCGCCCGGGCCGCTACGCGGGCGTGCGGTTGCGCGACCTCTGCACGGACATGCACAACTTCTTCCGCCAGGCCGATGTCAGCGCGCTTCAGACCAAGCAGTTCTCCGCCGACCACCTACCGCCGATCGCCATGTCGCCGCACGATGCTGCGCGCTGCCTGGTGCGCAACGACGTCGACTATCTGCCGATCGATGCGATTGCCGGCCGTATCGCAACGACGCCATTCGTCGTCTATCCTCCGGGTATCGCGACCATCGTGCCCGGCGAGCGCCTTACGGAACAGGCAAAGCCCATGATCGACTATCTCAAGATGTTCGAAACCTGCTTCAATACCTTCCCCGGCTTCGAGGTGGAGATTCAGGGGCTCTATCGCGAGATCGATACATCCGGCAAAATCCGGCTCTACACTTACGTCGTTGCAGAATAGGCTGGAAATTCGGGTTCGATCATGAAGCAGGATAAAACAATCATCGTTCGCCCGTCACGGGAGAGCGACGTCGATGCGATGCTGGCCATCTATCGTCGCCACATTCACCGCGGCATCGAGGCTGGGGTTGATGATAGCGACACGCCGCAACCGGACGACCTGCGCGAAAGGCGCAAGAATCTGAAGGATCGCCGCTTCCCGCATGTGGTTGCGGTCGAGGGCGAAAAAGTCTTGGGCTATGCCTATGTGGTTTTGTTCCGCAAGCGTCCGGCCTATCGCTACACCGTCAAGCACTCGATCTATGTGCATCACGACCATGTCGGCCAGGGCGTCGGGAGCCTGCTCATGCGCGGGCTGATCGATGCCTGCGCAGCGGCTGGCTTCCGGCAGATGATCGGCTATATCGACGCCGACAACGCCGCATCGCTCGCTTTGCACGAACGCTTCGGCTTCGTTCGCGTCGGTCTGTTGCCGGCGGTTGCCTATCGTTACGGCCGCTGGGCCGATACCGTGATGGTCCAGCGCTCGCTTGGCCCCGGCTCGACGACGCAGCCGCCTCCGCCGCCGCTCTCCACCCGCTGAACCAGCAGAATCGGCGCAGTGATAAAGTGGTCGCAAGCTCTGAGCTGGTCGCTACAAAGAACTATGCCTATCCCGAGCGCCGCATCGGAATGGGCCTGAACCCCGCCACGAAATCAAAGATCTTCGATGAAGACATCTCACAGGGCTTGAGAGTGAGCCTCGCTCCGGAGAGCATGTAGAGATTGAAGCTGACGACGTCGGTCCCGCCAAGCTCTTCACCGTAGAGCCAGATCCGCTTCCCGTCGGCCGACCGCCTGACGGTCACGCCCCAAGGCTGACCTTGAAAGCGGCCCTCCATATAGCCGTCGGGTAGCTGGGAGAGAGCATGTCCGAATGCCGGCAATTCGCCGGGCTGCAACTGTGCCGCGTCATTCGTCATGGCGCCAAGCATTCGTCGCATATACCGCAGCCGTCTTCATCCATCCTCTTCGTCGATCGCATCCTTCGACAGCAGAGACACGCCGTGCAGTCCCGCCCGGATTCCTCATCGCGCTCGGGCGGCAGGATCTCCATATGCAGGTCGGAAAGCGGATCGATTGCGAGTTGGCCCATCTTGAGGCTCCGTGTGGGGGACCGACAACAGATAGGAAGCCTTGAGCGCATCTCAAGGTGGCGTCCGCGCCATGCCTGGCGCAGAGCGATTGCCGGTTCTTTTTGGCACGGCGATAGAGCCGGTTTGATATCGTCATCAGGGATGATATGTTCTGCATTTGTTTCAACCCCGCCAATTGAGGCCCATACTGAACTTGCAGTTTGATGACCGAGACCACAATGAACGATACGAACTCTAATCCAGTCCGAAAGATCATCCACGTGGACATGGATGCGTTCTATGCATCGGTCGAACAACGAGACAATCCCGAGCTGCGCGGCAAGCCGCTTGCGGTCGGCGGGTCGGCAGCGCGCGGCGTGGTGGCCGCTGCAAGCTACGAGGCCCGCGCCTTCGGCGTCCATTCGGCGATGCCTTCGGTCACCGCGAAGCGGAAATGCCCGGATCTGATTTTCGTGCCGCCGCGCTTCGACGTCTACAGGGCCGTCTCACAGCAGATCCGCGAGATCTTCGCCGAATATACCCCGATGATCGAGCCGCTATCGCTGGACGAGGCCTATCTCGACGTCACCCAGAACCTCAAGGGAATGGACATCGCCACCGAGATCGCGCTGGAGATCCGCAGCAGGATCAAGCAGGTCACCGGGCTCAATGCCTCGGCCGGCATTTCCTACAACAAGTTCCTCGCCAAGATGGCGAGCGACCTCAACAAGCCCAACGGCCAGGCTGTCATCACGCCGAAGAACGGGCCGGCGTTCGTCGAAACGCTTCCCGTCAAGAAATTCCATGGCGTCGGGCCGGCGACCGCCGAGCGCATGCACAAATACGGGATCGACACCGGCCTCGATCTGAAATCGAAATCCCTCGCCTTCCTGCAGGAGCATTTTGGAAAGGCCGGCCCCCATTTCTACGGCATCGCCCGCGGCATCGACGAGCGCCAGGTGAAACCCGACCGGGTTCGAAAATCCATTGGCGCGGAGGATACATTCACCGAGGATATCGACGATCTCGAATTGGCGACGGCAGAGCTGCGACCGCTCGCGCAGAAGGTCTGGCGCTACTGCGAAACGGGCGGCATCAGCGCGAGGACGGTGACGGTAAAGATCAAGTACTCGGACTTCACCCAGGCGACACGCAGCAGGACAAGCCCCTTTCCGATGACCAACGCGAGCGACATCCTCGAAGCTGCATCGGCGCTTCTGGCAAGCGCCCACCCGTTCACGCGGCCAATCCGGCTGCTTGGCATCACGCTTTCGTCTCTGACGAATGAAGAAGCGGACGATGGTCAATCGCAGTCCCAGCTCGATTTCGGGATCTGAAGGGGCCGACCTTCCTCCCATCGACCGAGATCGCGACCTAATCTCTTTTCCCGGCGTGACCGAACAGGCGGGCGAGAAAAGCCAGGCCGTTTCCTTAGCCGAAGGTGAAGGCATAGGCTTGCGCGCCGGGGTCAAGGAACTTGATCTCGAACGTATGATCCGAAACCGGACCGCTCGCACGGACCAGCTGATAGAGCCTTTGCCCGGTCACCACGCCATTGCCGTCTGCGTCGGTATCGACGCCGTGGTTGTCGCCAGGCGCCTTGCCATCGACGGTGATCTGGAAGCGTATCGGCTTTCCGTCCGACGATGGTCCAAGCACCAGATGCAGATCGCGGGCGTGGAAGCGGTAATAGAGGCGTGTTTCGGCGCTGTTCGCGGTCGCTTCCTGCGGCCCGACGGTCCAGTTGCCGGCAAGGCCCCATTCGTTGAGTTTCGGCATCGCCGCGACATAATCGTGAGCGGCGTCATTCACCGTGCCGGCATCATCGGCGAAATTCTGCGAGCGCAGATAGCCGACATAGGTTTCCGGCGACTGGACATCCGCCTCGTCGGAGGCTGCCTCGGCGCCCGTCGCCTTCACATTCACGATGTCGCTGGAGACATCGCTCTTGCCGGCTTCGGCCAGGAGCTGCTGGATCACCCTTTCCGACTGATCGTAATCGCCTTCGCCGAAATGATGGTGGCGCACCTGCCCTTGCGCATCGATGAAATAGTGGGCGGGCCAATATTCATTGTCGAAGGCGCGCCAGATCGCATAATTGTTGTCGATCGCGACCGGATAGGTGATGCCGAGATCGGCAATGGCCTTCTTCACATTGTCGACGTTCTTCTCGAAGGCAAATTCCGGTGCGTGCACCCCGATGACGACAAGGCCCTGATCCCTGTACTTCTGCGCCCATGCTTCGACATAGGGAATGGCGCGCAGGCAATTGATGCAGGAATAGGTCCAGAAGTCGACAAGGACGACCTTACCCTTCAGGCCGGCCGCGGTCAGCGGCGGCGAATTCAGCCATTGCACCGCGCCGTCGAGCGAGGGAACCGAGCCTTCGACCGGCAGCTGAGCCACAGCCGGCTTTTGTGTCATGGCCATCGTCATGGAACCGCCGCCGGCTGCTCCATCCGGCTTTGCGCTCATCATCATCTGGTTGGTGGCGCTCATCATCGCACCGCCTTCATTCTTCATGACAACCGATGAGGGCTTATTTGGCTCCTGAGCGTGGAAACGGTCGACCAGGTTCTGCTCGAGCGATGCCGTGCTTGCGAGCGACGCCTGCGTCAGCAGGCCGGTGTCGAGCCCCATGGCAATCGCGACGACCGCGACCAACACGGCAACGCCGACGCCGCGGCGCAGCCATTCGCCGACGCCAAGCGATTGCTTCATCGCCTGATAGACGCGACCTCCGATCAGAAGCGCGAGCGCGAGCGATGTGGCGGCACCCAGCGCATAGGCGAGCAGCAGCAATGTCGTGCCGACGCTCGCCCCCTGCAGCGCGGCTCCCGTCAGGATAAGGCCAAGCACAGGGCCGGCGCAGGGCGCCCAAAGCAGTCCGGTCGCCACGCCCAGCAGCAACGATGCGGCAATCGCCGAGCCGCCGCTGCGGCTTGAACGATCGGCGGACTGTGACAAGCGCGCGCCGAGAGAGACCAGCGGGCGTGTCAGATAGTCGGAAAGCGCAGGAAACAAAAGGATGATGCCGAAGATCGCCAGCAGCACGAGCGCCGCGTAGCGTCCGTATTCGTTGGCCGCAACAGCCCAGCCGCCACCGAAGGCTGCAAGCGTCGCAACGGCAGCAAACGTCGCCGCCATGCCGATCAACATCGGTAGCGTGCTGCGCAGGAAAGGTTGGCCCGCCCGCGCGAAGACGAATGGCAGGACGGGCAGGATGCAGGGGCTGACGATCGTCAGAACGCCGCCGAGATAAGCAAGGATAAACAGAAGCATCATTCGGTCTCTGATCGTTCAGGCTGCAACTGGATGAAATTTCATGGCGACGCCATTCATGCAGTAGCGAAGGCCGGTCGGCTTCGGACCATCGTTGAAGACATGCCCGAGATGGCCGCCGCAGCGAGTACAATGCACTTCGTCGCGCACCATGCCGAAAGACGTGTCGCGCGATGTTGCGACTGCCCCATCGAGCGGCGCCCAGAAGCTTGGCCAACCGGTGCCGCTCTCGAACTTGGTGGTCGAGGAAAATGCATCCTGGTCGCAGCCGGCGCAGGCGAAATTGCCCTTGCCATGCTCATTCAGCAACTCACTGGTATAGGGGCGCTCCGTGCCCTCTTCCCGGAGCACGGCATATTGGTCCGATGTCAGAATCTTCTGCCATTCCTCCTCCGTGTGGGAAACGGGGAAAATCACCGGGGTCTTGGCAGCGGCGGAACCGTAACCCAATCGCAGGCCGATCGCACCGAGGACCGTTGCCAGAAGCACTCGTCGTCTGTTCAGCATCGCACCGTTCTCCTTCAGCGAATACGCGCCGGCTTGCAGAACACCTATCCGCAACCGGTTGTGCAGGCGGCAAGTCCCGCCGCTATGGATTACGGAAGAGGGGGCCATCTTGTTACACACGTGCCGGCGGGAACACTGAAACGTGATCGTCCTTCACTCCGCCGCCAGCGGCTCGGCAATCACGGCAGCGAAGCTCGCAAGGCTTGCCGAGCGCAGCGGCAGATACGGTTTGTCGCTCTCGCGGCAGAGCCGCTTCACCATATCGGCGGCCGAATGGCTGATGCAGTCGACCGGGAAAACGGCCGATGACGCGCGCCCGA
Organism: Rhizobium sp. NPDC090279; assembly: GCF_044769665.1. Classification (NCBI taxonomy): domain Bacteria; kingdom Pseudomonadati; phylum Pseudomonadota; class Alphaproteobacteria; order Hyphomicrobiales; family Rhizobiaceae; genus Rhizobium; species Rhizobium sp. NPDC090279. The sequence continues at coordinate 31,043 of NZ_JBIVYI010000008.1, read as the reverse complement.
CCATGGCGGGCAACAAGGAAAGGTTATCCTCAACACCGCCATCGTGAAACAGCAGCTCTATGTTCCGGCTTTCGGCCAGCTTTCGCAGGCGATCGAACAAGTTCGGGCGGCCGCCGACATAAAGCAGCGTGCCATGACCGTCCGAACTCGTGACAGCAGCAGGATCGGCGGCGACGGCAATCGTTGCCTCAAGCAGATCCAGCTCGCGCTTCAAGGCCAGGTTCTCCTCGGCAAAGGCGAACGCTTGCGACTGGGCATCGGCAAGCTTCGTTTCGGACTGCGCAAGGCGCTTCTCATAGGCCTCCGCTCGCTCCTCGGCTGCCTGCAGCTTCTCCGACAGCCTCACTTCCTGTCGCTGATCCGCGCTTGCAGGGAAGGTTTCTCCGGCAAACGCCTGCGCGCGCCTCAAACCTGCCTCAAGCTCTTCAATGCGCTTTTGCAAGAGGATATTGTCTTCAGCTGCCGCCTGGAGGCGCGCTTCCTGGCGAGCGATCTTTTCGTCTCTCGCCTCGACGTCCAATTGCAGCCGGCGCAGACGCGCCAGATCAAGTCGGCTGGAGCTGCCGACGAGGTGCGACAGCATATGCACTTCGCCAAAGATATCGTTCATCAGCGGGCGACCGCTGGCCGGGTGGCTCATGACAGCCCAATAGGCTCCCGATATATCGCCGTCATCGACGGCCCTGTCCCATTGTGCCTTGATCTCGACCGGCGTCGAAAGCTTTGAAAACTGCTTGAGAATGCGCTCGTGGCGACGGTCCAGCGCCTTGTTCAGAAGCTTGGCCGCAATATCGCGCTGGCCGGCGGCCCGCACACCACGACTATGCAAAGCATGGTCGGTCGCCGTCTTCGTGTCGATATCGCCCACCTTCGCCAGCACCTGCCGCAACTCCGTCGTCGTCAAGCATGTGCCGACGATGGAGCAATGGAACATCGGCGCCAGTTCCCAAGTCTTCAGACGCTGGGTCCTGACGGAGATTGTGGAAGCAGCCGACCGTTCGTCGGGGTGCTGTTCGACGATCGGAAGCGCAAAGGGCCGTTTGTGATTGAGGAGAACCGACATGTCCGCACTAGCGTTATATTTCTTCGAATATTACGCTAGTGCTTCTTTCGCCATCAGGCAAGCCCGGCCATCCCGACCGGGGCCGTTAGGGCCAGAGCCGTTCCTTCAACCAGCCGGCCTTTTCCCGCCGGTATCGCAAGCGTTGGTGACGGCGCTCGGCGTCGCCCTGCCAGAACTCGACCTCATGCGGCATGACGATGAAAAGCGCCCAGCCCGGTGCGACGAGATCGGGCTCTTCCTGCAATCGCCTATGCTGCAGGGCCAATTCGTCGTGCAGTTCCTGCGACGAGCCAAGCACCTCGCTCTGCCGCCCCGTCAGCGCGACCGCCTTGGCGCCGGTTGCGCGCGCACGAAAATCGGCATAGCGCTCATGGGCCTCGGCCTGAAACGCCATGCCGCGCAGCCGCACCTGCCGCCCGAGCTGCGGCCAATAGAAGGTCAGCGAAACGGAGGGGTTGGCGGCGATCTGCCGGCCCTTCGGTCCCCTGCCCGTCGTTGCAAAGTGCCAGCCCCGCCGGTCGAGGTTCTTCAGGATGAGAACGCGGGCATCCGGCGCGCCGTTCTCGTCGATGGTGGAAAGCACCATGGTATGCGGTTCCATGATATCAGCCTCGATGGCATCGCGCAGCCACGCGGAAAACAGGTCTCGCGGCTCGTCGGGCGTCAGATCCGCCTCGAACGCCGGAAACGGCCCAGTCAGCGACTTCAGTAGGCGCAATTCGTCCCTCACGGCATCCTCCTCAAGGCGTGGCAACAATGAGGCGCAGCGAGCCTTCGAAGAAAGGCTGGGCGCGAAGGGCGCCATAGCGGCGATCCCAGGAACCATCGGCCAGATCGCGGCCAAGCTCGGCAACGAAACGATCACCCACGGAAGAATCGACGAAGCTCCATGCGGAATTGGCAAGCCGTGCGCCGGGATCGAGCATTCGTTCGGGCCTGCCATAATAGGCCTCGCCGAAGCCATCGATGCAATTCAGCGGGATCGGCACTGCCTTGATGTCCACATCGTCGCCAAGGGCGGCCGCAATCGCATCCATAGCCGGATAACGTCTTGCCTCGACGGCAATCATTTCAGGCGCATAGACGTGCAGCCATGACCGTTCCAGCAGGTCCGGATCGCAGCTTAACACCAGCACAGGCCCGCGCGTGACGCGTCGCATCTCGCCGAGCCCCCGTCTAAGATCCGACCATTGATGCACCGTGAACGTCGCCATCGCGGCATCGAAGCTCTGATCAGCAAAGGGAAGATGTTCAGCCGTGCCGTCGATCGCCACGGGAAGATGTGCCGGCCGCTGGGTACGCATCGAGGCGGAAGGCTCGACGGCGGTGACCTGTCGATCGACCGGCTCATAGGAGCCCGCCCCGGCGCCGACGTTCAACACGGTTCCAGCATCGCCAAGTGCGGCGCGGATGAATTCGGCAATATGGGGGTCCGGTTGGCGGTAATTGGTATAACCCGATCCGATCACGCCGTAATTCGCGTCGCCTGCGCTACCATCCTGATGTCTGCTTTGCATTTCCGTCTCCGTTGTATTTGGGACAAAGCTTCGCCGAACGCGAAAATGCCGTTGCATCGCCGCATCGTTGTTCCGTGTTCACATCGCCCATTCGTTTCGGTGGCAAAAAACACGTTATTTTCCCGAAAGAAAAACGATATGTTCGAACACTCAATGTTCGGAAAATGCACATGGCCAGACGAATTCCCTCTCTGAATGCGCTGCGCGCCTTTGAAGCGGCCGGCCGGCTCGGCCGCATGACGCTTGCCGCAGACGAGCTCAATGTGACGCACAGCGCCGTCAGCCGGCAGATCCAGCATCTCGAGGAAGTACTCGGTATTCCTCTTTTCGAAGGACCGAAGAACCGGCTGAGGCTCACTGAAGGCGGGACAACCCTGCTGTCCGGGCTGACGGCGGCATTCGACCAGATGGATCTATCAGTGCGCGCCGTGGCCGATACTGAAGACGGTCAACTGGATGTATCTTGCCCCGGCACCTTTACGATGCGCTGGCTCATTCCCCGCCTCTATCGGTTTCAGGCAAAATATCCGAACATAGAGGTGCGCCTCTCGGCCTCGTCAAAGCCCGTGGACTTCAGCCGGGACGGCTTCGATGTCGCAATCCGGGTCGGCACCGCGCCATGGCCGGATGGAGCCGATGTGATCTTCCTGTTTCCGGAACAGACCGGCGCGGTGTTGTCCCCATCGCTCTTGGCTGAGACGACCCCTGAGTTCGGTGGCCTGCCTCAGCTTCATACCCGTACAAGGCTGCGTGCCTGGGGCGACTGGCTTGCCCGCTCAAAACGGTCGGTCGCGACCGGGCCGCGCGTCGAATACGAGCATTTCTACTTCATGCTCGAGGCCGCCAGCGCCGGCCTTGGCGTCTGCGTCGCTCCGTGGCCCTACGTCAGCGACGATATCCGCTTCGGCCGGTTGATGGCGCCCTATGGCTTCCTGGAAAGCGGCCACGAATACGTCGCCCTTCGCCGCGCCCGCCGGAACCGGAAATCCGCCCTTTTCTGCGAATGGCTGCAGAACGAGGCCGAGGTCTATCTGCACTCCAGCACGCCTCCGGGGAGCTGATATTCTCAGCCGACCGGAGAAAAGCCGGCTTCGCTCAAGATCTCCTGCCCTGTCGGCGACAATAGAAAGTCCCGCAGCTCTCTGGTTTCGACATCGGCATCCTTGCAAATTGCCATGCCGTATTCGATGAGCGGCTGAAACTCATCGGGGATATCGACGATGCTGAAAGCCGGATCTGCGGAAAGCAGGCGCGCATTCGAAGAATAGCTCATCATCAGATCGACCACACGATCGGTGATCAGATAGCCACCGCCCTTGCCTGCCGGCGTCGGCGGCGAATTGCGCCCGCCCACCAATTGCTGCGAGCGGGATCTGATTGCCTCGCCCTTTCCCGGATACCGGGCTTCGATACGGTCGAAAACCTCGAAAGCATAGTCGCCGCCCGGATCGTCGCCCGGTGTGGACGTGCCGATCCTCACGGCGGGACCGGATAGGACCGTGAGAAAATTCTCCGTTGTCAGGCCGAGATCGGCGCGCGCGAGCACACAGAGCCGATTGCGGGCAAAGCAGACCGCATCCTCCGCAAGCCCCATCGAAACAAGCCGCCGCGGGTGCGCCATATTGGCGGATGCAAAGAGATCGAACCTGGCGCCTGTTTCGATCGTTTCGCGCAATAGTCCCGCAGGCCCGAGCGTCAGCGAAATGCCAATGCCATATTCATGGCCAAAAGCATCGATGATATCAGGAAAGGCATGGCGCAGACTGCCGGCGGACAAGACCTGAACTGCATCACTCACGGGCGATTTCCTTTCCTGTCTCTTTGTCGGAACAGCGGCACGAACGCGGTCTCGACAAGCTCGCCATTGCCGAGCGTAGCCGAGCGGACGGGAATACCATAAAGCGCCTCAAGATTATCCTCCGTCATCACGTCGTCGTTCGCGCCGAAGACAGTTCTTGCCTCGTCGAGCATGAGCAGCACCTTGTCGGCGACGGCAACCGCATGGTTCGGCTGATGCGTGGTGAAGGCAATCGCCAAGCCCTGCCGATCGGCAAGCGTGGCGAGCAGCGACAGCACCACATCCTGGTTTTTGAGATCGAGCGCCGAGGCCGGCTCGTCGAGCAGCAGCACGGCGTTCTCGCCGGCCAGCGCCCGTGCGATCAGCACCAGTTGCCGCTCGCCTCCAGAGAGCGCTTCGATGTTGCGTTGCGCGTAGCCGACCATGCCGGTAAGATCTAGCGCCTCCATGGCTTTCTCGACATCGACCTTGCGGGGTGTCTGGAACAGCCCGATGTGACGGGCACGGCCCATCAGCACGACGTCGAGCACGGAATAAGGGAAGGAGCCGGAAAACTCTTGCGGCACGAAGCCCGTTCGCGGGTTCAGGACGATGTTGCCGGCGCTTGGCTTCAAGAGCCCCGCCAGGACGCGCAGCAAGGTCGACTTGCCGCGACCGTTCGGCCCGAGAATGGTCGTGATCTCGCCGGCACGAAGTTCAAGATCAAGCTCGCGGAACTGCCAGCGTTCGCCGTCATAGGATTGGCTCGCCCCTTCGACACGCAGCTTGACCGGATCAGAGACCACGGGCGCCTCGCTGGGTTTGCCTGAGCACCAGCGCAAAGACCGGCGTGCCGATCAGCGCGGTCAGGATGCCAAGTGGGATTTCGGAGCTGGTCGCGGTCCGCGCGATCGTGTCGATCACAAGCAAGTAAAGCGCGCCGATCAGCAGGGATGCCGGCATCATCACTCGATGATCAGGCCCCACAAGCATGCGGGCCATATGCGGCACCACAAGGCCGACCCAGCCGATGATGCCGCTGACGGCAACCTGCGCCGCGACGATAAAGGAGACGAGCACGAGGATCAGCCAGCGTAGCGGCTCGACATTGACGCCGAGCGCGCGCGCATCCTCGTCGCCGATCGACAGGAGATTGATGCGCCAGCGTAGCCCGAGCAACAGCAGGCTGCCGATCACGACAGGCGCCGCGATCAGCCAGAATTTCTCCCAGTTGGCCGTTGCAAAGCTGCCGAGCAGCCAGAACACCATCGCGGGCAACTTGTCTTCGGTGTCGGCGAGATACTGAACGAGGCTCACCAGCGCTCCGAAAAAGCCGCTCACCACAACGCCGGCAAGAACAAGCGCGAGAATATTGCGGCGGGCAACGATACCGTTCAGCGCATAGACGATCACGAGCGCGGAAAGACCGAATGCGAAAGCAGAGCCAAGCAGGCCGTAACGTGAGAAGTTCAACAGGATGGCAAGCGTGCCGCCGAAAGCAGCCCCGGAGGAAACGCCCATCACCTGCGGGCCAACCAGCGGATTGCGAAACACCCCCTGCAGCGTCGCGCCCGAGAGGGCCAGGCCGGCACCGGCGAGCAGCGCCAGCAGGATACGCGGCATGCGCACGGTGAAGACGACATTCGCCTCCGTCGCCGTAACCGGCACTGCCGGCGCCGAGATCGGCGACCACAGGATTTCCACGACCCGCAGGAATGGAATGTCGTAACGGCCGACGCCCAGCGAAACGACAGCGATAATCACAAGCAGGATCGCCAGTACCGCGATCGTCGCTCTAGGCCCGTATCGGCTGGAGGCCACCGCGCTCATTGCGCGGCGCGGTAATCGGTGCGGTAGAACTCCTTGTAATAGGCGTCGGCTTCCTTCTGCATGTCGATATCCTTGAAGCGCTCGGGATACAGCTCTTTCGCCATCCAGAGTTCGCCGAGCGCCATGGCTTCTGGCATCGGATAGCCCCAAGCCTTGGCATATTCCGGCATCAAGTAGATGCGGCCGCTCTTGACGGCATCGATGGTCTGCCAGGAGGGTGCCTTCTTGATCTCATCCACGACGGCCGGATAACGCTCCTGAATGAAGATGACGGCGGGGTTCCATGTCAGCACGTCCTCCATCGTCACCTGCTTGAAGCCGCTGATCGAACTGGCGACGTTGCGGGCGCCGGCGCGCTCCATCATCAGGCCGGTATATTTGCCGCGGCCATAGGTCGTCAGATCCGGATTGGCCATATAGACCGGTACGCGCTTGTCTTCCGGGATATCGGCGAGGCGATCGGCAACGAGCTTGCGGGTCTTCTTGGTGGCCGCAATCATCGCCTCGCCCTTGTCCTTGCGCCCGAGAACATCGGCGATGAGGCGCACGCCGGTCGCAAAACCGGCATCGATCGCGACAGGCTCATCCTTGACGGAGGGATTGAGCTTGACGGCCTCTTGCGGCGGCACGTCGAGCAGCGAGATTGCGACGACGGAAAGACCGGCGTCCTCGATCTGCTTCACCATATCGGCCGGCGCATAATTGGTCACGAAGACCACATCCGGCTTCAGCTTCAACAGCTCCTCGATATTCACCTTGGTCAGGCCGCCCGGCATCGGCAGATTCGGCAGCTGCGGCGCCAGCCGTACATAATTGGCGCCAAGCTGCTTCTTCCATTCGTCAAGTACGCCGACGACCTTATCCATCGCATCGAGTTGAACCGCGATGTTGAGCGTCTGATGCTGCAGGATGACGACGCGGTTGACGGCATCGGGAATATGGACCTGACGGCCGATCTGATCGGTCACGACACGGTCGGCCCAGGCGGGAGAGGAAATTAGCAAACTACTGAAAATGATAGAGATTTTAGCGATAAAAAACAGATGGCGGAGCTGGAACATGGGATTCTCCTGAAATGGTCCCAACCGCTATCATTATATTTCTTGGTATACAACGATCGCCAATCCGAAAACCGGGTCGCGAGCGCGCGCCATCTACGGCGCGGCGACAACGACTCTCTCAAGCCACCTGGAAAAAGTGGCCATCGCCGGCCTGCTCGTAAACACGCTTTGGCGGCTGGTAGTCGATCGCGCGGAACGGGCTCCCTATCTCCTCGTTGGAGAGACGACGCGTCGGACGCCGAGCCGGGTCTGCAATCGGAACTGCCGCCATCAGACGCTTCGTGTAATCATGCTGCGGATTGTCGAACACAGCCCGGCGAGGCCCAATCTCGACGATCTCGCCGAGATACATCACCGCAACCCGATGACTGATGCGCTCCACCACTGCCATGTCGTGGCTGATGAAGAGATAGCCGAGACCGTATTTCTCCTGCAGATCCAGCATGAGATTGATGACCTGCGCCTTGACCGAGACGTCGAGCGCGGAAACCGATTCATCGGCAATGAGAAGCTTCGGTTCAAGCGCGAGCGCCCGGGCGATGCAGACACGCTGGCGCTGCCCGCCGGAAAACTCGTGCGGGAAGCGATCCGCCATCGCGGCGGAAAGGCCCACCCGCTCGAGAAGGTCGCCGACGCGATCCTTTGCCTGCGCGGCGCTTGCTAGCCCATGGGCAATGATCGGTTCGGCGATCGCCTGGCCGACACGCATACGCGGATTGAGGCTTTCGAACGGGTCCTGAAAGATCATCTGCGCTTCGCGCCTGATATTGGCGAGATCATCCTTGCCGGCTTTCAGGACATCCTTGCCGTCGATGCGGATTTCACCTGCGATGGCCGGTGTAAGACGAATGATCGAGCGCCCGGTCGTCGACTTGCCGCAACCGGATTCGCCGACCAGCGACAGGGTTTCACCCTGCCTGAGTTCGAGCGAGACGCCTTCGACGGCATGGATGCTGCCGATGGTCCTGCGCAGGAAGCCGCGCTTGACCGGAAAACGAGTGATGAGCTTGTCGACCTTCAGGATCGGCGGCTGATTGAGCTTTACCGTGTCCTCGGTCGGCTTCACCGGCTGCACCTCGCCAGTCGCCATATCGACCAGCGGAAAGCGCAGCGGCCGGTCCTTCCCGGTCATCGAGCCGAGCTGCGGCACGGCCGAAAGAAGCGCGCGCGTATAGGGATGCCTGGCGCCGGCAAAGAGCGCCGCCGTCGCATCGGTCTCGACCTGCTCGCCGCGATACATGACGACGGTGCGATCGGAGATTTCGGCAACCACGCCCATGTCATGGGTGATGAAGAGGACCGACATCCCCTCCTCTTCCTGTAGCGTCTTGATGAGCCCGAGGATCTGTGCCTGGATGGTCACGTCGAGCGCAGTCGTCGGTTCGTCGGCGATCAAGAGCTTGGGATCGCAGGCAAGCGCGATCGCGATCACCACGCGCTGGCGCATGCCACCGGAAAAATTCATCGGATATTCGTTGAGGCGCGACTTGGCCGAGGGGATGCGCACCTTCTCGAGCAGGCGCACCGCTTCGGCTTCGGCCTGCGACTGCGACATGCCGCGATGCTGCACCAGAACCTCGGTGATCTGCTGGCCGATCTTCAGGACGGGATTGAGCGAAGTCATCGGCTCCTGGAAGATCATGCCGATCCGATTGCCGCGGATCGCCTGCATGGCGTTGAGCGGCAGCGACAGAAGATCCTGTCCCTCGAATTCGATCCTGCCCGTGATCTTCGAATTGGCCGGCGACAGAAGCCGCATGATCGACATGGCGGTGACGCTCTTGCCGGAGCCGGATTCGCCGACGACTGCGACAGTTTCCTTCGGGCCGATATCAAAGCTGATATCGCTGACAACATTGCGCCATTCACCGCCGACGCGGAAGGCCGTGTTGAGCTTGGAGATGGAAAGGATCGGTTTGGTCATGGCTCAGCCTTCCCGCCTTGGATTGAGGATATCGCGGAGCGCATCGCCGATGAGATTGATACCGACGATGAGTAGGAGGAGCGCCAGGCCCGGGAAGAAGCTGATCCAGTAGTCGCCGGAGAGCAGATATTCGAAGCCGTTGGAGATCAAGAGGCCAAGAGAGGGCTGCGTAACCGGCAGGCCGATGCCGAGGAAGGAAAGCGTCGCCTCCAGCATGATCGCATAGGCCACGCGCATCGTGGCAACGACGATCAAGGGCGGCAGGCAGTTCGGCAGGATATGGCGAAAGAGGATGCTGCCGTCAGGCAAGGCCATGGAACGGGCCGCGTCCACATAGGCGCGCTTGCGCTCCACCAGCGCCGAGCCGCGGATCGTGCGGGCGTAATAGGCCCATTGCGTGACGATGAGCGCCAGAATGATCTTGTCGACGCCCTGGCCGAGGATGGCAAGAAAGATCAGTGCAATGAGGATGGCGGGGAAGCTTAGCTGGATATCGACGATGCGCATCAGGAATGCATCGAGGCGACCGCCGACATAGGCGCTGATGAGCCCGATCGAAGCGCCGATGACCAGCGCGACGGCCGCGCTCGATATGCCCACAAGCAGGCTGGTGCGAAGGCCATAGAGGATCGCGCTCATCAGATCGCGGCCCTGGTCGTCCGTGCCGATCAGGTAAAGCATGCCGCTCGCGCTATGCGAGCCGGGCGGCAGGCGACCGTCGAGAATGTCGAGCTGGGCGAGATCGTAAGGGTTCTGCGGCACGAGCAATGGCGCGAATATCGCTGCGATCACGAAGATGGCGACGATGACCAGGCCCGCCAGAGCAAGCTTATCATGCAGGAGCGCCGACATCGTCTGACGAAAGGGCGAGCGTGAAGCCGGCTTGCCTGCACCCCCCTGGCCCGCATGCACCGAGCCGGCCTTTGCGCTGTTGTCGCTCATTACGAATTCCCTTCGAGACGAACGCGGGGATCGACGATCGAATAGAGGATGTCGACCAGAAGATTGATGATGCTGAACATCACGACGGTGATCATGAGATAAGCGAGGATGACCGGGCGATCGAGCACGCCGATCGCGTCGATGATGAGCTTGCCCATGCCGGGCCAGGCGAAGATCGTCTCGGTCACGACGGCAAATGCGATCAGCGACCCGAGTTCGAGGCCGATCACGGTGATCAGCGGGATCAGCGTGTTCTTCAAGACATGCACGGTAACGATGCGCCGCTCCGTGAGACCCTTGGCGCGAGCGAACCGGACGAAATCGAGCTGCATCGTCTCCATCACGCCGGCACGAGTCAGGCGGATGACGAGCGAAATCTTGAAGAGCGCCAGGTTGAAGGCCGGCAGCACCAGATGGGACAGACCGTCCAGGGTGAAGAGGCTAAGCGGCACGCCAAAAACCGGCACTGTCTGGCCTCGGCCCGATGCTGGCAGCCAGCCGAAATGCACGCTGAACAGCATGATCATCACGAGGCCGATCCAGAAGGTCGGCAGGCTGAAACCGAGGATCGAGAAGGTCATGATCGATTTCGAGATCAGGCCCTTCGGCTTGAGACCGGCATAGACGCCGAGCGGGATGCCGATGACGAGCGCCATGATGAGCGCGACGAAGGCAAGTTCCAAGGTCGCTGGCATGCGATGGAGGATCAGTGTCAATGCGGGTTGATTATAGACGAAGGAGTTGCCGAGATCGCCCGAGAGCGCACGCGTCAGAAACAGCCAGTATTGCTCCCAGACCGGCTTGTCGAGGCCGAAGGACTGGATGACCTGAAGACGTTCGGCCGGCGTTGCCGTCGGGCTCAAGAGCACGTCGACCGGATTGCCGACGAGATAGAGCCCGGCAAAAACCAGGACCGACATGACGAGCATCGTCAGAACGGTCTGGATCGACCGGCTCAGCAAATATCCGCCCATGATTTTCAACCTCCCTGCGCTGCGACATCGAGGCCGCCTTGCCCGAAGCGGGCGATGCGCTCGATCAGCAGTGCTATGAATCCGTCCTCGTCGACATCAGTGATGACAGTGGCATTCGGCGCGCGATCCATCTTTCCGTAAAAGTCGGCATAGGTGTAGCCCATGGTGAGGCCCGTCACCTGCACGCCGACGAAAGCCTTGCGGCCGCTAAATAGCTCCGGGCGAATGAGCCAGGCGATCGTGGTGGCATCATGGATCGGGCCGCCCGGCCTGCCGAACCGCCCGACATCGCTGCGGTCGAAGGTCGAAAAAAGATTGAAGAGCGCATTCCCCGCCTCGCCGCCGGCTCGGAACCGCTCGAAATGCTCCGAGGTAAACAGCGCCTGGAAGGTCATGTCGAGCGGCATCACGACGATCGGCACGCCGGAGCGATAGACGATCTCGGCCGCATGCGGATCGGCATAGATGTTGAACTCGGCCCAGGGGGTGCGGTGCCCCAGCGCCGTGAAAGCACCGCCCATCGAAACGATCTGCCTTATGCCGGATGCCACGTCCGGATGCTGAATCAATGCCAAGGCAATATTGGTCATCGGGCCGATGGCGCAGATGGTGATCTGTTCGCCGACCTCTGCTGCTTCGCGCGCCGAGCGCACGATAAAATGCACGGCATGTTCTTCGGATGGGCCGATATCGCCGGCTTTCACCAGCGCATCGTCAAAGGCGCCGATGCGGGCATATTTGCCGTATACCTGGTCCCGCACGAGCGGTCCGGCCGCGCCTGCATGAACCGGCACATCACGGCCGCCGCTGAGGCCGACGATCTTGCAGGCGTTGAGCACCGTATCGCGAAGGGCAACATTGCCGGCGACGATCGAGAGGCCGAGCACATCCACTTCCGGCGATGCGAGCGCCATCAGGATGGCTGCGGCATCGTCCACGCCCGGATCGGCATCGATGATGATTTTTTCCGGTATCATACGACAGCCTTTTCGGCGTAGCGTGACAGCCGGTCGAGGAAGAAGGCAATCACACCCTCGGCATCGACCTTGGTGACGATATCGGCGTTCGGCTCCAGACCGCTTTTGCCGTACCAGTCGGCGACGGTCTGGCCCATGCAGAGCTCGCTTTCATGCTCGACGAAGACGCGGGCCTTCTCGGTCTTAAACAGATGCGGGGCGAGGATATAGGCCATCACCAGCGGATCATGCAGTGGCCCGCCGCGCGAGCCGTAACGGCGCACGTCATTGCGATCCCAAAAGGCCATCAGCTCGGCAAGCGTCTGCGAGATACGTCCGCTGACGCGCGAGAACTCAGCAACATGCTCGGGCTTCAGCATGACCTGATGCGTCGCATCGAGTGCGAGGGCAACGAGCGGAATTCCGCTCGAGAAGACGACATGCGCCGCATGCGGGTCCGCCAGCATGTTGAACTCGGAAGTCATCGTCCGGTTGCCGGGCTCGCGATAGGCACCGCCCATCATGACGATCCGCTCGATGCCTTCGGCGATCTGCGGCTTCATGCGCAGGGCCACGGCGATATTGGTCATTGGCCCGAGGCAGCAAAGCGTGACGCGGTCTCCCGTCGCCGCTGCCTCGCTGAGCGTGTCGATGAGGAAATCGACCGCCGATTTGCTCTCCGCCATCTTTTCTGGTTCCGGCAAGGTCGTATTGCCAAGGCCGGTCTTGCCATGAAACTGGCCGTAGATCGGCTCGCGCAGCATCGGACGGAAACAGCCTGCAAAGACCGGAATGTCGGGGCGCCCACCCAATTCGCAGACCTGAAGGGCGTTGCGCACGGTGCGCTCCAACGGCTGGTTGCCGCAGACCGGCGTAATGCCGAGGATGTTGAGCTCCGGCGACACGAATGCGGTCAGAAGTGCGATCGTATCGTCAATTCCGGGGTCACAATCGACAATGATCGAAATCGGCTTCATGGTGAGATGCCTTCAATAAGTGGAAAATGCGATGTCAGAGGGCGCCGAGTTCGCGAAGGACATCCGCGATCTCGGTTCGTGCGGTCTCGTCAAGGGGAAGCTGCGGATGCATTGGCGCGCCGGCGGCAAATCCCTGCAGTTCCAGCGCCGTCTTGATGCAGGCGGCGATCGAGTATTTCGCGAAGATCTCGTTGACGCGCCAGAGCGGCCGCTGCAACTCCATCGCCCTTGCCCAATCACCGGCATTGGCAGCCTCATAGAGCGCGATGCTCTGCTTCGGCACGACGCAGGCAGGGCCAGCCATCCAGCCGACACCGCCGATCATCATGACGCAGACCGGGATATGGGCCGAGGCGGCGAATACCTCCATTCGACCGCGGGTCCGCTCGATGATAGAGAGCAGACGCCCCGTATTGGTCGAGGCGTCCTTGATGTAGCGGATGTTGTCGACATGGCTCAGCCGCTCGATAACGGGCAGACTCAAATCGGAACGCTGGAATTGCGGATTGGTGTAGAGCACCACCGGCCGCCCCTTTGCGGCCTTGGCAATGGCCGTGAAGTAGGCTTCGACACCCTCGTCGCCGACCGGAAAATAGGCTTCCAGCACGGCGAGGATGCCGTCGGCTCCCGCCTCGACCATATATTCGGTCTGTGCGACGGCATCGCTGGTCGATGTCGATGCGACGCCGGCAACGACCGGGACGCGTCCGCGGCTGACCGCAATCACCGTATCGACGACGCTGCGGCGCTGATCCCAGTTCAGATAGGCAAATTCGCCTGTGCTTCCGAGCGGCGTCAGGCCATGGACACCCGAAGCGATCAGGTGGTCCACGAGGTCGATCAAAACACCCTTCATCACCTGACCGGACGGATCGATCGGGGAAACGAGATAGGGAAATACGCCGCGGAAAGACATGTTCGATCGTCCTTTCACCGGCTCAGTTCGGCTTCACGTAATAGGGAAGCGTGTAACCATCCGACCGTCCGGGATAAGAAAGATCCTTCTTCACCGCCCAGGTATTGGCGAGATAGAAGATCGGGATGACGCCAAGATCGTTCATGGCGATCTCGGTCGCCTTGCGAAGCAGCTCCTCGCGCTTTCCGTCATCGAGCGTCGAGCGCGCCTCGCCGAGCGCCTTGTCGAATTCCGGGTTCGAATAGCGTCCGCGATTGCCCTGTCCGGCCTTGTCCCCGAAGGTTTCAAGAATCGGGCCGAGCACGCCGGATGCCTCGCCGGTCTCGACCGCCGCACCGCCCATGATGAAGCTGAATTCCAGATTGGATGCCCGAGTGAAATAGACGCTGCCCGGCAGGGTCGCAACTTCGGTCTTGATGCCGATGCGGCTGAAGAACTGACCGATCGCCTGGGCGACCTTGGAATCGTTCGGATAGCGATCGTTCGACGCGTGGAAGGTCAGCGAGAAGCCGTTGGGATAGCCGGCCTTGGCGAGCAGCTCCTTCGCCTTGTTCGGATCGTAGGGATCGACCTTGATCGCTGGATCGTAGCCGAAATAGCCTTCCGGAACGAGCTGCCCAGCGGGAACGCCCTGTCCATCCATGATGCGGTCGACGAGCGCTTCGCGATTGATCGAAAGCGACAGCGCGCGGCGCACTTCGGGCTTCAACAGCGGGTTCTTGCCATCGGGGCCTTTGGCGAAAGGCGAGACCTCCCGCGCCTGGTCCATATGCAGATACATGATCCGGTTGCCGGCGACGTTCACGACCTTCAGCTGATCGGAAGCCTGCAGGCGGCGCGTATCGGCCGTCGGGATGCTTTCGATCATGTCGACATCGCCGGCAAGCATTGCGGCAACACGGGCGCTGCTGTTCTTGAAGATCTTGAACGTGACCTTGTCCCAGGCAGCCTTTTCGCCCCAATAGGCGTCGTTGCGTGCCAGCACGACGTTGTCATCGGGCGTCCAGGAGACGAACTTGAACGGGCCGGTGCCAATCACGCCCTTGCCGGAATTCATCTCTTCCGTCGTGGTATCTCGCATCTTGCCCGGCAGGATCGCGATACGGCTGAGGTTGTTCAGCAGCAAAGGCGTCGGGCCGTCGGTCTTGATGCGGACCGTCAGCGGATCGACCGCGGTGACCTCGGTGATCGCCTTGACATAGGCGGCAAAGGAACTCGGGCTGTTTTTCGAAGCAAGCGGAACCCGCTTGATGCTGGCAACGACGTCATCTGCGGTAAAATCGCTTCCGTCGTGGAACTTCACATTCGGACGGAGCTTGAACTCCCAGGTCGTGTCGTCGATCGTCTTCCAGGACAGCGCCAGCGCCGGCTGAAGCCGCTGCTTCTCGTCCTGATTGACAAGGCCATCGAAGATATTGCGCGCCATCGCGCTGTTCGGACCGACGACGTAAAATTGCGGGTCCATCGACGTCGTCGAGGCGGCAAGGCCAACGGTCAGGTCCCGGGCGTGGCTTATGAGCGGCATGGCAAGGGCGGATACCGCCAAGACGGCCGCGGCCTTAAGAAATTTCATGATGGTGCTCCTCCGGCGTTTCCAAAATCCGCGCTCTCCAAGCAGATTTGATCTGCCACTAAAGACTCTGCCGCAAAAAGAAAAATTGCATTTTGTGTTCGATCCATGCCCTAATGTTATGGAAAGGGCATGAAATGCGATTGAAGCCAAGACAGGTAGAGGCATTTAGAAGCGTGATGATGACCGGCGGCATCACGGCGGCCGCCGATGCGCTCAATGTCACGCAGCCGGCCGTCAGCCGCCTTATCCGCGACCTGGAGGATATCCTCGAGATCACCCTGTTCGAGCGCGTGGGTGCCCGCCTCGTCCCGACAGTCGAGGCAACGCAGCTCTTTCGGGAAGTCGAACGACTGTATCTCGGCCTCGACCAGATCGCCCAGGCCGCAGACGATATTCGTCGGCACAAGAACATCGTTCTGCGGATTGCGAGCGTGACGTCGCTCGTCAGGCCGTATCTCCATCAGGCCATCCTTGATGTCGTTGGCGACAGGCGTGACATTCCGCTTGTGATCGATGTCGAAAACAGCCGGCACATCTGGGACATGGTCGACAAGAACCGCTACGATCTCGGCTTCGTTTTCGGTTCGCCCCGCATGGCGGACAAGAATGCAGTGCTCCTGCACAGCTCCCACGCCGTCGCCGCCATGGCGCCAGGGCATCGTCTTTCCTCCCGAAGCATCATCCGGCCCGCGGACCTTATGGACGAGCGCGTGTTGATCCCCGGCCGCAATTCGCCGCTCAGACTGGCGCTCGACCGCGCCTTCTCCGCGCAGGATCATCAGCCGACAAGCACGATGGAAACCTCGATGCTCAATTGCTGCCATTTCGCGGCCGCAAGGATGGGCGTCGGCATTGTCGACCACACAAGCCTGCGGTCCGCCGGAGCCGATATCGTCGAGATCCCGTTCGAACCGCAGATAGAGGTCGCCTACTTCGCCATTCGCCCCTCCGGCGGCCACCGTATCCTGATCCTGGACGAGTTGATCAAGCGAATGGGCGAGCTCATTGGCGCGGAGGCAACGTCTTTCATGTCGGCTTGAAGCGGGCGTTGATTGAGTTCGCCGCGCAAATGAGATCGCGCCCCGTTGCGAGATGCGAGATTTTTTGCCGGAATGCTCGTTGAGATTGAATGGAGGATAGGGAGCGCTAGCGATAGTCACCAAGTGGAAGCCGTTCGGCCTCCGTGATGTCCATCGGCTTCCTCCGGTTCGTTTTCATCATATCCCGGTTGAAGTCGTTTACGGCCCAACACACACCGATGGTTTGGAGATGCGCGGCATTTTCAATTCCGATTTTCATCAGGAATGTCAACCGTCCGGCCAGGGCTTTACGGCAATGGTCATTGCTGTCGAACCAGGGTTGGCTGGCGACACTGTCCAGCACCTTTTGTAGTATATCGGCTTGCTTCGGCGATAGGCCGCCTGCCATAAGGTGGCGAAAGCGTTCCATTATGACTCCCTCGAGGATCACTGCCGGCGCGGCAGCACGAAGGGTCTCGCGCCTGCAAGTGAAACTACTCTGAAACTATTGTAATCTGTTACTCATTTGGCTTTGCGCGACCGAAACGGCCTCGTTCATGTCTGCTTCCGTAACGTTAGGCAGACTGCCGTTTAAAGCCTACGTCCATTTTTGACACCGCAGGAACGCCCGATGCCCCATGAGGGCAGGACGTGCCGCAAGATCGCATACGGTGATCGATCGCTGAGGTTCCGGGCTCTATCGCTCAGCAAGCCCGCCTGCGCTTCATCATCGCGCTCAGCCGCTCAGCCCCGGCCTCGTCAACGGGTGTATAGACGATCATGCGATCGTCATTGGTGGGGCTTGCCCACCAATTGTTGGATTGCAGCGCCAGGATCGCGCCATCCGCCAGACGGAAACGCTTCACGACATTCTCGATGCCCTTGAGCTGGTAGCGGTCCCACACGATGCGAAACTGATCCGACGCGCTCATATAGCGCTCCAGTTGCCGCTCCCAGACAGGGTCGTCGAGATGCTCCGCCATGGAGGCGCGAAACAGGGCGGCCATGCTGGCCAGCACCTCGTCAGGATCGGCCTGGCTGGCGCGCCAGGCAGGATTGACGAGGGACAGATAGATGCAATTCCGATCTTCGAGCGGGAGCGCATCGAGATCGACACCGACGAGGCGGCGATAGGCCTCGTTGAAGCCACGTATATTGTAGCGCTTCGTCTGGATAACGGCGGGATAAGGACAGAGCTGATCGAGGATGCGCTGGCTTGCCGCGGTGAGCGGCTCGCAGACTCGTGGATTTTCGAACCGGGGCGGAACCGGCAGATTGGCCAATCTGAACAGGTGCTCCGTCTCGACTTCGTTGAACTCCAACGCTTGCGCGACTGAGAGAAGCACGCGCGGCGACACGCGGATCGGCCGCCCCTGCTCCAGCTTCGTATACCAGGTGATGCCGATATCGGCACGCAATGCCACTTCTTCCCGCCGCAATCCAGGTGTACGAATTCGGCCGGCGCGACCAAGGCCCAGTCGCTGCGGGTCGAGCGTTTCCCGCCGCCGTCGCAGCATCTCGCCGAGTTCCTGCGCCCGCGAGAGCGCCTGATTGGCAGCGACATCGAGCATACCGTGCATTTTCACCCTCCAGCCTGGCACTTTTTATACCAGTCTAAACTGGCATCTTGTACCAGTTTAACATAGGTGTAGAACGCTGTGGACTCAGTTTCGAAAAATGCGTTGAGGTCCCCATGTCATCCGCACCAATCCGGCTTGGCCAATTCGGCCTGATGATCCTGCTCGCCGGGCAATTGCTGCTGCAGCTCGATTTTTCCATCATCAATGTCGGCCTTGCCGCCATCTCTGCCTCGCTGCACGCCGGCGAGACCGAACTCGAACTCTTCGTCGCCGCCTATGGCGTCGCCTTTGCCGTCTGCCTGGCAATGGGTGCCCGCCTCGGCGACAATTTCGGCCGCAGGCGCATGTTCGGCCTGGCCGTCCTGATGTTCTGCCTCGCTTCGCTGCTTTGCGGGATGGCGACTTCCGTCACCTTCCTCATTGTTGCCCGCGCGCTGCAGGGAATTGCGGCAGCACTGATGGTGCCGCAGGTGCTGGCGACGATCCATGTCACCCTGACCGGACGCGACCATGCCCGTGCCGTCGCTTTCTATAGCGCGATCGGCGGCATCGCCTTCATCATCGGCCAGGTTCTCGGCGGTTTCCTGATTTCAGCCGATATTGCCGGCTCCGGCTGGCGCAGCATCTTTCTCATCAACTTGCCGATCTGCATCCTTATCCTGCTCAGCATGTGGCGTTACGTTCCCGAGACCCGCGGCCAAGGCAGAGTTCCGGTTGATTGGTCCGGCATGGTCACGCTGGCGCTGCTGACGCTCTCCGTGCTGCTGCCAACGGCGCTCGGCCCGTCCTTGCACTGGAACTGGCTCTGCCTGCTGGGCTTTGCGCCGATCCTGCCACTGGCGGTGCTTCTATGGCGCATCCAACGCGCCAAGGAGGCGCGCGGCGCCTTCCCGATCCTGCCTCCGTCGCTCACCCGTATCTCCAGCATGCGGTTCGGAGGCCTGATCGCCATACTCTTTTTCACCTGCTGGAGCGGCTTCATGTTCGTCTTCGCCCTGACGCTGCAGGCAGGCGCCGGGTTGACACCGCTGCAATCAGGCAATGCCCTGATCGCGCTCGGTGGCTCCTATTTCGTCTCGGCGGTCTTCGTTGTGCGCCGGCTTGCGGGTCTGCGCCGGGAAGCCATGCTGGCGATAGGCTGCGTCATCCAGATGACCGGGCTCGTACTGCTCATCGTGACGCTCGAAACGGTCTGGCCGCAACCCGGTGTCATCAACCTTATCCCGTCCACCGTCCTGATCGGCTTCGGCCAGGCGCTGATCGTCAACTGCTTCTACCGGCTCGGGCTAGCGGACGTGCCGCATGAACATGCCGGCGCAGGCAGCGCCATGCTTGCGACCATGCAGCAAGTTTCGCTTGGCCTGGGGCCGGCGATCCTCGGCGCAGTTTTCGCGCAGGTCCTGCAATATTCGAGCTTCTATCTTGCGGCGGGCGTCACCGCCATCGCCGTCGAGCTCGGGCTGATGGCCATTCTGCTGGCGGCCACACTTCTGCGGTTGGCGCAACAACGCACCCGTCTCGAAGAAACCGTCGAGATCGACGATACCCTGATCGTCGCGCCCGAGTGATCGGGCAGACAGGGCGCGCGATCCGTTGATCCCATAACGAAGTCCGGCCTGTCGAACAGGCCGGACTTGCACGCATCAGTATCACTTTCGACCAGACATCGCTATGCCGGCAACTGGAAGGCCCAGTTGGCGATCAATACGATGGCAAGGCCGCCGGCCAGTGCCACATAGGGCAGAATGCCCGCTTTCCTGACGCCCAGATCCTGGCCGACCAGCCCAAGATCGTCCATGGCGCCGGCCGGAAACTTGCCGCCGTCGCGAACATAATGCCTGTAGGCAAAGACCGGCAGGATGAGGGCCGCGAAGGCAAAGCCGATCCAGAGCGCATTGGCATACCCCCAGACCTTGGCGCCGGCGCCAAGGAATAGCGCGTTGACGAAGGCAAGGATGGTATTGAGGCCGATAAGCCAGGTGGGCGCTTTCCAGGGGCGCTCGACGTGACCCGAATCCATGCGGTGAATCCATCCCGAATTGAGGTTCAGGAAGTTGAAGATGATGTATCCGACATTGGAGACGGCGAGCACGAAGAAGTAGCCGCTCGTATCCGAGGCTATGGCGAGCAGGCAGAGGTTGAAGGCGAAGTCCGTCCACATCGCTCTGGTCGGAGCGCCATGCTCGTTCACATGGTCGAGATATTTCGGCAGCCAGCCATCTTTGGAGCCCTGATAGAGCGTGCGCGAGGAACCGGCCATGGCGGTCATGATCGCGAGGAACAATGCGAGGATCATCAGGATGACGAGCAGCTGCGTAACGATGCGGCCGGCGCCGATCAGGCCACCGAGCGCCTCGGCGACGCCGGTGCCGTCGACGATGCCGGGCGCCAGCATGCCGGCATGGCCGAGCACGCCCTGAAAGGCGAAGGGCACAAGGAAGAAGAAGATGCAGCAGGCAAGCCCGGAATAGAAAATCGCCTTGAATGTATCCGTCTTCGGGTTTTTGAGCTCACGCGTGTAGCAGACGGCGGTTTCGAAGCCGTAGGTCGACCAGGCAGCAATATAGAGACCGCCGAGGAAGAGCGTCCAGCCGCCATTGCTCCATGTGCCGTCTGTGCCGGCATAGGCCGCGGTTGGTGGCACCAGGCCCGTGACGTTGGAAGAAACGATCTGGCCGCTGACGATCGGGTAGAGACCGATAATGAGCAACGGTACGAGAACGATGATCGCCAGCCATTTCTGCACGCTCGCCGTCTCGGAGATGCCGCGATGCTGGATCGCGAAGATGATCAGCATCAGGATGCCGCCGATGAAGAAGGTGGCATTGATGTTGGCGGTCGCAAGGAAGGGAATGTTGAAGCTGAGGAAAGACCAGCTGCGGATGGCCGGCGTCAGCGCGGCAACGCCATCGGCGCTGAGCAGCGCCGTCACCGCATCCTGCGGCGACGTGCCAGCGTGGGCCGCGATATATTCGGCGACCCGCGGACTATCTGCGGCAATGGAGGTTGCATGTGCGCTGATCCAGCTGAGCACAGCCTGCGAATCCGCCGCGGGAATCGGGAAGAAGGCATTGAGAATATAGCCCGCCGCAATGGCGCAGCCGAGAGACAAGACAGGCGACCAGGCGAACCAGTTGCACCAGACCGAAAGCGGCGCAATGAACTTCGAATAGCGCAGCCAGGCGGTCGCACCGTAAACGGAAGCACCGCCCGACTTATTGGCGAACATGCCGGCAATTTCCGCGTAGGTGAAGGATTGCAGAAACCCCATGATCATCGAAATGATCCAGACGACGAAGGCAAGCTTGCCCGTCGTGCCGGCGATGCCGCCGATGGAGAAAAGAACAAGTGGCGGCACGCCCGCAGCCACCCAGAAGGCGCCCTTCCAGTCAAGCGCGCGTATAAGCTTACCTTCGGTGCCAGCAGAAGCGCTGGCGTCCACGATATCCGTCATCGATGATATTCCCCATTTATGTTCCGGACGTATCTTCGTACGTCTCCCTGAACGTGCCTCCCATGGCATTGCGGGGCTTGCTGGAGGTTTTCTTGAGCCGAGTCTGTGCGCGGGTTTCCAGATGCATGCCCTTTATACATAGTGAAGATATTTTCTTTTTAGTCAATATCACTTTACTTTCGGACGGCATTTTGTCAGCATGATTCCGGTGTCCTGACAGACGTCATTTCCCGAGAGGGCAATATGCGAGATCTCCACCCGCCGACCGCCGGAGTTCGGCCCGTTTCGGCGAGCATCATTCGCTATCCGGGCATTCCGGCGCTGCCGCGCGACACCGAACGCTATCGCTGCAAGGGTGGCGGATCGTTGGTCGTGCGCGTCGAGCCCGGTGACCGGGTCTCGGTGACGGATAGCGAGGGCGGCCAGCTCTGCGAGCTCACCTTCCTGGATGAAAAGGGCCGTTTTCAATCCGCGGGACTGGGGTCCGCATTCACCGGCGAAGCAACGGGCCTGAAGGCCCTTCTTTCATCAGGTAAAGACGGTGCTGCGCGCGTCAAGACAGCGCTGGAACGACGGGGCGCCGATCTGGCGTCTGCGGCAGCACTTCACCTCTTCGGCGGGTCATCGCCAGCGGGCAACACGGCGGAATTCACCATTGCCACCGGGGGCCTGCTTGTCGCCTGCGCGCCAGGGACAGCCATGTCTCCCGAAGCGCAGGATACGGCAACGCCGTTGGAATTGCGAATACGCCGGGCGACGATCCTGCGCGACTATGCCTCCGCGCTGCCCGAACCGCTGGCCGACCCGATCGAAGACATTCGCATCAAGGCGGCAACCGCCTCGGCCTATTTCGTCCGCGCCGGCGAATATATCCAGATCATCGATGTCTATGGCCGGCAATGCACCGACTTTCAGGCCTTTTCCGCCCGCAAGGTCGACAAGGGGCTCGATCTCGCGCTCGATTCCACCGTAACCCGCACTCTGCTCGGCCGCAGCTATCCGACACCCGGCCTTCCCTCCAAGGCTTTCGATCGCGATTTCGAGCCTCTCATAGAGATCGTGCAGGACACGGTCGGCCGGCATGACGCCTTCGCCACGGCCTGCAATTCGCGCTATTATGACGACATGGGCTATCCCGGCCATGTCAATTGCACCGACAATTTCAATGCGGCGCTCGCGCCCTATGGCATTGCCGGCCGCAAGGGCTGGGAAGCGCTCAATTACTTCTACAACACCAACATCGATCACAATAACCAGCTCTATCTCGACGAACCCTGGTCACGACCGGGCGATTACGTCCTGATGCGCGCGCTGACGGATCTCGTCTGCGTCTCCTCCTCTTGCCCCGATGACATCGATGCGGCCAACGGCTGGGACCCGACCGACATCCACGTGCGCACCTTTTCCGGCAAAGAGAAATTCACACGAGCGGTGGCCTATCGCATGACCCCAGACGCCGACCCCGAACTGACGCGGGAAACCGCGTTCCACCCGCACCTCTCCGCCATGACGCGCGACTACACCGAGTATCGCGGCTTCTGGCTGCCGAACCGCTTCTCGTCGGAAGGGCCGGTCGAGGAATATTGGGCCTGTCGCGAACGTGCCGTCGTCATCGACCTCTCGCCGCTTCGCAAGTTCGAGGTGACAGGGCCTGATGCGGAAGAATTGCTGCAATATTGCCTGACGCGCGACGTGCGCAAGCTATCGCCCGGCCAGGTCGTCTATTCCGCCATGTGCTACGAACATGGCGGCATGATCGACGACGGCACGCTGTTCCGTCTCGGCGACAAGAATTTTCGCTGGATCGGCGGTGACGACTATAGCGGCATCTGGCTGCGCGAGCAGGCGGAGAAGAAAGGCTTCAAGGCCTGGGTTCGCTCCTCCACCGATCAGATGCACAATATCGCCCTGCAGGGGCCGAAGAGCCGCGATATCCTCAAGGAAATCATCTGGACGGCGCCGCGCCAGCCGACGATCGGCGAACTGGAATGGTTCCGTTTCGCGGTCGGCCGGATCGGCCATTTCGAGGGTGCCCCGGTCGTCGTGTCACGCACCGGCTATACCGGCGAGCTCGGCTACGAGATTTTCTGCCATCCGAAGGATGCGGCCACCGTCTTCGACGCCGTTTGGAAAGCCGGCGAGCCATATGGGCTGAAGCCGATGGGGCTTGAGGCGCTGGACATGGTGCGCATCGAGGCGGGCCTGGTCTTCGCGCATCATGAATTCGACGACCAGACCGACCCCTTCGAGGCGGGCATCGGCTTCACCGTTCCGTTGAAATCCAAGCAGGACGACTTCATCGGTCGCGACGCTTTGCTTCGGCGAAAGGAAAACCCGCGGCATCTGATGGTCGGCCTCGATATCGAGGCGAACGAAGCAGTCGGACATGGCGATTGCATTCATATCGGCCGGGCGCAGATCGGTGTGATCACCAGTGCTACGCGATCGCCGATCCTCGGCAAGACCATTGCGCTTGCCCGCGTCGATGTCACCCATGCAGGCGTCGGCACCAGGGTCGAGATCGGCAAGCTCGACGGTCAGCAGAAGCGGCTTCCGGCCGTTATCGTGCCGCTGTCCCACTATGATCCACAGAAGACGCGGCCGCGCTCGTAAGGCATTTCTGGAAAACTACCCAGCGACTACCCTCGGAAAAAAGGGCGTTCCGCTCGTATCTTGACAGAAATCATGTAGTCGGCACGGATAATTGCAGCTTTGTTGGACGAAACAACCTGCATCGGTTAGAAGCATAGTTTGGAGCTATATTGTAGCAAAGCCGAGGCCATGATATCCGCTATTCATGCACACGAAACATGGCCCAGAAGCCTTCTCGATCTTGGAGCTACTTCGAAAAACGCCGTCTCAGGCGCTCCGTCCGGACGTTCCCCTTTTCTCTTTTGGCCGCCTTTTCGGAATACCGAGCTGGTGGGATTTCAGCGGGAGTGCAACTTTCGACAGCCTGCTCGATTATCACGGAAATATTCAGGTCGAACTTTGGATACGAGGCACGCAGGTAGAGGTTCGTAGAGTCGGTGTTCGAATGTGGGCAGCAATCGACGGCTTTCCGGAGCCAAAGCAAGGAAAGATGAAATACGCGGCCCGGCGCTATGTTCAGTTCGACGGCTTCAGACCCGGCTTGTCGCTTGAGGAAGCGAAGATGCTTCTTCAAAAGGCGTCGATATCTTACGAAGAAGCGACCACTGCAGATGTTTCAGAGACCGTGGTTCAACTCAATCTGCCGAACTATATTAAAATGAATTTCTTTATGATGGGTGGCCGACCTTCGTTGGCGGAGATACAGGCATATTCAAGACACCAAGGGGCCTAGGTCTCGTTTACAGAACTTGCAACAGAGCCTATTCCGCTTTCTTCTGTGCGCTCGAAATCGCGCGCGCTGCCTCCTCAGAGGAGTTGGCAAGCGTGCGCATCTCCGCCGCGAGCACCGCGAAACCGGAACCCGCCGTCCCCGCCCTTGCCGCTTCGATGCCGGCATTGACTGCCAGCAGCTTCAGGTAGCGCAGAGACTGCAGGATCTCATTGGTCTTGGATGCCGTGACCCGCATGCCGGCGGTCTGCTCGTCGATACGCTGATAAAGAGATTCGATGTTCAGGATGCTGCCTTCGAGATAGAGCAGTTCTCCGGCCTCGTCCCAGACACCGCCGCCGGTCTCGGTCACCCAAAGGAAATGTCCGTCGCGATGGCGGATACGATATTCCATCGTCCAGTCGGCGCGATTTTCCAAAGCCCTGCCGACGAGCGCATCCATCAGCGGAATATCCTCCTCGCACATGATCGAGGTGAATGTTCGTGCCCGGTTACCGATGATTTCATCGGCGGGATAGCCGAAGATGCGCTCGATGCCATCGGTCATGTCAAGCATCGTATAGTTTTCGTCTGCCCGGCAGCGATAAAGGAAACCGGCCATGCGGCCGAGAACGCTCGTCTGGAAATCCATGAAGGCCATGCCCGAAGAGAAGGTTGCGGATGAACTCGTTTCGTCTCAACGCACAAAAGGCCGGCAAGGGCTGCTCTTCGCCTCCCTTGCCGGTTAGGTGGGGAAATGACCGCGGATCAATTACGCAGATATTCCTCCATCGAATCGTCAAGCGCCTCGACCCAGGGCGTATGATGCGTCGGCGACATGGTGCCGGTCATCAGCGAGCGATAGGCGTGGTCGCGGAAGCCCATGATGTTGTGAGCCTTGTGATGCTCCCATTCCATGAAGGTCTTGTTCGTGCCCTCGATGTCGAAGCTCGGATAATCGGTCTCGGCGAGCAGTTCCTTCACATAGTCGCCCTGGTACCAGATCATCTGCTCGGCATCCTCGAGCGTCTCTTCGCGGGCGCGCCACTTGTCGAAGTTCGCCTGCAGCTCGGTCTCCGACGGCAGCTGGATGCGGCCCATGATGACGTCGCGCGCCCACCAGGCCTGCACGTCGAACATGTTGAAGGTATAGAACTGGTCCTGCATGCCGATATAGAACAGCTGCGGATTCTTGTCGAAGACGACGCCCTTGTAGAGATGATCGGCCCAGAGGCGATTGGCCGTCTTCAGGCGCAGATCGTCGGGCAGGAAGGGGAAATGATGCTGATAGCCGGTGCAGAGGATCAGCGCGTCGACATCCTTCGACGAGCCATCGAGGAAGTAGGCGGTCTTGTTTTCAAGCCGCGTCAGCAGCGGCCGTTCCTCGAAATTGGCAGGCCATTTGAAGCCCATCGGCTTGGAGCGATAGCTTGTCGTGACAGATTTCGCCCCGTATTTCCAGCACTGCGAACCGATATCCTCGGCCGAGTAGCTGCGGCCGACGAGCAGGACGTCCTTGCCCTTGAACTCCACCGCATCGCGGAAATCATGCGCGTGCAGCACGCGGCCGTTAAACGTCTTCACGCCTTCGAAATAGGGGACGTGAGGTGTCGAGAAGTGGCCTGAGGCGACGACGACATAGTCGAACTCCTCGTCATACATCCGGTCCTGCGTGCGATCATGCGCCGTCACGGTGAACTTCTTGGTGGCATCGTCGAAGCGGACCATGCGCACGGGCGTGCTGAAGCGCACCCATTTGCGCACATCGGCCTTCTCGACGCGGCCCTTGATATAATCCCAAAGCACCGCGCGCGGCGGATAGGAGGCGATCGGCTTGCCGAAATGCTCCTCGAAGGAATAGTCGGCAAATTCCAGGCATTCTTTCGGGCCGTTCGACCAGAGATAGCGATACATGCTGCCATGGACGGGTTCGCCATATTCATCGAGGCCCGTGCGCCAGGTATAGTTCCAGAGGCCGCCCCAATCCGCCTGCTTTTCAAAGCAGACGACTTCAGGGATATCAGCACCCTTCTTTGCGGCCGATTGAAAGGCCCTCAGCTGGGCAAGGCCCGAAGGGCCGGCACCGATAACGGCAACTCGTGTCATGTCGCATTCCCCTTCTCGATTATATCGAAATTCTTATCGCATGCAGTCGTTTGGCGCGGCCGGAGGCATCAGTCGGGGAAGATGCCCGGACTGGTCGGCGCCCCGTCGTCATAGGTCGAAAGCCAGTCGATCGTCGTCTGGCGGAAGCGTGTCAGGCCCTTGTAGTCGATGAGCTCCGGCGGCAGGGTGCGCAGCACGCGCGGGAAGCGGCGCGCCCATTTCGGCACGGTCACCAGCTCGTCCATGTTCATCAGATAGCAGCGGATGACGAAGAGGATGGCGTTCGAGCGCGGCAGCCGCCACAGGCTCTGCAACTCGACGCGCAGATGCACCTTCTCGCCGACATTGTCAGGCGTGACGGTGGTGCGGTCCGTTCCCCATTTCGGATAGTTTTCAGGGCTGGTATCGAGGCGGGGATTGATCGTCATCGTCCAGTTGAAACGGCGCGTCGGCTTGCCCTGCTGCAGGTTCAAAAGGAACTTCAGCGCGCGGTCGAAGACGCCGATCTGGTGGGCGAGCGGCACCGGGCCGTGCCACTCCATGAAGTTCATGCCGATATCGAAATCGAGCGACCAGTCGGCCTGGGTCGTCACCATGCCGGCATCCATCCACAGATTGCCGTCGCGCTGGTCGACGATGCAGAAATCGCCCTGTGCCTGGCGGGTAATGTATTCGAAGGGCTCGTAGGGCAGCGTGGATGCGTCACCGAAGGTGAATGTGTCGTCGATGCCAAGGGGACGGTTGATCCAGCGCCACTGGTCGCCGTTCTTGGTGAGCGTGAAGTGCTCGGGATAGCCGGCTGCCTGCTCTTCCATCAGCAATTCCAGCGTATCCCACTGGGAGGTCATCATGTGCGGCAGCGCCTGATAACGCAGCGGATCTTCCTTCAGTACCAGCGCCCGGTCGCGCATCTCGGCGACGTAATGCTCGTCGACGTCGATCAGGCTTTCGTAGACCGTGTCCTTCTGCCCTTTCACATGCGGTTCCATGTTGACGGAATACATGTACTCGTCGCGATCGAACGGGAACGGAAAGCGCCGGATGTTGTCCGGACTGTTGCGATAGCTGAAATCGTCCCGGAACGTTTCCTGCTTGAAGGCGATTGCCATGTCCGTTCTCCTGGGTTCGGCCGGATGCCTAAAGGTCGAGATGCAGTGCGCTTCCTTCGAAACGGGAAACGCAGATCATCACCTTTCGGCCGGAAGCCTTTTCTTCGTCGGTCAGATAGACGTCATTATGCAGAAGCTTGCCGTCGCAGGCGGCAACACCCGTCTCGCATTGCCCGCAGGCGCCGCCTCGACAGAGAAAGGGCGCGTCGACGCCGGCTGCCTCGATCGCTTCCAGCATGCTCTCGTGATGGCCGACATGGACGGTCTTGCCGGAGCGCGTCAGCTCGATCGAGAAGGGCTTGCCGGGCTGCGACGACAGGAATCGTTCCGAATGCAGGTTCTGTTCCGGCCAGCCGGCCTCGATGCCCGTTCGCAGCACGCCGTCGATCATCCCTGCCGGACCGCACACATAGAGATGCGTGCCGAGCGGCTGGCTTTCGAGCAGACGTGCCACAGGGATGAAATTGCGGTCGGCGTCACAATAAATCTTCACCCGCTGCGGGCCATATTGCTCGACGAGCTCGCGGCAATAGGCGCCGCGATCCAGCGAACGTACGGCATAATGCAGCTCGAAATTGGCGCCTTCGCGGGAAAACTGCTGCATCATGGCGATGAAGGGCGTGATGCCGATGCCGCCGGCGATCAGGAGATGCTTGCGGCCGCGCCAGTCCGGCTGGAAGAGATTGACGGGATAGCTGACCTTGAGCTCGTCGCCTTCGCGCACCTTCTCATGCATGAAGGCGGAGCCACCGCGCGAATCCTCGACGCGCAGCACGCTGATCTCATAGGCCGAACAATCGTGCGGCGGCGACATCAGCGAATAGGCATTGCGTCGCATGTGGCCTTCGTCGTTCATCGAGACGATCACATGCGCGCCACCGGAGAAATAAGGCATCGGCTTGCCGTCGAGCCGCTCGAAGCGGAAACGCTTGATGCGCTCGGCAATGGGAGTGACCTTCGCAACGCGGACCGGAATTTCCGTACCACCGCTCATAGGAACAACTCCTCGGGATCGGGCGCACTGCCTGGCTCTTCCGCATCGATGTTGACGCCCTGGAAGGCGCCGAGGCGGCGCGAATAATGGTCTCGCACCAGAAGCGGAAGCCCGCAATGGCTGCAGGTGAACGGGCTATGCGTCACATCGTCGGTGATACCCTTGCAATGCACGCATTGCACGCGGCGGGCGAGCGAGCCGCGATGCTCGGAGATGATCGAGGCATGGTCCATGCCGTAGTCGAGCGCCACCATCATCGCCTGGCCGATGAAGCCTTCGGTGCCGGCGATGTAGAGCCGCGTGCCCATATGGGCCGTCGCAAGCGATCCTTTCAGACGAAAGAGCAGCGTTGCGATGGTCGGTGCCGTGAAGAACATGTCGGCGCCGAGCCTGCGCAGGCCCTCGTCATGGCCTTTGCCCTGCGAGCCGCGCGCGACATAGAGGATTTCGCTGCGCGACAGAGCTGCATCATCAAGCGCCGGCGTCTGGTCGAGGAGGGCATTGGCCCCCTCGCCTTCCAGTGCAAACAGATGCCGCCGGGCGTGCGGTTGGATGGTAAGACCCTTATAGACCGGTCGGCTCTTGATGCCTTCGACAAGCATGAGCGCCTCCTTAGCCGATGGCCGTCCTCTTCTTTTTCTCCGGATCGTCGAACGGCAGCGTATGGGCAATCGCGCTCGCCTTCAGGCTCTTGCCACGCACCTCGAGCTTCGTGCCCTGCACGGCCTTGTCGACATCGAGACGGGCGATCGCCATCGATTTCTTCGTCAGTGCAGAATAGCACGGGCAGGTAATGACACCGACCTTTTTGCCATCGGCAAAGACTTCGTCGCCAAGATCGGCCGGGCCGTCGGCATCGATGAGCATGCCGAAAATCTTGAAACGTTCCTGACCCCTGAGGCGTGCATGTTCCTCGGCGCCGCGGAAGCCGGTCTTGCCGGGGCTGACGGTGAAGTCGAGACCGAGCTCCCAGAGGCTGTCGCCGGGCGGCTGATCGGCAAAAGGATACATCTGCGAGTTATCATAGGGATAGAAGAGCAGATAGCTTTCGACACGCAGCATGTCGAGAACACTGAAGCAGCAGGGAATGATCCCCATCTCCTTGCCTTCCGCGACAATGCGATCCCAGACCATCGGCGCATCCTGGCCACGCACGAAGATTTCATAGCCGCGCTCGCCGGTATAGCCGGTGCGCGAGATCATCACGGGAGCGCCGAACAGCGTCGTCTGCATGTGGTGGAAATATTTGAGATCGCGGATACCGGGCACGTATTTGGCCAGATAATCGACGGCGACCGGTCCCTGCAGCGACAGGTCATGCAGATCGTCGTCGAAGAGGACGGCGCAGTTACGCCCAGCTGCCTGCTTGACGAGTTCTTCGTGGCCAGAGCCGGAACCATGCACCAGCATCCAGGAATTAGGCCCTGTGCGATAGACGATGCAGTCGTCGGTAAAATAGCCGCGATCATTCAACATTGCGGCATAGACCGAACGGCCGGGATAGATCTTCGACATGTCTCGGGTGGTGATATAGTCGAGCACGGCGATGGCGTGCGGCCCCACAAGATGCACCTTCTTGAGGCCGGAAACGTCCATTAGCCCGGCCTTGGTGCGGATCGCGACATGTTCGTCCGACATGTCCTTCTCGTAGGTCCAGGCGGTTCCCATGCCGCTCCAGTCTTCGAGTTTCGATCCGAGAGCACGGTGCCGGTCCGCCAAGGCGGAGAAACGCCATGATAATGCCATTTCGTTCCCTCATTTTCTTCTATGGAATATTTATTTCCTGACTATAGTCGTCTTTCATGCCTTGGCAAGCCGATCCGAGTGGTTTTTTGTCATCTCCCGGACGGCATTTTCTTCAAAACTTCGGCGGCTGCTTTCCGGCCGTGCGATGGGCTGCGATGACGGTATTGGCCATCAGCATGGCAATCGTCATCGGCCCGACGCCGCCCGGAACCGGCGTGATGGCG